>NZ_SPQL01000029.1 GCF_004570385.1 Blastococcus sp. CT_GayMR19 | reverse complement strand
CGTGCGGTGACGGCTCCGGTCAGGCGCTGCCCAGCCGCTGGCGGCGCCGGGCGCGCAGTCCGCTCCACAGGATGAACACCAGCGCGACCGCACCTCCGAACGCCCCACCCCAGACGAGGCCGCCCACGAAGCCATCGGACGGCGCCACCCGCGCCGCACCCACGAGGAAGAGGACCATCAGGCCCAGATACGGCACCAGGCGCAGGCGCAGCAGATCCGCGTCGTCGACCGTGACACCCAGGGCGCCGGCGTAGAGCACCGTCACCCAGGACGTCACACCCACGACGCCGAACACCGTGAACGCGTAGGGCAGCCCGGACGAGCCGCCGAGCCACACCATGCCGTTGGCCGCCGCCAGGGCCAGCCACAGCGTCACCTGGAGGCCGACGGCCGACGCCTCGTTCCACACGTCCCGCTGGCGCTCCTCCCGGTAGAACGGGCTGCCCAGGTCGCCGATCGCGCCGCCGGCCCGCACGAACCAGCCGAACCGCCTACCGACCTCCACGTCGTCGTGCTCACTCATGCGCCCGCCCCCACTCCGTCGCCGAGTCCGGGCCGGTCGGCCGCGGACTGCTCCCCGAACAAGTTCTCCACCGAGCTACCGAGGCGCTGCGCGATCGCCAGCGCGAGGTAGACCGACGGCGCGTAGTCGCCGGCTTCCACCGCGACCACGGTCTGACGGGTCACCCCGACGTCGCCGGCCAGTTCGGCCTGGGTCATGCCCAGGGCCGTCCGCGCCGTACGGACGCCGTTGTGCCGTCCTCTCGCTGAGGTTCTCCCCATGGCGATAGTGTCGGGTTTACCAGACATTGTGTCAAGTAACCCAGACATCTCGCGTGGCGACCGGTTCCGGGGGCCCCGCCCGCGCGGAGCCCCGGCCGTCCCGCTGTTCCGGCGCGCCCGGGGCGTGGGCGAGTATGCGGGGGCACGCCACGCCCGCCCGCCGCACGAACGGAGATGCCGACCGATGACGACGATGTTCGGTTCCGCCACCAGTGCCGCCATCGCACGGTCCCGCCAGCACTCCGTCGGCGACCTGCTGCACCGGACGGCGCGCCGGTACCCGGACAAGCTCGCCGTCGTGGCCGGCGACCGCCGCATGTCCTACGCCGAGTTCGACGTCGCCGTGAACCGGGCCGCGCACGCGCTGGCCGCCCGGGGCCTGGACAAGGGCGACCGGCTCGCGCTGCTCTCCCACAACTCGTGGCAGTACGCCGTCCTCGCGTTCGCCACGGCGAAGCTCGGCGTCGTCCTCGTGCCCGTCAACTTCATGCTCGGCCCCGACGAGATCGCCTACATCCTGCGGCACTCCGGCGCGAGCGGGATGGTCGCCGAGGACGCGCTCGCGCCGACCGCCGAGAAGGCACTGGCCACGGCGGAGGTGCAGGGCGGGATCCGCGGATGGATCCCGCTGTCCGGGGCCGCTCCCGCCGCCGGCTGGGAGGACGTCGACGCCTGGTGGACCGACGGCCCGAGCGAGGCCCCCGACGTCGCCGTCGCCGACGACGACCCGCTGCGGCTGATGTACACGTCGGGCACCGAGTCGCGACCCAAGGGCGTGATGCTGTCCAGCCGCTCGCTGATCACCCAGTACGTGAGCTGCGTGATCGACGGCGGCATGAGCGTCGACGACGTCGAACTGCACTCGCTGCCGATGTACCACTGCGCGCAACTGGACTGCTTCTTCTCCGTCGACGTCTACCTGGGCGCGACCAGCATCATCGTGCCCGGCCCCGACCCGGCGACCCTGCTGGCGACGATCGCCCGCGAGCAGGTCACCAAGCTCTTCTGCCCGCCGACGGTCTGGATCTCGCTGCTGCGGCACCCCGACTTCGACACGACCGACCTCTCCAGCCTGCGCAAGGGCTACTACGGCGCCTCCCCGATGCCGGTCGAGGTGCTGCGCGAGCTGCAGCGCCGCCTGCCCGACGTCTCGCTGTGGAACTTCTACGGCCAGACCGAGATGTCCCCGCTCGCCACGATCCTGCGGCCGGACGAGCAGCTCCCCCGGGCCGGTTCGGCCGGCCGGGCGGCACTGAACGTCGAGACGATGCTGGTGGACGACGCCGGCCGGCCGGTCGCGCCCGGCGAGGTGGGCGAGATCGTGCACCGCAGCCCGCACGCGGCCCTGGGCTACTACAACGACGAGGAGAAGACGACCGAGGCGTTCAAGGACGGCTGGTTCCACTCCGGCGACCTGGGCGTGCTGACCGACGACGGCTATCTCTCGGTGGTCGACCGCAAGAAGGACATGATCAAGACCGGCGGCGAGAACGTGGCCAGCCGCGAGATCGAGGAGGCGATCTACGAGCTCGAGGGCGTCGCCGAGGTCGCGGTCTTCGGCATCAGCCACCCGCACTGGATCGAGGCGGTGACGGCCGTCGTCGTCCCGAAGCCGGGGGCCTCGCTCACCCCCGAGGACGTCTCGGCCCACACCCAGAAGCTCGCGGGCTACAAGCGGCCCAAGTACGTCGTCCTCGCGGACGCGCTGCCGAAGAACCCCAGCGGCAAGATCCTCAAGCGGGAACTCCGCGAGCGGCACGCCGGCCTGGCGCGCTGACGGTGGGGTCCGCTCCCCCGGCCTCCGTCCCGCCCCAGCTGCGTCGGGCCCGCGCGGCCGTCGCCGGCTGCTTCTTCATCAACGCGGTCTTCTACGCCAACCTCGTCCCGCGCCTGCCCGAGGTGAAGGAACAGCTCGGGCTGAGCAACTCCTCGCTCGGCGCCGCGCTCGCCGCGGTTCCCCTCGGTGCCCTGCTGGCCGGCGTGTCCTCCGCCGTCCTGATCCGCCGGTTCGGCTCCGGCCGCGTGGCGTCGTCCGGCCTCGTCCTCATGGGGATCACGCTGTGGGCGGTGTCCATCGCGCCCAACTGGCCGGCGCTCGCGGTGGCACTGCTCCTCGGCGGCGTGCTCGACAACATCATCGACGTCGCGCAGAACGCGCACGGACTGCGGGTGCAGCGGCTCTACGGCCGCTCCATCCTCAATGCGTTCCACGGGATCTGGAGCATCGGGGCGGTCAGTGGCGGCCTGCTCGGATCGGCCGCCGCCGGGTTCGGCGTCCCGCTCGTCTGGCACCTGGCCGGCACCGCGGTCGTCTTCGGTCTCCTGGCCCTGGTCATCCAGCGCGCGATGCTCCCCGGCCCCGACGAGGCCGACCGTGGGCCCAGCCGGGAGCAGCCCGCCGGGACGGTGCACGACCAGGACGCGGCCACGGCCGGAAAGCGCGCCGGACGACGGGCCGCCACCAGGGCCCTGGTGGCGCTGGGCGTCCTCGCGGCCTGCGGGGCCGTCGTCGAGGACGCCGGCGCGTCGTGGAGCGCCCTGTACCTGCGCACCGAGCTGGCGGCCGGCGCCGCCGCCGCGGGGCTGGGGTTCGTCGCCCTGCAGGGCGCCATGACGGTCGGCCGGCTGACCGGCGACCGCGTCGTCGACCACTTCGGGCAGCGGCTCGTCGTGCAGGTCGGCGGCGTGCTCATCGCGCTCGGCATGGGCCTGGCCCTGGCGGTTCCGTCGGTCGTCACGACGCTCGTCGGCTTCGCCCTCGCCGGGCTCGGCGTCGCGACGCTCGTCCCGGCGGTCTACCACGCGGCGGACGAGCTCCCAGGTCTGCCGCCCGGCCTCGGGCTGGCGGTCATCAACTGGCTGCTCCGGGTGGGCTTCCTGCTGTCCCCGCCGCTGATCGGGGTGCTCGCGGACGCCACCAGCCTGCGCGTCGCCCTGCTGCTCGTCGTCCTCGCGGGGATCGGCGCGCTGCTCCTCGGCCGCCTGCTCCGGTCCACGGCCGCGGCGCCCGAAGCCGCTACAGGCTGACCGCGACGGTCGCCCCCAGCTCGCGGCAGGCCTCGAGGTCGTCGGCGCCGGGTGCGCCGACGAGGCTGAGCGGCGCCGCTACCTGCTTCCAGCGCAGCGCGCCGGTGATCCGCCCGATGCTGGTCAGCGCGCCGGCGGTGTCGTCGTTGCCGTGCACGTACACGCCGTAGGGCAGGCCGACGGTGGCGTCGAGGCACGGGTAGTAGACGGTGTCGAAGAAGTGCTTGAGCGCCCCGGACATGTAGCCGATGTTGGCCGGCGTCCCGAGCAGGACGCCGTCCGCGTCCAGCACGTCGGCGGCCCCGGCGGACAGCGCCGGCCGGACGACCAGGTCGACCTCCGCCACCAGCGCGACGCCCTCCCGCACCGCCTCGAGGACGGCCTGCATCGCGGGCGAGGGCGTGTGGTGGACGACGAGCAGCCGGGGCACGCCGGGATCATCCCCCGGGTCGCCTCGGGCCCGCCGCCGCTCAGGCGACGGCCACCTCGAATGCCGCCGAGATCACCTGCCTCCGCCGTGAGCTGAGCTCGGCGAAGACGCTAGGTGCCTCGTCGAAGGCGACGATGTCGGTGAGCAGGTGCTCGCGGACGTTGCGGCCGTGCTCGGCCAGAAGCCGGAGCGTCTCGTGCGACAGGCGGCGGCGGTCCCAGGAGGCCGCCAGACCGCGGGGCACGCGCCCGATCTGGGCAGACCGGACCGCGAGACCGTTGTGGTGGAACTCCTCCCCGAGCGCGACCCGGTCGGCGCCCCCGGTGTAGAAGGCGAGGTCGACCACCGTGCCCTGCGGGCGCAGGCACCGGAGCGCCGTCGCGAGCGCCGAGGCCTGGCCGCGGCACTGGAAGACGACGTCGGCCCCGTGGTCGGCCGGCGCGTGCCGCCAGCGTGTCTTGAGCTCCCGCGCCACGTCCGGCGTGTCGTCGACGGCCTGCAGGCCGAGCCCCACGGCGGCGGCCCGGCGCTGCGGCGTCGCGTCGACGACGACGACCTCGGCGGCAGCGTGGGCCCGGGCGAGCAGCCCCACCAGCAGGCCGATGGCCCCGCCTCCCGTCACGACCACCAGCCGGCCGCGCACGCCCGCGTCGAGCTCCGCGCCGCCCACGTCGGCGGCGGCGTGCAGCAGGCCGTTCGCGCAGATCGGCCCGAGATGGGCCACGTAGATGCCCAGCACGGGGTCGAGTCCGCCCGGCAGTGGCACGACGTGCTGGGTGACCGGATCGCCGTGGACGACGGTCGAGTGGCCGTAGGCCATCGCGACCAGGGCGCCCTCGGTCACGGCGCGGGTACGGGTGTCGGTGACCCGGGCGACCTCCATGTAGCCAAGGCGCTGCACGGGAAAGCGCTGTGCGGGCAGATCAGGGTCGAACATGCCGAGCTCGGCGTCCCAGCCCGCGGTGAAGTAGGGGCTGGTACCCCGGTACCAGGTGAGCTCGGTGCCGGCGGACAGGCCGGAGAACACCGTCTCGGCCCGGAAGCAGCCCTCGGCGAGCGGTGGCTCCGGGCTCTCCACGACTTCCAGCGCCCCGGGCCGTGGGACGACGAGGGTCCGCACCGTGCCGCTCACCGCGCGGCCACCCGGACCGCTGATCCGGTGCGGGTGGCCTCCGCCACCGCGCAGGCGAGGCGGTGGGTCTCCAGCGCCTCCCCGACGTCCACCAGCCCCGCGGCCGGGGTGCCTCCGGCGAGCACGTCGACGAAGGCGCGGTCGACGGCGCGGCGCCCGTCGACCGTGGGCTCGGTCTCCAGGTCCCCGTCCGCGGTCCGGACCCGCAGCGCGGTCTCCGTCAGATGCACCGACACGCCGTCGGCGACGACGTCGAGCCCGGCCGCCGTCAGTGCGGGCAGTACGCAGGACGTGCTGACCGTCCCCACGGCCCCGGACGCCAGCCGCAGCACGGCGGCGGTCGCGTCGGGCACGTCCCGTCCCGCGGCCGACGACCGCGCGGCACTGCCGACCACCTCCACGACCTCACCCGCCAGAACCCGGATCAGGTCCAGCACGTGGGTCGCCTGCTCGACGACCTGCCCGCCCGAGAGCGACGCACGGCTCCACCAGGCCGGAGGGGGCGTCGATCCCCACCAGCGCGCGTCGACCAGCCGCACGTTCCGGCCGGTCAGGGCCGACCCCGCCCGCTCCACGGTGTCCAGGTGCCGCCAGTGGTAGCCGGTCGCCGTGGGCAGCCGGGCGGCGCCCACAGCGACGACGACGCGTACGGCCACGTCCAGGTCTGCCGCGAGCGGCTTCTCCACGAAGAACGGCAACCCCGCCGCCACCACCGCCAGCTCGAGGTCACCGTGTGCGAACGGCGGCACGCACAGCCATACGGCGTCCAGCCCTGCCCGGAGAAGCCCGCCGAGATCCTCGACCGTCGGGACGCCGAGCTCCGCGCCGAGCGCTGCGCCCACCGCGGCCACCGGGTCGCAGATGCCGACGAGCTCGACGTCCGGAAAGCCGGCCAGGGTGCGCCCGTGCCTGGCCCCCACCGCGCCGGCGCCCACCAGGCCCACGCGGAGGGTCATGCGTGGCCTCCCGGCCGGGGCACGCGCGGACAGTACGGGTGCGGGCGGGAGCAGATCGTCCGTGCGGCCGTCACCCTGCCCATCCTTGCGTGTCCGGCACCGGACGCGCAGGTCAACGGCCGTGCCGGGCGCACCGGCGGGGCGACTCGCGGCCACGAACCGCGCCCGACGTCTCGGCCCGATCCGGTTTCGCGCGCCGGAGGACGGTGCGCGGGACGGACGATTGACGCAGTCTGGGCATCGTCCGGCCCCGCGGCACCGGATCGGCACGGCTCGACGAAAGGACCGGACGTGCGCGAAGAGGTCTCGTGGTGGTTGGGGCGACGTACCTATCGGGCGTCCGCGTACTCCTCCTACCGCCTCCTCCAGGCCAAACGCGAGCGCGGCTGCACGGTCAGCGTCGTCCTCCCGGCCCTGGACGAGGAGGCCACGGTCGGCGCGATCGTCACGGCTGTCCGCCGGGCATGGATGGGGCGGGTCCCGCTCGTGGACGAGCTGGTCGTCATGGACAGCGGGTCCACCGACCGGACGGCCTCCCTGGCCGCGGCCGCGGGCGCGCGCGTCGTCCACGTGGACGACGTCCTGACCTCCTACGGGCACATCCCGGGGAAGGGCGAGGCGCTCTGGAAGTCGCTGCACGTGACCTCCGGTGACCTCGTCGTCTTCCTCGACTCCGACGTGCAGGAGTTCGATCCGCACTTCGTCGCCGGCCTGCTGGGCCCGCTCCTCACCGACCCGGACGTCGGGTACGTCAAGGGCCTCTACGACCGGCCGCTGGCGACCAGCGAGGGCCTCGTGCCCACCGGGGGCGGCCGCGTCACCGAGCTGACCGCCCGCCCGCTCCTGGGCGCCCTCTGGCCCCACCTGTCCGGATTCGTCCAGCCCCTCGGCGGTGAGTACGCCGGCCGCCGCCGGCTGCTCGAACAGGTGCCCTTCGTGTCCCACTACGGCGTCGAACTGGGCCTGCTGATCGACCTCGCCGAGCTCGCGGGGATCGACGCGCTGGCGCAGGTCGACCTCGGTACCCGGGTGCACCGCCACCAGACCGACGCCGCCCTGGGACGCATGGCCGGTCAGATCCTCCAGACCGCCCTGGCGCGCTGTCCCTCCCTGCGCGTGCCCGACGACCGGCTGGTCCAGTTCGTCCGCAGTGGCACGGACGTCGAGGCCGTCACCTGGGACGTGGGCGTCGTCGAGCGGCCGCCGATGTGCATGGTGCCCGAGTACCGCGAACGGCACGGTGCCCGGACCGGCCGGCGGTGAAGATCCTCATGGACGCCGGGCCCTGGCTGCCGGTGCCTCCCCACGGCTACGGCGGGCTGGAGAACGTCGTGGCCACGCTGACCACCGAGCTCCGGCGTCGAGGGCACGCCGTCGTGCTGGGCACCGTCGGTGAGAGCGAGCAGCCCGACGACGGGCGGGTGTGCGCCTTCCCCAGGGGCCAGTTCGGGCGTCTGGCCGAGCCGTATCCCGACGTGACCGGGGTGGCACACGCCCATGCCCAGGCGGTGACGACGGAGATCCTCCGGCACGCCGCCGCCGGTGCGCCCTTCGACCTCGTGCACACCCACCTGCAGGTGATCGGGCCGGCACTCCTCGCGGCTCTGGGACGTGAGGCGCCGCCCGTCCTGCATACGTTGCACTGGGATCTCGAGCGCAACGCCGAGTTCTACGCCTCCTTCGACGGCCGCGACCGGGTCTTCTTCGCCGGGGTCTCCGAGTCCCAGGTCGCCCGGGCCCCGGCGTCGCTGGAACGGCAGGTCCTCGGTGTCGTGCCCCTCGCCGTCCCCATCCCCGAGTCCACCCCGTTGCCGCGTGAGGAGCGGGCGGACTTCGTCCTCGTGCTGTCCCGGGTGTGCGAGCGAAAGGGGATCGACCTGGCGATCCGGGCGTGCCGGGCCGCCGGTGTGCCGCTCGTGCTCGCCGGGCCCGTGGGCGGGCAGCCCGATCGCGCCTCCCTGGAGAGCGCGCTTGCCGATCCGGCCAACCCGGTGCGGACCTACCCCGACGTCGTCTGGTTCCTGGACAACGTCGCGCCGTTGCTGGACGACGACCGTGCCCGGTGGATCGGCAATGTCGCCGCCGCGCAGAAGGCCGATCTGCTGCGACAGGCACGCGCCGTGCTCTTTCCGATCCGCTGGGCCGAACCGGGCGGCACCGCCGTCTGCGAGGCCCTCGCCGCCGGCACCCCGGTCGTCGCGATGGCCCGCGGCTGCCTCCCCTCGCTGGTGGAGCCGGGGGTCACCGGCTTCCTGGCCGACGACGAGTCGGAGTTCGGCGCGGCCCTCGACCGGCTCGACGAACTGGATCCCGGGGCGTGCGCGGCCGCGGCGCGGCAGCGCTTCTCGCCCCCGGTCATGGCGGACGGCTACGAGCGCATCTACGAGGACCTGCTGCGCCGCTCGGCGCCGTGAATCCCCGAGCAGCTCGTGCGCCGGCGACCGTGCGTGTGGAAGCAGCCGTCCGCTCCTGCGTAGGACAGCTCGCCGTCCCGGCGCCGCGGCGACCGCCGAGGATCCCGACCCGTGCTGCGGACGCCGGTCTGGGTGATCGGGTTGTCCGGCCGGAGCGTGGCGAACGAGGCGAGGTGGCTCTCCCACGCGTCCACGCGGTCGGCCAGGATCAGCAGCAGCCAGTGCGCGGCGCGTCCCTCGCTGTACCGGCGGTAGGAGAGCCGCGGATGGCCCCCCTCCATGGCGACGACCGCCGCGATGCCGGAGACCGCGACCGCGCGGACAGAGGTTCTCCGCCGGATCGGCGAGGGCGACCACGGGATCCACGCGGAGCTCCGCTCACGAGCCGGGTCCCTGAAGATGGGCCGTGCCCCTGGGAGGCGCAACGCGCCCCCAGGCACACTTCCGGCATGGCGCTGGTCGGCGAGTACGAGCCCAGCACCGTCGCGTGGGTGCGGGAGGAGGTCGAGCACCTCGAGCGCACCGGCACCGGCCTGCGGGGACGCCGGGTCGTGCTGCTCACCACGGTGGGCGCCCGCAGCGGCCGGCTGCGGAAGACGCCGCTCATGCGGGTGACGCACGGCGGCGTGTACGCGGTGGTGGCCTCGATGGCGGGCGCCGACCGCCATCCGCACTGGTACGCCAACGTCCTGGCCCACCCCGAGGTCGAACTCCGCGACGGCGACCGGGTCCTCGACCTGGTCGCCCGCGAGGTGACCGGGGCGGAGCGAGCCGGCTGGTGGTCCCGCGCCTGCACGGTCTTCCCGTCCTACGTCGAGTACCAGAGGCGGACCCGGCGGCGCATCCCGCTGCTCCTGCTCGAGCCCCCGGCGGTGGGCTGAGCCCACCGCCCTGACGGGCGGGCCCTGCCCCGTGGTGCGGGTCAGGAGCGAACGGCGCGCCCGCGGCGCCGTCGGCGCGCGCCAGGAAACCGCTCGTCGACCGGCGTCCGCGCCGAGAACCATTGCCCGCCGCGACGGTCGGGAGCAGCATCTGCCCGCCGCACGTCATCCGTGCCGCCAGGCTTTCCACACTGCTCGTTCCCGCCTCGCGCGCGGGGGCGGAGATCAACGGCTGGGTGTAGACACGTCCCACGGTCGGCAGCCAGAAAGGACCGTCATGAACGCGTTCGTCCTCAACCGGCACGGTCGCATGGTGTTCCCGTCGAACATCATTCCCGAGCTCGACTTCTCCACCATGGAGACGCTCGAGCAACTGGACAGCGTCATCCGCCGGGACTTCGAGACCAAGGCCCCGAGTGGCACCGACATCCTCGACAAGGTGCGCACGGGCGGCTACGAGAGCCGCTACGCGCTCATGCGGGACCTCGCCCTGAATCTGTTCTGGGCCAACCGTTTCGCGATGACCCTGTACGACAAGCGGCCCACCCGATGGGCGGACCTGCCGAAGAACCGCTCCGACGTCTTCCTGCCGGTGCTGGAGCCCTGGGAGGAGGGCGAGACCAAGATCGCCGCCGTCCAGGAGGCCTACCCGACGCTGCCCGCCCAATGGGACGGGGCGGTCGAGGACCGCATCTTCGACGTCCTGTTCGACGTGTTCGGCAACCGCCGGAACCATGCCACCACGCTGCCGGCGATCAAGCCGACGGTGTCGGAGTTCCTGGACACCCCGGGCGCGTTGACCTTCCGGCTCAGGGACTACGACCCCGACTACCCGGTCTACGACTACACCGACATCCTGGACGCCTCCGAGGACGTGCCCGAGCTGGAGGCGCTGCACCGCTGGGCGATGGTGCTGCACAACCAGTACCCGTGGGACCGCTCGAAGATGGAGCTGGCCGAGGCCTCCCAGCTGTCCGACGACGACTATGTGGTCGCCTTCCACCCCCGGGACAAGGAAGTGCGGGCCTTCCTGCGGCGGCTGTCCATCGGCGCCGCCGTCCGGCAGGCCGCGCCGCCGCGGGAGTCCCAGCAGCCGATCCGGCCGTACCCGGAGATCGACGTGCGCCGGCAGTTCAGCGTCCTGCCCAAGCTGGAGGCCCTGGCGGCGGTCCACGGCGACCAGGTGTGCAGCAACGACGACCTGATCCGCAACACCGCCTACAACTGGTCCCCGATGGGTGCCGCCGAGATCCAGGAGAAGACCGGGATCGAGCAACGCCGGTACAGCTCGCTGACGTTGGAGGAGCTGGCCCTGCGGGCCGCCGAGGCCGCACTGGAGAAGTCCGGGCGGCAGCCGGAGGAGATCGGCGCCCTCCTGGTGGCCACCTGCACCAGCTCACGGCTGATCCCGTCCGCCGCCACCTACCTGTGCGGGCAGCTCGGCATCTACCAGACCCACGCGGCCTACGACATCATCGCCGCCTGCGCCGGCATGCCCTACGGCCTGGCCGAGGCGACCCGGATCCTGCAGGAGGTGCAGCGGCCGGTGCTGGTGGTCTGCGTGGAAAAGTTCTCCGACAAGATCGGCAACGTCCGGACGTCCCGGATGATCTTCGGGGACGGCGCGGCCGCCATGGTCCTGGGGGTCGCGCCGGACGGCGAGCGCGGGGACGTGGACTACATGCAGACCTATGCCAGCGGCCCGGCCACCGAGGTCAACTCGATCCTCTGGCCCAACCCGGAGTTCGACAACAACATCACCGTCTTCGGCCCGCACGTGAAGGCGCTGGCCGGGCGCTACCTCTCCCAGATGATCGAGGAACTGCGGGCGCTCCCCCACCCGGACGGCGGGGAGGGCACGCTGCTGGACAGCATCGACCTGATCGTGCCGCACCAGGCGAACAAGACGATGGTGCTGCAGCTGGCCGAGCGGGCGGGGCTCACCCCCGACCAGCTGTACTTCAACATCGAGAAGGTCGGCAACACCTCATCGGCGAGCATCCCGCTGGCGATCCACGACGCGGTCCGTGACGGCGTCATCACCGGGCCGGTGCGCATCTTCGCGCCGGGCTTCGGGGCGGGGGCGGTGGCGGGGTACGCGGTGCTCCGGCTGGATCCGGCCGTCGTCGCGATCGAGTCGGCGTCCGCCCCCGCCGCGGAGGCTCCCGAGCCGGCACCGCAGCCCCCGGCGGCCGGCGCGCCCGCGTCCGAGGACATGCAGGTGGCCTTCGGTTGACCGCGGCCCGCTTCCGCACCCTAGTGTGAGCCAGGACACAGCTCCGGCGACTGGCCGCCGGCAGCGACGTCGGCCGACCGGGACGACGCCTCTGCCCGACCCTTTCCGGCACCGTTCGACGACAGGCCCTGTGACCTACGGGAGGACCGCATGACCACCATGGAGACCCCGAAGAACTTCGTGCAGGAACAGCCGTCAGGGGCCAAGCCGGCCGGCGACAAGCTCCGCGGCAGGGTCGCGTTCGTGACGGGCGGTACCCGCGGCATCGGAGCGGCCATATCCCGGAGCCTGGCCAGCCAGGGAGCGGCGGTCGCGGCGGGCTACAGCGGCAACGACGAGGCGGCCGGGCGGTTCCGCGAGGCCTTCGAGCGGGACTTCCCCGACCAGGGCTTCAGCGTGCACAAGGGCGACATCGGCTCGGGCGAGGACTGCCGCCGGACTGTCCGTGAGGTCATCGAACAGCAGGGCCGGCTCGACATCCTCGTGAACAACGCCGGCATCACCGCGGACCGCGGCATCCTCAGGATGACCGACGACGACTGGCAGCGGGTCATGGACGTCAACCTCTCCGGCGCCTTCTACCTGTCGCAGGAGGCCATGCGGCACATGCTCGAGCGGGGCAGCGGGCGGATCATCAACATCTCCTCGGTCATCGGGGAGATGGGGAACATCGGGCAGGTCAACTACGCCGCCGCCAAGTCGGGGATGTTCGGCCTGACCAAGACCCTGGCCCGGGAGGCCGCCTTCCAGCTGCAGAAGTCGGGCAAGCTCGAGGGCGGGCTCGGCGTCACGGTGAACACCGTGACGCCCGGATTCATCGCGACCGAGATGGTGGACTCCGTACCGGAGAAGGTGCTGGAGGGCTTCCGGGCGAAGATCCCGATGGGCCGGCTCGGCACACCGGAGGAGGTCGCACGGGTGGTCCACTTCCTCGCTGCGGACGCGTCCGGCTACATCACCGGCCAGGTGTGGGGGGTCAACGGCGGCCTGGACATGTAGCCGGTGCCTCGGCCGCTCCCTGTGCGCCCGTTGATCGGCATCACCACCTATCGCGAGCAGGCGCGGTGGGGAGCGTGGGACGTGCCCGCGATCCTCCTCCCGGCGTCCTACGCGGATGCCGTTGCCGGGTCGGGCGGGGGGCCGGTCCTGCTGCCCACCGGAGCCGGAACCGCCGAGGTCGTCGCCCGGCTCGACGGGCTGATCCTGGCGGGCGGGGCCGACGTCGACCCCGCGCGCTACGGCTCGGATCCCGGGCCGAACACCGTTCCGCGACCCGAGCGGGACGCCACGGAACTGGCCGTCCTGCAGGCCGCGCTGACCCGGGACCTGCCGCTGCTCGCGATCTGCCGGGGTATGCAGCTGCTCAACGTCGCGCTCGGGGGCGACCTGGTGCAGCACCTGCCCGACGTGCCCGGCGCGGGCACCCACCAGCTGGCGCCCGGGCTCTTCGCCCGACGGCAGGTGCGCACGGCGCCGGGCTCGGTCCTCGACCGGCTGCTGGGGCCGGCCCCGGCGGTGGACTGCCACCACCACCAGTCGCTGGGCCGGATCGCAGCCGGTCTCACGCCGTCGGCCTGGGCCGAGGACGGCGTCGTCGAGGCGGTCGAGGTGGCCGGCCGCCGGTTCTGCGTCGGCGTCCAGTGGCACCCCGAGGCGGGTGCGGACCCCCGCCTGTTCGCAGCCCTGGTGGAAGCGGCCAGGTGACCCGGGGGCGCCGGAGACGTCGTCAGACGGACCGCGAGCGGGCCTCCGGGTCGATGTCCTCGACGTCCACCGCGCCGTAGCCCTCTTCCTGCGGGTCGCCGTGGAGTCCGCCGGTCATGGCGTACTCCTCCTCGGGCGACAGCACCAGCCGATGCCGGCCGAAGGCCGCGAACCCGACCAGCCCGACGACGAACACGACGGCGATCGCGACGATGGCCGGCCGGTAGTCCTCGTTGAGCATGACGCCGACGAAGATCAGGGCCGCGATGCCACCGGCGAAGACCGCGCCGGGCACGCCGAACGGGCTGCGATAGGGGCGCCGGGCGTTGGGGAACCGCATGCGCAGCATCACGAACGCCACCATCTGCAGAAGGTAGGCGATGACCGCACCCCAGACGGCGATGTTGAGGACGATCGCCCCGGCCGTGTCACCGCCGGTCTCGACGAGGAGCAGCGCCGCGATGCCGATGACCGCCCCGATGACCAGTGCGATCCACGGCGTCTTGCGGGCACCGGTCAGAGACAGCACCTTCGGGTAGTAGCCGGCCCGGGAGAGCGAGTAGATGTTGCGCCCGTAGGCGTACATGATCCCCTGCAGCGAGGCGAAGAGCCCGATCAGCGCGAACGCCGAGAGGATCGCCGCGACGTCGCTGTTGGGCAGGATCGCGCGGAAGCCGTCGAGCAACGGCTCCCCGGATCCGCCGATCGCCGAGGCGCCGACGACAGCCGGGTTGAGGAACAGCACCAGCGCACCGCTGACGATCAGCGTCCCCATCCCCCACAGCCCCGCGCGGGGGATGTCGCGGGCGGGCATGTGGGACTCCTCCGCCGCCAGCGGCAGCTCCTCGATGCCCAGGTAGAGCCACATCGCGAACGGCATGGCCAGGACCACCTGCCACCAGCCGAACGGCACGAAGGTGCTGTTGCCGCTCTCGGGCTGGATGTCGAAGAGCTTGCCGAAGTCCAGGGCCCCGGAGAACAGCGCCATGACGGCGAACAGCGCGATGACCGCCAACGAGAGGGCAGCGACGACGACGGCGAAGCGGAACGAGACCTCGGCACCGGCGATGTTCAGCAGCAGGAAGATCGCGTAGAGGATGAGCCACCACACCCAGGTCGGCATCGACAGACCGAACAGCTCGTCGGTGATGCTGTCGGCGTAGGACGCCGAGAAGAAGACGATCACCGCCGTCGTCGCGACGTACTCGATCGTCTCGGCGAGCCCGGTGACGAACCCGCCCCAGGGACCCATCGCCGACCGCGCGAAGGAGTACGCGCCTCCGGTGTGCGGCATCGCCGACGCCATCTCACCGATGCTGGCGATCATCGCGACGTACATGAGCGTCACGACCACCGTGGCGATGAGGAAGCCGCCCCAGCCGGCGCCGCCGATACCGAGGTTCCAGCCGGAGAAGTCGCCGGAGATGACCGCCGCGACGCCCAGGCCCCAGAGTCCCCAGAACCCCGCGGTGCGGGTCAGCCCACGCTTGTCGAAGTAGCCCTCTGCCGCATGGGTGTAGGTGACGCCGGAGGCGCCACGGGGCTGGGGTGCGGACATGACGCCTCCTGGGGAACCGGACGACGGTCCACCGGACGCGGGGCCGTCGGCGAGCTCAGTGCGGCGGTCAGGGTGATGGCCGGCGCCGCCGCAGGTCAAGGGGCGATTACGCCGGTCCCCCAGTTGATGCACGACCGTTTCCGGGTGGAGACGCGCCCTTATGGCACGCCGGCGTCCGCCGCCATGCGCCGGAACGCCGGGTCGCACCCGTGGCCGACTGGTCCGCGGTCGCGTTTCGCGGCAGTCGCGCTTCGCGGCAGTCTCACGAGCCAGGCCCAGCGAAGGTCGCCGCACCGACCGCCGCATGCCATGACCCGCGCTTCCGCGGAAGCGCCCCGTGCCCCGTCCGGCGCCTCCCGGCTGTGTTCCGCCGGGCGAACTCCCGTCCTTCCGCGGAAGCGCCCCGTGTCCCTCCGCCTCGCGCGAACCGACCGGGATGAGCCGCGCCCGCCCACTGACGCCGATCCGCCGCGCCCCACGGACGCTTCCGCGGAAGCGCCCCCTGTCCCTCCGCCCCCCGCCCACCGACCGGGATCCGCCCCACCCCACCCACGCTTCCGCGGAAGCGCCCCCTGTCCCTCCGCCTCGCGCCCACCGACCGGGATCCGCCGCACTCCACGGACGCTTCCGCGGAAGCGCCCCCCGCCCGCCGTTCCCCCTCACCGGCAGAGCTCGCCGCGCGGACGGTTCCGCGGAAGCGCCCCGTGTCCCTTCGCCCCGCGCTCACCGACCGGGATCCGCCGCACCCCGCGGACGCTTCGGCGGAAGCGTGACGATCCGCTGACCAGCGAGTTTTTTCGGTGGCGCCCAATACCATCCGAACATGAGTTCGAAAACGGACGCAGAGCATGGGTCGGGTTCGCCGCTGCCGGAGCTGGCGCGGGCGATCACCGCGGGGGCGGTGCGGTTGGCGGCGGCGACCGCGGCGTGGTTGCGGCTGGTCGCCGAGTTCGACGACCGGGGCGGCTGGCACGGGGTGGGCATCAACTCCTGCGCGCACTGGCTGGCCTGGCAGTGCGGCCTGGCGCCGGTCACCGCCCGCGAACACGTCCGGGTGGCCCGGGCGCTGCGCGGCCTGCCGGAGATCGCGGCGGCGTTCGGCACCGGCCGGCTCTCCTACGCCAAGGTGCGGGCGCTGACCCGCATCGCCGCCCCGGACTGCGAGGCCGCCCTGCTGGAGTTCGCGCTGTCGGCGACCGCGTCGCAGACCGAGCGGTTCTGCCGGGCCTGGCGGCGCGCCGACGACCACGCCGAGGACTCCCCCGTCGAGCGACGGCCGGAGGCCGGGCAGTCCTTCCAGTCCTGGACCGACGACGAGGGCTGGCTGACCCTGAAGGTCCGGATGCCCGCCGACGCCGGCGCCGCCCTGCTGACCGCCATCGACTCCCTCGCCGAGCGGGACGCCCGCCGGGAACGCGCCCAGAACACCAAGGCCCGAGCCGCCCACGA
>NZ_SPQL01000028.1 GCF_004570385.1 Blastococcus sp. CT_GayMR19 | reverse complement strand
AGAACTGGACGCTCTCGATATCAATCAACCAAAGGAATCCCAAACCAGAACCCGAAGGCCCCGGCACGGGGTATTACTTGGCACTGACTTTCGGCACGCTGTTGAGTTCTCAAGGAGCGGACGCACAGAAACTCGACCCTCTCGGGCTTCGTCGCTGGCTGGAGGTCCAACTCTACGCCGGTTTCCAAGAGCTCCCCCGAGGGGGGTCTGGTCCGGCGGCCCTTCCGGGCCGCGCGGCGCATGGAGAACCATACACGACCCTGAGAGGCCGTGCAGGGGGGTCCCTCCGGCGTCCGGTTCAGAGGCCCAGGAAGCTCTCGATCCCCACGGTGAGCCCCGGGCGCCGGCTGATCTCGCGTACCGCGAGCAGCACCCCCGGCATGAACGAGGCCCGGTCGTAGGAGTCGTGCCGGAGGGTCAGGGTCTCCCCCGCCGCACCCATGAGCACCTCCTGGTGTGCCACGAGGCCGGTCAGTCGGACGGCGTGGACCGGCACACCCTCGACGTCGGCTCCCCGGGCCCCGTCCAGTGCATCGGTGGTGGCGTCCGGCGCCGGCGGGAGCCCGGCGGCGCGGCGGGCGGCGGCCACGAGACGTGCGGTGCGCACCGCCGTCCCGGAGGGCGCGTCGACCTTGTTGGGGTGATGCAGCTCCACCACCTCGACGGAGGGGAAGAACCGGGCCGCCTCCTGGGCGAACTTCATCAGCAGCACCGCCCCGATGCCGAAGTTGGGGGCGATGACCACGCCCAGCTCCGGCTTGGGCTCCAGCCACTCGGCGACGGTCGCGAGCCGTGCCTCGTCGAAGCCCGTCGTCCCGACGACGCAGTGGATGTTCTGGTCGATGCAGAAGCGGATGTTGTCCATGACGACGTCCGGGCGGGTGAAGTCCACGACCACCTGGGCTCCGGCGTCGGCGACGTTGAACAGCCAGTCGCCGTCGTCGACCATCGCGACCAGCTCGAGGTCGTCGGCCTCGTTCACGGCCTTCACGACCTCGGTACCCATCCGCCCGCGGGCGCCGAGGACCCCCACGTTGAGCAGGGGTACCGCCCCCTCGGAGGACGACGCGTGCTGATGGTCCGGGGTGGAGGTGCTGGTGATCACGCGGTCAGGCTTCCCGGCGGCGGCCCGGGATGCAACACCGCGTCCCGGTCAGCGCCGCTTCCGAGCGGCGAACCGCTCCCACAGAGCGAGCCCGGTCACCAGGCCGACGACGTCGGCCAGCCAGTCAGCCGCGGACGTCGTCCGTCCGATCGCGGGCAACCCCTGCAGTACCTCGCTGCCGGCGGCGTAGACCACCAGCGCGGGGAGGAGGACCGCGGGCCGCAGGCCGGCCCACCGACCCGTAGCCGCGAGCGCGAGGAACAGCACGCCGTGGACGATCTTGTCGACGCCCGGCGGAGCTCCCGGCACGTCGCCGGCCGGCGCGAAGAGCACGACCAGCGAGACGACGACGACCGAGGCGAAGACCACCCGCCCCGAGCGGACCCTGGGAAGCACAGCGGCCGGCATCGGAGGGCGGTGGTCAGAGCCGGTCGAGGTCGGACTCGCGGTAGGGACCGACGACCGCCAGGCACATGTCCTGGGCGAACAGTTCGGCAGCCACCGCGCGCACCTGGTCCTCGTCGACACCGTCGAGCCGGCCGAGCACCTCGCGGACCGGGAGGTACTCGCCGTAGGACAGCTCGCTCTTGCCCAGCCGGCTCATCCGGGACCCGGTGTCCTCCAGCCCCAGTACCAGGCCGCCCTTGAGCTGGCCCTTGCTGCGAGCCACCTCCCTGGCGTCGAGGCCCTCGGCGGTGACGCGGGCCAGCTCTTCACGGATCAGCCGCAGGACCTCCGGGACCCGCTTCTTCGAGCACCCCGCGTACACGGAGAAGGATCCCGAGCCGGCGTAGTGGGTCAGCGAGGACCCCACGCTGTAGACCAGGCCGCGCTTCTCCCGGATCTCCTGGAACAGCCGGGAGCTCATCCCGCCGCCGACCGCGGCGTCCAGGATCGACGCCGCGTACCGGCGCTCGTCCAGCCGGCCCATGGACGGCGTGCCGAGCAGCAGGTGGGTCTGCTCGGTGCGCCGGGAGATCAGCCCGGCCGGCCGGGCCGGGCGGGCGGGCGCGGGTTCCCCGAGCCGTAGGGGCGCGGGA
Source organism: Blastococcus sp. CT_GayMR19 (assembly GCF_004570385.1). Lineage (GTDB taxonomy): Bacteria > Actinomycetota > Actinomycetes > Mycobacteriales > Geodermatophilaceae > Blastococcus_B. Next base: position 14,591 of record NZ_SPQL01000028.1, on the reverse strand, counting down.
CGTGCGTCACCGGACAGGCGCTGCCCGAACGCGGCACCGACGAGGTCCAGCAGCTGCTGGTGCTCCACCCGACCGGCGGCCGTGACGACGACCGACGGCATCGCGTACCGGTCGCGGTACCAGCCGTGCACGTCCTCGCGCGTCAGGCCCTCGATCGACTCGACCGTGCCCAGCACCGACCGGCCGAGCGGCGTGTCGCCGAAGAGCGTCTCCGAGAACAGGTCGTGCACGGCGTCCGAGGGCTCGTCGTCGCGCATGGCGATCTCCTCGAGGACCACCGTGCGCTCCGACTCCAGATCCGCCGCGGTGTTGCAGGCCTCGGTGACCAGGTCGGAGAGGAGCGCGACCGCGAGGGGCAGGTCGCTGGCGAGCACGTTCGCGTAGTAGCAGGTGTGCTCCTTGGCGGTGAACGCGTTCATCTCACCGCCGACGGCGTCCATCGCCGTCGCGATGTCCAGCGCCGAGCGGGTCGCCGTCCCCTTGAACAGCAGGTGCTCGAGGAAGTGTGACGCGCCGGCCACGGCCGGACCCTCGTCGCGGGAGCCCACGCCCACCCAGATCCCGAGCGTCGCGGACAGGACGCCCGGCATCGTCTCGGTGAGGACCCGCAGCCCGCCGGGGAGCTCGGTGCGCTCCACCCTGCCGCCGACCTCGTCGAGGTCGAGCAGCTCGGTCACCCCGACGGGAACCGGGGCGGATGCAGCAGCACCCGCCCCGGTCCCCAACTCAGTTGTCGTCACTCACCCGCAGGCGCGGCGGCCTCGGCCGGCGCCGCGTCCTGAGCGGGAGCGGCCTCGGCGTTGGCCTCGACCGGCACCAGGCTGATCTTGCCGCGGGCGTCGATGTCGGTGATCTCGACCTGCAGCTTGTCGCCGACGTTCACGACGTCCTCGACCTTGCCGATGCGCTTGCCGGCACCCAGCTTGCTGATGTGCACGAGCCCGTCCTTGCCCGGGAGCAGGGAGACGAAGGCACCGAACGGGGCGGTCTTGACGACCGTGCCGAGGAAGCGCTCGCCGACCTTGGGCATCTGCGGGTTGGCGATGGCGTTGATCCGGTCCACCGCGGCCTGCGCCGAGGGACCGTCCGAGGCGCCGACGTAGATCGTGCCGTCGTCCTCGATGGTGATGTCCGCGCCGGTCTCGTCCTGGATCGCGTTGATCATCTGGCCCTTGGGGCCGATGACCGCGCCGATCTTGTCGACCGGGATGCGCACCGTGGTCACGCGCGGCGCGTAGGGGCTCATCTCGTCGGGACCGTCGATGGCCTCGAGCATCACGTCGAGGATGTGCAGCCGGGCCGCGCGGGCCTGGGTCAGCGCGCCCGCGAGCACGTCGGAGGGGATGCCGTCGAGCTTCGTGTCCAGCTGGAGGGCCGTCACGAAGTCCTTGGTGCCGGCGACCTTGAAGTCCATGTCACCGAACGCGTCCTCGGCACCGAGGATGTCGGTCAGCGCCACGTACTCCGTCTTGCCGTCGACCTCGTCGGAGACCAGGCCCATGGCGATGCCGGCGACCGGGGCGCGCAGCGGTACACCGGCGTTGAGCAGCGCCAGGGTCGAGGCGCAGACCGAGCCCATGGACGTCGAGCCGTTGGAGCTCAGCGCCTCGGAGACCTGACGGATCGCGTAGGGGAACTCCTCGCGGTTCGGCAGCACCGGCAGGAGCGCCCGCTCGGCGAGCGCGCCGTGCCCGATCTCGCGCCGCTTGGGCGAGCCCACGCGACCGGTCTCGCCGGTGGAGTACGGCGGGAAGTTGTAGTTGTGCATGTAGCGCTTGCGGTTGTCCGGGCTCAGCGTGTCCAGCTGCTGCTCCATGCGGAGCATGTTCAGCGTGGTGATCCCCAGGATCTGGGTCTCGCCGCGCTCGAACAGTGCCGAGCCGTGCACGCGGGGCACGACCTCGACCTCGGCCGACAGCGGCCGGATGTCGGTCAGGCCGCGGCCGTCGATGCGGACCTTGTCGCGCAGGATGCGCTGGCGGACGACCTTCTTGGTCAGCGCCCGGAAGGCACCGGAGATCTCCTTCTCGCGACCCTCGAACTGGCCGGCCAGCGCGGCCTTGACCTCGTCCTTGAGCGCGTCGGTGGCGTCCTCGCGCTCGTGCTTGCCGGCGATCTGCTGGGCCTGCGCCAGCCTGTCGCCGACCTGCGCCTCGACGGCGGCGTAGACGTCGTCCTGGTAGTCGAGGAAGCGGGGGAACTCCTGGACCGGCTTGGCGGCCTTCTCGGCGAGCGCGGACTGCGCCTCGCACAGCGCCCTGATGAACGGCTTGGCGGCCTCGAGGCCCTGGGCCACGACCTCCTCGGTCGGGGCAGGGGCGCCACCGGCGACCAGCTCGATGGTCTTCTCGGTGGCCTCGGCCTCGACCATCATGATCGCGACGTCGCCGTCCGGGAGGAGGCGGCCGGCCACCACCATGTCGAAGACGGCGTCCTCGAGCTCGGTGTGCGTCGGGAAGCCGATCCACTGGCCGTTGACCAGGGCGACGCGGGTGCCGCCGACCGGGCCGGAGAACGGCAGGCCGGAGAGCTGGGTGGACGCCGAGGCGCCGTTGATCGCCAGCACGTCGTAGACGTGGGTGGGGTCCAGCGCCAGGACGGTGATGACCACCTGGACCTCGTTGCGCAGGCCCTTGGCGAAGGTCGGGCGGAGCGGCCGGTCGATCAGGCGGCAGGTGAGGATCGCGTCCTCCGACGGGCGGCCCTCGCGACGGAAGAAGGAGCCGGGGATGCGCCCGGCGGCGTACATCCGCTCCTCGACGTCGACCGTCAGCGGGAAGAAGTCGAACTGCTCCTTGGGCTGCCGGCCGGCCGTGGTGGCCGAGAGCAGCATGGTGTCGCCCATGGTGACGACGACGGAGCCGGCGGCCTGACGGGCGAGCCGGCCGGTCTCGAAGGTGATGCTGCGGCTGCCGAAGCTGCCGTTGTCGATGACCGCGGTGGCGGTGGTGACGCCGTCCTCGGCGTCGAACTGAGCGGTGATGGTGGGTGCGGACATGTGTCCTTCTCTCTTCTCGTCGCATCGGCTTCGTGCCGACCTGCGACTCCTCTGACGGCCTCTCGCCGTCCTGCGTCCGGGCGACCGGTGCTCGATCGAAGCCCTCGGGCGATGCCGTTCCCCTCGGGAGGGGAGGCCACTCATCGGTGGACGGGATCCCGGGGGCCACTACCGAGGACCGGTCCATCGGGGACGCGTCCGGCGGCGGGCCGGTTCTCCCCGTGCAGCGGGTGCTGCACGAGGAAGGGGACCGCCCCGGTGCTACCGGGAACGGCCCCCTCGACGTACTAGCGGCGCAGACCGAGCCGCTCGATGAGCGAGCGGTATCGGGTGATGTCCGTCTTGGCCAGGTAGTTCAGCAGCCGGCGACGCCGGCCGACCAGCAGGAGCAGGCCCCGCCGGCTGTGGTGGTCGTGCTTGTGCATCTTGAGGTGCTCGGTGAGGTCGCTGATCCGACGGGTCAGCATCGCGACCTGGACCTCGGGCGAACCGGTGTCGTTCTCGACCGTCGCGTAGTCGGTCATGATCTGCTTCTTGAGAGCGCTCTCGAGCGCCATGGTTCGCCTCCGGGGCGGGTCACGTGTGGCCCCCGGTTTGAATCACGGGGGCAGGCTGCACACACGTCGGGTTCCCCCGACGGACTCCCAGGCTACATGCCCAGGATGGAGCGGGTGTCGGTCACGTCCTGGGCCATCGCCGCGAGCAGGCCGTCGACGTCGGCGAAAGCGGCCATCGGGCGGAGCCGCTGCACGAACTCCACCCCCACGTGGTCGCCGTAGAGATCGCCGTCCCAGTCGAGCACGAACGCCTCCACCGTGCGCCGGCTGCCCTGGAACGTCGGGTTCGTGCCCACGGAGATCGCCGCTGGGAACCGCTCCCGGCTGGCTCCGCTGCGCGGGTCACGGGTCACCAGGGAACCGGCGTAGACACCGTCGGCGGGGATGGCGGTGAAGGGCGGCGTCTCCACGTTGGCCGTCGGGTAGCCCAGGTCGCGCCCCCGGCGGTCGCCCTTGACTACGACGCCGTCCACCCGGTGCGGGCGGCCCAGCGCCCGGGCGGCCGTGACCATGTCGCCGGCCGCCACGCAGGCCCGGATGTAGGTCGAGGAGATCGTGACCTCCGCGTCCCCCTCACCGTCCTCCGCGCCCACGTTGGCCAGTGCGACGCCCTCCACCCCGAAGCCGAACCGCCGTCCCTCGGCGACCAGGGTGTCGAAGTTCCCGCTGGCCTTGTACCCGTAGGTGAAGTTGGGCCCCACGACCACGGCGGCGGCGTGCAGGTGCTCGACGAGCACGGTGTGGGTGAAGGTCTCCGGCGCCAGCCGCATGAACTCGGGCGTGAACGGCAGGACGCACATGGCGTCGACGCCCAGCCCGGCGACCAGCTCGGCCTTGCGGTCCATCGACGTGAGGATCGCCGGGTGCGAGCCGGGCCGCACCACCTCGGCCGGGTGCGGGTCGAAGGTGAGCAGCAGGCAGGGACGGTTCATCGCCCGGGCCCGGGCCACCGCCGCACCGATGAGCACCTGGTGCCCGCGGTGGACGCCGTCGTACATCCCGACCGTGACCACGGTCCGGCCGAGGTCACCGGGGGTCACCTCGAGCCCCCGCCAGCGCAGCACGGTCGATCGATCCGGGGGCGTCAGGCGACCCGGTGCAGCCAGCCGTGGGTGTCGGCCACCCGCCCGTGCTGGATGTCGAGGAGCGTCTCGCGGAGCCGCATGGTCAGCGGGCCGGGCGTCCCGTCGCCGACGGTGAAATCGCCGGTGCGCGCCTTGACGTCGCCGACCGGCGTGATGACGGCGGCGGTGCCACAGGCGAAGGTCTCGGTGACCGTGCCGTCGGCGACGCCCTGCCGCCACTCGTCCACGCTGAACAGGCGCTCGGTGACGGGATGACCCAGCTCGCGGGCCAGGGTGATGAGCGAGTCACGGGTGATCCCGGGCAGCAGCGTGCCGGTGAGCGCGGGCGTGACCAGCTCCGCGTCGTCGCCGGAGCCGAGGACGAAGAACAGGTTCATCCCGCCCATCTCCTCGACGTAGCGCTTCTCGACGGCGTCGAGCCACACCACCTGGTCGCACCCGGCCGCGATCGCCTGCTCCTGCGCCAGCAGGCTGGCTGCGTAGTTCCCGGCGCACTTGACGTCGCCGGTGCCGCCGGGAGCCGCCCGGATGTAGTCCTCGGAGAGGTACACCGAGACCGGCTGGACGCCGCGCGGGAAGTACGCGCCGGCCGGGCTGGCGATGACGAGGAACAGGTACTCCGCGGCCGGCCGGACACCCAGGAACGGCTCGCTGGCCAGCTGGTACGGGCGGATGTAGAGCGTCTGGTCCGGCCCGGTGGGAACCCACGGGCGGTCGGCGGCGACGAGGGCGTCCACGGCGGCGAGGAACGCCTGCTCGGGCACGGGCGGCATGGCCAGGCGGCGGGCTCCCCGTGCGAAGCGGGCCGCGTTCGCCTCGGGCCGGAACGTGGCCACGCTGCCGTCGGGCTGGGCGTAGGCCTTGAGGCCCTCGAAGATCGACTGGGCGTAGTGGAGGGCGGCCGTCGACGGGTCCAGCTGCAGCGGCGCGTAGGCCGTGAGCCGGGCGTCGTGCCAGCCCTCTCCCACGCGGTAGCGCGCCACGAACATCGAGTCGGTGAAGTGCCGGCCGAACCCGGGGTCGGCCAGCACGCCCTCGCGCTCCACGACGGGGCGACGCGGCACGTCCTCCACCACGAGCGGCACGCCCTCGGCAAACATCCCGGAAGACGTACGGCTGTCGGCGAGCGTGTCGGTCATGGCTCCCACCTGCGAGTGCGACGGATCGGCACCGGCCCCGTGTGGGGGCCGGCGCCTCACAGTAGCCGCCGGGTCAGGCCCGCTGCGGCTGGTCCGCGTGCGGACCGGCTGACTCCAGGACCTCGTAGGACCACAGGTGGTGGGAGTCGGCGGCGGCCGGGGCGAGCGTGTCCCCTCCCCCGTCGTGCGCACGGTCGAAGTTCTGGGACTGCTGCCACGCCTGGTAGTCGGCGTCGGTGGTCCACCGGGTGTAGACGAGGTACTGGTCGGTGCCCTCCAGCGGCCGCAGCAGCTCGAACCACTCGAAGCCCGGGGTCTTCTCGACCGCGCCCGCACGGCCCCGGAACCGCTCCTCGAAGCGCGCCTGCTTGTCCGGGGGCACGGTGACGGCGTTGATCTTCACGATGCTCATCTCTCGACTCCGGGCTCGTTCCGCTCCTCGCTCGTTCCTCGCTGCGATGCTCGCTCGCCCGTCGTTCTCGTTGCGCTCATGCGGCTACCCCTTCCCGGCGGGGGCGCTGGTCAATCGCGCGATGGGGCACGCTGATGGGGTGAGTCCGCACCGCACCGCCGATCTCGGCTTCGCCCGGCTGGACCTCGACCGCGCGGAGCGCACCGGGACACCCGAGGTGGTCTACGCCGCGGGCAAGACGCCCGCGCAGACGGTCGCCTGCCTGGCCGCGCTCCTGGACGACGGCGCCGCTCTCGCATGGGCGACCCGCGTGGACGCCGCGACGACCGCCGCGATCCTCGAGCGCTGGCCCGACGCGGTCCTCGATCCGGAGGCCCGCTGCGCCTTCGTCGGCGAGCTGCCCACGCCGGTCGGCTCGGTGCTGGTGCTCACTGCAGGCACCTCCGACGGCCCGGTGGCCGCCGAGGTCGCCGCCACGCTGGCCGCGAGCGGGGTCGGCTGCCGGCGGGTGGACGACGTCGGGGTCGCCGGGGTGCACCGCGTGCTGGCGGTCGCTCCCGAGGTGGCCGCGGCCGACGTCGTCGTCGTGGTGGCCGGGATGGACGGCGCCCTGCCCAGCGTCGTCGCCGGGCTGACCGACCGCCTCGTCGTGGCGGTGCCCACCTCGGTCGGCTACGGCGCGGCCTTCGAGGGGCTGGCCGCACTGCTCACCATGCTGACCGCCTGCGCCCCGGGCGTGCTCGTCGTGAACATCGACAACGGCTTCGGCGCGGGTGTGGCCGCCGCGCGGATCGCACGATCGGCCCAGGGAAGGGCCGCTCAGCGGTAGCGGACCGGGTCCGGCAGCAGCTCGTTCATCGATCCGGACCGGAACCCGCGGGGATCGACCTCCACCCGCTCGAACCCGGCGACGGTCGCGAGCAGGTCCGGCCGCGCCGTCATCTCGGCCACGTGCTCGGCGTCCACCTCCACCCGGGCGGTGTCGTGCCCGAGATCGCGCACGCGCAGGTCGCGGACCGCCAGCCCGGCCGCGGCGAGCGCCGTGCGCAGCGCCGTCTCCGCGGCCTCCACCCGGGCCAGCGCCGCGGCCGAGACCGGCACGCCGTAGGCGATCCGGCTGGCCAGGCAGGCGGCGGCGGGCTTGTCCGCCAGTGGGAGCCCCCAGAGCCGGGCGGCGGCACGGACGTCGTCCTTGGTCATGCCCGCCCGGGCGAGCGGAGCCCAGGCGCCGCGCTCGGCGGCCGCGCGGATGCCGGGCCGGAAGCCGGCGCGGAGGTCGTCGGCGTTGGTGCCGGTGACCACGTCGGCGATGCCGAGGCGCGCCGCCAGCGGCGTGAGGACGTCGACGAGCTCGGCCTTGCAGAACGCGCAGCGGTCGCCGGCGTTGGCGCGGTACCCCTCGCGGGAGAGCTCGTCGGTGCGCGGCTGCTCGTGCCGGACCCCCAGGGAGGCGGCGAACGCGGCGGCGGCGGCGCGCTCGGTGGCCGGGAGGCTCGGGGAGATCGCGGTGGCCGCGATAACCATGTCGGTCCCCAGCGCGCGGACCGCGGCGGCGAGGACCACGCCGGAGTCGACCCCGCCGGAGAAGGCGACGAGGACACCGGGCAGTGGCGCCAGTTGCGCGTCCAGTGCGGCGAGCCGGGCGTCGAGCGGGGTCACGTCTCGCAGGCTGTCACAGGTCAGGACGGCGGGAACCCCACCGTGACCCGCGCGGACGGTCCGGCGTCCTCGACGAGGGCGAAGAGCCGGCCCCCCGGGTCGACGGCGGCGTGCAGCCCCGGAGCGCCGGTCGCCGGGATGCGCTGGCCGTAGGTGAGCGCCCGGGCCTCCTCGTCCGTGACCGACCGGGTCGGGAAGACCAGGGTCGCGGCCTCCGTGAGGCCGAGGAATCCGCGGCTGCCGCCCGCCAGCAGCGCCGCCCCGGCCTCCTCCACCGGTGCCGCGCGGTCGACGCCGAACGGCCCGGAGGCGATGCGCCGCAGTGCGGTCAGGTGCCCGCCGACGCCGAGAGCCGCCCCGGCGTCCCGGGCGATCGCCCGGATGTAGGTGCCGGCCGTGCACCGGACGGTGACGTCCACGTCCACCAGGTCGGGGCCCGGCCGGTCGATCCGGTGCACGTCGAGCGCGTGCACGGTGACCGACCGGGGCGCGAGCTCGACCGCCTCGCCGGCACGCACGCGGTCGTAGGAGCGGCGGCCGTCCACCTTGACCGCGCTCACCGCCGACGGAACCTGCTGCAGGGGTCCGGTCTGCGCGGCCAGCGCGGACCGGATCGCGTCGTCGTCCAGGTGCGACGTGGACGTGGTGGTCAGCACCTCGCCCTCGCGGTCGTCGGTGACCGTGCTCTGGCCGAGCCGGATCGTCGCCTCGTAGGTCTTGTCGTGCCCACCGACGTGTCCCAGCAGGCGGGTGGCCGCCCCGACCCCGAGCACCAGCAGCCCGGTCGCCATCGGGTCGAGGGTGCCGGCGTGCCCGACCTTGCGGACCGACAGCACCCGCCGCGCCCGGGCGACGACGTCGTGCGAGGTCATCCCGCCCGCCTTGTCCACCAGCAGCAGGCCGGGCGGAACATCGGCGTCGGGCCTGCGGGGACTCATGTCCCCACCGTTGCAGGCGCGCTCAGCCACCTGTCCCCCGCCACCCGGACCAGCACGCCGACCAGGCGCAGCGCGATGAAGAGGCACAACCCCGTCCAGACGCCGGCCAGGCCCCAGTCGAGCGGAGCGGCGAGCAGCGACAGCGGCAGGAACCCGGCGACGGCCGAGCCGATGGTGAGGGTGCGGAGGTAGCCGACGTCGCCGGCGCCCATCAGCACGCCGTCGAGGGCGAAGACCACCCCGGCCAGCGGCTGCATGACGGCGAGGAACCACCACACGACCTCGGCCTGCGCGAGCACCGCGGCGTCGCCGGTGAACAGCGGCAGCAGCAGGTCGCGCAGCGCCAGCAGGAGCGCGGCGACGCCCACGCCGGTGGCCAGGCCCCACAGCGCCACCCGCCGTGCGGTCGCGCGGGCCACGGCCGGCCGGTTCGCGCCGAGCGCGTGCCCGACGAGGGTCTGCGCGGCGATCGCGTAGGCGTCGAGCACCAGGGCGAGGAAGAAGAACAGCTGCAGGGCGATCTGGTGGGCGCCGAGCGAGGCGGTGCCGGCGCGGGCGGCGACGCCGGCGGCCACCAGGAAGGACAGCTGCAGCACCGCGGCGCGCAGCAGCAGGTCACGGCCGATGACCAGCTGGCTGCCGATGGCGCGCCACTTCGGCCGCCAGTCGGCGTCCTCCCGCAGCAGGGCCCGCACGAAGAGCGCCGCCGTGAGTGCCTGACCGGCGACGTTGGCGACCGCCGAGCCGGCCAGGCCGAGTCCCGCCGGGTACACGAGCAGGGGGCAGAGGACGAGGCTCAGCAGGCTGCCGGCGAGGACGTAGCGGACCGGGCGCCGCAGCTCCTGCACGCCGCGCAGCCAGCCGTTCCCGGCGAGGGAGATCAGGAGCAGGGGCGCGCCCAGTCCGGCGATGCGCAGCCACTGCTCACCGGCGGCGGCGACGTCGCCCGGGCCCCCGGCCAGCAGGCGGGTGAGCGGTCCGGCGAGGAGCTGGAAGAGCAGCAGGACGGCCAGGCCCAGCCCGAGGGCCAGCCAGGTGGCCTGGACGCCCTCGGCGACGGCGCCGGCCCGGTCGCCGGCACCGGCACGTCGGGCGGCACGGGCCGTGGTCCCGTACGCGAGGAAGTTCAGCAGGGCCGCGGCCCAGGCGAGCAGCCCACCCCCGACCGCCAGCCCGCCCAGCGGGACCGTGCCGAGATGCCCGACGACGGCCGTGTCGACCAGCAGGTACAGCGGCTCCGCGGCCAGCACGACGAGGGCGGGGAGAGCGAGCGCGAGGACGGAGGGGCTACGCAAGCTCCGTCCGCAGCTGCGCCACCGTGGCCTCCCGGTCGAGAGTCGACGTGTAGCCGGCCGCGAGCGTGTGGCCGCCGCCGCCGAGCGCGATCGCCACCCGGGCGACGTCGGTGGCGCCGCGCGAGCGCAGGGAGACCGACCAGGAGCCGTCGTCCTGGCCCTTGAGCACGCAGGCGACGTCGGCCTCCTCGGTGGCGCGGACGACGTCGACGAGGGCCTCGAGCTGCTCGCCCCGCAGACCGTGCTCGGCCGCCTCGGCCGAGCTCGACCAGGTCCAGACCAGGCCGGCGCCGACATCGGGCTCGAGCGCCGCGCGCCCGGCGACGACCGACAGCAGGCCCAGCCAGCCGAACGGTGCGGAGTCGAAGAGCCGCCGGCTGATCGCGGCGTGGTCGATCCCGGTCGCCAGCAGGCGGGCCGCGAGCTCGTGCGTCTCCGGTGTGGTGTTGCCGAAGCGGAACGAGCCGGTGTCCGCCGCCAGGCCGGCGTAGAGGCAGGTGGCGAGCTCGACGTCGAGGGTCACGCCCAGCTCGTCCAGCAGGCCGGCCACGAGGGCGACCGTGGCCGGCGCCTCCGGATCGATCAGCCGGACGTCGCCGAAGCCGGGGTTGCTGGCGTGGTGGTCGAGGACGACCGAGGTCCCGGCGGCGTCGAGCAGACCCGCCAGCTCACCGAGCCGCCCGGTCGACGCCGCGTCCAGGCTCACGAAGACGTCCGGCGAGGACGGCACCGCCGACGAGGGCACCAGGCCCTCGCTGCCCGGCAGCCAGCCCAGCGAGGGGGGCAGGGTGAACGGGTCGGGGAACGTGGCCAGGACGCGCGCACCCTGACGCCGGAGTGCCTCGGCGAGGGCCAGGGTGCTGCCGAGCGCGTCCGCGTCGGGCTGCACGTGCCCCGAGAGGACGACGATCGCGCGGGCGTCCGCCGCCTGGGCCAGGACGGAGGCCGCGGTTCGCGCCGACGGGGCGCCCGAACCGGAGGAGTGCCGTGCCACCGGCGTCAGGGGCCCGGGTCGGCGACGGGCGGGGCGTTCTGCTCCTCCACGACCGAGCCGCCGCCGACCGGGTAGCCGGAACCGGCCTCGTCCGGCTCGTCGGCCGCGATGCTCGGGACCGAGCCGATCTCGCCGTGCTTCCCGCCGTCGGTGGGGTCACCGGCCTCGGGCGCCTCGCGGCCGCCGAGCTCCGGCTTCCCCTGCCCGGGCTCGTACGGGTCCGGATCGACCTCGCTCATGACGCGCTCCTCGACGGTGCGGGCACATCGTCGGCCGACTGGGCATCGAGGGCGTCGTCCTGGTCGGCCTCGTCGTCCTCCGCGGGCTTGCGGTAGGGATCGGGCTCGCCGGCGTACTGCGCGCCCTCGCGGGCGCGGGCCAGCTGGGCGTCGGCGTGCCGGGCCCGTTCCAGAGCCTCTTCCAGTTCCCGGGCGGTGTCCGGGACGACGTCGGCGATGAAGGTGAGCGTCGGCACGAACTTGATGCCGGTCTGCTTGCCCACCGTGGACCGCAGTACGCCGGTGGCGCTGGCGAGCGCCCGGGCCGACTCCTCGACCTGGAGCGGGTCGCCGTAGACGGTGTAGAACACCGTGGCCTCGCGCAGGTCCCCGGTCACCTTCGCGTCGGTGACCGTGACCATGCCCAGTCGGGGGTCCTTGATCTGCATCTCGATCGCGGCGGAGACGATCTGTCGGATGCGCACCGCCAGCTTGCGGGCGCGGGCCGGGTCGGCCATCGGACCTCCTCGTTCAGGGTGCGGCTCGCGTTCGGCGGGCCGGGCACCGGGGCGGACAGGGCAGGTCGGTGTGGTGTCACTCGTCGGTGTCGGCGAAGAGTTGACGATGCGTCGAGAGAAGCGTCACCTCCGGCCGCTCCGCCAGCAACCGCTCGCAGGCGTCGAGCACGTCGGCGACCTGCCCGGCCTCGGCGGCGACCGTGGCGACACCGACCTGCGCGCGGCGGTGCAGGTCGTTCCCGCCCACCTCCGCGGCAGCCACCGCGAAGCGGCGCCGGAGCTCGGCCACGATCGGCCGGACCACGGCGCGTTTGCCCTTGAGCGAGTGGACGTCCCCCAGCAGCAGGTCGGCGGTCATCGACCCGGTGAACACGCCGACTCCCCCGTCCTGCCGCTGGTGCGGGGCCGTGGCCGGGGATTCCCCCGGCCACGGCCCCGGTCGACTCAGGTGCGCGGGATCTCGCGCATCTCGAAGGTCTGGATCACGTCCTCGGGCTTGATGTCGTTGAACGACCCCAGCCCGATACCGCACTCGTAACCCTCGCGGACCTCGGTCGCGTCGTCCTTGAACCGGCGGAGGGACTCCACCGTCAGGTTGTCGGCGACCACGGCACCGTCACGCACGAGCCGCGCCTTCGAGTTGCGGACGATCGTGCCGCTGCGGACCAGCGAACCGGCGACGTTGCCGATCTTCGGCACCCGGAAGACCTCGCGGACCTCCGCCGTGCCGAGCTGGACCTCCTCGAAGACGGGCTTGAGCATGCCCTTGAGCGCGGCCTCGATCTCGTCGATCGCCTGGTAGATGACCGTGTAGTACCGGACATCCACCCCCTCGCGGTTGGCGAGCTCGGTGGCCTGACCCTCGGCCCGGACGTTGAAGCCGAGGACGATGACGTCGTCGGCCAGCGCCAGGTCGATGTCGCTCTTGGTGATGCCACCGACGCCGCGGTGGATGACGCGCAGCGAGATGTCGTCGTCCACCTCGATCTTCATCAGCGCCTCCTCGAGCGCCTCGACGGTGCCCGAGTTGTCGCCCTTGATGATCAGGTTGAGCTGACGGGTCTCCTTGAGCGCGGCGTCGAGGTCCTCCAGGCTGATCCGCTTCCGCATCGACGCGTTCTGCGCGTTGCGGATGCGGGCCTGGCGGCGGTCCGCGATCTGGCGGGCCACGCGGTCCTCGTCGACGACGAGGAACGTGTCACCGGCACGCGGCACGGAGGTCAGGCCGACGACCTGGACCGGCCGCGACGGCAGGGCCTCCTTGAGCTTGTTGCCGTGCTCGTCGAGCAGCGAACGGACGCGCCCGTAGGCGTCGCCGGCCACGATCGAGTCGCCCTGGCGCAGCGTGCCGCGCTGGACGAGCACCGTGGCGACGGGGCCCCGGCCCTTGTCCAGCTTGCCCTCGATGACCACACCCTGCGGGTCCTGCTCGGTGTTGGCGCGCAGGTCCAGCGAGGCGTCCGCGGTCAGCAGGACGGCCGTGAGCAGCTCGTCGAGGCCCTGGCGGGTCGTCGCGGAGACGTCGACGAACATCGTGTCGCCGCCGTACTCCTCGGCCACCAGGCCGTACTCGGTGAGCTGCTGACGGATCTTGGCGGGGTTGGCCCCCTCCTTGTCGATCTTGTTGACCGCGACCACGATCGGCACCTCGGCGGCCTGGGCGTGGTTGAGCGCCTCGATCGTCTGGGGCATGACGCCGTCGTCGGCCGCGACCACGAGCACGACGATGTCGGTGACCTTCGCGCCTCGGGCACGCATCGCGGTGAACGACTCGTGGCCCGGGGTGTCGATGAAGGTGATCGGCCGCTCGTTGTGCTCGAGCTCGGTGACGATCTGGTAGGCGCCGATGTGCTGGGTGATGCCACCGGCCTCCTTCGACACCACGTTGGCGTGCCGGATGGCATCGAGGAGCTTGGTCTTCCCGTGGTCGACGTGACCCATGACGGTCACGACCGGCGGACGGGACGACCAGTCGTCCTCGTCGCCCTCCTCGTCACCGAAGGTGAGGTCGAAGGTCTCGAGGAGCTCGCGGTCCTCGTCCTCGGGGCTGACGACCTGGATGACCCAGCCGATCTCGGCACCGAGCAGCTGCAACGTCTCGTCGTTGACCGACTGCGTCGCGGTGATCATCTCGCCCAGGTGGAACAGGGCGGTGACCAGCGCGGCCGGCTCGGCGTTAATGCGCTCGGCCAGATCGGTCAGCGAGGCGCCGCGAGGCAGGCGAACGGTCTGCCCGTTGCCGCGCGGGAGCTGGACGCCGCCCATGCTGGGCGCCGCCATCGAGTCGAACTCCTGACGCCGCTGCTTCTTGCTCTTGCGTCCACGAACCGGACCGCGACCACCGGGACGGCCGAAGGCGCCGGCGGTACCGGCACCCGAGCCACCACGGCCACGGCCACGGCCACCGCCGCCACCACGGAAGCCACCGCCGGCGGGCGCACCGGCGCCGGGGGCACCGCCACCGCCGCCACCGCCGCCACCGGGGCGGAAACCGCCGCCACCGCCGCCACCCGGACCACCGGGACGGCCACCAGGACCGCCGGGGCCACCACGGCCGCCGGGCCCACCGGGGCCGCCACCGGGACGACCCGCCGGAGCGCCACGGCCGGGCATCATGCCCGGGCTCGGGCGCTGCGGCATCATCCCCGGGTTGGGACGCGGACCGCCGGGGCCGGCGGCCGGGCGGGGACCACCGGGACCGGGACCACCCGGACGCACACCGGGCGCGGGGCGGGGACCGCCGGCGCCGGGAGCGGGACGGGGTGCGCCGGCTCCCGG
>NZ_SPQL01000027.1 GCF_004570385.1 Blastococcus sp. CT_GayMR19 | reverse complement strand
GTCCTCGGCCGCGGGGCGGCGGCTGCGGGCGGATGCGCCGCGCGCGGGCGGGGCGCCGGCGGGCTGGACGGCCGGGGTGACGGCTCCGTGCCTGGCGTGGACGAGGGTGCGACCACCGCGCACCGCCTGGCGGTCTGCTCCGCGCTCCTCGAGGGTGCGGGGCGGCCGGAACGGGTCGACCGCGGACGTGGGCACCGGGAGGAACAGGCGGGCCAGCCGGCCGCGCGCCTGCCCGCGCTGAGCCTCGATCGCCTGCGGTTCGGAGCGGGCGAATCGGGCGAGCAGCCCGATGATGAACAGGGTGAGCACGAGCGAGGTGCCGCCCGCGGAGATCAACGGGAGCGTCACGCCGGTCACCGGCAGCAGGCCGACGACGTAACCCATGTTCATCGCGGCCTGCCCGACCAGCCAGACGGTGATCGCCACGCTGGCCAGCTGGATGAACCGGTCGGCGGAGCGCCGGGCTATCCGGAAGCCGGCGTAGGCGAGCACGCCGTAGAGGGTGACCACGACCAGGCAGCCGAGGAAGCCGAGTTCCTCGCCGATGATCGCGAAGATGTAGTCGGACTCGGCGTGCGGCAGCAGGTTCCACTTCATCGCGCTGTTCCCGAGCCCGACACCCCACAGCCCCCCGGTGGCCAGCGCGTAGAAGCCGCGGATGGCCTGGAAGCCGCCCTCGCTGGCGTCGGCGAACGGGTCGAGGAACGACGTGATCCGCTCCATCCGCTCCGGCGAGAACGTCACCACGGCGGCGAGGAGCGCGCCGGCGCCGACCGCGACCAGGCCGAACCAGCGCAGTGGCATCCCACCCGCCCAGAGCAGCCCGACGAGCACCAGCCCGAGCGTGGCCACCGCCCCGAAGTCCGGCTCGGCGATGAGCAGCAGCGAGAGCACCCCGAAGACCGGCAGCACCGGCACCAGCAGCGACGATGTCGTCAGGTAGCGCTCGCGCAGCGCGATCATGTGCGCGCCCCAGAGGGCGAAGACGAGCTTGGCCACCTCCGACGGCTGGAGGTATCCGAACCCAAGGTCGAGCCACTGCTTGGCGCCGTTGAGCCTGACCCCGATGATCAGCACCAGCAGCAGCAGGAAAGCCACCCCGATCAGGGCGACCGGCGACCAGCGCCGCACGAACCCGACGGGCAGGCGCAGGGCCACCAGCATGGCGCAGAGGCCGAGACCGGCCCAGATCACCTGCTGGACGCCGGGCTTCCAGGCCGGCTCGTCGGCGAGCGCCGCCTCGATGGACGAGGCCGAGAAGACCATGACCAGGCCGATGACCAGCAGCAGCCCGCCGGCGCCGAGCACCAGGTGGCAGCTGGTCATCGGTCCGTCGAGCCAGGCGGGGCCCTGGAGCCGGCTCGGCGGTCGCTCGTAGCGCCGTCGGGTCTCCCCGGCGGCTCCGGTGGGTGTGCCCGACCGCTCGCGGGTACCGGCCGTCATCCCAGCGCCCGGACGGCGTCGGCGAACGCGCGGCCGCGGTGCGCGTAGTCGCGGAACACGTCGAAGGACGCGGCCGCCGGCGCCAGGAGCACGGTGTCCCCCGGCCGGGCCAGCCCTGCCGCCGCCTCGACGATCTCCGTCATCGTCGCCTCGGCACTCGTGTCCACCCGGTCATCGTCGCCGCTGACCACCGTCACCACTGGGACCACTGGGGCGTGTCGCGCCAGCGACGCCGCGATCACTGCCCGGTCCCGGCCCAGGAGCACCACCCCGGCGAGCCGGGAGGCGACCGCGGCGACCAGCGGGTCGACGTCGGCCCCCTTGAGCAGCCCGCCAGCGATCCAGACCACCCGCGGATAGGCGGCCAGGGACGCGCCGGCCGCGTGCGGGTTGGTGGCCTTGCTGTCGTCGACGTAGTCCACCCCGTCGACCGTGGCGACCAGGACGTTGCGGTGGGCGCCCCCTCGGAAACCCGCCAGCCCCCGGCGGACCGCGTCGGCGTCCACCCCGATCGCCCGCGCCAGTGCCGCGGCGACCAGGGCGTTGACGATGTTGTGCGGTCCCGGGACCTGCAGCTCGGTCCGGTCGAGGAGCACGATGTCGTCCCCGAAGGCGCGGTCGACCAGCACTCCGGCACGGACGCCGAGCTGCCCGGGTGCGGGCTCCCCGACGGTGACCGTCACCGGGGCGGGGTGCCCGGCGACCAACGCCGCCGCGACCGGGTCGCCCGCGTCGGCGACGGCGACCGGGGACAGGGCCAGGATGCGCGCCTTCGCGTCCCGGTAGGCGGCGAAGGAGCCGTGCCAGTCGGTGTGGTCGTCGGCGACGTTGAGCACGGCGGCAGCGGCCGGCGCGATCGACGAGGACCAGTGCAGCTGGAAGCTCGACAGCTCCACGGCGACGGCGTCGTAGGCCGGCGTGCCGTCGTCCGCCCGCGCCGTGACCACCTCGACGAGCGGGCGCCCGACGTTGCCCGCGGCGACGGCCCGGCGGCCGGCCGCGAGGAGGATCGCCTCGAGCATCGTCACCGTCGTCGTCTTGCCGTTGGTGCCCGTGACCGCCAGCCAGGGGGCGGGCGTGCCGCCGGGGCCGGGGATCCGCAGCCGCCAGGCGAGCTCCGGCTCCCCGATCACCTCCACCCCGCGGCGGGCGGCGTCGGCCAGCAGCGGCGCATCCGGCCGCCAGCCCGGGGACGTGACGACGAGCTCGGTCCCCTCCGGCACCGTGTCGAGCGCGCCGAGCCAGCTCGCGCCGGCGTCGGTCAGCTCGCCCACGACGGCGGGAGAGGCCGCGTCGGTGAGCAGGACGTGCGCCCCCTCGGCGAGGAGCGCCCGCGCCGCCGCGGCGCCGGAGATCCCCAGCCCGGCGACCAGGACCGTCCGTCGTGCCAGGTCCATGCTCACGACGTCACCATCGCGGAGCCGGTCGATCACGGAGCCGCTCACAGGCCGACGAAGTCGAGCCAGTCGGCGTAGAACAGCCCGATCCCGAACGCGACGGCCATCGCGGTCACCAGCCAGAACCGGACGATGACGGTGTTCTCGGTCCAGCCGGCGAGCTCGAAGTGGTGGTGCAGCGGCGCCATGCGGAAGACCCGCCGCCGCGTCGCCCGGAAGAACGCCACCTGGATCACCACCGACAGCGTCACGGCGACGAACAGGCCGCCGAGGACCACCAGGAGCAGCTCGGTGCGGGTGACGATCGCCAGACCGGACATCAGCCCGCCCAACGCCAGCGAGCCGGTGTCGCCCATGAAGATCCGGGCCGGACTGGTGTTCCACCACAGGAAGCCCAGACAGGCGCCCAGGCCCGCGGCCGCCACGAGGGTGACGTCCAGCGGGTCGCGCACGGTGTAGCAGCCCTCGATGAGCTCGTTGGAGCAGTCGTGGGTGAACTGCCAGAAGGAGATGAACACGTAGGAGGCGAACACCATCGCCGAGGCGCCCGCGGCCAGCCCGTCGAGTCCGTCGGTGAGGTTCACCGCGTTGGAGAACCCGGCGATGAACAGGTAGGCCAGGATCACGAAGGCGATCGAGCCGAGGGCCAGCGGCGCGATGTCACGTACGTAGGAGACGACGGTCGAGGCCGGCGTCACCTGCTCCCGGTTCGGGAAGTTGAGCGCGAGGACCGCGAACGCGACGCCCACGACCAGCTGACCGACCAGCTTGGCCGTCTTGTTCAGGCCGAGGCTGCGCCGGTGCCGGATCTTCAGGTAGTCGTCCAGGAAGCCGACCGTGCCCATGCCCACCATCAGGAAGATGAGGAGCACCCCGGTGGCGGTGAAGCCCCACCCCGGCTGACCGGACAGGAACACGTGTGCCGCGAGGTAGCCGCCGAGGGTGGCGCCGACGATCACCGTCCCGCCCATCGTGGGCGTGCCCTGCTTGGACAGGTGGCTCTCGGGGCCGTCGTCCCGGATCTCCTGCCCCAGGCCCTGGCGGCGGAAGGCGCGGATCGCCAGCGGGGTGAGCAGGATCGAGATGATCAGGCCGAAGCCGGCCGCGATGAGGACAGACCTCACGCGAGGCCCTCGGTCCGGCGGTCCCCGGCGGTCAGCAGATCGGCGGCGAGCACCTCCAGCCCGTAGGAACGACTGGCCTTGACGAGGACGACGTCCCCGGGTCGGAGCACGCCCGACAGCAGCTCGCGGGCAGCGGCCCGGTCCGGCACGTGCACCGACTCCTCTCCTGCGCGACCCCCGGCAGCGGACGCTCCGTCGGCTATGCCTACCGCATCGGCGCCCACGGCCACGAGCAGGTCGACTCCGGAGGCGATGGCGTCGCGGCCGAGCCGCTCGTGTTCGGCGGCCGCGTCGGGGCCGAGCTCGGCCATGGCGCCGAGGACGGCGATGCGCCGCTCCCCCGCCAGACCGGCCAGTGCGGCGAGGGCGGCCCGCATCGACTCGGGGTTGGCGTTGTAGGCGTCGTTGACCACGGTGACCCCGTCGGCACGGCGCTCCACCTCCATCCGCCAGCGGCTGCGGGGGGCCGCCGTGGACAGCGCGGCGGCGATCGCGGCGGGCCCGACGCCGGCGGCCAGGGCCGCACCGGCAGCGGACAGGGCGTTGGCCACCTGGTGCCGCCCGACGACCTGGAGGGCGACCGGGTGCTCCTCCCCCGCGGCGACGAGCGTGAACGCGGCGCGGGCGGCGCCGTCCAGGGAGACCCCGGCGGCGCGGACGTCGGCGTCGGCCCCCGTACCGGTGGTGAGCACGCGCGCGGGGGTGCGGCTCGCCATGCCCAGCACGCGGGGGTCGTCGGCGTTCAGGACCGCGGTGCCGTCCTCGGGGAGCGACTCGACCAGCTCGCCCTTGGCCTGCGCGATGCCCTCCGGGCTGCCGAACTCGCCGAGGTGGGCCGAGCCCACGTTGAGGACGACGCCGACCTGCGGCCGGGCGACCCGGCAGAGACGGGCGATGTGCCCGGGGCCGCGGGAGCCCATCTCCAGGACCAGGTACCGCGTGGACTCGTCGGCGTCGAGCACGGTGAGCGGCAAGCCGATGTCGTTGTTGTAGGACCCGGGCGGGCTCACCGTGGGGCCGGCGGCGCCGAGCACCTGACCGAGGAGATCCTTCGTCGAGGTCTTCCCCGACGAGCCCGTGATGGCCAGGGTCCGCAGGCCACCGGCGGTCAGCCGGGCGTGCACGCCCGCGGCCAGCCGTCCGAGAGCCACGACGGGGTCGGGGACGACGACGCAGGGCAGCGCGCCGTCGGGGCGGCTGCAGAGAGCGGCGACGGCCCCCGCGGCCGCGGCAGCACCCAGGTAGTCGTGCCCGTCGGCCCGCTCCCCCGCCACCGCGACGAACAGGTCGCCCGGCGACACCGCCCGCGAGTCCAGCGTCACCTTCCCGGTGATCGCGGCCCCGTCCCCGGTCAGCTCACCGCCCACGAGCCGGGCCACCTCGGCCGGCGTCAGCGCGATCATGCGGGCGTCCCCCCGGCGAGGACCTCGCGCAGCACGTCCCGGTCGTCGAAGGGGTGCACCGTTCCGCCGATCTCCTGCCCGGTCTCGTGCCCCTTGCCCGCGACGAGCAGGGTGTCGCCGGGGCGGGCGAGCCCGACCGCGGTGGCGAGCGCGGCGCGCCGGTCGCCGATCTCGAGCACCTCGGCCCGGTCGGCCTCGGGGACGTCGTGGACGCCGGCGAGCATCGCCGCACGGATGGCGGCGGGGTCCTCGGAACGGGGGTTGTCGTCGGTCACGATGAGGACATCGCTCAGGATCGCCGCAGAGGTACCCATCGCCGGCCTTTTTCCCGGATCGCGGTCGCCGCCGCAGCCGAGGACGGTGATCAGCCGGCCGGCCGTCGCCTCGCGCAGGGCGGCGAGCGCCGTGGTCACCGCGTCCGGGGTGTGCGCGTAGTCGACGACGGCGACGAAGGGCTGGCCGGCGTCCACCGGCTCCATCCGCCCGGGGACGACGGTCTCCGCCAGGCCGGCCAGCGCGGACTCCACGGCGACCCCGGCGGCGTCGAGCAGCGCGACGGCGAGGACCGCGTTCGCCACGTTGAACCGGCCGGGCAGCCGCAGCCGGGCGGGCCAGGTCCGTCCGCCCGGCCCGTGCAGGGTGAACGTGGACCCCCCGGCGGGTTCGGCGGCCAGGTCGGCGGCCCACCAGTCCGCGGGCCCGGAGACGGACACCGTCCCCGCCTCCGGGTGCTGCTCCGCCAGCCGACGCCCTGCCTCGTCGTCGATCGTGACCAGGTCCCGGGCGGCCCGCCCGTCGAAGAGCAGGGCCTTGGCCCGGAAGTAGTCCTCCAGGTCGGTGTGGAAGTCCAGGTGGTCGCGCCCGAGGTTGGTGAAGCCCGCGGCGGTGAACCGGATCCCCCCGACCCGGCCGAGGACCAGGGCATGACTGGAGACCTCCATGACCACGGCGGACACCCCGTCGTCGGCCATCCCGGCGAGCAGCGCGTGCAGGGCCGGCGCCTCGGGGGTGGTGCGGACGCTCGGCACCTCGGTCACCACCTCCCGGCCGCCGTCGTCTCGGATGCGGGTGCGGGTCTGGATCGTGCCGATGAGGCCGGCGCCCAGCCCGGCGGCGGCGAGACCCGCCTCGACGAGGTACGCCGTGGTCGTCTTGCCGTTGGTCCCGGTGATGCCGAGGACGGTCAGGCGCCGGCTGGGCTCGCCGTAGACGCGGTCGGCCACGGCGCCGAGGACGGCCCGGGGCTCGTCGACCACGCACACGGGCAGCCCGGTGGCGGCGGCGTCGGCGCGGCCGGCCGGATCGGTCAGGAGGGCGACGGCCCCGCGCGCCGCGGCGTCGGCGGCGTAGCGGACCCCGTGGGTGCGGGTGCCGGGCAGGGCCGCG
Organism: Blastococcus sp. CT_GayMR19; assembly: GCF_004570385.1. Lineage (GTDB taxonomy): Bacteria > Actinomycetota > Actinomycetes > Mycobacteriales > Geodermatophilaceae > Blastococcus_B. Next base: position 14,720 of record NZ_SPQL01000027.1, on the reverse strand, counting down.
TAGAGGTCGCCGGGACGGACCTCGTCGGAGGCCAGGGTGACTCCGGCGATCGTCGGGTTCCCCGATGCGGCCGCCGGGCCCTCGACGACGGGACCGACGAGATCGGCCAGATCGGCGAGGGACAGCGGGCGGTTCCCCGGAGGCCGGGGTACCGACCCGGGCGCGGTCGAGGTCACGGGGCTCCAATCTACCGGGGCGGGATCCCCGCACCCCGCGGGACCGGCCCCTCCGCGCACCCCGCTGCGGCCTCGCCCGCAGAGAGGGAACAGCCTGCGGACGGCGGAGGGCCTCACCTACCGGTGAGGACGAAATCCGGCCGCGCGGTCCCGGAGGGCACCACGCCGTCGGCGGTGAGCGCGAACCGCAGGATGTCGGCGAAGACCGGAGCCGCCACCTGACCGCCCTCGGCCGAGCTGGTGGGTCGTTCCAGGTCGACCGCGACCACGTACTGCGGGTCGTCGGCGGGCGCGAAGCCGACGAACGTCGTCACGTATCCGCCGCCCGCGTAGCAGTTGCACTCGGGGTTGGCGCGCTGCGCGGTGCCGGTCTTGCCGGCGACGCGGAAGCCCTCGATCTCCCCGAGGGGCGCGGTCCCGTCCGGGCCGACCACCGCCTCGAGCATGTAGGCCATGTCCTCGGCGGTGGACTCGCTGATGACCCGCGTGCGGGCGGGCTCCGGTGCGGGGGTGACCCGGCCGCGGGGGTCGGTGACCGACTCGACGATCCGGGGCTCGACGCGCACGCCGTCGTTGGCGATGGCCTGGTAGATGGAGGCCATCTGCAACGTGGTCACCGACACCCCCTGGCCGATCGCGACGTTGGCCGCGCGGACGCCGCTCCACTCCTCGGAGGCCTGCAGGATGCCCGCGCTCTCCCCCGGCAGCTCGATGCCGGTGGTGCTGCCGACGCCGAAGGCCCGCAGGTACTCCTCGAGCTTCTGCTCACCCACCTGGCGGGCCAGCATGATCGTGCCGACGTTGCTGGACTTGGCGAGGATCCCGGTCACGGTCCAGTCGATCGGCGCGTGGTCGTGGGCGTCGGTCACCACGCGGTCCCCGGCGTCGATGTGGCCGTTGACGCTCAGCACGGTGTCGGGGGTGGCGACGCCCTCCTCCAGGGCGGCCGAGAGCGTCACCGCCTTCATGATCGAGCCGGGCTCGAAGACGCCGGACACGAGCGGGTTGCCCAGCAGGTCGGGATCGGTCGTCGAGTAGGCGCCCGGGTCGTAACCGGGGCAGGACCCCATGGCGACGACCTGCCCGGTCTTCACGTCCAGGACGACCGCCGAGGCCCGCGTCGTGGCGCCGTCCGCGCAGGCCTCCGCGAGGCGCTCCTCCGCGATGTACTGGACGTCCTGGTCGAGGGTGAGGGTCACGGTGTCGCCGTCCGTGGCCGGGGAGGACTCGTCGATCCCGGAGGGGATCGGGTTGCCCCCGCTGCCCACCTCGACCCGGCGCTGGCCGGCGGTGCCCGCGAGCTCCTCGTCGAAGGTCTGCTCGATGCCGGCCAGGCCCGCGCCGTCCCGTCCGACGAAGCCGATCACCTGCCCACCCACGGCACCCGCCGGGTACAGGCGGACGGGGTCGTCCTCGAAGAGGATGCCGGGCAGCTCGAGCGCGTCGATGGCGTCGGTGGTCTCCGGGGAGATCTTGGACGCGAGGATGACGTAGCGGCTGTCCTCCGACAGCTTCTGGGTCAGCTCCGGCGCCGGGACGTCGAGCAGGTCGGTGAGCGCCAGGGCGGTACGGGCGGGGTCACCCACCACCGCGGGGTCGGCGACCACCCTCGAGGCGTCGACGGTGTAGGCGAAGGGGTGCCCGTCCCGGTCGAGGACGGCGCCGCGCAGCGCGGCGATGGGATAGGTGCGCAGCCGGTCCTGCTCGGCGGCGTTGGCGTACTCCGCGCCGTCGACGCCCTGCAGCACGGCCAGCCGCCCGACGACCAGCACCAGCAGGGTGATCAGGACGATCAGGCCCCACCGGTTGCGCAGCCCCCGCTGGTCCGGCGAGAGGCCGGCACCGCTGCGCCGGCTGCCCGGCAGGCGGCGCGGGGTGAAGGCTCCCAGGGCGCCGCGGTTCCCGGCGGGACCTGCGGCGGACGGACGGCCGGGAGCCCGCCCCGTCGCGCGCGGGCCGGCCCCCGGTCCGCGGACCGTGTTCGGCACGGCTCAGTCCCCGCTCCCGGCCGGCGACTGGGCGCTCGGCTCGGCGGTCGGCTCGGCGGTCGGCTCGGCCGGCTCGGGGTTCCCGCGCAGGATGGCCCCGCCGTCGGGGTCGAGCACCAGGTAGCCCGCCGGGCCCGCCGGGACGAGGCCCGCCGCCTCGGCGGCGCGGGCGATCTCGGCCGGAGTGCCCGCGGTGACGACCTGCTGCTCCAGCCGCTGCACCTCCTGGGCCCGCTCCGCGTTCTCCGCGCGGAGTGCCGTGGCCTTCAGCGAGTCGACGGCGATGACGGTGTTGAGGACCAGCAGCCCGAGCGTCGTGCCGACGAGCAGCGCGACGACCAGCAGGACGAACGGCGCGCGCGACCCGGCGACGGCGAGCGCGCGCCGGCGGGAACGCGGCGCGACGCCCGGGACGAGGCGGAGCTCCGGGCGGACCGGCGTCGCCCGGGAGGCGCCGCGGGGCTCGGCCCGTGACGGGCGGACGGCGTCCGCCCGCGACGACGGGGAGGAGGTGCGGACCGGCGCCGGGGCGCTGCGGGCCGCCGAACGACCGCTCATGCCGCCCTCCGGATGCGCTCGGCCGCCCGGACCCGGGCGGAGGCGGACCGAGGGTTCAGCCCGACCTCGGCGTCGGAGGCCGCCTCGCCACCCCGCGTCAGCAACCGCAGCACCGGACCCAGCTCGGGCATCGGCACCGGCATGTCGGGGGGCGTGCGATCGGTGGCGCCGGCCGCGAGGGTCTGCTTGACGATGCGGTCCTCGAGGGAGTGGAACGTGATCACGACGACCCGGCCGCCCACGGCCAGCGCCTCGATCGCGGCCGGCAGCGCCCGCTCCAGGACGCCGAGCTCGTCGTTGACCTCGATCCGCAACGCCTGGAAGGTCCGCTTGGCCGGGTGCCCGCCGGTGCGGCGGGTGGCGGCGGGGATGGCGTCGCGGACGAGCTCGGCCAGCCGGGCGGTGGTGGTGAAGGGCGCGCGGGCGCGCTCGCGGTCGATGGCCGCGGCGATCCGGGAGGCGAAGCGCTCCTCGCCGTAGACCCGCAGCACGCGGGCGAGGTCCTTCGGGGAGTAGGTGTTCACCACGTCGGCCGCGGTGCGCGGGCCGCCCGGGTCCATGCGCATGTCCAGCGGGGCGTCGGCGGAGTAGCTGAAGCCGCGGTCGGGACGGTCGAGCTGGAGCGAGGAGACGCCCAGGTCGAACAGCACGCCCTGCACCTCGGCGATGCCGAGGGAGTCGAGGACCTCGGGCAGCTCGTCGAAGACGGCCGCCACGAGGGTGACGCGGTCGCCGTGGCCCGCCGCCTCGATCCGGCGGGCGGCCTCGGCGCGGGCGTCGGGGTCACGGTCCAGGCCGATCACGCGGAGGCCCGGGTGGGCGTCGAGCATCGCCAGCGTGTGGCCCGCCAGACCCAGGGTCGCGTCGACCAGGACGGCGCCGTCGGCGGCGCAGGCGGGGGCGAGCAGCTCGGTGACACGTTCCAGGAGGACGGGCACGTGCACCGGAGGCCGCAGAGGCTCGGTGGTGCTCATCGTCGACTGCCTCTCGAACGGTCCGTGGTCTCCCTGCGAATCGTGCCGCGCACGGAGGCCCGGAGGTGGGACGCAGGTGTTCCGGTGAAGCGGAATCGGGCGGATGGGGCGGGCGGGGCGGGAGGTGGACCGGGCCGGCGGACGCGCCGCCGGACGGGAGGGTGGGGCGCAGTGGGGCCCAGGGAGCGGAGTGGGGCCCGGCCCCTCGCCGGAGGGCGTCCCGCCCCCCGCGGGGCCCCGCCTGGCGTCGGGGAAGATCGCCAGGTGGTGCCCCGCGGGGGCGGGTGGGCGCACACGCGTCCGGCCAGGTGGCCGGCCGGCATGCTCCGCTGCCGGATGCGGCGCTCCGTGCCGTTCGGAACCCAGTCGCGGGGAAGGCGACTGGGGGCCGGACCCGGTCGAGCCGCGGGGAAGGCGGCTCGTTCGGGGGTGGCTCGCGGAACTCCGGGGAGCAGCGGGAGAGGCGCCCGGGATCACGACAACGTCGGCATCCCCTCGCTCTCCATCTCGGCGTAGGCCGCCTCCTGCTCGGCCACGTAGGCCTCCCAGTTGGCGGCGTCCCAGATCTCGAAGCGGGTGTCCACGCCGACGATGACGACGTCGCGGTCCAGTCCCGCGTACTCACGCAGGCTCGCCGGGATGGTGATGCGGCCGGTCTTGTCCGGCTCGATCTCGACCATCGAGCCGAAGCTCATGCGGGCGGCCATGCGTGCGCCGGCGGTGTCGGAGGGGGCCATCGCGGCCACGGCGGCGCTCTGCTCGGCGACCCGGGCCATGGTGAGGCCGTAGATGCAGCGCTCCTGGCCCTTCTTGATCACCATGCCGCCGGACACCTGGTCACGGAACCGGACGGGCAGGGCGAGCCGGCCCTTCTCGTCGAGACGCAACGGGTAGCTGCCGACGAACACCGGATCACCCCCCGCATCGGTCCTCCCGTGGGCCCTACCGGAACCCTGACGGTCCCTGTCTCCCCACCGGGCGACACAGTAACCCACTAGCCCCCACTGGACACCACTCGTCGCCGTGTCGTGACCTGGCCTCCCCACCCCTCGGCGGCACCGCGATCCGGGTGCGGCTGCCCCACGGATCGAGGCCGCCGCGTGCGGCCGCTCAGCACGTACGGTGTGGACGTGACGGAGGCGACACGCACCGCGGACGGAACGCCCGGTGCGGAGGTCGATGTCGCCGCGGAAGGGGCCCGGATCGCGGCGAACGTCGCCCGGGTGGTCCAGGGCAAGGACGACGTCGTCCGGCTCGCCCTGGTGGTGCTGCTCGCCGAGGGGCACCTGCTCATCGAGGACGTGCCCGGCGTGGGCAAGACGACCCTGGCCAAGGCGCTGGCCGCCTCCATCGACGCCACCGTGCGGCGGATCCAGTTCACCCCCGACCTCCTCCCGAGCGACGTCACGGGGGTGGCGATCTACGACCAGGAGACCCGGGAGTTCGAGTTCAAGCCGGGCGCGATCTTCGCCAACGTCGTCGTCGCCGACGAGATCAACCGGGCCTCGCCCAAGACGCAGTCGGCGCTCCTGGAGTGCATGGAGGAGCGCCAGGTCACCGTCGACGGCGTGAGCTACGAGCTCGCCCGCCCGTTCCTGGTGATGGCCACCCAGAACCCGCTGGAGATGGAGGGGACCTATCCCCTGCCGGAGGCCCAGCGCGACCGGTTCACCGCCCGGGTGTCGATGGGCTATCCCGACCGCGTGGCGGAGCTGGCCATGCTGGACGACCGGGCCACCGCCGATCCGCTCGTCACCCTGCAGCCGGTCGCCGACGCGGCCGACGTGCGCGACCTCGTGGCGGCGGTCGGGCAGCTGCACGTCGCCGAGGCGGTCCGTCGCTACGTCGTCGCGCTCGTCGAGGCCTCCCGCCGCTCCCCCCACCTGCGCCTGGGCGCCTCCCCCCGCGCCGGCCTGCAGCTCCTGCGGGCCGCTCGCGCGTCGGCGGCCCTGTCGGGGCGCGACCACGTCCTGCCCGACGACGTCCAGGCGCTGGCCACTCCCGTCCTGGCGCACCGCCTGCTGCTGACGGCGGACGCGGCGCTGGGCCGGCGCAGCGCCGAGCAGGTGGTCGCGGAGCTGCTGGCCGGCGTCCCGGTCCCCCGAGGGCGCTGAGGGCTCGTGTCCGGGGCAGCCCGGAGGGCGCTGTCCTCCCTGACGACGCGGGGGCGCTGCCTGGTCGGCGGCGGCGGGGCGCTGCTGCTCTTCGGCATCGTGTCCGGCGAGCAGTCGTTCGTGCAGCTCGCCGTGTTCGTGCTCGCCCTGCCGCTGCTGTCCGCGGCCGCGGTCGCCCGCGAGCGGTTCCGCCTGACGGTCCGGCGCACGGTCACCCCGCCGCGGCTCCCCCGCGGCGACATTGCCGAGGTCCTCCTCGAGATCCTCAACGCCGACACCCGGCCCGGTGGCCTGTGGGGGCTGACGGAGCCCTTGCCGGAGGCGTTGGGCCGCTCACCGCGGTTCGTGGTCGACCGGCTGCCCGCGGGCGCGACGGCGGCGCTCCGGTACCGCCTGGACGGGGGACGCCGCGGCCGGCACGTACTCGGACCGCTGCGGCTGCGCCTGATGGACCCCTTCGGGCTCGTCGAGCGCAGCGCCGTCGGCGTCGACAGTGCCGTGCTGCTCGTCGTCCCCCGGGTGCGGCCGCTGGGCCGGGGTGGTCCCGCCGGTGGCCAGGGCGGGGGCGGCGAGGGCTCCCGCCGGACGATCTCCGTGCACGGTGAGGACGACGTCAGCGTTCGCGAGTACCGCCACGGCGACGACCTGCGGAAGGTCCACTGGCGGGCGACCGCCCGCACCGGCGAGCTCATGGTGCGCCTGGAGGAGCGGCCGTGGCGGGCTCAGGCCACCCTCCTGCTCGACACCCGCGCCCGCGCCCACCTCGTGTCCCCGCACGCATCCACTTCCTCGACGATCGGCGGGGCGGCCGGCGACGACTGCCCGCCCGGCGACAGCCTCGAGTGGCTCGTGGAGGCGGCGGCCAGCATCGGGACGGCGCTGGCCCGCCGCGGCGCGATCCTCCGGACGGTCACCGACGCCGGCGAGCTCCTCCCTCCCTCCGGCCGTGGACGGCTGAGCCCCGACGACCTGCTGGACCGGCTGGCCGGAGTGGGCCCGTCCCGGGTCTCGAGCCTGGTGACCGGCGTGGAGCAGCTGTGCCGGGCCGCCGGCGACGGCCCCGTGATCTGCCTGCTCGGCGCGGTCGGCCCGGACGACGTGGCCGACCTGATCCGCCGCCGCTCGGGGCCCACCACCGACCTGGCGGTGCTGATCGACATCGAGAGCTGGGCGGACGCCGGACCGGCCGCCGGCCGCCGGGGGCCGTCGACCGCGGCGCGCGGCGCCCTGGCCCGGCAGCGGGAGGACGCCGCCACCCTGCTCCGTGCCGCGGGCTGGCGGGTGACCGAGGCCCGCGCCGACCGGTCCGTCGCGGACGTCTGGGCCGACCTGGGCGCGCCCGTGGGGTCTGCCGCCGGCCGCGAATCGCTCGGGGCCCCGGCATGAACCCGCGGGATCTCGGGAGCGCGGTCGCGGCGGGCGTCGCGACCCTGCTCGGCTCGCTCGCCCTCGCCCCGGTGTTCTCCTCCGGCGCCTGGCTGCCCCCCGTGGCCGCCGCCGTCGTGGTCGTGCTGGCCGGTGGCCTGCTCCTGCGCGCGGCGGGCCCCGCGCTCTGGCCGGGCCTGGCGGGCGACCGCCCGGGGCCGCGCCCGGTTCGCGCTCTCGGGGTGGTCCTGGTCCCGGTGGGCCAGCTCCTGCTGCTCGCCTGCCTCCTCACCGCCCTCTACGCCCCGGCCGACGCGTTCGCGGGTGTGCTGCCCACCTGGACCAGCGGCCCGCAGCTCGCCGGGGTGCTGGCCGACGGTCTCGCTGAGATGCGCGAGCAGGCGACCCCGGCCCTGACACTGACCGGTCTGCTCGCCCTCACGACGCTCTTCGTCGGCCTGGTCGCGGTGGCCGTCGACGTTCTCGCGGTGGCCGGGCGGCAGGCGTCTCTCGGCGGCGTGGGGCTGCTGGTCCTCGCCTGCGTCCCGGTGACGACGACCGAGGGCGGGATCGGGCTGGTCGCGCTCGCCGCACCGGCCGCCGGCTTCGCCCTCCTGCTGTGGGCCGACCAGCACCGCCGGCTGCCGGCGCGGGGCCGCCCCGCCGGTGCGCTCCTCGGCACCGGCGTCGTGGCCGCGGTGCGGACCGGCGCCGTCGCCCTGGTCGCGGGCATCGTGATCGGCACCGTCGTCCCGACCCTCGACGAGGGGTCCCTGACCACCGGCCTCGGCGGCGGGACGGGCAGCTCGACCGGGACGGCGCTGGATCCCGTCGCCGCGCTGCAGGGACAGCTCACCCTCCGGGAGCCGGTGCCCCTGTTCCGGCTGGACACCACCGTCGCGGACCCCGGCTACCTGCGAGCGGTGACGCTGGACCAGTACGACGGCGAAACCGGCTGGTCGATGAGCAACCTCGACGGCGAGACCTCGATCGGCGAGGACGACCGGCTCGCGCCACTCCCGCCGGACCAGACCAGCCGGCAGGTGACCGCCTCGATCGACGTGCTCCAGCACGACGACCGCTTCCTGCCGCTGCCCTTCTCGCCGCTGTCGGTGCGCGTGGAGGACGCCGACCCCGACGACTGGCGCTTCGACCCCGCCACCGGCACCGTGTTCGGCCGGAACGTCACCACCGGCGACCTGAGCTACACCGTGACGGCGGTGGAGCCCCGTCCCTCGGCCGGCCTCCTGGCGGCGAGCGCAGAGCTGCTCGAGGGGGATGTGCAGGAGCGATTCACCCGGCTGCCACCCCTGGAGCTGGAGGTGACCAACCTCGTGGGCTCGTTGATCGCCGGCGCGGGCGGGCCCTACGAGCGGGTGCGGGCCATCCACGACCACCTGACCGACCGGTCCAACGGATTCATCTACAGCCTCTCCACCGAGCCCGGGACCAGCGGGAACGACCTGGTGGACTTCCTCCGGCTGAAGCGCGGCTACTGCGAGCAGTACGCCGGGACGATGGCGGTCATGGTCCGGGCGGCCGGGGTGCCCGCGCGGGTCGCCCTGGGCTACACGCCCGGGTCCTCGACCGAGCCCGACGGCTCGCGGCTGATCACCAGCGACGACGCCCACGCGTGGGTGGAGGTCTTCTTCGACGAGCTGGGATGGGTGCCCTTCGACCCCACGCCGATCGCCGCCGGACGCGCCGTCGACCTGGACTGGGCGCCACGGGCCGGCGCGGAGGACAGCGCCGACGAGAGCGCCGGGGCACCCGCCCCCACGGCCCCCGCGCAGACCGGCGCCGCGCCACGGGTGGAGCGGGCAGACGAAGCCATCACGACGGGGCTGTCCGGCGGCCGGGCGACGGGGGTGTCGTGGCCGGTGCTCGCCGGCGCCGGAGCGGTGCTGCTGGGCGCCGCCCTCCTCGGCATGCCGGCCGGGGTCCGGGCGCTGCAACGGCGCCGTCGCCTGGCCGAGGGCACCGCGGGGGCGCTCTGGGACGAGCTCATCGCCGGCGCACAGGACCTCGGGATCCGGCTGCACGCGGCCAGGACGCCGCGCCAGACCGCCGGGGAACTGGTCGCGCTGCTGTCGGGTCCCGGCTCCGCCACCGGTGGGGCCGCGTCCGAGGCCGTCCACCGGCTCGCGCGGGCGGAGGAGACGGCCAGTTACGGCCGGGAGGGCAGCACCGCCGGCCGCGTCGCGCACCCCGACGACGTGCTCGCCCTGCGGACGGTCCGCCGGGCGATGCTGCGCTCGGCGTCCCGGCGGAGCCGGCTGCTCGCCCGGTGGTGGCCGGCGTCGCTGGTCTCCGGCGCGGGCGCGCGGCTGGCGGGGTGGGCACGGGAACGGCTCGCGGCGCTGACGTCCGTGCGACGGGCCGGCCGCGCCGGGACCGCCTGACCCCAACCGTCCCGAGAGTCAACCGGACACGGCGGGTCGCGCCCCTGAATGCGGCCTACGGGACACCTGGGGCCCCAGCAACGTTGTGCGCCCAGGTCCCATTCCGTGGCGAAAAATGGGGCCTCAGCGCACGTTGTTCGGCCACGGAGCGTCTCAGGCGGCTTCGACAGGTGTCCCGTAGTGGGCCGTCCCGGAGTGGGCCGCTATCGCCACCCGGCCGGGCCCGCCGTGAGGGCCGCATATGGGACGGAGTCCCCACGGAGCGTTGTGCGCTGAGGAGCAGTTCTCGGGCGAGAAACTGCTCCTCAGCGCACACTCTTCGGCCGCCCCATGGTGGGCCGTTCAGGGACACGGGTACCCGCTCGCCGCAACGCGGCTTCACGGACACCAGAGAGGATCGGCCATCCCAGACGGCGTAGCAGTGGCAATCGCGCCCCGGTGATGATGGGCGGTTCGCGAGAGGCTGGCCGGCCGGCGCGGCCGTGGGCCTCCAGGCCGTGAGGCCCTCATGCAGGGCACAGCGGACGATCGAGGACGTAGCGCCAGACGAGTTCGCCGTCCTCGAGGCTCTGTCCGTCGTGTCGGAAGCCGAGATTCTGCAGCACGCGGTTCGAGGCGTTGCGTTCCGGGAGCGTGTGGGCAATCACCCGACCGACCTGCTCGTCGGCGAAAGCCTCAGCGACCATGGCACCGGCCGCGGCGGTGGCCAGACCTCGCCCACGCCGTCCTTCGGCGATCTCGTATCCGATCTCGACGACGCCGTCTGCCGGCGCGCCCTTGAAGCCGCCCCAACCGACCAATTCCAGCGGCTCAGCTGAGACGAAGAATCGCGGGCCCCACGCTGGAGTTCCCGGCGAGGAGGCGAGGGCGTCACGTGTCGCTTGAAGCGCTTGCCGGAAGGTCACCCAGCCGGGCACGACGTCGTGGCCCAGCACACGCGCGAGAGCGTCGTCGCCGATGACCGCCGCATCCAGCAGCTCGACGGCAGCGGGGACAAGGCGGATCACAGTCGCCACCGTGGCACGGTACGGCCTCGCCGCCACAGGTTGAACCTGCCTTCATCGTGGAGCTCGGCGGTGCACGTGTGCAGGACTGCGAGAACGGCCAGAGGGCCACGATGGTGTCCCTGAACGGGCCGCTTGGGGACACCCGTCTCAGCTCCGGCGTTCCCGCGGAAGCGTCGTCAAGCCGCCCACCTTGACCACGCTTCCGCGGAAACGTGTCTACCTGTCACCCGTCCTCGAGTGGGCCGCTTGGTGACGCAGAGGCTCCGCTCGAGGCGCTCTCGGCGGTGCGGACGTGACCGGACTGCCGCCACGGCGGCGAGCTCATGTCGCGCATCCTTCGCGGCTCACACCGCTCGAGCAGGCGATCAGCTGGACGCCCTGTCGACGAGGTGCTCGACGAACCAGTCGCGTGCCGCGCCGGAGGAGACCTCGAACCCGGCGCCGGTGTAGGCGTCGAAGTGGCCACCGTCGACAACGACGAGCCTCTTCGGGTGAACGGCCGTCTCGTACGCCCGGAGAGACAGTCCGCCGTCCACCAGACGGTCACCCGGCGCCACCACCATGAGAAGGGGCGTCGGGGAGATCTTCGGGATGTAGTCGATCGGCTCGTAGCCGCGGAAGTACTCCAGCGAGCGGAGAGTCACCTCGTTCCGCCAACTCGGCGCCCGCTTCTCCGCGGTCGCGGTGAACCACTCGTAGGAATCGTGGGTCGGCAGCGCCGAGGGCGCCATGGGGTCGTCGTCCACCACCGGAACCGTCGCCGGTGCCTCGCCACGCAGACGGGCCAGCCGGTCGGCCGCGAACATCGCCTCCGTCGACGCCCACTGGTCGATCCGCACCAACTGGGTGAACGAGAGCGATCCGGTCACCAACGGCACCTGACCGGCGATCGCCTTCACTCGCCGGTCGATCGCGGCGGTGACGTAAGCGTTGGCCGCGCCATAGCTGGACCCCCACAGCCCGATCCGTGCCGGGTCGACGTCGTTCCGGCTCTGGGCGTAGGTGATCGCATGGGACACGAAACGGATCTGCTGCCACGGGTCGATCTCCAGTCGTGGCGTACCCGGGACCGGGTCGCTCGCCCCGAAGCCCGGGTGGTCGTAGCACAAACAGGCCAGGCCCGCGGCGGCGAACACCTCGGCGTAGTCGTCGAGGTGCATCTCCTTCACGGCCGAGAAACCGTGTTGCAGCACCACGGTCGGGTAGGGCGCGCTGCCTGTGTCGGGCGTGTAGAACCAGCCGCGGATCGTGGTTCCCTCGACCGTGAACTCCAGGTCCGTACGGGACGACATGTCGGCTCCCCTCGCGGATGGGGCCGTGACCCCGGCGGCGGCGGCCTCGGGCTCATCCCAGGAGGCCCTCGCTCCCCGTGTCAAGGCGTCTGTTCGCGCGCGAACGGTCCAGGGAAGAGCTGAGGGTTGGCTGGGGACCACAGCCGGCGACACCTCAGCGCGCCCAGGCCCTGGAACGTCAGCAGCCGCCGTCCCGGAGGACGGCGGCTGCCGGAAACCGTGCGAGCTGCTACTGGTCGTAGCGGCGGCGGAAGCGCTCTTCGAGGCGGTTCTTCAGCGGCTGGCGGCCGACGCGGCCGCCGCGTGAGGCGCGACCCGGTGCCGACGGGCCCGACGAGCCAGAGCCGCCGCCGGCCTCGACCGCGCCGGTGGCTGTCTTGTAGTTGAAGACGCCGAGGGCGACACCGCCGAAGGCGATGAGGAATCCGAGGACGCCGACGAGGACCGACCCGGCCACGGCACCTCCGCCGACCAGCACGGCGAAGCCGACGACGACCAGCGCGACGCCGAGCTGGAGTTTGCGCCGCGCCTTCAGCCGGCGGTCGCCGGTGCGGACGGACGAGGCGAACTTGGGATCGTCGTCGACGAGGGCGCGCTCGATCTGCTCAAGCAGACGCTGCTCGTGCTCGGAGAGCGGCACGTCGACCTCCAGGTGGGCGAAGCCATTGCCGTCGGAGGGCTTCCCCCGACGGTGACACCGAGGATACGAGCCCTTGGCAACGCGCGAAAGGCGACCGTGCGGCGACCCGCCGGGAAACCCCGGCGATCACTCCTCCGGGGGGTCTCCCAGGGGTCGTCGGCGCCTCCCGGGGCGGTGGCGCGGGAGGCGATCGGTGCTGGTCAGCCCTGATCCCCGCCCGGTGCCTCCGTCGCCACCCGGCGGCCGAGGGGGCGCCCGGGCCGGGCGACCGGATCCGGCGCGCCGTGCGCGCCCTGCCTCGCGGCGAGCGACGGACCGCCGGGTCGCCCCTCCCGCCGCAGCAGCGTGGCGGGGCGCACCGCGCCGGCACCGAACCGGCGGGCGGCCCGATCCGCGGCCAGCTCGGCATCCCGCCGGCCGTGCTCCCGCGCCCCCAGCTCGAGCTGTTGCGGTGCCGAGCCGGCGTCGACCAGGCGCTCGGCCCGCACCCCCACCAGCCGGATCCGGGCCCGGTCGAGCCCGAGGGCGTCGAACAGGGCCCGTGCCGTGTCGTAGAGCTCCTGCCCGACGTCGCTGGGGACGTCCAGGGTCCGGCTGCGGGTGATCGTGGCGAAGTCGGCGAAGCGGACCTTGATGCTGACGGTGCGCGCAAGCCACGCGCCCGAGCGGAGCCGGCCCGCCGTTCGCTCGGCCAGCAACAGGAGCTCCCGGTGGATCACCGCCGGGTCGTCGATGTCGGTGGCGAAGGTCTCCTCGTGGCCGATGGACTTCTCCGGCTCCTCAGGCACCACCCGGCGGGGGTCACGACCCCAGGACAGCTCGTGCAGATGCCCGCCCGCGGCCGAGCCCAGCGCGCGCTGCAGGGTCCGCTTCGGCACGTGCGCGAGCTCACCCACGGTCCGCAGTCCGAGCCGCAACAGGGTCTCCTCCGTCTTCGGTCCCACCCCCCAGAGCGCGCCGACGGGCAGCGGGTGCAGGAAGTCCATGACCTCGGGCGGGCGGACGACGAGCAGCCCGTCGGGCTTGGACCGCGTCGAGGCCAGCTTGGCGACGAACTTGGAGCCCGCGACGCCGACCGAGCAGGTGATCCCCTGCTCGTCGTAGACCCGTGCCCGGAGGTACTCGCCGATCTGTGCGGCGTCCCCGAGCCGGCGGCCGGCACCGGAGACGTCGAGGAACGCCTCGTCCATGCTCAACGGCTCGACCAGCGGGGTGATCGAGCGGAACAGCGCCATGACCGATCGCGAGACCTCGGCGTAGAGCGCCAGATCCCCCGGCAGCACCGTCGCCGTCGGGCAGAGCCGCAGGGCGCGGGCGGTCGGCATGGCCGAGTGCACGCCGTAGCGGCGGGCCTCGTAGGTGGCCGACGTGACGACGCCGCGGTTGCCGGCGCCGCCGACGATGACCGGGGTCCCGGCCAGCTCCGGGTGCCGCCGGACCTCGACGCTGGCGAAGAAGGCATCCATGTCGACGTGCAGGACGGTGCACCCCTCCGCTCGCCCGGCCGCCGCAGCCACGGATCCTCCTCGTATGTCGAACACCTGTTCGACGACGAACCCTAGTGCCTGGGATGCCCGTCGGCCGGCAACCCCGCCGTCCGGGTTCGGCGCGCGGGCGGGGCGCTCGGTGGCCATCATCGGCAGCACGCCGGGCGGACCGGCGGGGACACGACCGATCGGAGGACCGATATGGCGCTCGATGACGACGACATGACCGAAACGCCCCCGGAACCGGACTCGGGCACGCCCGCCGACCGCGCCGCCGGGAGCATGTCCGAGGACGAGTACCTGGGCAGGGACGACGACGGCGGCGGTGCCGACGGCGGTGCCGACGGCGGTGCGGACGGCGGTGCCGGCCAGGACGACCCCACGACCGAGACCGAGGAGGACTCCCGCTTCGCCTGACCCGCCCGGCCCGTACGGGACGTGCGCTCCTGTCCTGCGCGGAGCCGTCCGGATGGGCATGATCGTTACCGGCGGGCCATGCCCCCACGAGCCGCGGACCGCGGCCGGCGCGACGACGGGATCGGAGATCACATGGCGCTCGACGACGACGACATGACCAGCACGGAGGGCCCGGCCGACGGCGGCGCCTCGGGCACGCCCGGTAGCCAGGACGGCGGTGCGGACGGCGGTGCGGACGGCGGCGCCGGCAGCGGTGGCGACGGCGGCGCCGACGGCGGAGCCGACAGCGGCGCCGGTGGC
>NZ_SPQL01000026.1 GCF_004570385.1 Blastococcus sp. CT_GayMR19 | reverse complement strand
CGACGGCGGTGCGGACGGCGGCGCCGACAGCGGCGCCGGCAGCGGTGGCGACGGCGGCGCGGACGGCGGTGCCGACAGCGGCGCCGGTGGCGACGGCGGCGCGGACGGTTCGGCCTGACCGAGAACCCGAACAGCCAGGGCCGGGCGGAGCGGGAGCTCCGTCCGGCCCTGCGCCGGTGCATCGACCTCGACCCGGACGCCTTCGCGGAGCAGTACTGGTCCCGCCGGCCGCTGCTCAGCCGCGGCGCTGACACCGGCCGGTCCTTCGCCGACCTGCTCGACCTGGCGGCGGTCGACGAACTCCTCTCTCGCCGCGGGCTGCGCACACCCTTCCTCCGCATCGCGAAGGACGGCGTCGTCGTCGATCCCCAGCGGTTCACCACCTCGGGGGGCGCCGGCGCCGAGATCGCCGACCAGGTGTCCTCGGACGCGGTCCTCCGCCTGTTCGCCGACGGCAGCACGGTCGTCCTGCAGGGCCTGCACCGCCTGTGGCCCCCGCTGATCGAGTTCGCCGACCAGCTGGCCGCCGACCTGGGCCACCCCACGCAGGTCAACGCCTACGTCACTCCGCCGTCCTCGCGCGGCTTCAGCCCGCACTACGACGTCCACGACGTCTTCGTGCTGCAGGTCGCGGGCGAGAAGCACTGGCGCATCCACGAGCCGGTGATCGCCGACCCCCTGCGCACCCAGCCCTGGACCGACCGGACCGCGGATGTGGCCGCGGCGGCCGAGGCCGCGCCGGTGATCGACGCCGTCCTCCGCCCGGGCGACGCGCTGTACCTGCCACGGGGCTTCCTGCACTCCGCCACCGCGCTGGGCGAGATCAGCGCCCACCTGACGGTGGGCATCCACCCGGTCACCCGGTGGGCCGCCGCGGAGTCGGCGCTGGACCTGGTGCGCGCGCTGGCCGCCGGCGACCCGCAGTTGCGCGGCTCGCTGCCGCTCGGCCTGGACCTGGCCGATCCGGAGGCGATCCGGGACGACGTGACCGCGGCGATCTCCGGCCTGCGTGAGTGGCTGGACCGCGTCGACCCCGCCGAGGTCGCCGATCGGCTCCGCGCGCGGACCTGGGCGCAGGTGCGGCCGGAGCCGGTGACCCCGCTGTCGTCGTCGGCTGCTGCCGCGGCGCTGACCGCCGAGAGCGTCCTCCGCCTGCGCCGTCGCCTGCGGTGCGTCCTGCGGGACGCCGGCGACGCCCGGGTGACGCTGCTCGCCGGCCGGAGGTCGCACTCCTTCCCCGGTGACGTGCACGAGGCGCTGACGGCCCTGCTGTCGGCCGGGGAGCTCAAGGTCGGCGACCTGCCGGGCCTGGACCCCGCGGACCGCCTCACCCTGGCGCGCCGGCTGGTCACCGAGGCGATCGCGACGGTCGCGGGGGCGGAACCGCCTGCGGAGGGTGCGCCCGGCCGGCCCCCGGCCGACGTGCACGATGGAGGGCGTGGGGACGATCGAGGGACCGGCCGATGAGCCGGCCGATGGCGTGAGCCTGGAGGGTCCTGACCCCACCGGGACGCAGTTCCCCGACGAGAACCCCGCCCGCCCGATCGGACGCCTGGACGACGGCCGGTGCTCGGTGCGGGCGCGGGCCCGCGGGGACTCCCCCGTCGGCAGCGCACCGCCGGCGCAGCGCTGGCTGCTGATCGAGCAGCCGGGCCCGTGGGGGCGCGAGGCGCTGGTCGAGTCCCGCTTCGACGCCGCGGTGGCACCGGCCCTGGCGGCGCGGGCGAGAGCCGAGCACGTCCGTCTCCTGCTGGTCCGCCGTCCGGGGGGCCGGCTGGCCGACTCCGACTCCCGCTGGGCCTACGCCGACGCCCGGCCCGGTCACGAAGGACTGTGGTGGTCGACCCGGGCGGCTGATGCCGACCTGCTCTCGGCCCCCTGGGACGGATCCGTCGGGGAACGCGCGTCCCGACCGGTCTACCTGGTCTGCACGCACGGCGGGCACGACGCCTGCTGCGCGCTGCGCGGGCGCCCGTTGGCCCGCGCGCTGCCCGCCCCCGGGCCGGCCGACGTGTGGGAGTGCAGCCATCTGGGCGGGGACCGGTTCGCGGCCAACGTGCTGGTACTGCCGCACGGTTTCTACTACGGGCAGGTGCCCGGCGACGGCGCCGAGCTGGTCGCCGCGCACGAGCGGGGTCAGGTGGCACTGCCGTGGCTGCGCGGCCGGGCCGGCGTCCCGCCGGCGGGCCAGGCCGCCCAGCAGCACGCCCGCGAGGAGCTCGGGCTGCTCGGGGTCGGCGACCTGGCGGTCACCCGTGTCCGGGCGCTCACCGGGCCGGGGGCGGAGATCGAACGCTGGACGGTGACGATGGCCGGCCCGAAGGGCGACGTCGTGGCGACCGTGCAGAGTTCCCCATCGGGCGAGGCGGCGAACCTGACCTGCCGGGCGACGCACGCCGCGCACTCCAGGGTCTGGGAGGTCTCGGCCTTCTCCGCCGCGCCGGCGGCTGCCGCCGAGGTGATCTGAGCGCGGCAGCGTCAACCAAGGGTTGACGCAGTGCGGTCGTCAACTCTAGGTTGACGCCATGACGCCGCCACTGCCCATGACGAACCCGGTCCGGCTCGATGATCTGATCGAGGCGATCAAGAACGTCCATCCGGATGCCCTCGACCAGCTGACCGACGCCGTCCTCGCCGCGGCCCACCTGGGCGAGGTCGCCGACCACCTGATCGGGCACTTCGTCGACCAGGCCCGCCGCTCGGGGGCGTCCTGGACCGACATCGGCCGGAGCATGGGCGTGACGAAGCAGGCCGCGCAGAAGCGCTTCGTGGCCAAGGGCGAGACGCCGGACCTCGATCCCAGCCAGGGCTTCAGCCGGTTCACCGAGCGGGCCCGCAACGTCGTGATGGCTGCGCAGAACGCCGCCCACGCGGGCCACCACGACGAGATCCGCATCGGTCACCTGGTGCTCGGACTGCTCAGCGAGCCCGACGGCCTCGGTGCCGCGGCCGTCGTCGAGCAGGGCGTCGCGCTGGACGCCGTCCGGAGGACCGCGACGGCAACCCTGCCGCCGCCGGCCGACACGGTCCCCGAGCTCGTCCCCTTCGACGCGCACTCCCGGAAGGCGCTGGAACTCACCTACCGGGAGGCGCTGCGGCTGGGTCACAACTACATCGGCACCGAGCACATCCTGCTGGCGCTGCTGGAGGTGGAGGACGGCACGGGGGTGCTCGCCGGCCTCGGGGTGGACAAGGCCCGGGCCGAGACGACGATCACCGCTGCCGTGGCCGCCAGTGCCGCCGCCAGGGCCGCCGCCCCGGAGAGCTGACCCGCCCCGCGGAATCAGCCGAGGGCGGCGCCCCGGGCGGCCAGCAGCGGGATCGCGAGCTCGGTCGCGGTGAGCGAGCCGTGGTAGGCGACGAGTCTGCTCGGGCCGGGATCCTGCACCGTCGCGGTCAGCGCCCAGCTGCCGCGGGCCAGGGCGACGACGTCGCCGATCCGCGGCGCCAGAGCGTCGTCCACCGGGCCGAAGATCCCGCTGGCGACCGCCTCCTCCCGACTCGCCACCCAGGCGCACTCGCCCAGAACGGTCCGCCAGCGGTCCAGCACGTCGGCCGCGGCGCCCGGCTCCGCGTGCACGTAGCGGGCCCGCGGCTCCCCCGCCAGCAACCGGACGCCGTCGGTCAGCTCGGGATGATCGTCGAGGTCGACGCGGGTCTCCTTCGGGACGTCGAGCATGCCGTGGTCCGCGGTGACCAGCAGCGCCGCGTCCTCCGGCAGCCCGTCGACCAGCTGCTCCACGACCCGGTCGATCAGGGTCAGCTGAGCGCGCCAGGCGGCGGAGTCGACGCCCCGGACGTGCCCGGTGAGGTCGAGTTCGGGGAGATAGCCGTAGACGAGTGACCGGGGCGCGGCGCCGAGCGCGGCCAGCACCAGCGCGGTGAGGTCGCCGTGACTGACCGATCCGGTGTAGGTCGCCCCGCGGTAGACCGCCCGGGTGAGCCCGGAGCCGGCGTAGGCGTACGGGCCGACGGCGGTCACCGCGACCCCGGCGTCGACGGCCTGCTCGAAGACGGTCCGGCGGGCCTGCCAAGTGTCCGGGTCGGGGTCGTCGGCCCACTTCACGTGGTTGAGGGCGCGGTCCTCCCCGGGTACGTCGGTGACGAAGCCGAGGATGCCGTGGCTGCCCGGCGGCAGGCCGGTGCCGAGGGTGGCGAGGCTGACCGGGGTGGTGCTGGGACACGGAGCGGACAGGTCGCCGACGGGCCTCGTCATGGCGGCGAGGGTCGGCGCGAGGTCGGAGTGGGCGCGCAGCAGGTCGGCGCCGAGGCCGTCGATCAGCAGCACGGCCACCCGGCGGGCGCCGCCCAGGCTTTCGGTGAGGCCGAGCGGGTCGGCGGGGAGGTCGCCGCGCTCCACCGGCACGCCGAGGGCGGTCGCAGCGCCGGGCAGGACGTCGGCGAGCGTCGCCTCGCCGTAGCCCGGGCGCAGCAGGTCCGGAGGCAGGGTGCCGGGAGACGCGCCGGTCACGGCCGGGCGGCCAGGAGGTGCAGTCCGGTGGCGATGTCGCGGTAGGGAGAGGCCTCGGCCAGGGCCAGCTCCAAGGCCCGGACGGCGTCGGTGGCCGCGCCGGAGTTCGCGTCGAGCAGGTCCGCGACGACGGAGACGCCGCGCCAGGTGCCTGGCCGCAGGCCGGCGCCCTCGACCAGGGCGACCAGGTCGGCCGGGGTGAAGCGGCGACCCGGACGGGTGCGGTTCGGGGCGGGGTCGCGGCCCTCGTGCAGGGCGAGCGCCTCGACCGGGTGACCCGACACGGCCCGCGCGAGCACCGCGCCGGCCCGGTTGACCGCGGCCAGGCTCACCTGACCGCCGGGCCGCACCGCCCGGGCGATCTCGCTGAGGGTCACGGCCGGGTCGTCGACGACCTCGAGCACCCAGTGGCAGAGCGCGAGGTCGAACCCGCCGCCGTCCGTCGTCGTGGGCAGGACCTCGTGCAGCAGGTCGCCGTCGCCCTGGACGCCGCGGACGCGCTCCCCGACGCCGGCGGTGTCGGCGCGTCGACGCAGGGTCGCGAGCGCATCGGCACTGGGGTCGACGACGGTGACGTCGTGCCCGAGACGCGCCAGCGGGACGGCGAACATCCCGCTGCCCCCACCGACGTCCAGCACGCGCAGGGGCGTGCCCGTGCCGACCACCGGGTCCAGCGCCGCCCAGACGGCAGCGCTCCGGACGGGCAGCTGCTCGGCGGGCGGCGATGAGGGGGACGTCGGCACCCGGGGAAGCCTAGTGGCGGCTGTCCCGGGTCACCGGTGCACGCGGGAGCGACCTCAGACAGGCACGCTGTCGGCGGCCCGCTTGATCTCGGCCATGTCGATCCGGCGCATCTTCAGCATCGCCTGGGTGGCGCGCTGGGCCCGGCCGGAGTCGGAGTCAGTGGTCAGCTGGATCAGCTCCTCCGGGAAGACCTGCCAGGAGACGCCGAACTTGTCCTTGAGCCAGCCGCACATGCTCTCCTCGCCGCCCTCGAGAAGCCGGTCGTAGAAGCGGTCGGACTCCTCCTGGTCCTTGCAGACGATCTGGAACGAGATCGACTCGTTGAACTGGAACTGCGGCCCGCCGTTGAGGGCGGTGTAGGGCTGTCCGTCGAGGGTGAAGTCGACGGTCAGGACGTCGCCCTCCTTCATCGGCGGCGGCATGTCGGGCCCGTAGCGGGTGACGTCGCCGATCGAGGAGTTCGGGAAGATCGACGTGTAGTGCTGGGCGGCCTGCTCGGCCTGGCCGTCGAACCAGAGGCAGGGGATCTGCTTGGGCATCGTTGCGTCCTCTCTCGGGGCCGGCCGGTGCGCCGGTGTCGAGGTGTTGACCGTGCCGCGCCGCGAAGCTCATCGGTAGACCCCTCGCCCCGGCGGCAGCGAAGTGCGGCCACGGCGGGTTGCGCTCGGATTGCGCCGGGGGCGCACATCGTCCGGGTCCGCCGTCGTTCAGTGGCCGGAACTGCCCGGGCTGGAGTGCCAGAGCTTGCGGGGCGGGCCGGACGCCGCCCGCCGGGCGGCAGCCTTGGCGTCCTCGCCGGCGGGCTTGATGTCGGCGTAGGGCGACATCCGGAAGCCGGTGGGGTGCACGAGCACCGGCCGCACCATGACCGGCCGCGAGCCGTGCGAGGCGGCGGCCCCGGCGATCGCCCGCTCGGTGTACTCCCCCGGCGCGGCCATGAGCTCGGCGACGGCGTCGGTGCCGCCGGCCTCCCACGCCTCGTGCAGCGCCGGCAGCTCCCACGCGCCGGTCGCCCGCAGGGAGACACCGCGCGGGCCGGTGCGGCGCAGCACCCCGCGGATGACCAGCAGCCAGGAATGGAAGACCGTCGCGGCGTAGGGACCCTGCGCATCCTCGAAGAAGGTCGAGTCGGTGCAGCCGCTGCCGTCGTCCAGGGTCACGAACACCACCCGTCGGCCGGAGCGGATCGGCGGGGTCTGGGTCGCGACCTTGACCCCGGCGACCAGCACCTCCGCGCCACTCCGGCAGCCGAGCAGCTCCCCCGCCGGAACTGCGCCGATGGCGGCCAGGAACGGCCGGTAGAAGTCGATCACGTGCCGGCTGGCGTCGAGCCCGAGCACCTCCAGCTCGGCGCGCACCAGCTCGGCGTCGGTGAACTCGGGCAGCCCGCTGCTCTCCGCCCAGCTGGGCCCGGCCGGCGGCTCCGCCCCCGGCTCCCCCGGCCCCGGCTGCCCTGGGCCTGACTCCACCGGCTCCTCCTCCGCAGCCTCCGAGCCCATCCCCATCAGGTCCAGGCTGAGCTGCCCGCTGGAGTTCGCCCGGGCGCCGCTGCGGCTCCACCGGTCGAGCTCGCCGATCTGCAGCAGCAGGTCGCGCCGGGTCACCTGCCGGCGGCGGTGGGTGGGCCGGCCGCCCTCGCGGTCGCGCACCCCGAAGCCGTAGAGGGAGTCGAAGCCCCCGGCCAGCACCAGCCGCTCCACCACCGGCCGCGCCACCGACGCCCGGGACCAGAAATCCGTCAGTGACCGATAGGGCTGCCCCGCCACGACCCGGGCCACCTCGTCGTCGGAGATGCCCTTCACGTCGGCCAGGGCCAGCCGGATCCCGTAGCGGGAGGCGTCGCGCATCGTCGCCGGCATCCACTCCGGCCGCCGCCACCGCCGTCCCTCATCCTCGTCCTCAGCCTCAGGCCCGGCGGACTCGAACCCGGACCCGGCGGGCTGGAACCCGGAGTCGGCGGGCTCGAGCCGCTCGACGCGGTAGGTCTCGGTCGACGCGTTGACGTCCAGGCCCAGCACCCGGATCCCGAAGTTGCGGGCGTCGTCGAGGATCAGCCGCTTGGGGTACATGCCGGGGTCGTGGGTGAGCACCCCCGCGAGGAAGGCCGCCGGGTGGTGGGTCTTCAGCCACGCCGACTGGTAGGTGGGCAGCGCGAACGCCGCGGCGTGGGCCTTGCAGAAGCCGAACGACCCGAAGGCGGCCAGCACCGTCCAGACCTGCTCGGCCACCTCCACCGGGTAGCCCGCGGCCAGCGCCTGCGGGACGAACCAGGCCCGCACCTCGGGATGGGCGTCCTTCTCCCCCAGCGCGCGGCGCACCTCGTCCGCCTCGGCCAGGGTGCAGCCGGTCATCCGGGCCACGATCTGCAGCACCTGCTCGTGGAAGACGACCACCCCGGCCGTCTCGGCCAGCGCGAACTCCAGATCGGGGTGCGGGTAGACCGCGTCGCGCCAGCCGTTCCGGGCCAGCAGGAACGGGGTGACCATGTCGCTCTTCACCGGGCCGGGCCGGAACAGCGAGATGTCGATGATCAGGTCCTCGAACGTCTGCGGGCCGAACTTGCCCACCAGCTCGCGCTGACCGGGCGACTCGATCTGGAACATGCCGAGGGTGCGGGTGCTGCGGATCAGCTCGAACGTCGGCTCGTCGTCCCTCGGGATCGCGTCGATGTCGACGGTCTCCCCGTCCACCCGCTGCACCTCGTCGAGGGCGTGCGCGATCGCCGACTGCATCCGGATGCCCAGCAGGTCCAGCTTGAGCAGCCCGAGCTCCTCGACGTCGTCCTTGTCGAACTGGCTCATCGGATAGCCGAGGTAGCTGCTCTCGACCGGCGTCCGGTCGAGCAGCGTCGCGTCGGAGAGCAGCACCCCGCACGGGTGCAGCGCGATGTGCCGGGGCAGCCCGTCGAGCCGGGCGACGAGGTCGAAGAGCAGGTCGAGATCGCCGCTGCCCCCGGCCCGTTTCGAGCCCAGCCGGCTGGCCCGCAGCTCCGGCAGGTCGCGCAGCGCGGCGTGCACCTGGTTGGCCCGGATGTGCGGAAAAGCCTTGGCGACGGCATCGACCTCGGCCGGGGGCAGGCCGAGCGCGGCGCCGACGTCGCGGATGGCGTGCCGCACCCGGTAGGTGTCCATCATCGAGATGCAGCTGACCCGGTCGGCGCCGAAGCGGTCGATCACCGCGTCGTAGACCTCCATCCGCCGCGCGGACTCGACGTCGATGTCGATGTCGGGCAGCTGGGCGCGCAACGGGGAGAGGAAGCGTTCCATCAGCAGGCCGTAGCGCAGCGGGTCGACGTCGGAGATGCCCAGCAGGTAGGTGACCAGGCTGCCGGCCCCCGAGCCCCGCGCCGCTGCCCGAACCCTCAAGCTCTTGATGAGGTCGACCACGTCGGCGACGGTGAGGAAGTAGGACGGGTAGCCGAGCGAGTCGATCACCGCCAGCTCCTCGTCCAGCCGCTGCCGTACCCGCTCCGACGGCGCCATGCCGCGCCGGCCCATCCCCGCCTCGCAGCGGGCGCGCAACACCTCCGACGGGCTCATCCCCCGCTCGGCGGCCGTGGTGACGACGTCGAGCTCGGGATAGCGGACGCTGCCGATCCCGAGGTCGTCGGTGACGTCGACCGCGCACTGCTCGGCCAGCCGCGCGGTGCGCTCGAGCAGACCGACGGCGGCGTCGCGGTCGGGGCCGACCAGCTCCTCGGCGACCTCGGCCATCTCCTTGCCCGACTTCAGATACCCCTCGGCGGTGCGCCGGTCGACGTGCCGCGAGGCCAGCGGCACCAGCCGGCGGGCCGCGTCCAGCACGTCGGCGGTCGGCGCGTCCAGGGCGTCGACGTACCGGACGGCGTTGCTCAGCACGACCGGCACCCCGGCCTCGGCGGCGAACCGCAGCATCGCCTGTGCCCGCGAGCGGTCCCCCTGGCCGCGGTGGTGGACGACCTCCAGCACCAGCCGGCCGGGGCCGAACGCCGCCCGCCAGGCGTCGAGGTGGGCGACGGCGAGGTCGGCTCGGCCGGTGAGCAGCGCCCGGCCGACCGAGGAGTCGGGGCCCAGCAGCGCGATCAGCCCGGGAGCGTGCTCGGCGGCCATCGCCAGCGAGCTCACCGGCTCCCCGCGGGTGCCGCGCAGATGGGTGGCGCTGGTCAGCCGGCACAGCGACCGCCAGCCGGCGCCGTCCCGGGCGAGGAAGGTGACCCGGGGCAGCCGAGGGTCGACGCTCGCCCCGCCCCTCGCGGGCGCCCGGCGGGCGCTCGGTGCCCGCAGCCGGGGCGGAGTGACCCCGTCTCCCACCGGACGGGCGAGGGCGGGGGGCAGTGCGGTGTCCAGGGCCGGGGCGATGGCCAGGTCGACCCCGAAGATCGGCCGCACCCCGGCCGACCGGCAGGCGAGGGCGAACTTCACCGCGCCGTAGAGCCCGTCGCGATCGGTCAGCGCGAGCGCCGTCATGCCGTGCTCGGCGGCCCGGGCCACGAGGTCGGCCGGGTGGTTGGCCCCGTAGCGCATGGAGTAACCGGAGGCGACGTGCAGATGGACGAAGGGGTCACTCACGCGGCCTCCTCGCTGGCGCTCGTCAGCCGCGCGAGTGTGACTGCTCTGCCTATCGGTGAGCTCGCAAGCTCGCTCACTTCCGACGCGCTGCGTTGCCGGCCGCGCGCGGCCGGGTGAACGGGGAGCGGACCGGCTCCGGGGCCGGCGGTTCGGGAGCAGCACTGTTCAGCGCGTTCTCGACCACCGCCACGAAGGCACCCACGTCCCGGACGAGGTCGTCGGCCTCCCGCTCGGTGACCGCATGCGACAGCCCTGCCTCAGCCGCGGCCCGCTTGGCGGCCCCGGCGGCGAAGAAGGTGGCCCACTCCCCCAGCTCGGGAGCGACCTGGGCGAGCAGTACCCAGGCACTGCGCGGCCGGCGCCGGCCGGAGGCCTCCGGCCGGGTGCGGGCGGCGAGCACCGCGGCGGCGGCACGCAGGGCCGCGAGGTGCGCCGCGGCGTACCGCTGCCGGGGATCGACGTAGCCGGTGGCCTCGGTGAGCCCGCGGCGGGCCTGCTCGAGGAGCTGGCCGGCGGCGGCCGGCAGGGCGGGGGGCAGGGGCAGCTGACCGGCGGACACGGCTCGCACGGCACCCATCAGTCGTGCACCCGCACGAGCCACCAGCGGTTGCCGGCAGCGTCCCAGGACAGGTCGTACACACCGGCGAAGCTCGTCCGGGAGCGCCCGGCCCGCACCGCCTCGACCCGCCACACCTCCCGGACCGCGACCAGCTCCGCGGAGGCGCCCCCCGGAACGGCCGCGTCCCGCTGCCACCAGGGCGGGGTCTCGAGCCAGGAGTCGAGCAGCTCACCCACGAGGTAGCGGGACTCCCCCCGCCAGAACTGCACCGGCCCGAGGGGGCCCCGCTCGACCTGGACCTCCTCGCCGATCCGACCAGCGACCTCGCCGAGTACCCGGCTCATGACACCCTCCCCACACCCGACCCCGCGACACCGAGGCCTCCGCCGCTCCTGGCGGGGAAGAGCCGGGGAGCGGCGGAGGATCGTCTGCGTTCGAACGCATGTTCGAACGACGTCAGTAGATCGGACCGGCCCGGCGCCGTCAAGACGTGGCCCGACGTGTCGCACCCGGCACGTCCCGGCACCGGGGCAGCCCACGAGATCGGTTCCGGGCCGGGACACGCCGAAAGCGTCGCCGGAGCACCGGTGGCAGGATCAGGACATGCCCCCGCCGGAACATCCCCGGGTCGCCGAGGTCGAACGGCTGCTCAGGGCCGCCGGCGCTCCCGGCGAGGTGCGCCATCTCCCTGACAGCGCGCGGACCGCCGCGACGGCCGCCGCCCAGCTGGGCGTCGAGGTGGGTGCGATCGCCAACAGCCTGGTGTTCGACGTCGGCGGCGATCCGCTGCTCGTGCTCACCAGCGGCGCGCACCGGGTCGACGAGGCGCAGGTGGCGGCCCTGCTCGGCGTCCCGTCGATCAGCCGGGCCACCCCGGAGTTCGTCCGCCGGCACACCGGCCAGGTGATCGGCGGCGTCGCACCGCTCGGGCATCCCGAGCCCATCGGCACCCTCGTCGACGTCGAACTGGCGCGGTACGAGCAGGTCTGGGCGGCCGCGGGCCACCCGCACACCGTCTTCCCCACCACCTACGACGAGCTGCTCCTGCTCACCGGCGGCACGCCGGCCGAGGTGGGCCGGGGGCCGGCGGCCGAGGTGGGCCGGGGCCCGGCGGCCGCGACGCCGGCCCCTGTCGAGGAGACCGCCGCCCGATGACCGGCACGAAACCCGGCACTCGCATCGTCGAGCTGCCCACCCAGTGGCTGCGCGACCACATGTCCGAGGCGCTCACCATCTACGGCCTGGCCATGGGCTACGACTCCGCCGTCGTCGCAGGCCGGTACACCTACGCGATCCAGCACACCGAGCGTCCCGGCTTCCGCGCCGTGGGCGCCTTCGCCGAGACCGGGGCGGGTGGGGGCGAGACAGCCGAGCAGCTCGTCGGCTTCGGCTACGGCTACGTGATCGCCCCCGGCCAGTGGTGGCACGACCAGGTCCGCGCCGCCCTCGACCGCCGCACCGCCAAGCGCTGGCTGCCCGACGCGTTCGAGGTGTGCGAGCTGCACGTCCACCCCGACCACCAGAGCCGCGGCCTCGGCCGCCGGCTGCTGCACGCCCTGCTGGCCGACCTGCCCCATCCCGCCGCCCTGCTCTCCACGCCGGACGCCGACACGAAGGCCTTCCGGCTCTACCACGCCGACGGCTTCGTCGACCTGGCCCGCGGCTACCACTTCCCCGGCGACGCCCGCCCCTTCGCCATCCTCGGCGTCGCGCTGCCCCTGCATCCACCCGACCGCGTCCGGGCGAACAACTGAGCGTGCACACCCCGGCGACCGACTCCCCCGTGGACGACGTCCATGCCGATGTCGTGGTCGTCGGTTCCGGGCACAACGGGATGGTCGCCGCCTGCTACCTGGCCCGCGCCGGCCTCTCGGTCGAGGTCGTCGAGTCCGACGAGGTGCTCGGTGGCGCCGTCTCCACCGTCGAGCGCTGGCCCGGCGTCCTGGTCGACCGCGGGTCCAGCGCGCACGTCATCATCCGGCAGAGCGGCATCGTCGAGGAGCTGGACCTCGCCGCGCACGGGCTGCGCTACGTCGACTGCGACCCCTGGGGCTTCGCGCCCGCGCCGTCCCCCGGAGATCCCGGGCCCGACGGCCGGCCCCTGGTGTTCTCGGTCGACCTGGACGCCACCTGTGACTCCATCGCCGCCGCCTGCGGGCCGGACGACGCCGCCGCCTACCGGCGCTTCGTCGCCGTCTGGGGACCGCGCAGCCGCGCGGTGGTGACCGCGTTCGGACGCCGGCCCGGGCCGGCCGGGCTGATCCGCTCGTTCTGGCCCCTCGGCGCCCCCTCCGGCGGACAACCGCGCACCCCCGGCGGCGAGCTCGCGGTCGACTTCCTCGGCTCGGGCGACGCGCTGCTCGACCGCTGGTTCACCAGCGAGCGGCTCAAGGCGGCGCTGGCCTGGTTCGGCGCGCAGTCCGGGCCGGCGATGTCCGAAGCCGGCACCGCAGCGATGGTCGGCTGGGTCGCGCTGCTGCACGACGTCCCCCCGGGGCATCCCGTCGGCGGCTCGGGCGGGCTCACCGCCGCCCTGCGCCGCCGGCTCGAGGCCGACGGCGGCCGGGTCGTGCTCGGGGACGGCGCCGCCCGGCTGCTGACCGAGGACGACGGGTCCGGCCCCCGCGTGGTGGGCGTCGAGACCGTCCGCGGACGCCGGGTGCGCGCCAGCGCCGTGCTCGCCGCCTGCCACATCGGGGCCACGCGGGCGCTCGCCGGGGAGGCCGCCCCGCCGTCCCTGGCCCACGCGGACCCGCCGCTCGGCAACGGGTTCGGCCTCGTCGTCCGGGCCCTCACCGACGCGGTGCCCAGCTATCCGGGCGTGCCTCTCGAGCACTCGGCGCACGGACTCCAGCTGCTCTGCACCGACCGCGCCGACCTCGCGGCCGCGCACGGCGACTGGCAGGCCGGCCGGCTGCCGCGGACGCCGATCCCGCTGGCGATGAGCTTCTCGGCGAGCGACGACACCCTCGCGCCGCCCGGAAGCCACGTCGTCACCATCTGGGGCCAGTGGTACCCGTACGCGCTGGCCGACGGCGGGGACTGGGACGCCCTCGCGGAGACCGAGGCGCGGCGGCTGATCGAGGCCGTGGACCGGTTCGCGCCCGGGTTCGCCGCGTCGGTACAGCGACTGTACGTACAGACGCCGCTCGCTCTGGAGCGCGAACTGTCGCTCCCCCGTGGCAACGTCATGCACGTGGAGATGGCACTGGCCAGCATGTTCGCCTTCCGCCCCACCCCGGCGCTGTCCGGCTACCGGGTGCCGGGGCTCCCGGGGCTCTACCTGGCCGGCGCCTCCACCCATCCCGGCGGCGGGGTCTCCGGCAACTCCGGGCGGACGGCGGCACGGATCCTGCTCGCCGACCGGGGGCCGCTCCCCCGGGCCCGCGGTGCGGCTCGGCGGGTCCTGCGGCAGGCGGGCGCGGCGGTGCGTTCCGCGGGCGGCCGGACGGCGCCGTGACGGCTGCGGTCCTCTCCCGAACCCGGCGCGCCCGCCCGTCGGCCCGCGCGGTGGTGCCGCTGCTGCTGGCCGTCCTGCTGGTCCTCACCGCGATCGCCTATCCCCTCACCGACGGCGCCGGCCGCGACGCGGTCAGCTGGACGATCGTCGTGCTCGGCGCCGCGCTCTCCGTGGTCCACGCGGGGCTCAGCCGGGGCCGGCGGACCGGGCTGGGCGTCCTGCTGCTGGTCGCCGGCACCGCCGTGGCGTTCGAGGCGGTGGGGCTGGCCACCGGTTACCCCTACGGCAGCTACAGCTACGCCGGCACCCTCGGGCCGACGCTGCTGGGGGTGCCGTTCCTGGTTCCGCTCGCCTGGCTGATGATGGCCTGGCCCAGCTGGGTGCTGGCCGATCGGCTCGCCCGCCCGGTCCGCTCCGGCCGCCGAGGAGCGGCCCGGATCGCCGTGGCCGCGGCCGTCTTCGCCGCCTGGGACGTCGTCCTCGATCCGCAGATGGTCCAGGCCGGCTACTGGACGTGGGCGCACCCGGCGCCGGGGCTGCCCGGCATCGACACCGTCCCGCTGACCAACCTGGCCGGCTGGCTGCTGGCCGGCGCCGTGCTGATGACGCTGCTCGACCTGCTGGTGCGCCGGACCTCGGTGCCGGGCTCGCCGCTCCTCGGCGACGCGGCGCCCCTGCTGGCCCTCGGGTGGATGACCCTGGGCGGTGCGCTGGCGCACGCGGGCTGGCTCGGGCTGCCGGGGTCGGCGGCCTGGGGTGCCGGGCTCGCCGTCCCGGTGCTCGTCGCGCTCGCGATCCAGTCGCGGCGCGGCGACCGGGAGCGCCGGTGAGCGGACGGCTGGTCCGCACGCTGGCCGGGATCTCCGCGGCGGGGACCCTGCACGCGCTGGTCAACCTCGCCCTGCTCCGCCGTCCGCCGGACGACCCGCCGCCGGTGCGCCGCCCGGTGACCGTGGTCCTGCCGGTCCGGGACGAGGAGGCGCACGTCGCCGACTGCCTGGCCGCGCTGCTCGATCAGCGCGGGGTCGAGGACCTGCGCGTCGTGGTGGTGGACGACGGCTCGACGGACGGGACCGCGGCGGTCGTCCGCGCGATCCCCGATCCACGCGTCCGGCTGATGACCGCCGAGCCTCCGCCGGCCGGCTGGCTGGGCAAGCCGCACGCCTGCGCCACGGGAGCCGCCGCCGGCCCACCTGCGGACGAGGGGGTGCTGGTGTTCGTCGACGCCGACGTCCGGCTCTTCCCCGACGCGATCGCGGCCGCCGTGGCGGTCCTGGACGAGCGCGGCCTCGACCTCGTCTCGCCGTGGCCGCGGCCGCTGGCCGAGGGGCTCGCCGAGCGGCTGGTCCAGCCCCTGGCGCCGTGGTTGTGGGCGACGGCGCTGCCGGTCCGGCTGGCCGAGCGATCGGCCCGGCCCTCCCTCGCGGCCGCCAACGGGCAGTTCCTCGTGCTCACCCGCCGCGGCTATGAGCGGGCCGGCGGGCACGCCGCCGTCCGCGGCGAGGTGCTGGAGGACATCGCCCTGCTGCGCGCGGTGAAACGGGCCGGCGGACGGGGCGTCCCGATCGACGGCTCCCGCCTGGCCGCCTGCCGGATGTACGACGGCTGGCCCGCGGTGCGCGACGGGTACGCCAAGTCGCTCTGGGCGGCGGTGGGCGGGTCGCCGCGGGCCGGCGTCGCCGCGGCGGCACTCCTGACTGCGGTGTGGGTGCTCCCGCCGGCCGCCGCCCTGCGCGGCTCGCGAGCCGGCCTGCTCGGCTACGCCGCCGGTGTCGCCGGCCGCGCGGCGGTCGCGGCGCGGACCGGCGGACGGGCCTGGCCGGACGCCCTGGCCCACCCGGTGTCGGTTCTCGCTCTCGACCTGCTGATGGCCCGGTCGGTGCTGGGCCGCCGGCGCGGCACCCTGACCTGGCGCGGCCGGCCGGTGGCCGGGTCGGAGTCGCGGCCGTGAGTCAGGATGAGCCGGTGACCCCGCCAGCATCGGCTCCCCGCGTCCACTTCGATCCCGCGGAGATGGAGGTCCGGGCGTTCTACCGCATCCTGAACTCGGTCGTCGTCCCGCGCCCCATCGCGTGGGTGTGCAGCCGCTCGGCCGACGGCGTGGTCAACCTCGCGCCGCACTCCTTCTACACGGTGGCCTGCGTGGACCCGCCCGTCGTCCAGTTCACGTCGGTGGGCCGCAAGGACTCCCTGCGCAACGTCGAGGCCACGGGCGAGTTCACGATCAGCCTCACCCCGGAGAACCTGTTCGAGCAGGTGAACGCCACCGGCACCGACTTCCCGCCCGGTCTCAGCGAGGCCGAGCACGCGGGCGTCCGCCTCGAGCCCAGCGAGCGCGTGTCCGTGCCGCGGGTGGCCGAGTCGCCGGTGGCCCTCGAGTGCGTGCTGCACTCGACGCTTCGGCTGGGTGACAGCACCGTCGTCCTCGGGCGGGTGCTGCACGCCGCCGTCTGGGAGACCGCGGTGCGCGACGGGCGACCGCGGATCGAGCACCTGAAGCCGCTGGCCCGCCTCGGGGGCAACGAGTGGTCGACGATCGGCGAGGTCAAGGAGATCGCGCGGATCCCCTACCGGACGTGGACCGACGACCCCTCGATCGGCGAGCGCGTCCGAGGAGACTAGGGCAGGTGGGGGGCGACCTCCGCGGCCGCCTCGGCGCCGAACGCCTCGCCGAACCGCTCCAGGAAGCTCTCCTTCGGCAGGTCGTATTCCTGCGTGCCGACGACCTCGACGGCCGCCGTCGCCACCGCGGAGCCCAGCTGGGTGGCCCGCTCCAGGGTCAGGCCCCACATGCGCCCGGCGATGAAGCCGGCGCGCAGCGCGTCCCCGCCGCCGGTCGGCTCGACCGGCTTGGTCTCCGGGACGGCGATGACCTCGATCGGCTCCTCCCCCGCCCGCTGCACCAGAACACCATCGGCGGCACGCGTGGTGACCCAGGTGCCCACCCGGGCGAGGACCTCGTCCGCCGTCCAGCCGGTCTTCTGCATCAGCAGCGCGGCCTCGTACTCGTTGGTGAACAGGGTGTCGGCCCCCGACACGAGGTCCATGATCATGGAGCCGTCCGCCCAGGCGAGCTGCTGGCTGGGGTCGGCGACGAACGCGTAGCCGCGCTCCCGGCACTCCTCGGTGTGCCGGACCATCGCGGTCGGGTCGTTGGGACCGACGACGACGAGATCCAGGGCCCCCACCCGGGCCTCGACCGGTGCGAGCTCGATCCGGGCGGCCTCGGCCATGGCGCCCGAGTAGAAGGAGGCGATCTGGTTGTTCGCCTGGTCGGTCGTGCAGACGAAGCGGGCCGTGTGCTTGAGCTCCGACCAGTGGACGCTGCGGGTGTCCACGCCGTGCCGGGTCAGCCAGGCGTCGTAGTCGGCGAAGTCGTTGCCGACGGCGCCCACGAGGACCGGCGCCAGGCCGAGCAGACCGAGTCCGTAGGCCATGTTCGCCCCGGCGCCGCCGCGGTGCTGGACCAGGTCGTCGACGAGGAAGGAGAGCGAGACGTTCTCCATCTGACCCTCGACGAACTGCTCGGTGAACCGCCCCGGGAAGGTCATCAGGTGGTCGGTGGCGATCGAACCGGTGACGGCGACGGGCACGGGAGAACTCCTCGGTGGCGCGCGGTGTCGGCGGCGCGGTATCGGGCCTGGTAGCGGGTCAGGGCATCGCTCACTCTAGGAGCGGGACGAGCGGCCTGCCCGGCCGGGCGGCCCGGCCACCCGCCCGTGCAGCGCACGGCGACGGGTCAGGTGGGCGGGGAGCCGTCCCCGGATCCCGGCTCGGCGAGCGCCCGCCGCAGCCAGACGCCGAGCTGCACGACGCCGACCCCGCCCAGCACCGCACCGGCGGCCGCGCCGACGGTGACGACCTCGCCGTCCAGGCCGGTGCCGGCGACCACGCCGGCGCCGACGAGCGTGAAGCCGGTCATGAGCACCCGTGTCGGGCGCTCCCAGACCGAGATCGCACCGGTCTCCCGCACCCCGGCCTGGCCGGCCCGGGCCCGGAGGTAGTCGGGCAGCCAGCACAACGCGCCGAAGGTGACGGCCAGCCAGCCGGGCGCGCCCGCGACCCAGAGGGCTCCCGCGTAGGCCACCTCGGTGAGTCGATCGACGACGGAGTCGAGGACGAAACCGCGGCGCGATGCCCGGCCGGTGCCGATGGCCAGGGCGCCGTCCAGGGAGTCGAGCAGTCCGGAGACGCCGACCAGTACCCCGGCCAGCAGCAGCCACGATCCGCCCGCACGGGCGGGGAGGACCGCGCCGGCCGCGACCAGGAGCCCGAGCGCCGTCGCCAGGATCGGGGGCAGACCGGCGAGAGGGCGGGCCAGGCCCCACGCGACGGACAGCCAGCCGCGGACGAGTGCGCTCTCGGTGCCCGTTCCGCCGTGCCAGCGCGACCACACGGCGAGGTACTCGTCCCGCCCCAGCACGGGCGTCTCCCTTCCGCGGTCCCGGGGTTCCTGGCGCCGGGCTCGACAACAGGGACAGTAGGGGTGTGCTCGCCGGACTCTCCCCAGCTCGCCGCCGGCTGCTCCTCGCGGTGGGGGTCCTCGTCGTCGCGCTGGCGGCGCTGGCGGCGGTGCTGCTCGCGCGCGTGGCGGCGCCGGCGGCCGCGCCGGTGTCCCAGGAGCGGCCCGGGCCGGTGCTGCTCGTTCCCGGCTACGGCGGGTCGACCGGGTCCCTGCAGGCGCTGGCCGACCGGCTGACCGCATCGGGTCGGGACGCCGCGGTCGTGCGGCTGCCCGGCGCCGGGACCGGCGATCTCGCGGAGGCGGCGGACGCGCTCGGCGAGGCGGCCGACGCGGCAATGGCCCGGACCGGCGCGGACAGCGTCGACGTCGTCGGCTACTCGGCCGGCGGCGTCGTGGCCCGGCTGTGGGTGGCCGACGACGGAGCCGGCGTGGCGCGGCGCGTGGTGACGCTCGGGTCCCCCCATCACGGAACCAGCCTGGCCGACCTCGCCCTCGACGTGGCCCCCGGCCAGTGCCCGGTCGGCTGCCTCCAGCTCGGCAGCGACAGCGACCTCCTGGCCCGGCTCAACGCCGGCGACGAGACGCCCGACGGGCCGACCTGGGTCTCCATCTGGACGACGCAGGACCAGACCGTCACCCCGCCGGACTCCGCCCGCCTCGACGGCGCGCTGAACCTGCCCGTCCAGTCCGTGTGCTCCGACGCGCAGGTCGGGCACGGCGACCTGCCCCGCAACCCGCTGGTGCAGGAGATCGTGCTGGCCGAGCTCGCCGCCGGGGAGCCGGCCGAACTCGGTCCGGCCGACTGCGCCCGCCTCGGCGGCTGAGCCGCGTCAGCTGGTGACGTCCTTCGTCGTGAAGTTGGCCCACGCCGCGGCGAGCAGCACGCCGACGTAGACGCCCTGCAGCGCCAGGCCCCGGGTGATGTCGCGCCAGAGGATGGGGTCGCGGAAGAAGTCGACGAACGCCAGCCAGTACCGGGTCGGCAGGTAGGGCGCGATCGGCGACGCCGCGTCCAGGGTGAACAGCAGCGACGACGTGACCAGCACCGCGAGCGCGCCCATCGTGGCGCCGAGCGGTGAGTCGGTGAGCGTGGAGAAGAACAGCGCGAACGCCGCCACCCCGAGCATCGAGACGGCGACGTAGCCGATGGCGAGCAGGGTGCGGACGCCGAGTTCCTGCGCGGTCAGCGACGTGCCGGAGACGCTGGTGCCAACGGCCGGCTGGGCCTCGAACAGGGTCGCCCCGACGACGTACCCGACACCGGCGACCACGAGGACCGTGACCAGCACGAACGCGAGCACCGCTATGAGCTTCGCGACCAGCAGGCGGGTGCGGCCGGCCGGCCGGGCGAGCAGGTACCGCAGGGTGCCGGCCTGCGCCTCCCCGGCGACGGAGTCCCCCGCGATGACGGCGACGGCGATCGGCAGGAACAGCGGCAGCACGATCGCCAGCGCGGCCAGCGGGTAGAGCGCCCCGTTGGACAGCACGGCCGACAGGAACGGCGGCCCCTCACCCGGCCGCGGCGCCAGGTCGGTGACCACCAGCAGGACGGCGACGAGCACCGGCAGCGCGTTGAGGACGGCGATCGTCGCCCACGTCCGGGGGCGCCGGAACATCTTCCGCAGCTCGACCGCGATCATGGTCGCGCGTCGACCCGATCGGTGCTGGTGCCGGTCGCGGCCAGCACCACCTCCTCCAGGGTGGGCCGCTCCAGGGCCAGCCCATTCACCGCGATCCCGGCGGAGACCAGCCGCGCGTTGACCTCGGCGGGGTCGGCGCCGAGGACGACCACCCGCTGCCCGTCGACGGCGGTGACCCGACCGTCGAGGGTGGCGCGCACCCGGTCCGGAGTGGGTGTGTGCACGACCGTCGCCCCGGTCGGCGCGGTGAGCGTGGCCAGCTCGTCCTGGAGCACGAGCCGGCCGCGGTCGAGGACGCCCACCCGCGAGCACAGCTGCTCCACCTCGGCCAGCAGGTGGCTGGACAGGAAGACCGTCGTCCCCCCGCGATGCAGGTCGAGCAGCAGCTCGCGCACCTCGGTGATGCCCTGGGGGTCCAGGCCGTTGGTCGGCTCGTCGAGCACGAGGAGCTCCGGACGGCGCAGGAGTGCGCCGGCCAGGCCGAGCCGCTGGCGCATGCCGAGGGAGTAGGCCTTCACCGGGCGCCGTCCGACCCCGGCCAGTCCCACCTGCTCGAGCACCTCGTCGATCCGTCGTCGGCGGGTGCGCCAGGAACCTCCCGGGCCGGCGGCGTCGAGCAGCGCCAGGTTCTCGCGCCCGGAGAGGTGGCCGTAGTGGGCGGGCCCTTCGATGAGCGCGCCGACGCGCGGGAGCACCCGGCGCCCGGCCCGCGGCATGCGGCCGCCCAGCAGCTCGATCTCCCCGCTGGTGGGCAGGACGAGCCCGAGCAGCATCCGGACAGTGGTGGTCTTGCCCGAGCCGTTGGCGCCCAGGAACCCGTAGATGTCACCGGTGCGCACGTCGAGATCGATGCCGTCGACCGCGCGCAGCCGACCGAAGCGCTTGACCAGCCCGCGGGTGGTGATGACCGCGGTCACGACGAACCGCCCGGCAGTTGCGCGCCGGCGGTGGCGAGGGCGTCGAGGGTGACCGTGCCCGTGAGCACGTAGGACCCACGCCCGGGTGGTTCGACGAGCATCAGCCCGACGGGGCCGGCCGCGAGCCGGGTGCCGGCCGCGTCGCGGACGGCGTCGAGCGACTGGGCCATGGCGTTCCGCAGGCCCCGGGCAAGACGCTGCGGCACCGGCGTGACCGCCAGCAGGGTCACTCCCCGGCCGTACAGGCCGATGGCGGAGGGAACCCCCTCGATCTGCAGGCGCGGCAGGCCGGCCAGTTCCGCCGGCAGCGGCACGGGATCGATCCGCCGTCCGGCCTCGAGCACGATCTCGGCCTCGCGCGCCTCACGGATGCGCGCCGCCGGCGGCGGGGTGAAGGCGGTGACGTCGGCGGACGGCCGGCCCACCTCGAAGTCGAGGAACCGCGTGTCGAGCGCCGGCCGGTCGACGCCCTTCTCGTACACCTGCACCTGCAGCGGCAGGCCACTGCGGGGGTCCACCCAGACGTCGACCCGGCCGACGGACGACGCCGCCTCGTCCGGCACGAGGCGCAGGCCCAGCGCGTTGAAGCCCGAAACATTGCGGGCGCCGATCCGGGACAGTTCGTCGTCGGTGGCCTCGGACAACAGGCGCCGGCCGAGCGAGGCGGGCAGCAGGTCCGACGGCGCGGGCAGCGCGAACGGCGTGGACTCCGCGCGGGTGGCGGTGGCGCGCTCGTACTCCCAGATCCAGGTGCCGCACTCGTCCCGGTGGGTGCTGGTCTCACCGGCGGCGGTGATCACGTCGACCCGGTGGTCCGTCGGGCTCCGCCACCAGACGCGCATCTCCGTGCGGTCGCTGAACAGGTCGGCGATCGAGGTGAGCTGATCGGTGACCGGCAGCAGCAACCCGCCGGCCGACTCGGCGTAACCGGAGAACCCGACGTCGGCGCTGGCGAGGACCGCTCTTCGCAGGTCGGCCGCGGGCACCTCGGCGTCGGAGGCCGGCAGTGCCCCGATGAGCGGGGGTGTCGAGACGAGCACGACGACGAGGGCGCCGACGACCGCCCAGCGCCGGGCTGCTCCATGACCTCGCGCCCGCACCCCCGGAACGGTACGTCGCTCGGCCTCGCCTCGATGGCCGTCCGATGCCTCAGTACTGAAGCGCGAGCACCAGGCAGACGACGGTGAGCACGAGCACGACCGGCGTCATGACCAGCCGTTCCGGCCGGCTGCGGGAGATCGCGTTCAGCCCGATACCGAGTGCGAAGTAACCGGTCAGGACCCAGATCGCGACATCGACGAAGCCGGCCGGCAGCACCGCCAGGGCGTCGGCCGCGCACAGGACGAGGACGGCGAACCCGGCATACATCGCGATGGAGACGGCGCTGCCCACCCGCAGGCCCGGCGGCAGGACCGCGTGCTGGCCGCCCCACGCGAACTGCCCGAGCGGCTGCCCGGCGATGAGCAGGGCCTGGAAGACGGCGAGCCCCGCCAGCACGACGACGGCCAGCACCGCGAGTCCCATGATCACGCCGGGACCGTAGCGGGCGCTCTGCTCAGGTCGTCGGCACGGCGCGAGAAGATCCCGCACCTCCGCGACTCAGATGAGCAGCGGGGAAAGGACGATCTCGGTGCCGTCGGGGCGGTAGGTGTGCCATCGGCCGTCGGGATCTCGAACGATGGTGAAGCCGTGGTGGACCTTGCCGTGGTGGCGTTCGCAGAGGAGCGCCGAG
>NZ_SPQL01000025.1 GCF_004570385.1 Blastococcus sp. CT_GayMR19 | reverse complement strand
GATCTCCCCGACAGCCGGGCCAGTCCCTCGCGCCGGTCGGCGAGCGCGCGGGCGGCGGCCACCCAGGCGCGCTCCGCCTCGGCGAGCGCCCCCTCGAGCTCCCCGCGCAGCGCGACGGCCGAGCCGAGCCGCTCGCGTTCGGCGGCGAGCCCCTCGGCGAGCTCGGCCTCGGTGGCGGCGACCCGGTCGGCCTCGGCGTCGAGCTGGTCGGGGTCGCGGCCGGGAGCGGCCGCGGGCGGTGCGGCGGAGAGGTGCCGATGCCGTTCGGCGGCGAGCTGGGCGATGCCCCGGAACCGCTCGGACAGCGCCGAGAGCCGGTACCAGGTGTCCGACGCAGCAGCCAGCACCGGTGCCGAGGCGGCGAGGGCGCTCTCCAGGGCGGACTCGCGCCCGGACGCGACGGCGAGCTCGGACTCGACCTGCGCCCGCCGGGCGCGTGCCGCCGTCTCGTCGGCGACGTCGCGGTCGAGGGCGTCGCGGAGCTGCACGAGGTCGTCGGCGAGCAGCCGCAGCCGCGCGTCCCGCAGGTCGGCCTGCACGCCGGCGGCACGACGTGCCACCTCGGCCTGCTTGCCCAGCGGCGTCAGCTGACGGCGCAGCTCGGTGGTGAGGTCCCCGAGCCGGTCGAGGTTGTGCTGCATCCCCTCGAGCTTCCGCAGCGCCTTCTCCTTGCGCTTGCGGTGCTTGAGGACACCGGCCGCCTCCTCGATGAAGGCCCGGCGGTCCTCCGGCCGGCCGGACAGCACGGCGTCGAGCTGCCCCTGGCCGACGATGACGTGCATCTCGCGGCCGATGCCGGAGTCGCTGAGCAGCTCCTGGACGTCGAGCAGGCGGACCTTGTCGCCGTTGATCTCGTACTCGCTCTCCCCGGAGCGGTACATGCGGCGGGTGATCGACACCTCGGCGTACGCGATCGGCAGGGCGCCGTCGGCGTTGTCGATGGTGAGCGTCACCTCGGCGCGGCCCAGGGCGGGGCGGCCGGCGGTGCCGGCGAAGATGACGTCCTCCATCTTGCCGCCGCGCAGGCTCTTCGCGCCCTGCTCGCCGAGGACCCAGGCGATGGCGTCCACGACGTTGGACTTCCCGGACCCGTTGGGGCCGACGACGGCGGTGATCCCTGGTTCCAGCCGCAGCGTGGTGGCGGACGCGAAGGACTTGAATCCCTTGAGCGTCAGGCTGGACAGGTGCACGGGAAGAGGACTCTAGCCCGGATCGGGCCGGGAGCCGAGGGGCCGCGGGGCCCCTGCGGCTGCTGGTGCGGGTGGTGGAGGGGCCGTCAGGCCAGCGCGGGCTCGGCGTTGTCGCCGGCGTGCGAGAGCAGATCGTGGGCGATGGCGGCGTCCCGCTGGATGCGCAGGCGCTCGATCTCCTGCTCCAGGCGCCGCACCTTGGCTCGCAGGAGTGCGTTCTCCTCGACTACTCGGAGCTCCGCGGGTGCGACGAGGTGACCGAACAGGGCCTTGGCCATGACTGCAACGGCCTTTCCGCTGGCGTGAGGGTGTGCCCGGCGCCCCGTGGAACGGTCGGCGCGGGCTGTGGTATCCCCAGGGTGACAGGCCTGGAGACGCTGGTCAACGCGAAGGCCGGACCCTTCCCGTGTCGGGGTGGTGTCGCGTTCGTCACGCCGTGGTGAACCCGCTGCTCCCCTGTACCGGAGCCTTCCGGACGTCGACCCGCGTGACCGTCCCCGGCGCCCGGGGACCGTCGAGCTCGGTGAGCACGCGGCTCACGGCGTCGTCGGCCCCCTCGAGGACGACCTCGACCCGCCCGTCCGGGAGGTTGCGGGCGAAGCCGGCCAGTCCGGCTGCCGAGGCGAGCTCGCGGACGAACCACCGGTACCCCACGCCCTGGACGTGACCGGAGACGACGGCGACCTGTCGCTGGGTCATGACCGGCGGGCTCTTGGGCGCGGCTGGCACTGCCGGCAGCTGTAGCTGGAGCGGTTCATGAACGACTCCCGGTGGATCGGCGTCCCGCATCGGGGGCAGGGACGGTCGGCCTGGCCGTAGACGGCGAGGAAGCGCGAGAAGTACCCGCTCTGACCGTTGACGTCCACGTACAGGGAGTCGAACGAGGTGCCGCCCTGCGCCAGGGCCTCGCTCAGCACGTCGCGGACGCCGTCCAGCAGATCGGCGACCTGGCCGCGGGTGAGCTTGTCGGTGGGGCGGGCGCCGTGCAGCCGGGCCCGCCACAGCGCC
Source organism: Blastococcus sp. CT_GayMR19 (assembly GCF_004570385.1). Lineage (GTDB taxonomy): Bacteria > Actinomycetota > Actinomycetes > Mycobacteriales > Geodermatophilaceae > Blastococcus_B. Next base: position 31,060 of record NZ_SPQL01000025.1, on the reverse strand, counting down.
TCGTCTGCGTAGATGTTGCCGACGCCGCCGATCAGGGTCTGGTCGAGCAGTGCGCGCTTGACCTCGGTGCGCCGCCGTCGCAGCGCGGCGGAGAAGGCGTCGACGTCGAAGGTGGCGTCGAGCGGGTCGATCGCGATGTGCGCCAGGCGCGGAGGGATGCCCCCGTTGCTCTCCTCGACCGCGAGGCCGCCGAAGGTGCGCTGGTCGACGAAGCGCAGTTCGCGGCCCCCGTCGGTGAAGGTGAACCGCGCGCGCAGGTGCGTCTCGTCGGGCTGCGTCGGCTTCTCGACCAGCAGCTGGCCGCTCATCCCGAGGTGCGCGACGAGGGCGCGGCCCGAGGGGGCGCCGTCCGGTTCGGTGATCGGCAGCCACAGGTACTTGCCGCGCCGGTGCGCCGCGGTGAGGGTGCGGCCGGTCAGGGCGGCGACGAAGTGCTCGGCGCCCTCCAGGTGGCGCCGGACGGCCCGTGGATGGTGCACCTCGACGGCGGCGACCGTCCGCCCGGCGACCCACTGCTCCAGGCCCCGGCGGACGACCTCGACCTCGGGCAGCTCAGGCATCGGCGGTCTCAGGCATCGGTGGACTCAGGCATCGGCGGTCAAGGCCCTCCAGGCGGCCTCGGCGGCTTCCTGCTCGGCGGCCTTCTTCGTCCGCCCCGCGCCGCGACCGTGCACGGTCCCGGCCAGGAGGACCTCGGCGGTGAACGTCTTGGCGTGGTCCGGTCCGTCGTCCGCGACGACGTAGCCCGGAGCCCCGAGGCCGAGGGTGGCGCCGAGCTCCTGCAGGCTGGTCTTCCAGTCCAGGGCGGCGCCGCGGGTGGCGGCCTCGACGAGCAGCGGGTCGAACAGCCGGTGGACGATCCCGGCCGCGGTCTCGAGCCCGCAGCCGAGGTGGACGGCGCCGATCAGCGCCTCCAGCGCGTCGGCCAGGATCGAGTCCTTCTCCCGCCCGCCGGTGGTCTCCTCACCGCGCCCCAGCAGCAGGTGCGGGCCGATGCCGCGCTCCCCCAGCCTCCGGGCGACGGCGGCCAGGGAGGTCATGTTCACGACCGAGGCGCGCAGCTTGGCCAGCTGCCCTTCGGGAAGGGTGGGCTGACTGCGGTAGAGCTCGTCGGTGACGACCAGGCCGAGCACCGAGTCGCCGAGGAACTCCAGGCGCTCGTTGGTCGGCAGTCCGCCGTTCTCGTAGGCGAAGGACCGATGGGTCAGCGCCAGTCCGAGCAGGCCGTCGGGCAGCTCGACGCCGAGGGCGTCGTGCAGCCAGCGAGCGGCCCGCTCGGCGTGCGCATCACCACCCGGCGAGCTCACGGCAGCGCGGTCCGGGTCGTCAGACGGAGAGAACCTGACGGCCGTCGTACTGGCCGCAGGTGGGGCAGGCCTGGTGCGGGGGCTTGAGCTCACCGCAGGCGCGGTTGGGGCACGGCGACAGGGTCGGTGCCGTCGCCTTCCACATCGAGCGGCGCGAGCGGGTGTTGGCGCGGGACATCTTCCGCTTCGGGACTGCCACGGTCAGTTCTCCTTCGTGGGAGGGGTCTCGCCGGGGGCGCCCGACGAGGAAGCAAATTTCGAGGCCAGGCCGGCCCAGCGGGCGTCCACGACCTCGTGGGTGTGGTCGGCGGGCAGGTCGTCGAGGCGTTGGCCGCAGTCGACGCACAGACCGGCGCAGTCCTCGGTGCACACCGGGGCCAGCGGCAGGTTGAGGACAACGGTGTCGCGCAGCAGGGGCTCGAGGTCGAGGAAGTCGCCGTCGATGCGGCGGACCTCGTCCTCCTCGCTGGTCGCCTCGGTGGTGCTGCCGGCGTAGGCGTACAGCTCCTGGATGCCCAGCTCGAGGGTGTCCTCGAAGGGCTCCAGGCAGCGCGCGCAGGAGCCCGCGACCGGGACCTCGGCGTCGCCGGTGACCAGCACGCCCTCCATCACCGATTCCAGCCGGAGCCGCAGGTGGGCCTCGGCACCCGCCGGGACGCCGATCAGCTCGACCCGCCAGTCGGGCGGGGCGGGGACCGTCCGGTCGAGCTCCTGCATGGCGCCCGCCCGGCGACCCAGCTCCCGCAGATCGATCCGCATGAGGTTGGCTGCGGGACGCCGGACGGCCGGGGACCTGGGGCCCGGGGTCACAGCGCCTGAGCGGTGCGGAGAAGCAGAAGGCATGTCGGTACTCGCGGTAGGCAGTGGAGGAAGGCCGGCCGGGCAGAGAAGTTCCCAGCGGTCGGACCAGGGATCGAGACTACCCGATCGACGTCGGCGCCCGACGGGCAGCGAACCGGCTCAGGGTTCGCTCAGGGTTCACGCAGCGTGGTGCGGGCCTTCTCCACCGAGCGGAGCATCCGCTCGAGCGTCGTCCCGAAGTCGGCGAGGCGGCTGTCGACGTACTCGTCCACCTCGGCGCGCATGCGCGCGACATCGGCGGCCGTCTGCGCCCCGAGCTCGTCGGCGCGCGAGACGGCGCCGCGGTAGACCTCGGTCTCGGTGATCAGCCGCTCGTGCTCGAGGACGGCTTCGGCGATGAGCGCCTCACGCTGCGCACGGCCCTCGGCGATCAGCCGGTCGGCCTCCACCTCGGCGTCGGCCAGCAGCTCCTCGGCCTGGGCCTGCGCCTCCGCGAGCAGCTCGTCGCGCTGACGACGGGCGGTGCCGAGCAGCTCGTCACGCTGGCGGCGGGCGGAGTTGAGCAGCTGGTCGCTCTCCCCGCGGGTGCGCCCGGTGAGCCGCTCGGCCTCGGCCTGGGCCTGCTGCAGGATCTCGGTCCGCTGCTCGACGATGGCGCCGGCGGCCTGGACGTCCTCGGGCAGGGACTCCCGCAGATCGTCCAGGAGGTCGAGCAGGTGGTCCCGCGGCACCATGCAGGAGCTGGACATCGGGACGCTGCGGGCGTTCTCGATGACCGTCGTCAGCTCGTCGACGGTCTCGTACAGGCGGTACACGACCTCCGTCACGACGTCTGCCCCGACCGGTTCTCGTCCCGGTGGGCGAGCAGCCGCTCGTGCACGGCCTTGGGCACCAGCCGCGAGACGTCGCCGCCGAACATGGCGATCTGCTTGACCAGGCTCGAGGACAGGTGACCCACCTGCGGGGCGGTCGGGACGAAGAGCGTCTCGACGTTGGCGAGCTCCCGGTTCATCTGCGCCATCTGCAGCTCGTACTCGAAGTCGCTGACGGCGCGCAGGCCCTTCACGATCACCGGGATCTCGTGGGAGCGGCAGTAGTCGACGAGCAGGCCCTGGAAGCTGTCGATCGTGACGTTGGGCAGGTCGGCGACGGCGTCGCGCAGCAGGTCCATGCGCTCCTCGACCGGGAACAGACCCGCCTTGCCGGGGTTCACGAGCACGGCGACGACGAGTTCGTCGTAGAGGCCGGCCGCCCGGTTGATGACGTCGACGTGCCCGTTGGTGACCGGGTCGAAGGATCCGGGGCATACGGCGCGCCTCACGGAGAGCGACCGTACCGGAGCACGGCCTCGCCGTAGCGTCGGTCGCGCAGGCCCGTGAAGGGTGTCGGCCAATCGAAGGGCCGGTCCCGGCTGGCGCGCTCGACCACGACCACGGCGTCCGGGGCGAGCCAGCCGCCCGCGGACAGCGCTTCGAGCACGCCGATCACCTCGTCGTCCGGCGCGGCGTAGGGCGGGTCGGCGAGCACGAGGTCGAAGCGGGCGGGCGGCGCGCCGCCGAGAACCGTGTGCACGGAGCCGGCGACCACCCGGCCGCCCGGCAGTCCCACGGAGGCGAGGTTGGCCTTGAGGACCGGCAGCACCCCGGGCGAGGACTCCACGAACACGACGCTCGCGGCGCCCCGCGACAGCGCCTCCAGGCCGAGGGCGCCCGAGCCGGCGTAGAGGTCCAGGACGCTGGATCCGCGGAGCTCGAGCAGGCTGCCGAGGGAGTTGAACAGCGCCTCCCGCGCCCGGTCGCCGGTGGGTCGCACCCCGGAACGCGGCACCTTCAGCCGCCGGCCCCCCGCCACCCCCGAGATCAGCCTCGTCATGGCGTGGTCATGCCTTCTCCAGCCACTCCGCGCGCTCGTCGGTGGCCAGAGCGGCGACCTCGGCGGCCAATCCTGGGAAGTCGGCGAGCCCACGCTCGGTGTCGAGCAGCGCGGTGGCCTCGGCGCGCGCGGTGGCGATGAGCTCCTCGTCCTCCAGCAGGGAGAGCAGCTTGATGCCCGAACGCCGGCCGGACTGCGCGGCACCCAGGACGTCGCCCTCCCGGCGCGTCTCGAGGTCCAGCCGCGCCAGCTCGAAGCCGTCGGAGGTGGCCGCCACCGCGGCGAGGCGCTGTCCGGTGGGCGAGGCCAGCTTGGCCTCGCTGACGAGGAGGCACAGCCCCGCGTGCTTCCCCCGGGCGACGCGCCCACGGAGCTGGTGCAGCTGGCTGACCCCGAACCGGTCGGCGTCCATGACGACCATGACGGTCGCGTTGGGGACGTCGACGCCGACCTCGACCACGGTGGTGGCGACGAGCACGTCGATCTCCCCGGCCGCGAAGGCCCGCATCCGGGCGTCCTTGTCCTCGGGCGTGAGCCGGCCGTGGAGGACATCGAGTCGGAGCCCGGCGAGGGGGCCGGTGCGCAGGATCTCGGCGATGTCGAGGACGGCCAGCGGGGGACGGCGGTCGCTCTGCGGGCCGTCGTCGGGCGCGCCGTCGACGTCCTCGGGCTCGTCGTCCGCACCCGCCTCGTCCCCGATCCGGGGGCAGACGACGTAGGCCTGCCGGCCGGCGGCGACCTCCTCGCGCAGCCGCTCCCAGGCGCGGTCGAGCCACGCCGGCTTGTCGCTGAGCGGCACGACCGAGCTGCCGACGCCCCCGCGACCGCTGGGCAGCTGACGCAGGGTCGAGATCTCGAGGTCGCCGTAGACGGTCATCGCGACGGTGCGCGGGATGGGCGTCGCGGTCATGACCAGCACGTGGGGGGTGCGACTGCCCTTCGCGCGGAGGGCGTCCCGCTGCTCGACGCCGAAGCGGTGCTGCTCGTCGACGACGACGAGGCCCAGATCGGCGAACTCCACGCCCTCCTGCAGCAGCGCGTGGGTGCCGATCACGATGCCGGCGCGCCCGTCGGCGACCTCCGCCCGCGCCTGCCGCTTGGCGGCCGCCTTCAGCGACCCGGTCAGCAGGGTGACCCGGGTGCCGGCCGGGTCGCCGTCGAGCTCACCCGCCCGGCCGAGGGGTCCGAGCAGCGCGCGGATGCCGCGGGCGTGCTGGGCGGCGAGGACTTCGGTCGGTGCGAGGAGGGCGGCCTGGCCGCCGGAGTCGACGACCTGGGCCATCGCGCGGAGGGCGACGACGGTCTTGCCGGAGCCGACCTCACCCTGCAGCAGCCGGTGCATCGGCTGGTCGCGGTCGAGTTCGGCGGCGAGCTCCTCCCCCACGTCCCGCTGTCCCTCGGTGAGGGAGAACGGCAGCGCGGCATCGACTGCGTCGAGCAGTCCGCCGGCCTTCCGGGGCCGGCGGATGCCGGGTTCGAGGGCGGCCGCGCGCCGGCGCGCGGCGAGGGTGAGCTGAAGGGTGAGCGCCTCGTCCCACTTGAGGCGGTGGGCGGCGCGCTCGACGTCCTCGGGCGTGGTCGGCCGGTGGATGTCGAGCAGCGCGGCGGCGAGGGAGAGCAGGCCGTGGCGGCTGCGCATCTCGTCCGGCAGGGGATCGTCGACCAGCTCGGCGAATCCGCCGCCGGCACCGAGGAGCATCTTGACCGACTTCTGGATGACCCAGCTGGAGACGTCCTTGCTCGCCGGGTAGATCGGGACGAGGGCGCGGGCCCAGTCGGTGTCGTCGTCGGCCGAGTCGAGCAGGTGCATGTCGGGGTGGGCGAACTGCTTCTCGCCGCGGTACTCCCCCACCGTGCCGGCGAACATGCCCCAGGCGTTGACCTTCAGAGCAGTGTGCCGGTGGTTGAAGAACACCAGCTTCATCCGCCCGCTGCCGTCCCCGACCACGACCTCGGTCAGGCTGCCCTTCTTCTGGCGCATCGGACGGGTGGTCACGCTCCGGACCTGGGCCAGCACCGTGACCCGGTCCCCGACCCGGACGTCTGCCAGGTCGGCCTGCTCGCCGCGACGGGCGTAGCGGCGGGGGTAGTGGCGCAGCAGGTCGCGGACGGTCTCCAGACCCAACTGCTCGGCCATGCCCTTCGCGGTCTTGGGTCCGAGGACGCGGGACAGCGGCGTCTGCATCGTCACCGCCATGACGTCACTCGACCCCGACCTGGAGCGGGACGCCGCTCGGTCCGCCGTCGTACCGGATGACCTCGATCGTGGGATGGGCCGCGGCGAGGTGTGCGCAGGCGGCGTCGCCGAGCACCCGTTCGCCGACGACGAGCGTGGCCATCTCCCCGCCCGCGGACAGCAGCCGGTCCAGGAGCTCGCACGCGACGGCGACCAGGTCGCTCCCCACGATCAGCACGTCACCCTCGGCCGAGCCCAGCGCGTCCCCGGGCAGGCACCGGCCGGCCGTGGTGAGCGCCTCCTGCTCGGCCACGGTGACCTCGGCCCAGCGGGTGGCGGCCGCGGCCTCGGCCATGGCGATCACGTCGTCGCCGAAGCGGCGGGCGGGGTCGGCGACGGCGATCGCCGCGAGGCCCTGCACCGGCGAGCGGGTGGGCACGACGCCGACCTCCCGGCCGGCGTCGCGGGCACGGACGGCGGCGCGGGAGGCGACGCCCATCAGTTCCGAGTCGTTGGGCAGGACGACGACCTCGTGGGCGGTGGACGCGACGATCTCGCCGAGGACGTCGTCCTCGGTGACCCCGCCGGGACCGCACGGCAGGACGCGGACGCCCTCGCCGGTGAAGAGCGCGGCGAGCCCGTCGCTGCTGACCACGGCGACGACGGCGCGCGTGCCCTGGACGGGCGCGGAGGCCGGCACCGGCGCCAGCGGCGTCACCGAGATCCGGTACGGACGGCCGGCCTCGATGCCGGCCTCGATGGCGGCCCCGATGTCGGCGACGTGCACGTGGACGTTCCACTCGCGGCCCGTCGGGGTGTCGACGCCGACAACGACGAGGCTGTCGCCGAGCGCGGCGAGGCGCTGGTGCAGGCGGGCGACGGCGTCCTCGTCGGTGTCGGCGAGCAGGTACTGGACCTCACTGCCGTGGCCGGCCGGTGGCTGGTGCGGAAGGTCCTCGCCGGAGTGCCGGTGCCCATGGTTCCGGCGGGCCAGGGGCGGACGGTCCGGTTCGACACCGGTCACCGTCGTCACCAGGGCGTCGAGGACCAGGCAGAGGCCCGCGCCACCCGCGTCGACCACCCCGGCGTCGCGGAGGGCGGCGAGCTGCTCGGTCGTCGCGTCCAGGGCGACGCGGGCGCCGTCGGCCGCGGCGCGGACGACCGCGGCCAGCTCGGCGCAGCCGTCGTCGGCCGCCGCGACCGCGGCGTCGGCCCCCGCGCGGGCGACGGTGAGGAACGTGCCCTCCTCCGGGTCCGCGACCGCGGTGTAGGCGGTGACGGCGGCCTTCTGGAGGGCGCCGGCGAAGGCCGGCCCGTCCGCGGGGGGCTGCCCGGCCAGCTGGTCGGCGAGGCCGCGGAGGAGCTGGGCGAGGATGGTTCCGGAGTTGCCGCGGGCACCGAGCACCGCGCCGCGGGCGAGGATCGACCAGGCCGACTCGGTGGTGCGTGCGCTCTGCCGGTCGAGCTCCGCGACGGCGGCCTGGGCGGTGAGGAGCAGGTTGGTGCCGGTGTCGCCGTCGGGGACCGGGAAGACGTTGAGGTCGTCGAGTCGGCCGCGGAACTCGGACAGGACGTCGACCGCGGCTCGGTACCACTGACCGACCGCGGCGTCGTCCAGCGCCGTCAGCACGGGCGGAGGGTACCCATGACGGGCGACAGGTCCGGTCATCGCGACCGGTTCCGTGCCGGATCGGGGCACGGTCGAGGGGTGCGGCGACACTGTCGCGGAGGAACGGCTAGACTGCTGGACGGTCTTGTTGCGGGTGCTGCCTTGCCCCGCCGTCTGTGAACGAATCTCTGGGAGTGATCAACCGTGGCTGCCGTGTGCGATGTCTGTAACAAGGGGCCCGGTTTCGGCATGTCGGTGTCGCACTCGCACCGCCGCACGCCGCGCCGTTGGAACCCGAACATCCAGTCCGTGCGGGCGCTGATCGCCCCCGGCACCCGTCGCCGGATCAACGCGTGCACCTCGTGCATCCGCGCCGGCAAGGTCGCGCGCGCCTGAGCTGAGGGCCGGCTTCCGGAGCCGCCCGCACCGCACGTCCGACGAACCCCGGAGGTCCCGACCTCCGGGGTTCGTCGTGTGTGCAGGTCGATCACCCGCTGCTCCGATCCGTCGGACGGACAGCTCAGAACGGCGCCGGATCCTCGTCGAGGGCTCCGATCCGTCGGACGGACAGCTCAGAACGGCGCCGGATCCTCGTCGAGGGCTCCTGCCGGTAGGCGCCGCCCCAGGACTCGCTCCTTCAGAGTGAGCGGCGGCGCCTGCTGCCGGGGAGGGTCGCTGCCCGGTGGCGGATGGTCGTCGGTGCCGTATCGGGGTGGGTGGGTGGTGGGCCGGTCGCCGCCGGGGGTGGTCCACTCCAGTCCGCCGTCGGGGAGGCGGCGCATCTTCCAGCCCGGTGCCCGGTGGCTGAGCCGGTGGTGGTGGCGGCACAGGCAGCAGAGGTTGTCGGCGCTGGTGGCGCCGAGGGGCCAGGGCTGATTGTGGTCGAGGTCGCAGCGGATCGCGGGCGCGCGGCAGCCGGGGAAGCGGCACCGCCGATCGCGGGCGCGCACGAACCGCTGCATCGGCTCCGACGGGCGGTAGCCGGGGGTTACCGGTGGCGGACCGAGGCCCGGTCCGTCGGCTGGATGGGTGCAGGGGCGAGTGCCGGTGCGGCAGGCGCGGCGCCAGCAGGTGGCCGCCGCGCGGATGCCCGCGGCAGAGGTGAGGGCCAGCAGCTGACCGGAGATCTCCTCGACCACCGCGATGGCCGGCAGGTGCGCCAGCGCGGTGCCGGCGACGGTGGTGACGCCGAGCAGCTCGGCGATCCGCGCCGCTGCGGCCTCGTCGGCGCTCAGGCCCGGGGGGATGTCATCGGGGGTCGGGGCAGTGCCGTTCCGACCGGCGAGCGGGACGCAGGTCGGCGGCGGGGTCTCCGTGGGCGCTGTCTCCGGCGTGCCCGGGGCGGGCGCGGGCGTGGTCGTGGCGGGCGCCGGCGGGGATGTGGCGGGCGCGCGCGGGGCTGTAGCGGCCGGTCGAGGCAGCAGGTCGAGGGCGTAGGCCAGTTCCCGGACCACCGCGGCGGGCACCGGGTGGCCGTCGATCTCACCCGCCTCGTCGCCGCCGCGCAGGGTGTCGATCGCGGTGACGACGGTGAGCTGCGCCTGCACTGGCGGCAACCCGGTCTCCCCAGGCCGCAGGATCAGGTCCGCCAGGCAGTCGACCATTCGCTGGTCCTTCGTCCGCTCGTCCCCAGGGAACTTGCACACCTCCGCGTACTGCTCGAGGGCGTTGTGACAGGCCAGCGCCATCGGGGTGGTCATCGAGGCCACCCAGGACGCCATTCCATCCCTGCCGGGGAACACACGGACCTGCCGATCGCGGATCGCCCGCGCCAGCCGCCGGGCCGCCTCGGCGGCGTCGGCGCGCAGCACCGCCCGCCGCGCGGTCACCCGCAGTTGTGGCACCGTCTTCCCCGCCGCCCTGGCCAGCAGCCGGGCCTCGACCTCGGCGCGCTTGGCGTCGTCGGTCATCGGGCCGAGCACCTCGACCAGCATCTGCGCATGCGCCCAGCTGATCGTTCCGGCCGACAGCGCGGCCAGGGTGGCCGGCAGCTGCTCGACCAGGGTCACCGACTCGGCCAGCAGCCGCGCCGCCGCGGGCGAGGACAACCCCAGCGCGACCATCACCTCGTCCACGGCCCACTCGCTGACCGCCGTGAGCACCACCGGGCGGGCCGCCCGCGACGCGGCCGCCGCCGCCCCCACCTCCCCGTCGGGCCGGTCCAGCGCCGCCGCCGGCCGCGCGGCGGCGAACGCCGCCAACGCCCGCGCCAGCTCCGCCGCGTCCTGACACTGCCGCAGACGGACCGCCTTCGCCGCCGCCAGATGAGCCGCACCCCGCTCCAGCAGGCGGGCGAAGGAGGCCACCTCGGCCGGCACCTCGACCTCGTCCGGCTGGGAAGCGCCGTACGCGTACTCGCGCCCGTGATTCTCGAGATCGATGGCATACGACCGGTCGCGGGGAGCGTCGATGACCTCCACGGTGAGCGGCCCGGGCCAGGCGTCGAGCCACCCGCGCAGTACCGGCTCGAACGCCGACGGGCGCTCGGCCAGCACTGCATCCAGGTCGATCACGTGTTCGATCGTAGGGGCGACCTATGACAATTCCGGGCGCCCCGACAGGCGCGAGGGAGGTGCCGACGGGGGCGGACAGGTGCCTACCGGCGGGAGGACAGGTGTGACAGGCAGGCGGATGGTGCCCCCACGGCCGCGACGGAGGGACGTCCCGACGGGCGGGCGGACCAGTGTCCGGACAGCGCTCGGCGGCTACGCGCGCCGGGCGCGCACGAGGCCCGGGCCGGTGTCAGCGGGGACAGGCCGGCTCCGCACGTCGCAGCTCAGCGCGCGCCGATGCCCCGTGCGTGCGCGGCGGTGACCACCAGGTCGACGACCGTCTCCAGCGGGATCGCGGTGCTGTCGATCACCAGGTGGTAGTGCCGGGCCGCCGACGGGTCGCACCGGTAGAAGTGCCGCACGTAGGCCTCACGGGTCCGGTCGTTGGCCTCCATCTCGCGGCGCACCTCGTCGGGCGACCGGCCCGACCGCTCGACCGCATCCGCAAGCCTCCGTTCCCGCGGCCCGTCCAGCCGAACGTGGAGCGCGTCGGGCCGGTCCCGCAGCACCATGGCGCCCGCACGACCGAGGACGACTCCCCCCGCGCCCTCGCATATCTCGGCGAGGATCCGCTCGGTCTGCTGGCGGTAGGCCCGGGCGTCGGGCAGGGCCGACGTCGGCAGCACCCCACCCACCGGGTCGGGCATCGTCCCGAGCGAGGCGACCAGCCGCCAGAGACCACGGACGACGGTCTCGTCGTTCGCCTCCGCCTCCTCCACCGACACCCCGAGCCGCCCGGCGACCTGGGCCGGGATCGCGCGGTCGTGGAACGGCAGGCCCAGCCGCTCGGCCACGGCCGGGGCCACCTCCGCTCCCGCCGCGCCGTACGCAGCGGAGAAGGTCACGACGCCCATGTCGACTCCTCCCTCCCGTTCGACGAGCTCTCATCGACCGACGCCCGGTCGGACGAGCAGGGTGTCACTGCGGGGAGGTCCTTGCCCAGGAAGACGGCGTCCGGGGCACACGCGTACACCCCATAGGGGGTCACCGGCCCGTACCCGAGCTGCTCGTACAGCCGCAGCGCCTCGGGTTGGCGCGCACCGGAGTTCAGCACCACCGACCGGTAGCCCGCCTGCGCAGCTGTGCGTTCCAGCGCGTCCACGATCAGCTGCCCGAGCCCGCGCCGGCGGTACCCGGGCGCGACGTAGAGCCGCTTGATCTCGGCCAGCCCCGCACCCATCGCCCGCCACGCGCCCGAGCCGACCGGCTCGCCGTCCACCTCGGCCGCGAGGAAGAGCCCCTGCGGTGGCAGGAACTCCGCCGGGTCCACGACCGCCTCGTCCCGGCCGCCGTAGCGCGCCACGTACTCCTGCTGCACCTGCTCCACCAGGTCCTGCGCCACCGGGTCGTCGTAGGGCAGCGCCCGCAACCGGACCGCCACGCCGTCCCGCAGCACGCCCTCGAGGCCCACCGGCCGCTCAGCCGAAGTGGACATGACCCGCACCTTCCGCACCGACCGACTTCACGACCGAGGCGGCCGCCTCGCCGCTCACCAGCACAGCCGGCTTCTTCTTGCCGACGGCCCGCACCGTGCCGATCGCCGTCCAGCCCTCGGGGAGCGCGACCCGGGGCGGGAAGGTGGCCACCAGGGCGTGATCCTCCCCACCGGTCAGGACCCAGGACAGCGGGTCGGCGCCCAGCGCCGCCGCCACCTGCTGCAGGGTTCCCGTCGGTTCCAGGCAGGCCTCGGTCAGCGCGGCCCGGTCCAGGTCGATGATCACGCCGCTCTTCTCGGCGATGTGCGAGACATCGGCGAGCAGCCCGTCGCTGACGTCGCACATCGCCCGCGCCCCCGCGTCCGCGGCGGCCGGTCCGGCCGCGTAGGGCGGGGCCGGCCGGCGGTGCGCCGCCACGGCGGCGACCGGACTGCTGAACCCCCGCCGGAGGACGGCCAGGCCGCAGGCTGCCCACCCGAGGCGACCGGCCAGTGCCACGACGTCGCCGTGCCGGGCCCCTGACCGGAGCACCGCGGGCCGCCCGTACAGGTCCCCGAGCGCGGTCACCGAGATCACCACGGACGCGCTGTCGGAGGCCGCCGCAACCAGGTCACCCCCGACGACGGCGGCCCCCAGCGGCGCGCACTCCGCGGCGAGGCCGGCTGCCACCCCCTCGAGCCAGGCGGTCTGGGTGTCCGGCGGGCAGGCGACCCCGACGAGCAGCGCGGAGGCCACGCCACCCATGGCGGCGACGTCGGCGAGATTGGCCGCGGCCGCCTTGTGGCCGATGTCCTCCGGCGAGGACCAGTCCCGCCGGAAGTGGCGGCCCTCGACGAGGACGTCGGTGGTCGCGACGATCCGCTTGTCCGGGGCGCGCACGACCGCGGCGTCATCGCCCGGTCCGACCTCCGCGGAGCGCGCCTTGCCGGCCTGCGCCAGCACCCGCGCGATCACGCCGAACTCCCCCACCACCCGGACGGTGTCGGCCGGGTCGCCGCGGGGAACCAGTGGGCGGGGCCGAGTCATCGGTTCCTTCCGGTCGCTGGGGTAGGTTGCCGAATTGTCCGCCGACCGGCGGGAACGCCGTGCCGGCAGTGTTGCCCGAGGGAAGGTCTTCCGTGGTCCACGCCTACATCCTCATCCAGACCGAAGTCGGCAAGGCAGCCCAGGTCGCCGCGACCATCAGTGAGATCGACGGCGTGGCCAAGGCCGAGGACGTCACCGGCCCCTACGACGTCATCGTCCGGGCAGAGGCGGAGACGATCGACGAGCTCGGCCGGCTGGTCGTGGCCCGGGTGCAGTCGGTCGACGGGATCACCCGCACCCTGACCTGCCCGGTCGTCAACATCTGAGCACCGTCCTGACCGGGCAGCCCGCGGCGCCTCCCGAGGACCCGTTCCGCCGCGCCGCGCTCATCGCGCTCGCCGTGCTGGTCCCGGTGGTCGTCGCCGTCGTCGTGCTGGTCAACGTCCTGGGCGGCCGGTCCGAGGATCACGAGGGCCACGAGGGGCCGGCCGAGATCGAGGGCAGCGTGCCGTCCGTGCGGGCCGACCTGCCCGTCCTGCCCGTCGAGGTCCCGCCGGTGACCCCGGAGGCCGACGCGTCCTGCCCGGCAGTCATGTCCGCCCTCCCCCTCGACCTGCAGGGCGAGCCGTCCCGGCAGGTGCAGTCGGACTCCCCCTTCGCCTACGCCTGGGGAGAGCCGCCCGTGGTGCTCATCTGCGGCGTGGAGCGGCCGGCCGGCTTCACCGTCGGCGTCTCGGCGATCCAGATCAACGGCGTGCAGTGGTACGTCGACATCAGCGACCCCGACACCACCGTGTGGACGACGATCGACCGGCCCGTGTACGTGCAGGTCCGCCTGCCCGCCGAGGTCGACAGCGCCCCGGTGACCGTGCTCAGCACCCCGATCGGCCAGGCCCTCCCGTACCGGGAGCCCACGCCCGGGCCGTGACCCTGACGCCGTGACCCTCACGGCGCCGGGACGACGACCTCGGCCTCCGTCGGGCCGCCGCACTCCTCCGTGCCACCCACCCGCACCCAGTCGGGAGTTCCCGTCAGCTCCGTGAGGACGCCGTCCCCGCCGCTCACCGTGACGACGAGCTCCTCGCGCGGTCCGTCCAGCGAGTAGCTCGCCGCGCCACCGTCCAGCTGCTGGGTCGTCCCCTCGTTCTCCGGCGACGGGTCCGGCCTCGGCAGCGGACCGGTCCCGGGTCGGGGCACCGGCACCTCCTCCGGCTGCGGGAGCACGGTCAGGTCGTCCGGCGAGATCCGCCCGCACGCCACCCCGTCAGGGCACCGCACGCGCACGGACCGCGGCTCTCCGTCCGTCCAGCCGCCCGCCAACCGGACCGTCAGCGACGCCCCGTGCAGCATCGCGGGGCAGGTCGTGGCAGATGTGCTGCAGCCGGCCAGTCCGAGGACCAGTACCGAGACCAGGACCGACCGGAACACGCCGCCGACCATGCCACGCCGCAGCCGCGGCGCCTAGCGCGGCGGCAGGCGGTCCAGCTGGGCCGCGAGGACGGCGCGGACCTCCTCCTCGGCGGCATCGACCGAGTCGGCGACCGCCGTCGCCGAGACGCTGAACATCCCGTGCACGCACCAGGCGAGCGCGGCGGGGCCGTGCAGCTGCTCCGGGTCGGGATCCGGCACGGTGAGCAGCCAGCAGTCGCCCGGCAGACCGGCGGGCTCCTCCGACAGCATGCCGCCGTAGTGCTCGGCCTCGTTCCGCGCGAGGTCCTCGACGTAGGCCGCCGCACCGGCGCGGACGTCGAACTGGTCCACGAAGACCCCGGTCAGCGGCCCGCTGTCGCTCCCCCAGAACCGCTCCCAGCCGTGCCGGTAGCCGTAGTCCTCCAGCACCGCCCGTTCGCGCGCCGGGTCCTCGGCGTAGCCGGCGACGTCCTCGACCCGCTTCGCGCCGGCCGGCGGGTCGAGGTCCCCGTCGGAGAGGCGGGGCAGCCCCGAGGGCACCTCGGGAACGATCAGGGCCCCGAGGTCGTCGGCCGAGGCGGGCGGCGGGACACCCCGGCCTGGGCTGGCCGCCTCCTCCACCGGCCGCGCGCACGCGCCGACCGCCGGCAGGAGGCACAGGACGACGAGCGGGACGACGATCCCGCGGGAGCGCCGACCAGAGCTCACCGAGCGGCCCGCGGTCCGCCGTCCCGTGCGGTGCCGTCGAGAGCGGTCGTGATCAGCCGGTCCACGAGCTCGGGGTAGGTCACCCCGCTGGCCGCCCACATCCGCGGGAACATCGAGTTGGGCGTGAACCCGGGCATCGTGTTGACCTCGTTGATGACCAGCCGGTCGCCGCCGTCGGGCGCCGTCCCCAGGAAGAAGTCGACCCGCGCCAGCCCGGAGCAGTCCAGCGCCAGGTAGGCGCGGCAGGCGGCCTCCTGGACGGCCGCCGTCTGCTCGGGCGTCAGGTCGGCGGGGATGTCGAAGTCCACGGAGTCGTCGGCGTGGAGGTACTTCGCCGCGAAGTCGTACCAGTCGACGCCCGGGCGCAGCCGGATCTCCGCCGGCAGGCTCGCGTCCGGCAGCCCGGCCCCCCTGGGGGCGAGCACGGCGCACTCGATCTCCCGGCCCGGGACCGACGCCTCCACGATCACCTTCGGGTCGACGGCGGCGGCGGTGGCCACGGCCTCGGCGAACTCCGCCCAGTCGGTGACCTTGGTGATGCCGATGCTCGACCCGGCCCGCGACGGCTTCACGAAGACCGGCAGGCCCAGTCGCTCGCGCGCCGCCTCGTCCAGCACCGCGGGATCCGGGCACACCGCCCCCGCGGCGTCGCGCAGCACCACGTGGTCGCCCTGCGGCAGCCCCGCGGCGGCGAGGAGCTTCTTGGTGAACTCCTTGTCCATCGAGGCGGCGCTGGAGAAGACGCCCGACCCCACGTAGGGCAGCCCGGCCATCTCCAGCAGCCCCTGGATGGTCCCGTCCTCGCCGTAGGCGCCGTGCAGGACCGGGAAGACGACGTCGACCTCGGTGAGCGCCCGGCCGATCCCGGCCCCCGGTTCGAGGACGGCGAGCCCGCGGCCGGCCGGGTCGCCGACGAGCGACACCGCCGTCCCGCCGGTCACCTCGGGCAGCGCACCGCCGGTGATGGCCAGCCGCTGGTCCGGATCGGCCAGCACCCAGCGTCCGTCGGTGGCGATGCCGACGCGCACGACCTCGTACCGGTCGGGGTCGAGCGCCGCGATGACGCTCCCCGCCGAGACGCAGGAGATGGCGTGCTCCGCGCTGCGGCCACCGAACACGACTGCCACGCGCACCTTGCCGGCACCGACCCCGGCCCGCCCACCCATGACGCTCATCGCCGCCGACCCTAGTCGAGCCCGGCCGGCCGGCCCTGCGTGTGGCAGCCTCGTCGCGTGCCGGACGCGACCGCCTTCTCCCCGCGGCTCCGCCTCGCCGGCGGCCTCGTCCACCTCTACACCGCGAGCGGGACCGTGGTCGGCCTGCTCATCGTGCTGGCGGCGATCGAGGGCGAAACGCTCACCGCCCTGTGGCTGTTCTTCGTCGCGTTGTTCATCGACGGCACCGACGGGATGCTCGCGCGGCGCTTCCGGGTCAAGGAGACGATCCCCTGGTTCGACGGCGCCCTCCTGGACAACATCGTCGACTACCTGACCTACGTCTTCGCCCCGGTGGTCCTCCTGTGGACGACGGACTCGCTACCCGACGGGCCCCTGGGCTGGGGAGTGGCCGCACTGCCGCTGCTGGCGTCGAGCTACCAGTTCTGCCGCGTCGACGCCAAACTCGTCGGTTCGACGGGCGACGACCACTTCTTCCTGGGCTTTCCCAGCTACTGGAACGTCGTCGCCTTCTACGCGATCGTCCTCGACGCGTCGCCGACCGTGGTCGCGGCTGCCCTGGTCGTCTTCTCCGTGCTGGTGTTCGTGCCGGTGCGCTACCTCTACCCGTCGCGGATGACGACGCTGCGCACGACGACGCTGGTGTTCAGCACGGTGTGGGCGGTCACCTACGTCGTGCTGCTGCTGCAGTTCCCCGACCCGCATCCCGCCGTCGTGGCGGTCTCCCTGGCCTACCTCGTCTACTACCTCGGGCTGAGTGTCTTCTTCACCTTGCGCCGTCCCTCAACCCAGCGCGCCGAGGGCAGCGGCTAGGTCCGCCACGAGGTCGTCGGTGTCCTCGATCCCGCAGGAGAGCCGCACGAACCCGGGCGCGACCGCGTCGGCCCCCCACTGCGCACGGCGGTCGATCGTGCTGTGCACCCCGCCGAAGCTCGTCGCCGCCGTCCAGAGCCGGGTGGCCGCCAGCAGCGCGGCGACCTCCGCCTCGCCGGCGAGCTCGGCGGAGACGACGCCGTTCGGGCGCAGCATCTGCCGGGCGGCCAGCGCGAACGACGGGTCCCCGGCCCGCCAGGGCCACCGGACCCCGGTGACCGCCGGCGAGGCGGCCAGCAGCTCGGCGACCGCGGCGGCGTTGACCGCCTGCCGGGCGAGCCGCAGGTCCAGGGTGCTCATCGAGCGGTGCCCGAGCCAGGCCTCGAACGGCCCGGGCGTGCTCCCGGTGTGGCCGCGCCAGCTCGCCATCCGTGCGTGGAGCTCGTCGTCGGTGGTGCTCACGTGGCCGAGCAGCAGGTCGCTGTGCCCGGTGAGCGCCTTGGTGTCGCTGCCGACGGTGAGGCCGGCGCCCAGGGCCAGCGGGCGCTGCCCCAGTGGCGTGGCGGTCGTGTTGTCGACGACGAGCAGTGCCCCGGCGGCCCGGGTCGCCCGCGCGACGGCGGCGATGTCGCAGACGTCGAGCTGCGGGTTGCTGGGGGTCTCGAGCAGCACGAGGCGGGCGTCCTGCAGGTCTCCGCGGGCGGCGGCGGCCTCGATCTCCAGCGTGGGCACGTAGTCCGCGCGCACCCCGAAGCGCTCGAGCTCGCCGGCGGCCAGCAGTCGGGTCGTGTAGTAGCCGTCGGACGGGAGCACCACCCGGTCGCCGGCGCCGACGAACGGGAGGACGGCGGCTGTGATCGCCGCCATGCCGGTGGCGAAGGACAGGCAGCGGCCGCCGTCGAGCTCACCCACGGCGGCCTCGAAGTCGCGCAGGGTGGGGTGCTCGGTGCGCGCGTACGCGTCCGCACCGCCGGCCCGCGGCGGTTGGTCGCCCAGGTGGAACGGTGCCGCGAACACCGGCGAGGGGCGCAGCGGGGCCCCGGGCACCGGAGCGGCCTCCCCCGCGCGGACCGACCGCGTGCCGTCACCCCAGGACCCGGGGGTCATGTCACCGCCCCAGGAGCGCTCGCTCACTCCGACTTGGCTTCCCGGCTCATGATCTCCCGCACCATCCGCGGCGGGGCCTCACCCTCGTGGCACACGCGCACGACGGCCTCGGTGAGCGGCACGTACACGTCGTGCGCCCGCGCCAGGTCCAGGATCGAGCGGCAGCTCTTGACGCCCTCGGCGGTCTGGCGGGTGCTCGCCTGCACCTCCTCCACGCTCATCCCCCGGCCGAGCTTCTCGCCGAACGTCCGGTTCCGGGAGAGCGGGGAGCTGCAGGTGGCGACCAGGTCACCCAGGCCGGCCAGCCCGGCGAACGTGGTCAGCTCCGCACCGAGGGCCATCCCGAGGCGCGCGGTCTCCGCCAGACCCCGGGTGATCAGCGAGGCGCGGGTGTTGTCCCCGAAGCCGAGTCCCTCCGCGATCCCGCAGGCCAGCGCGATCACGTTCTTGACCGCCCCGCCGAGCTCGCAGCCCACCACGTCGGGGTTCGTGTAGGGCCGGAAGTACCGCGTGTGGCAGGCCGCCTGGAGCGCCTCCGCCCGGCCGGTGTCCGAGCAGGCGATGACCGTGGCCGCGGGCTGCTCCTCGGCGATCTCGCGGGCGAGGTTGGGCCCCGAGAGGACCGCGACCCGGTCGGTACCGGCGCCGGTCACCTCGCAGATGACCTCGCTCATCCGCTTCGAGGTGCCGAGCTCGATGCCCTTCATCAGCGACAGCAGCGTGGCGTCCGCCGGCAGCAGCCCCGCCCAGCCGGTCAGGTTGTCCCGGAGCGACTGCGAGGGCACCGCCAGAACCACGATCGCGGCGTCCAGCAGCGCCTCCGCGGGGTCGGCGGTCGCGCGCACCGCGCCGGGCAGCCGGACGCCGGGCAGGTAGTCGCGGTTCTCGCCGTCCTCGGTGATGGACTTCGCCAGCTCCGGCCGCCGGGCGTGCAGCGTGACCTCGCAGCCCGCGTCGGCGAGGACCTTGGCGAACGTCGTGCCCCAGGATCCGGCCCCCAGCACCGCCGCCCGGGTCATGCGGCGCTCCCGGCCACGTCCCCGGGCAGCTCGCGCCGCGGCCGCGGATGGAAGGCGAGGGGCGCGGGCTCCCCGCGCAGCTCGGCCAGCTGGTCGCGCACGCGGGTCATGATCAGGTCCGTCGTCTCCTTCAGCAGCTCGCCGGTCAGGGGGGCACCGGCGCGGATCCGGGCCCGCTGCGCCGAGAGGTCCACCGGCTCCCCGACCAGGTAGTCCGCCGGGGTCCGGAGACGCAGGTGCAGCTTCTTCGCGTGGTAGTCGTGCACCCGCTGCGGCCCCCACTGCGCCACGGGAAGGACGACGGCGTCGGTGGTCAGCGCCAGGCGGGCGACCCCTGTGCGCGCCTCCATCGGCCACCAGTCCGGGTCGCGGGTCACCGATCCCTCGGGGTAGATCACGACGACATTGCCCGCGGCGAGGTCGGCCTCGGCCGCGTGCAGCGCTTCGTGCGCGTCGGCGGTGAACCGGGCGACCGGGATCTGACCCGCGCCGCGGAGGAGCGGGCCGGCGGGACCACGGAAGACCGACTCCTTGCCGAGGAAGTGCGGCACCCGCCCGCTGTCCCAGACCAGCCGGGCGCAGCCCAGCGGGTCGAGGATCGAGATGTGGTTGATCACGAGCAGGACCGGGCCGGCCACCGGGATCCGCTCGGCGTGCCGGTACCGCAGGCGGAAGAGGAGCGAAGCAGCCGGATGGATGACAGCGACGGCGATCCACAGGGCGAGGGATCCCCGGCGCCGCGCCCGCCGCCTCCGCGACCGCGCTGCGCTCCCGGCCCCCGCCGTCGGGGAGGACGCGTCCTGCGCCACCGGCACCCCTCTCCTCTGCTCTGGTCCTCGCCGTCCGCTCGGCCTCGGGGTCGACCCTACGGCCCGATCAGAACCCCACCGGCGTCCGTCGTCCGAACGTGTGTGCTCACATGGAGCCGTGCCGCAGTGGTCGATCGTCGTTCCGGCGAAGCGGCTCGCCGTCGCCAAGACCCGCCTCCGGCCACTGACGGAGGCACTGCCCGGCGCCGCCCACGACGCGCTGGTGCTCGCCCTGCTCGCGGACACCGTCGCCGCCGCTCTCGCGTGCCCGGCCATCGCGGAGGTGGTGGTGGTGACCGACGACCGGGCCGCCGCGGACGTCGTCCGGGCGCTAGGCGCGCGGACGGTGGCCGACGAGCCGGACCGCGGGCTCAACGCGGCGCTCGAGCACGGCGCCCGCCACGCCTCCGGTCCCGCTGTGGCGGCGCTGTCCTCCGACCTGCCGGCGCTGCGCGCTCCCGAACTCGCCGGTGCGCTCCTGGCGGCGGCCGCGGCGCCGCGGTGCTTCGTCGCCGACGCCCACGGCACGGGGACGACGCTGCTCACCGCCCGGGGCACACCGCTCCTCCCCCGGTTCGGGACGCTCTCGGCGCAGGCCCATCGGGACGGCGGCGCACTCCCCCTGACCGGCGACTGGCCGGGCCTGGTCCGCGACGTCGACACCGCCGCCGACCTCGCGGACGCCCTCGCGCTGGGCGCCGGCCCCCGGACGGCCGCGTTCGCCCGGACGCTGGAGCGACACGCGCCGCACTGACGGTTCGGGTGGGGCACCATGACGGAGTGCCCTCCGCGAGCGCGTCCCGGACCGGTCCCCTGCCCACCGACCGCTTCCTCAATCGGGAGCTGTCGTGGCTCGACTTCAACGCGCGGGTGCTCGAACTCGCCGAGAACGACTCGCTGCCCCTGCTGGAGCGGATGAAGTTCCTGGCGATCTTCGCCGGCAACCTCGACGAGTTCTTCATGGTGCGCATCGCCGGCCTCAAGCGCCGGCACGACATGGGGCTGACCGTCCGGTCCCCCGACGGGCTGACCATCCGCGAGCAGCTCGAGCTCATCACCCGCCGGACCCAGGACCTCGTCCAGCGGCACGCGGACGTGTTCCTCAAGGACGTGGCGCCGCGGCTCGAGGACGAGGGCATCCGGATCGTCCACTACGAGGACCTCGAGGACGACGCCGCCCGCCGGCTGCGCGAGTACTTCCGCGACCAGGTCTTCCCCGTGCTCACCCCGCTCGCGGTCGACCCGGGCCACCCCTTCCCCTACATCAGCGGGCTGTCGCTGAACCTCGCCGTGTCGGTGCGGGATCCCGACAGCGGCGTCGCCCACTTCGCCCGCGTCAAGGTGCCGAACAACGTCCCGCGCTTCGTCCCGGTCGGTCCCACCGGCCAGACGGCGACCTTCCTGCCGCTCGAGGACCTGATCGCCGTGCACCTCCCGCAGCTGTTCCCCGGGCTCGAGGTCCTCTCCCACCACCTGTTCCGGGTGACCCGCAACGCGGACATGGAGGTGGAGGAGGACCGCGACGAGGACCTGCTGCAGGCGCTGGAGCGCGAGCTGTCCCGCCGCCGGTTCGGACCGGCCGTGCGGCTCGAGGTCACCGACACCATGGATCCCCAGATCCTGGAGGTGCTGCTGTCGGAGATGGAGATGCGCCCGGAGGACGTGCTGCACGTCCCGGGGCTGCTCGACCTCTCCGCGCTCTGGTCGGTGTACGACCTGGACCGGCCCGAGCTCAAGGACGACCCGTTCGTCCCGGCGACCCACCCCCGGCTCTCGGACGGCGAGACGCCCAAGAGCGTGTTCGCCACCCTCCGCGAGGGCGACGTCCTCGTGCACCACCCCTACTACTCCTTCGCCACGAGCGTGCAGCGGTTCATCGAGCAGGCCGCCGCCGACCCGCAGGTCCTGGCGATCAAGCAGACGCTCTACCGCACCTCGGGCGACTCCCCGATCGTCAACGCCCTGATCGACGCCGCGGAGGCCGGCAAGCAGGTCGTCGTCCTCGTGGAGATCAAGGCGCGCTTCGACGAGGAGGCCAACATCACCTGGGCCCGCTCGCTGGAGCGTGCGGGGTGCCACGTCGTCTACGGCCTCGTGGGCCTCAAGACGCACTGCAAGACGGCCCTGGTGGTCCGGCGGGAGCACGGCGTGCTGCGCCGGTACTGCCACATCGGCACCGGCAACTACAACCCGAAGACCGCCCGGATCTACGAGGACCTCGGCATCCTCACCGCCGACCCCCGCGTGGGCGCGGACCTGACCGACCTGTTCAACACGCTCACCGGCTACTCCCGCCAGACGAACTACCGCACGCTGATGGTGGCGCCGCACGGCATCCGCGTCGGGCTGATCGAGAAGATCCGCCGCGAGGCCCGGCACGCGGCCGAGGGCAAGCCCAGCGGCATCCGCATCAAGGCGAACTCGCTGGTCGACGAGAAGGTCATCGACGCGCTGTACGAGGCGTCCCAGGCCGGCGTGACGGTGGAGCTGCTGCTCCGCGGCATCTGCTCGCTGCGCCCCGGCGTCCCCGGCATGTCGGAGTCCATCCGCGTCCGCTCGATCGTCGGCCGCTTCCTCGAGCACTCCCGCGTCATGTCGTTCGCCAACGACGGGGAGCCGGAGTGGTGGCTGGGCAGCGCGGACCTGATGCACCGCAACCTCGACCGCCGGGTCGAAGTGCTGCTGCGGGTGTGCGACGAGACGGCGCGCACCGAGCTCCAGGGCATCTTCGAGGCGGCGATGGCCCCGGACGTGCGCTGCTGGGAACTGGGCAGCGACGGCAGCTGGGCGCCGACCGGCGAGCGGGACTACCAGGCCGACCTCCTGCGTCGGGCGGGTGAGCACGCTGGCTGAGCCGGTGACCGTCGTGCGGGCCGCGGGCTGCGCCGTGTGGCGCCAGTCCGACGGCGGGCCGCTCGAGACGGCGCTGGTCCACCGCCCCAAGTACGACGACTGGTCGCTGCCCAAGGGCAAGCCCGAGGACGGCGAGCACCTGCTGCAGACCGCTGTCCGCGAGGTGACGGAGGAGACCGGCCTGTCGGTCGTGGTGGGACGGCGCAGTGTCCGCACGTCCTACGACGTGGCCGGCCCCGACGGGGATCCGCTCCCCAAGGAGGTCGACTACTGGACCGCCCAGTGGACCGGGGGCGACTTCGTGGCCAACGACGAGGCCGACGAGCTGCGCTGGCTGCCGGTCGCCGACGCCGCGGCCCTGTGCAGCCACCCGCACGACCGCGCGGTCCTGGCCGACCTGGCGCGGACCGACGTCCCCCGGGCGCCGACGCTGGTGCTGGTGCGGCACGGCCACGCCGGCTCCCGGTCCGAGTGGGACGGTCCGGACGACCTGCGGCCGCTGGACTCCCGCGGGATGGCCGAGGCACGCCGGCTGGCCGAGGTGCTGCCGCTGTTCGAGCCCATCGCCGTGGCCTCCGCCGAGCGCACCCGGTGCCGCCAGACCGTCGAGCCGCTCGCCGAGGCCATCGGGGCGGACGTGCACAGCCTCCCGGAACTCGGCGAGGAGGAGTTCTCCGACGATCCCCAGGCGGGCCTGGTGGCCATCGAGCGGCTGATGGCCCCCCGCACCGATCCCGGCGTCACCGTCGTCTGCAGCCAGGGCGGGGCGATCCCGTCCGTGCTGGTGGCGCTCGGGGCCCGGTGGGACGGATCCCGGGCCTACCCGCCCGCCGCCAAGGGCAGCGCGTGGGTGCTCGGCGGCTGCCCGGGAGCGCTCTCGGCCGACTACTACCGGAGTTTCTAGGCCGGGCTCCTCGACGGCAGGGCGGCGGGCAGCCAGGCCGGGCGGGCGGACTCGTAGCGGCTGATGTCGTCGAGGTGCCGCTCGGTCAGCCCGACGTCGTCGAGGCCCTCGAGGAGCCGCCAGCGCGTGTAGTCGTCGATCTCGAACGGCACGGTGACGTCGCGGTAGGTGACCTGCTTGGCCTGGAGGTCGACGGTCACCTGCGTCGTCGGGTCGGCCTCGACGGCGGCCCACAGCGCCTCGACGTCCGCCTGCGGCAGCAGCACGGTGAGCAGCCCGGACTTGGTCGAGTTGTTGCGGAAGATGTCGGCGAACCGGGAGCTGATGACCGCCCGGAAGCCGCCGTCCAGCAGTGCCCACACCGCGTGCTCCCGCGAGGAGCCGGTGCCGAAGTCGGGGCCGGCGACCAGCACGGACGCGCCCGCGTACTGCGGCTGGTTCAGGACGAAGTCCGGCTCGTTGGTGCGCCAGGCCACGAACAGGCCGTCCTCGAAGCCGGTGCGGGTGATCCGCTTGAGGTACTCGGCCGGGATGATCTGGTCGGTGTCCACGTTCGTCCGCTTCAGCGGGACGGCCGTGCCGGTGTGCGTGATGAAGGCGTCCATGTCGGTCAGACTCCAGCGGTCTCGAGGGCGGCCGGGGCGGTCAGGTGGCCGGTCACCGCGGTGGCCGCGGCCACGGCCGGGCTGACCAGGTGGGTGCGGCCGCCCTTGCCCTGCCGGCCCTGGAAGTTGCGGTTGCTGGTCGACGCCGACCGCTCGCCCGGCTTGAGCTGGTCGGGGTTCATGCCCAGGCACATCGAGCAGCCGGCACCGCGCCACTCGGCGCCCGCGTCGAGGAACACCCGGTCCAGGCCCTCGGCCTCGGCCTGCGCCTTGACCTGGACCGAGCCGGGGACGACGAGCATCCGGGTGTCGGGGTCGACGTGCCGGCCACGGAGCAGCTCGGCGGCCACCCGGAGGTCCTCGATCCGGCCGTTCGTGCACGAGCCGAGGAAGACGGTGTCGACCTTGATCTCCGACAGCGGCGTGCCGGCGGTCAGGCCCATGTAGGCCAGCGCCTGCTCGGCGGCCACGCGGTCGCCCTCGTCGGCGAACTCCGCCGGGTCCGGCACGGAGGCGCTGATCGGCAGGCCCTGACCCGGGTTGGTGCCCCAGGTGACGTAGGGCGTCAGCGTGGCGGCGTCCAGGTGGACCTCGCGGTCGAAGACGGCGCCCTCGTCGGTGCGCAGGGTCGACCAGTACTCGACCGCGGCATCCCAGTCGGCGCCGTGCGGGGCGTGCGGGCGGCCCTCGAGGTAGGCGAAGGTCGTGGCGTCGGGCGCGATGAGCCCGGCCTTGGCGCCGGCCTCGATCGACATGTTGCAGATCGTCATCCGGGCCTCCATCGACAGCGCCTCGATGGCGCTGCCGCGGTACTCGATGACGTGACCCTGCCCGCCGCCGGTCCCGATCTCGGCGATGACGGCCAGGATGATGTCCTTCGCGGAGACGCCGGGCGGCAGCTCGCCGTCCACGGTCACCGCCATCTGCTTCGGCGCGTACTGGGGCAGCGTCTGGGTGGCGAGCACGTGCTCGACCTCGCTGGTGCCGATGCCGAACGCCAGGGCGCCGAAGGCGCCGTGGGTCGAGGTGTGGCTGTCGCCGCAGACGATCGTCATGCCGGGCTGGGTCAGGCCGAGCTGGGGGCCGATCACGTGCACGATGCCCTGGTCGCGGTCCCCCATGGGCGCCAGCCGGACGCCGAACTCCGCGGCGTTGCGGCGGAGCGCCTCCACCTGGGCCCGGCTGATCGGGTCGGCGATCGGGGCGAGGATGTCCAGCGTCGGGACGTTGTGGTCCTCGGTCGCCATCGTGAGGTCCGGACGGCGGACCGTGCGGCCGGCGGCGCGGAGCCCGTCGAAGGCCTGGGGGCTGGTCACCTCGTGCACGAGGTGCAGGTCGATGTAGAGCAGATCGGGCTCACCGGCGGTGCTGCGCACCAGGTGGGCCTCGTAGACCTTCTCCGCCAGGGTCTTCGGCACGCTGGGTCCCCTCACTAGCCATCCCGTGGACTTGGATTCTCACTGTGCGGGATGCGAGTATTGCTGTGTGGGACAGCCTAACCCCGTAGCGGTTCTGGACAAAGCAGTGGCGATCCTTCGTGCGGTCGCCGACGAGCCGGCCAGCCTCGCCGAGCTGGTAACGCGGACCGGGCTCCCCCGCGCGACCGCCCACCGGCTCGCGGTGGCACTCGAGGGTCATCGACTCGTCCAGCGCTCGCCGGACGGTGCCTGGGTCCCCGGACCGGCGCTGGCCGAGCTGGGTCGCAGCGGCGCCGGGCTGGCCGAGGTCGCCGGCCGCCACCTCGTGGCGCTCCGGGACAGCAGCGGCGAGAGCTCCCAGTTCTACGTGCGCGAGGGCGGCACCCGCGTCTGCGTGGCGGCGGCCGAGCGGACCAGCGGACTGCGTGACACCGTGCCCGTCGGTGCCCGGCTGCCCATGACCGCGGGTTCGGCCGCGCACGCGCTGCTCGCCTTCGCCCCGGCCGAGGAGGTCACCCGCCTGCTCCCCAACGCGAGCTTCACGGCCCGCACCCTGCTCGACGTGCGCCGGCGCGGCTGGGCGCACAGCATCGCCGAGCGGGAGCCGGGGGTCGCCTCGCTGTCGGCACCGGTCCGGAGTCCGTCCGGGACGGTGCTCGGCGCCGTCTCCATCTCCGGGCCCGTGGAGCGGCTCGGGCGGCGTCCCAGCCCGGAGCTGATCAGCGCGGTGCTGGACGCGTCCACGGCGATCAGCCGGGCGGCGCGCTAGCGGGCTCCTCGGCCGGGGTGAAGATCTCGTCGATCCGGGCCCCGAACAGCGCCGCGATGCGGAACGCCAGCGGCAGCGACGGGTCGAAGCGTCCGCGCTCGATCGAGATGACCGTCTGCCGGGACACTCCGAGTCGCTCGGCCAGCACGGCCTGGGACCAGCCGAGCCTCGCCCGCCGCTCGGCCAGGTCGTTCTGCACGGCCCGCCTCAGGCTTCCCGGCGCCGGAGGAGCGCGAACCGGAGGGACCCGTCGAGCAGGGCGAAGGCGACCACGCTCATCAGGGCGAGGCCCGCGTCCAGCTCGAGGTCGAAGAGGCCGATCGCCCCGGCCGTGATCCCGGCGGCCGACAGCGTGTCGAACAGCGCACCGGACGCCGCCTTGTCCAGCCACCGAGACTCGACGTTCTCCTCGACGTGCGGATCCGGCGTTCCGTGCCGGCCCGCACCGAGCAGCAGCCAGGCCAGCGTGATGCAGGGCGCGAGGAAGCACGCGGTGAAGACGCCGAGGACGAGCCAGAACTGCTCCCCCGGATCACCGCCGCCCCCCAGCCCAGGGCCGCGGCGAGAAGCAGTCCCGCCGCCCAGACGACCAGGAGGCCGCGGCGGGCGCGGGCGCGGTCGAGGGTCGGCGGCGTCGCGGTCATTCCGGGCTCCCGTCGGGCATCCGTCAGCAGGCCGGCGTAGTGAAGCACGCTTGACGTCGAGTGGTCAAGCGTCCTTTACGTCGACTGCGGTTCAGCCGAGGCGGCGCGCACCCGCGGACGGGATGACGTCGAAGGTGCGCGGCGGCGCGAAGGCCCGGCGGTCGAACTCGTCGCGGACGGCCGCGGCCACGGTGGCCGCCCGCTCCCGGTCGACGAGGACGACCGCGCTGCCGCCGAATCCGCCACCGACCATGCGGGCGCCGTGAGCGCCGGCCCGCACCGCGGCGTCGACGCAGGCGTCGAGCTCGTCGGTGGAGATCTGGAAGTCGTCGCGCAGCGACACGTGCCCCTCCAGCAGGATCGGGCCGATCTCCCGCGGGTCGGAGCTGCCGCGGAGGATGCGCACCACCTCCAGCACGCGGGCGTTCTCGGTGACGATGTGCCGGGCGCGGCGCAGCAGGACGTCGTCGTCGAGCGCGGCCAGACCGGCGACGTCGGCGACGTCGCGCAGGGCCGGGACGCCGAGCCGGGCGGCGGCCTGCTCGCACTCCCGGCGGCGGTCGCCGTAGCCGCCGTCGGCGTGCGTGTGCGAGGTCCCGGTGTCGACGACGAGCAGTTCCAGACCGACGGCCGCCAGGTCCAGCGGCACCTGCTCGGTCCGCCGCTCACGGGTGTCGAGGAAGAGGGCGTGTCCGGCGGTGCAGAGCAGCGAGGCCGACTGGTCGAGGATGCCGGTCGGGGCGCCCACGAAGTCGTTCTCGGACCGGCGGGCCAGCTCCACCAGGTCCTCGAGCGTCAGGTCCGGAGCCACCAGGTCGCGCAGCGCCAGGGCCACGGAGCAGGTGAGCGCGGCCGACGACGAGAGGCCCGCCCCCACGGGGACGTCGGTGTCCACGAGCAGGCTCAGGCCACCGGCCAGGTGCTCGCGGAGCCCCTCCACGACGCCGGCCGGGTACCCGGCCCAGCCGTCGGGCCGCCCTGGGGCCAGCTCGTCGAGCCCGAGCTCGACCACGTCGCCGTCGCCCTGCAGGGAGGCCAGGGCGATCCGGCCGTCGGTGCGCCGCGCGACCGCCGCCCGCGTGGTGTGCGGCAGGGCGACCGGGAGCACGTAGCCGTCGTTGTAGTCGGTGTGCTCCCCGATGACGTTGACCCGGCCGGGCGCCGCCCACACACCTTCCGGCTCGCCGCCGAACCGCTCGGCGAACGCCGCCCGCGCGCGCTCCGCCGCCGCTACGTCGTCGGTCATGCGACCACGACGGCACGGAGCTGCTCGGCGACGTCCTCGGGGTTCGTGTCGGTGATGAACGCGCCCATCCCGGACTCCGACCCGGCCAGGTACTTCAGCTTGCCGGGAGCGCGGCGGAAGGAGAACAGCTGCAGGTGCAACCACCAGTCCTCGCGGCCGGCCCGCACCGGCGCCTGGTTCCAGGACGCGATGTAGTTCATGGGGGTGTCGAACCGGCGGGCGAACCGGCCGAGCACGTCGAGGTAGACCTCGACGAAGGCGTCCCGCTCGGCGTCGTCGAGCGCGGGCAGGTCGGGCACCCGCCGGGTCGGGAAGAACTGCACCTCGCAGGGCCACCGCGTCGCCGCCGGGACGAACGCGGTCCAGTGCTCGTTCGCGCACACCACCCGGGGCCCGCTGCGCTCGCCGGCGAGCACGTCGTCGAACAGGTCGCCGCCGGTGGCCTCCCGGTGCCGCCGGACGGAGGCGAGGATCTTCTCCGCCCGCGGGGTCACGTAGGGATAGGCGTAGATCTGCCCGTGCGGGTGCGACAGCGTCACCCCGATCTCCTCGCCGTGGTTCTCGAAGCAGAAGACCTGCTCGACGCCGTCGATCGCGCCGAGCTCCGCCGTCCGGTCGGCCCAGACGTCCACGACCAGGCGCGCCCGCTCGGGGCCGAGGTCGGCGAAGGTCCGCTGGTGGTCGTCGGTGAAGCAGACCACCTCGCACCGGCCGTAGCCCGGGCGCAGCTCGGCGGTCGGGGCTCCCGGGGCGTGCGGGGGGACGTCGCGGTCGACCGCGGTGGCCAGGGACGGGAAACGGTTCTCGAACACCACCACCTGGTAGGCGGCGTCGGGGATCTCCGTCGTGCGGTCCGGCGTCGACGGGCACAGCGGGCACTGGTCGGCCGGCGGGAGGAAGGTGCGGGTCTGGCGATGGGAGGCGATGGCGACCCACTCGCCGACCAGCGCGTCGAAGCGCAGCTGGGAACGGGTGCTCACCGGCGGCAGGTCGCGGGTGTCCTGCGCGGCGTGCTCCGCCGGGTGCCCGTCGTCGTCGAAGTAGAGGATCTCCCGGCCGTCCGCGAGGCGACGACTCGTGCGGATCACTGGAGCTACCCCCCGTCGCCGTTCCGGTGCGCGAGGAGCCTAGCGACGCACGGGGCCCGGCGTGCGGGGGTGCCTCGGGCCGGGAACGGCGAGAGCCCCCGACCGGGTGGTCGGGGGCTCTCGCGCGATGTAGCCCCGAAGGGATTCGAACCCTCGCTACCGCCGTGAGAGGGCGGCGTCCTGGGCCGCTAGACGACGGGGCCGCGGTGCAGCGTCATTTTGCCATGCGCCCGGACCCTGCATGGCCCGGGGGCCCTGGACGCAGAGAACCCCGGGACGCAGAGAACCCCCGGCCGGAGGGCCGGGGGTTCTCGGTCGCGTAGCCCCGAAGGGATTCGAACCCTCGCTACCGCCGTGAGAGGGCGGCGTCCTGGGCCGCTAGACGACGGGGCCGTGCTGTCGTGCCGTGTGCGGAATTCGAGGAGATCCTGCTTCCTCGCTGGGGTACCAGGACTCGAACCTAGACTAACGGAACCAGAAACCGTCGGGCTGCCAATTACCCCATACCCCATGGGTGGCGCCTCGCGGCGCCGCAGGAGACGATACCCGACGGCCGGACCGGGGACGGCACCCACCCCGGTGCGAGGCGGGTCAGTGCGCCGGAAC
Source organism: Blastococcus sp. CT_GayMR19 (assembly GCF_004570385.1). Lineage (GTDB taxonomy): Bacteria > Actinomycetota > Actinomycetes > Mycobacteriales > Geodermatophilaceae > Blastococcus_B. The sequence continues at coordinate 1,107 of NZ_SPQL01000025.1, read as the reverse complement.
CGCGACCGGTGGCGCCGGGGCGCGCAGGTCGAGGGCGCGGGTCATCGTCTCCGGCTGCAGCCGGCGCCGCGAGCGCGCCACCAGCGCGACGAAGACCGCCATGGCGACGAGGGTCAGCGCGACGTCGAACCAGGGCACGCCGGCGGTGGACTCCGCGGAGGCCAGGACGTCCTCTCCCAGCGCACCGGCCAGCACGAAGATCACCACGTTGTTGACCGTGTGCAGCGCGATCGCCGCCTCCAGGCCACCGGTCAGCCACACCACCGCCGAGGCGGCGAGCCCCACGGACAGGTAGAAGAGGAACGACGGTAGATCGGGGGGCAGGTGGACGAGGGAGAACAGCGTGCCGCTCACCAGGGCGGCGAGCACCGCGCCCGCCATCGGCCGGCGGACCCACCCTGCCACCGCCTGGCTCAGGTAGCCGCGGAACAGGTACTCCTCGGCCGCCGCCTGCAGCGGGGTGGTCAGGAACACCACGACCAGCAGCCAGCCGTAGGACGCGACCGGGCCGCCGGTGTCCCCCTCCTGCGACAGCGACAGCACCAGGGACACGCAGATGCCCACGCCGACGGTGCCGAGGGCGAGCAGGGTGTACCAGGGCAACAGCCGCCATCGGAGCCGGCCGAGAACCGACGACGACCAGCCGATCCGCATCCCGTGCGCAGCCGCCCACACCAGCCAGACGACCGGGATGGCGACCGCGGTCACCAGGTTGATCACCAGGATCACGCCCGGGCTCGACAGGTCGTCGAGGGCCGACTCCGAGAAGGCGGCCCCCTCCGCCACGATCAGCCCGATCATGCCCGCCACGAGCGTGAGGACCGCCGCAACCAGATACACGACCACGAGCAGCAGGAGGCCCACGGCCGGGCGCCAGCCGGCCCACGTCCGGGAACGCATGACCTGCAGGAACGGGCGGGCCTCGTCGTGCGGCGGCGTTCCCGGCGGCAGCCAGCGCGGCGGGTAGGCAGGAGGCGCGTAGGCCGGAGGGGGCGGGCCCCACCCCGGAGAACCCGGCGGTGGCGCACCCCAGGGTGCCGGGCCCCCCGGCGCCGGGCCCCACGGTGCCGGGCCCCCCGGTGCCGGGCCCGGCACCGTGGGGCCCGG
>NZ_SPQL01000024.1 GCF_004570385.1 Blastococcus sp. CT_GayMR19 | reverse complement strand
AGGCCGCCTGCGACGTCAAGGGCAACCTGCACCAGGGCAAGGTCGGCGTGCTGACCCTCGCCCCCACCGACGGCCTCGGCGTCCGCAACACCGAGAAACGCGAACGACACCTCGAGGCGATCAACCGGTTCCGCGGGATCTGATCCCCCGGGAGGTCACGGCACGCCGGGACCTCCCGGGGGATACTGGCGGCAGCCGGCTGTTCCACCCGGACCGCGTGACCCCGGTGACGGCCGGGACGCATGGTGCCCGACTCCCCGCGAGACGCTCACGGAGCGTTTCGCCGTCTGCGAGGATGACCCCCATGACCGACCCCCGCCGCGATCTGCTGCCGACCCACGAGGCCCAGCACTCGTTCGACGTCGTGCTGCGGGGCTACGACCGCAGCCAGGTCGCCGACACGATCGAGCGGCTCGAGGCCGACTTCCGGATCGCGATCGCCGACCGTGACGCGGCCGTGGGCCGATCCGCCGACCTCGGCGCCCAGTTGTCGGCCATGCACGCCGAGATCGAGTCGCTCCGCCGCAAGGCCGCCACTGCCAACGCCCCCACCTTCGAGAACATCAGCGAGCGCATCCAGCACATGCTGCAGCTCGCCGAGGAGGAGGCCGGCGAGATCCGGCGCGCCGCCGAGCTCGACGCCCAGGCGGTGCGGGAGCAGACCGCAGCCGAGGAGCGGGCACTGCTCGAGCGGCACGCCGCCGGTCAGGCCGAGGTGGAGCGGATGCTCGCCGAGGCCCGCCAGAGCGCCGAGCAGATCGCGCAGAAGGCCCAGCTCCGTGCCGACGAGCTCGTGGCCAAGGCCCAGGAGCGGGTGGCCCGGCTCGACGCCGAGTCGCAGGCACGCCGGGCCAAGGTCGAGGAGGACTTCGACATCGCCCAGCGGGCGCGCCGGGCCGAGGCCGCCGCGGCCGAGGACGAGCGGGAGCGCGTCTCCACGCAGGCCGCTCGCCAGCGCATCGCCGCCGCGGAGCAGCACTCCGCCCAGATCGTGGCCGAGGCCGAGGCCCGCGCCGAGGCGATCCGGGACATCCGCGACGAGCTCACCGGTCGGCTGCTCCAGGCCCGTCAGCTGCTCGGGTCCCTGCCCGACCTGGGTGACCGCCAGCCGGACGCCGCGCCGGAGGCGCAGCGGCCGACGGCGTCGGAGTCCCAGCCGCAGCCCCAGGCCGTCCACCCCCAGGGTCAGCCGGCGGCACCGTCCGCTCCCCAGGTCGCCCGTGCCGAGGGCGAGGCCGCCGCGGCGCGGCAGCCCACCCGGCCCGAGGCCCCCACCGGCTCGGCGTCGTCGTCGGCGCAGCACCGGTCGTCCGAGCCCACCCGCCAGCTGCCGATGCCGCCCCGCACCGGCGCCACCGCGGTGCCCCAGTCCCCGGCCACGCAGGTCATCGACCAGCCGGTGAGCTGACCGCCTGGTCACCCGCGGGCCGCAGCGGGGCCGCGGTCCGCGGATGACCAGTCCTCCGGGAGGTGCCGTGCTCGGCAGGCGCGCCCCCCAGGACCCGTCCGGTGCACCGGACCCGGCACCCTCTCGTCACCGGCACCGCGCCGCCCGGACCTACCGTCCGCGGCTGCCGGCCGCCGTCCTCTGGCCGTCGGCCGCGCTCGTGCTGGTCGCCCTGCTCGGCCTGCAGGCCGTGCGGCAGGCCGCGCGGCCTGGTGAGGGACTGCTCAGCGCGGAGGCCTTCCTCCGTACGGCCACCCGGGACGAAGCGTCCGCAGCCGTCTTCTCCCCCGATGGACTCGCCGCCCTGCACATGGCGGTGTACGCCGCGGTCACGCGCGCCTTCGACCGGGCCGACACCCTGGTCACAGCGGGCCGCGAGCTGCTCCTCGTCGTCACCGTGGTGTCCGCCGTGCTCCTCTGGGGCACAGCCCGCCGGCTCGGCTTCGGCTCCGCGAGCACGGCCGTGGCGATGCTGGTCGCCGGCGTGCCGCCGCTGCTGTCGACCATGGGTCTCCTGGACCTGCCCGCCCGGTTCGCCGTCCCGTGGCTGCTCCTCGCAGCCCTGCTGACCGTGGGAGGGAGTCCCTCCCGCACCGGGCTCGGGATCGCGCTGGTGTCCACCGTCCTGGCGGTGCTGCTCGCCCCGGACGTGCTCGTCCTGCTGCTGACCGGCGGGGCGGCCGCCCTGCTCACCGGGGTCCTCGCACCGCGCGGAACCCGCCGGGCACGGCTTATCGCAGCGGGGCTGCTCGGCGGCGGGGCCGTCGCCGTCGCGTTGCTGCTCGGAGATCCCGCACCGGGCGCGGCAGCCTCCGGCGTGGCACCCGGGGCGCTCCTGACCGCCGCGCTGGTCTTCGTCGTCATCGGCGGCCTCGCCGTCGCCACCCTCGACTCCCTCCGCGTCCCGGCGTTCGCACTGGTGGCCACCACCCTGCTGACGCAGCTGCCCTCGGGCCGGCTCTCGGCGCTGGTGGTCTGCCTGCCCGTCGCGGCGGTCCTGTCCGCCGGCCTGGCGCGGAGCCTCGTCCGGCCGCGGCCGGAGACGACCCGGCGGGTCCTGCGGATCGCCGGGGCGACGGTTCTCGCTGCCGCCGCCCTCACCACCGTCGTCGTGCTCCTCCGCACCCCGGCCTCGACCGCGGCCGGCCGGAACCCGGCCGGAGCGGTGATCGACTGGGCCCGGACCGGGCAGTCGCGGGACATCCACCTCGTCGCCGAGAACCCGCTCCGGGCACAGCTGATCCATGCCGGCGCCGGCCCGGACGCCGTGGGGCCGCCCGGTGCCCGGCCCGACGAGCCGCAGACCACCGTGCTCACCGTCCTCAGCGGAGCGCCGCCGGACGGCGCCATGGTGCTGGCCCGGTTTCCCGGCGACGGCGCCGCCGGCCCTCTGCTGGTGGTGGATCCCGCTCCCGGCATCCCCACCGGCGAGGAGCTCACCCGCCGGCGATCCCTCGCCGCGGCACTCCTGGCCAACCCCGCCACCACGCCCGGGGAGCGGGCCGCCGACGTCCTCGGGTCCGGCGAGGTCGATCCGCGGCTGCTCTCCGTCCTGGCCGCTCTGGGCGCCCAGTACGGGGTCGGGGTGCAGGACTTCCCCCTGGCCGACGGCGAGCCCCGCGAGGGACCCCTGGCCCGACGCGCGCTCGTCGACCGCCTCGCCGGGGACCCGCTGGTGCCGGGAGCGCCGGCGACGGAGCGGCTGGTGGCCTGGCTGGAGGCCCAGCTGCCACCGTTCGCCCCGGACGCCGTGACCTCCACCGAGCAGGGCGTACGGATCGAGTTCGCCTACGTGTCGGCCCCGGACGCCCTGGTCAGCGCCTCGGCACCGTGAACGCCGGGGTCGCGGGCGGCCTGAGGGGCGGCCCCGGGGTTTCCCCCGCGCGGGCCGTGCTGAACAGTGGGCCTCTCCGGCCCCGTTTCCGGTGCGGGCCCGTCTTCCCGGAGGTCCCCAATGAGGCGACTGGCGCGCACGCTCTGCGTAACCCTCCTGGCCACGGCCGGATCGCTGTCCGGTCTGCCGGGCGCCATGGCGGCGGACGGCGGCTTCCTCCGCCTGGCGCACCTCAGTCCGGACACTCCGGCGGTCGACGTCTACGTCGACTCGGTGGCCGATCCCGATGCGGGGATCGTGCTGGAGGGCGTCGGCTACGGCACCGTGTCGGAGTACCAGGACGTCCCGGCCGGCACGTACACCGTGGCGATGCGCACCGCCGGAGCGGGGGCGGACACTCCCGCGGTCCTCTCGACCACCGTCGACATCGCCGCCGGCAGCGCCCGCACGGTGGCCGGGCTGGGCTACTTCGCCGCCCTCGGACTGAAGGTCCTGGACGACGATCTGGCGCCCCCGCCGGCCGGCTCGGCCCGGATGCGCGTCGTCGCCGCGGCCCCGTCGGCCGGTGCCCTCGACGTGTCCCTGACCGGCGGCGGGTCCGTCGCATCCGGCGTGGAGTTCGCGGCCGCGACCGACTACCTCGAGGTCCCGGGCGGGTCCACGTCGTTGCGGGTGACCCCCCAGGGTGCCGCCGCGACGGACCTGCCGCTCGACCTCGCCGCCGGCTCGGTGTACAGCGTCCTGGTCCTGGATGCGCCGGAGGGCGGGCTCAAGCTGATGCCCCTGCTGGACGCAGCCGGGACGGGCGCGATGCCGGTGGGCGGGGTGGCCGCGGGTGCTGGTGGTTCCGCCGACGACGTCCCTGCCGGCCCGTGGGCGGCCGTCCTCGGCGTCGCGGTCCTGGCCGCGGCCGGCCTGCTCGTCTCTCTGCGCCGCCGGCCCGCCGGCCGCCCGCGCCACGGCGCGGGGTCCTGAGGCCCTCCGCGTGAGCCGGCACCGGGCGCCCCGCCGGGTCGGTCCCACCCTCGCCCGGCTGGTCCTCGCCGTGGTGGCCGCGTCCGGCGGCGTCCTCGCCCTGACCGCCCCCTCCGCACCGCCCTCGCCCTCCGCACCGCCCTCGGCCACGGCTCCTCCGTCTCCGCCGCCGGTGACGCTGGCGGCTGCCGCGCCGGCGGGGGCGGCGCCCACCCGTGTCCGCGTCCCGTCGGTGGGCGTGGACAGCACGCTCGAGCGGCTCGGGACCGACGCGGCCGGCGCTCTCGTCCCGCCGGGAGACTTCGGGCGGGCCGGCTGGTTCACCGGCGGGCCGGTGCCCGGGGAGGTCGGCCCGGCGGTCGTCGCCGGGCACGTCGACTCCTGGACCGGACCGGCGGTCTTCTTCCGCCTCGACGAGATCTCCGTCGGCGCCGAAGTGCTCGTCGACCGCGCCGACGGGACGACGGTGCGCTTCGCCGTCACGCGCGTGGCCCGGTACGCGAAGGACGACTTCCCTACCGCCGAGGTCTACGGGCCGACCACGGGGGCCGAGCTCCGGCTGGTCACCTGCGGCGGGGACTTCGACCAGGCCGACCGCAGCTATCTGGACAACGTCGTCGTCTACGCGAGAGCGGCCCCGCAGCCGGTCTAGCGGCGGTTCCCCCGGGCACGCCAGCAGGCGGTGTGCCAGTGCCGGCGGCGGTCGGCGGCGGAGTCGGTGTCCCACGGTTCCAGGTCGCTGTCCCGGGCGTAGGCCGGCCAGGTCACCACGTGCGGCGTGCCGAGACGGATCTCCTGGTCGCAGCCGGGACAGCGGTAGGTCTTGCCCGTCGAGGCACCCGACAGCGGCCGGACGACCCAGTCGCCGTCCGTCGCCTCCTCGACGGTCTCGGCGCGACGGACCGGGTCACGTCCCGGAGGACGTGACCCGGCCCGGGGTCGCCGACGGGGCACCGCCGCTCAGCGGCCGGCGTAGTCCCGGAACCCGCGGCCGGTCTTGCGCCCCAGGTAGCCGGCGGTGACCAGGTGCTCGAGCAGCGGTGCCGGCGCGAAGCCGGGCTCGCGGAACTCCGTGTAGAGCTCACGCTCGATGGCCAGGGAGACGTCCAGCCCGACGACGTCCAGCAGCTCGAAGGGCCCCATCGGGTAGCCGCAGCCGACCTTCATGGCGGCGTCGATGTCGTCGGCCGTGGCGTAGTGAGCCTCGAGCATCTTCACGGCGTCGTTGAGGTAGGGGAACAGCAGAGCGTTGACGATGAACCCGGCCCGGTCGGTGCAGGAGACGGCGTGCTTGCCGACCTGCGCCGAGACCGCGTGCGCCGTGGCGGCGACGTCGGGTGCGGTGGAGATGGTGGACACCACCTCGACCAGCTTCATCAGCTGCGCCGGGTTGAAGAAGTGCATGCCCACGACGTCGGACGCACGGCCGCTGGCCCTCGCGCACTCGATCACCGGGAGGCTGGACGTGGTGGTGGCCAGCACCGCGCCGGGCCTGGCGATCTCGCCGAGCGCGGAGAACAGCGCCTCCTTGACCGGGAGCGACTCGACGACCGCCTCGATGACGAGGTCGCGGTCGGCGAGGTCGTCCAGCGACGTCGTGCCGCTGACACGGGCCAGGACGGCGTCCCGGCCGGCCTCGTCCAGCTTCCCGCGGACGACGGCCTTGTCCAGGGACCGGGTCAGGGCCTTGAGGACCGCCTCGACCTTCTCGGGGGCGCGGGCCACGAAGAGGACGTCGAAGCCGCCCTTCGCGACGACCTCGATGATGCCGGTGGCCATCGTCCCGGAGCCGACGACGCCGACGGTCCGCACCGGCCGCGCCCCCGCGGCGGCGCCGCCCTCGGCCGGGGTGGCGGCGTCCGCGACCACCTCGGCGGAGTCGCGCCCGGCGTAGGTGTAGAAGCCGCGGCCGACCTTCCGGCCCAGCAGGCCCGCGGTCATCATCTGCTTGATGACCGGGCTGGGCGCGTGCAGCCGGTTGCGCGACTGCTTGTACATCGTGTCGAGGATCTCGTAGGCGGTGTCGATGCCGATGAGGTCCATGAGCGCCAGCGGGCCCATCGGCAGGCCGCAGCCCAGCCGCATGGCCGCGTCGATGTCCTCGCGGCTGGCGTACCGGTTCTCGAACATCGAGACGGCGTGGTTGAGGTAGCCGAACAGCAGGGCGTTGGCGATGAACCCGGCTTTGTCCCCGATCGTCACGTCGACCTTGCCCAGCCGGCCGGCCAGCGCCTCGACGTCGTCGACGACGGACTGCTCGGTGACGACCGTGCGTACGACCTCGACCAGCTTCATCACCGGCGCCGGGTTGAAGAAGTGCATGCCGATGACCTTGCTCGGCCGGCCGGTGACCACCGAGAGCTCGGTGACCGAGAGGCTCGAGGTGTTGGTCGCGAGGATCGTGTCCGGCGGGCAGATCTTGTCCAGGGCGGTGAAGACCTCGGCCTTGAGCTCCATGCGCTCCGGCACCGCCTCGATGACCAGCTCGGCGTTCGCGAGGTCCTCCAGCGACGTGCTGAACCGGATCCGCTCGAAGATCGCGTCCCGGTCCGCCGGGTCGAGCTTGCCGCGGCTGACGGCACGGCCGGTGGAGTGCTCGAGGTGGCCACGTCCCCGAGCGACGGCGTCGTCGTTGATCTCGACGGCGGTCACCGACAGGCCGGCCCGCGCGAGCACCTCGACGATGCCGGCTCCCATGGTGCCGAGTCCGACGACCCCGACCTCGTTCAGTTCTCTGGCCACGCTGCCACTCCTCCAGGGTCCGCCGATCCCGGCCAGTCTCTCACCCGCTCGATCGGCACGTGCGGGGCGCTACCCGTCGGTAACCTGACGGGCTCGCGGCCCGCCGCCGCCATCAATGCTGCCGCAGCCGCTCCCGCAGGCCCGCCATCGCCGAGCGCACGAGCTCGCCGTATCCGCCGTCCGGAAGGTCGGGTTCGGCGGCCTCGGCCAGGTGCAGCTGCTCCCGCGCCTCCGACAGCCGCCCGAGGCGCTCGTAGTCCGCGGCGAGGCTCGCGTGGAGCGACGCGCGCATGCCCCTGACCGTGAGCAAGGGGTGGAAGGAGGCGGCGCGGTCGTCGGTGAGCACGTCGGCCGCCGCCAGCGCCCGGCGGTCCCATTCCAGCTCCTGCGACGGGTCGTCCTGCAGATCCGCCATGAAGTGCGCCGGCGTCACGCGATGCGTGGGATCCCCGTCGTCCCCGATCCGCGTCCACAGTTCGCCGAACAGCTCGCGTGCGCGAGGCCGGTCACCGCTCAGGGCCGCTTGCTGGGCCGTCGTGATGGCCGCCATCACCTCGTCGCTCACGGGCACCCCGGGGTCCGGTCGTCGCCCTCCGCACTCACCGCTGCACCTCCAGGTGCTGTTCAGAACAGGCGCGCGGACGGGTCGTCGGTGCCCTTGAGGACGGCGTAGTCGACCGTCACGCAGTCGATGCCGCGGTCCAGCGCCAGCACGCGCGCCTGCGGCTTGATCTCCTGGGCCGCGAAGACGCCCTTGACCGGGGCGAGCAGCGGATCGCGGTTGAGCAGCTCGAGATACCGGGTGAGCTGCTCGACGCCGTCGATCTCGCCGCGCCGCTTGATCTCCACGGCCACCACCGCGCCGGCGGCGTCCCGGCAGAGCAGGTCGACCGGGCCGATGGCCGTCGGGTACTCCCGGCGCACCAGCGACCACCCCGGCCCGAAGGTCTCGACGTGCAACGCCAGCAGCCGCTGCAGCTCGGCCTCCACGCCGTCCTTCTGCAGGCCGGGGTCCACGCCGAGCTCTTGGGAGTAGTCGTGCTCGACCGCCTCGATGGTGACGATCAGCTGCTCGCCGGCCTTGTTGGTCACCGTCCAGGTGCCCGCGCCGTCGGTCAGGTCCTCCTTGAGGCTGCACGGCGGGCTCATCCAGTTCAGCGGCTTGTAGGCCCGGTCGTCGGCATGGATGGACACCGACCCGTCGGCCTTGACCAGCAGGAGACGGGTCGCCATCGGCAGATGAGCGGTGAGCCGCCCGATGTAATCGACGGAGCAGCGGGCGATGACCAGACGCACGGGCGCCGACGCTACCGGTACGGCTGGAACCCGCCCGGGGGGCACCGCGTCCTGGATGTGTGACGAGTCCCGGAACCCACCGCGCCGCGGCGGCGTTCACGGCCCTGCTCGTGCTGACCGGCTGCGCGCAGCGCGGGGGTGCCACCCCGGCGCCGGCTCCCCCGCCGTCCGCGGAGCTGCCGGCCGACGCCGCGCTGGTCCTGCGGGTGGAGTACGTCGGCGGCTTCGTCCCGCCGGAGATGCTGGCCGGCCGGCTGCCGATCACCAGCGTCTACGCCGACGGACGGGTGATCGCCGAGGCCCGGTGCCGGCCATCTATCCGGGCTTCGCCTGGCCCAACGTCCAGGTCGTCGACATCGGCAGGGACGGCGTCCAGGGGCTGGCCGAGCGCGCGCTCGCCGCCGGGGTGGCGGAGACCGGCGACCTCGGGATGCCGCCCATCGCCGACGTGCCCTCCACGCGGTTCACCCTCGTCACCGCGGACGCCACCTACGTCCGCGAGGTGTACGGCCTGGCCGAGACGGCCGGCGGGCCGGCCGACGGGCTCACGCCGGCGCAGGAGGCCGCCCGCCGGGAGCTGAGCGACTTGTTCGCCGCCGTCACCGGTCTGGGGCTGACCGAGGCCGGCGACGAGCCGCCCCTGCCGTACGTGCCCTCGGCGGTCGCGGGGGTCGTCCGCCCCTGGACGGCGCCCGAGGAGGACATCGCCCAGGGCCTGAGCCCCGAGCCGGTGCCGTGGCCGGGCCCGGCGCTGCCCGGGACGCCGCTCGGCGGTCTCCCCGACCTGTCCTGTGTGACCGCCACCGGCGCCGAGGCCACCGCCGTGATCGAGGCGGCCGGCGGCGCGAACCTGCTGACACCCTGGCTCTCCGCGGACGGCACCCGGTGGTCGGTGCTCTTCCGGCCGCTGCTGCCCGACGAGTCCGGCTGCGCCGACCTGGCCGGCTGAGCCCGGACGCAGACCGGCCCGGCCTCCGGGAGGAGGGCCGGGCCGGCGTGCAGGGGAACTCAGACGGTCGCGGGCTGCCGCAGGTCGGCGTCCACGCCACCCTGGGCCTCGACGGCCGCGAGCGGCTCCGCCGGGCGGCCCGACCGGTACCGCTCGACGTCGAGGATGCCCTCTCGCTTGGCGACGATCGTCGGGACCAGCGCCTGACCGGCCACGTTCACCGCGGTGCGGCCCATGTCGAGGATCGGGTCGATGGCCAGGAGCAGGCCGACGCCGGCCAGCGGCAGGCCGAGCGTGGACAGGGTCAGCGTCAGCATGACCACCGCGCCGGTGACCCCGGCGGTGGCGGCCGAGCCGACGACGGAGACCAGCGCGATCAGCAGGTAGTCGGTGATCCCGAGGTCCACGCCGAAGAACTGGGCCACGAAGATCGCCGCCAGCGCCGGGTAGATCGCGGCGCAGCCGTCCATCTTCGTCGTCGCCCCGAGCGGGACGGCGAACGAGGCGTAGGACCGCGGGACGCCGAGGTTCTGCTCGGTCACCCGCTCGGTCACCGGGAGCGTGCCGATCGAGGAGCGGGAGACGAAGGCCAGCTGGATGGCCGGCCAGGCGCCCGCGAAGAAGCGCAGCGGCGAGAGCCCGTGCGCCCGCAGCAGCACCGGGTAGACGACGAACAGCACGAGCGCGAGACCGGCGTAGACCGCCCCGGTGAAGACGCCGAGCGAGCCGAGGGACTCCCACCCGTAGCTGGCGACGGCGTTGCCGATCAGGCCGAGCGTGCCGATCGGGGCCAGCAGGATGACCCACCACAGCACCTTCTGGACGATCGCCAGTGCGGAGCGGACGAAGCCGAGGAACGGTTCGGCCGGCTCGCCGACCTTGAGCGCCGCGACGCCGATGGCCACCGCGATGACGATCAGCTGGAGGACGTTGAAGGACAGCGCGCCCTCCGCGGAGCCCTGGAGGCCGAAGATGTTGCCGGGCACGATGCCGGTGAGGAAGTCGAACCAGGAGCCGGTCTTCTCCGGGTCGGTCGCGCTCGCCGCATCGACGGAGCTGTTGCGGCCGGGCTGGGTGAGCAGGCCCAGGCCGATGCCGATCGCGACGGAGATGAGCGCGGTGACGGCGAACCAGAGCAGCGTCTGGCCGGCGAGCCGCGCGGCGTTGGACACCTGCTTGAGGTTGGCGATGCTGACGATCACCGCGGTGACGATCAGCGGCGGGACGAGCACCTTCAGCAGCGTCACGAAGGTGCCGCCGATGGTCTGCAGCGTGCTGGTGAGCCAGTTGGGCGAGCCGTCGGCGACGGGGCCGATCTCACGGGCGACGAGGCCGAGGACCACGCCGAGGACGAGGGCGATCAGGACCTGCGCCGCGAACGGGACGCGGCGGAGACGAGCGAGCACGAGGAAGTGCCTTTCGGGGAGTGATGCAGCAAGGGACGGGGCGGGGCGAGGCGGTCAACAGGCCGCGGTCGTCACCCGTCCGAAGTCCACGGCGCGCCGCCGCGTGAGGTCCCAGAGGTTCTGCACGCCTGGGTCAATGCGGACGATCGGCTGCCGCATCCCGGTTGTGCGCAGCCTCACCCGGGCTGCGGGAACCGCCACCGGGTCGGGCTGCCGGAGAAGTCGTCCTCGGAGATCGCGAAGACCCACTCCGGTCGGACCGAGAACGTGCCGTTGACGGCGGGGTCCAGGAAATCGACCCTCACCCCGCCGCCGTACTTGCCGTTCACCGCTGCCACGAACCCCTCGATCCCGGCCCGGTCGGTCACCTGCTCGGCCACGCCGTCGACGACGACGGGGTCGCGGGCGTCGTCCGTGGTCAGCGTGCAGCGCGGCTCGACGGCGACGTCGCGGGCCTTGCGGGAGCGCATGCCGGTGGAGAACCAGAGCCGCGCGTCGAGCCAGACACCCCACACCGGCATGACGTGCGGCCGCCCGTCGGGGCGGACAGTGGCACACCAGTAGTCGTGCGAGACGGTCAGCCGGCGCTCGGCCTCCGCCCAGGCCATCAGTCCGCTGCCCTGGTCGGCCGGCAGCACCCCGTACCCCGGCATCCAGGGACGATCGGGAGCCGGCCCGGTCATCAGTCGGTCCAGACCGGCTTCCGCTTCTCGAGGAAGGCGGCCATGCCCTCGCGGGCGCCGGGGATCTGGCTGGCCGCGGCCATGACCTCGATCGCGGTCGTGTAGGCGTCCCGCTCCGGGCGGTCGAGTTGGGCGTACATCGTCTGCTTGCCCCAGGCCTTGCTGGCCCGCGAGCCGCGGGTGGCCCGGGCCATGAGGTCGTCCACGGCCTCGTCCAGCTCGTCGTCGGGCACGACCCGGTTGACCAGCCCCCAGTCCAGCGCGGTCCGCGCGTCGATGACGTCACCGGTCAGGGCAAGCTCCATCGCCCGCTTCCGGCCGACGTTGCGGGCGATCGCCACCATCGGCGTGTGGCAGAACCAGCCACCCTTGCCGCCCGGGGCGGCGAACCCCGCCGACTCCGCGGCGACGGCCAGGTCGCAGGAGGCGACGAGCTGGCAGCCGGCCGCGGTCGCCAGCGCGTGCACCCGCGCGAGGACCACCTGCGGCACGTCCTGGACGGTCTGCATGAGTTCCGTGCACAGCGCCAGCAGGCTGCGCACGTCGGGCAGCGGCGCACCGGAGACGTCGGCGAAGTCGTGCCCGGCGCTGAACACCGGGCCCTCCGCCGCCAGGACGATGCCGGTCGCGTCGCTGCCGCCCACCTCGGTGACGGCGGCCAGCAGCTGGGTCAGGTGCTCCCGGGACAGCGCGTTCCGCTTCGCGGGCCGCACCATCGTGATCTGGACGATGTCGCCGTCGCGTTCGACCCGTGGGGCTCCGTTGCCGCTCATGGACCGACTCCATCACGCCGGGGCCGCATCCGGCAACGACAGGGTGCCGACCAGGGAAGCTGAGGCCGTGCCCGGTGCCGAACCGCTGACCCCGACCGCTCCCCGGCCGGCCGGCCGCACCGTGTCCACCCAGGACTGGCGGGACGTCACCTTCCTGCACTGGGCCGTGGACCCGGCCCGCGTCGCGCCCCTGCTGCCCGCCGGCACCGTGCCGGACGTGCACGACGGGTGCACCTACGTGGGGCTGATCCCCTTCCGGATGCACCGCGTCGGGCTGCTCGGGGCGCCCGGCCTGCCCTACCTCGGGTCGTTCGCCGAGACCAACGTCCGGCTGTACTCGGTCGACGGGGACGGACGCCGCGGCGTGGTGTTCCGCTCCCTCGACGCCGAGCGGCTGCTCCCGGTGCTGGCCGGACGCTGGGCCGCCGGCCTGCCCTACGCCTGGTCGCGGATGCGGATCGCCCGCGCCGGCGCCGTCCTCACCTACACCTCGCGACGCCGAGGGCCCGGCCCGCGCAGCCGGGTCGTCGTGCGGGTGGGCGGTGCCCTTCCCGAGGTCGACCCGCTGGCGCGCTTCCTCACCGCGCGGTGGGGCCTGCACCGCCCCGGCCGCGACGGCCCGGTGTTCTGGCCCAACGAGCACGGCGAGTGGCCGCTGCACCGGGCGGAGCTGCTGGACCTGGAGGAGTCGCTGCTGACCGCCGCCGGGCTGGACCCGGCGACGGGACCCCCCGACAGCGTGCTGTTCTCGCCGGGGGTGGCGGCCCGATTCGGGCCGCCAGTGCCGGTCAGGCCGGCGCCGGCACCTTCTCGTCGAGGCCGTTCGCCTCGCGGACGACGTCGACGATCTGGCCCATGATGTCGGTCAGCCCGAAGTCCTTCGGGGTGAAGACGCGGGCCACACCCTGCTCGCGCAGCCGCCGGGCGTCGCTGTCGGGCACGATCCCGCCGACCACCACCGGGACGTCGTCCAGGCCGGCCTCCTTCAGGCCGCGCAGCACCGCCGGGACGACCTGCAGGTGCGAGCCCGACAGGACCGACAGCCCGACGACGTGCACGTCCTCCTCCACGGCCGCCGAGACGATCTGCGCCGGCGTGAGCCGGATGCCCTGGTAGACGACCTCGAAGCCGGCGTCGCGGGCGCGCACCGCGATCTGCTCGGCGCCGTTGGAGTGCCCGTCGAGGCCGGGCTTGCCGACCAGGAAGCGCAGCCGTCCGCCGAGCTCCTCGCCGGTGGCCCGCACGCGCTCGCGGACGTCGGTCAGCGTGGCGTCGGCCTCACCTCCGGCGCTCGCCGCGGCGACGCCGGTGGGCGCCCGGTACTCGCCGAACACCTCGCGGAGGACGCCGGCCCACTCCCCCGTCGTCACGCGCGCGCGGGCGCAGTCGAGGGTGGCGGCCATCAGATTGGTGTCGGTGCCGGCGGCCGCGCGCAGGGCGTCGAGCGCCTGGTCGGCGGCGGCCTGGTCGCGCTGGGCCCGCCACGTCCGCACGGCCTCCTGCGCCGCGTTCTCCACGGCCGGGTCGACGACCATGATCGCGGTGTCGAGGTCGGCGGTGAGCGGATTGGGCTCCGTCGTCTCGAACCGGTTGACGCCGACGACGACGTCCTCACCGCTCTCGATCCGCCGGCGCCGCTCGGCCAGCGAGCCGACCATCGCGCTCTTCATGTACCCGGACTCGACCGCCGCGACCGCGCCGCCCAGCTGCTCGACGCGGGCCATCTCGGCCCGGGCGCCCTCGACGAGCTCGGCGACCTTCTGCTCCACGACGACCGAGCCCGTGAACAGGTCCTCGTACTCGAGCAGGTCGGTCTCGAACGCCAGCACCTGCTGCAGCCGCAGCGACCACTGCTGGTCCCAGGGCCGCGGGAGGCCGAGCGCCTCGTTCCAGGCAGGCAGCTGCACGGCCCGGGCGCGGGCGTCCCGGGAGAGCGTGACGCCCAGCATCTCCAGGACGATCCGCTGCACGTTGTTCTCCGGCTGCGCCTCGGTCAGGCCCAGGGAGTTGACCTGCACGCCGTAGCGGAAGCGGCGGTGCTTGGGGTCCTCGACGCCGTAGCGCTCCTTCGTCAGCTCGTCCCAGAGCTGGGTGAAGGCGCGCATCTTGCACATCTCCTCGACGAAGCGGACGCCCGCGTTGACGAAGAAGGAGATGCGGGCGACGACCTCGCCGAACCGCTCCTGCGGGACCTGCCCCGAGTCGCGCACGGAGTCGAGGACGGCGATCGCCGTGCTGATCGCGTAGGCGATCTCCTGCACCGGCGTGGCCCCGGCCTCCTGCAGGTGGTAGCTGCAGATGTTGATCGGGTTCCACTTCGGCATCGCCGTCACCGTGTAGGCCACCATGTCGGTGATCAGCCGCATCGACGGCGCCGGCGGGAAGACGTAGGTGCCCCGCGACAGGTACTCCTTGATGATGTCGTTCTGCGTCGTCCCGGCGAGCTTCGAGACGTCGTGCCCGTGCTCCTCGGCGACCGCCTGGTACAGCGCCAGCAGCCACATCGCGGGCGCGTTGATCGTCATCGACGTGTTCATCTCGTCGAGCGGGATGCCGTCGAAGAGCGCCCGCATGTCGCCGATGTGGGTCACCGGCACACCGACCTTGCCGACCTCACCTACGGCGAGCTCGTGGTCCGGGTCGTAGCCGGTCTGCGTCGGCAGGTCGAAGGCGACCGACAGGCCGGTCTGGCCCTTCGCGAGGTTGCGCCGGTACAGGGCGTTGGACTCGGCCGGCGAGGAGTGGCCGGCGTAGGTGCGCATGACCCAGGGGCGGTCGCGCTCCTCCGGCACGTGCGGGAACGGCATGCCCGCGGAGTCTAGGGCGGTTACTCCCCAGTAGCAGCCCCGCCCCCGGGCTGCGGCCGGTGGCACACTCGATCGCGTTCGGACGGGAGGTGGCGCATGCCGATCGGAGCGGGCAGCAACCTGCACTACCTGGTGGGCCCGGTCATCGCGTTCGTCGTCCTTGGGCTGCTGGCCCTGTTCATGCGGTGGGCCTTCGGCAGCAGCACGGCGCGCGTGCGACCCGCGGCGCCGGCCGGTGACGAGCTGCTCACCCGCATCGCCACGGTCTCCCGCCGCGAGTCGGCGCACGCACTGCGCGCCGTGCTCTCCGACGCCGGCATCCGCTCGACCATCCGGTTCCCCGCCGCCCACCGGGCCGACGTGCTGGTCTTCCCGGAGGACGCCGACCGGGCCAGAGCCCTGGCGGCCACCTTTCCGGGTCCCGAGTAGTCAGTCGGGGCGCTGGGTGCGTTCGATCGTCGCGCCGAGCCCGCGGAGCTGCTGGACGAAGTCGGGATATCCGCGGTCGACGTGGTGCACGTCCTGCACCTCGGTGATGCCGTCCGACACCAGCCCGGCCAGCACGAGCCCGGCGCCGGCGCGGATGTCGGTCGCGACGACGGGCGCGCTGGAGAGCCGCTCCCGCCCGCGGACGACGGCGTGGTGGCCGTCGGTGCGCACGTCGGCGCCGAGCCGGACGAGCTCGTTGACGAACATGAACCGGCCCTCGAACACGTTCTCGGTGATCAGCGCCGTCCCGGTCGAGACGGCGGCGAGCGCGACCGCCATCGGCTGCAGATCGGTCGGGAAGCCCGGGTAGGGCAGCGTGACGACGTCGACGCAGCGCGGGCGGTCGTTCATCGACACCCGCAACCCGTCCGGCAGCACCTCCACGACGGCTCCCGCGTCGGTCAGCTTGTCCAGCGCGACGGTCAGGTGGTCGGCGACCGCGCGCTCGACGACGACGTCCCCGCGGGTCATGACCGCCCCGATGGCCCAGGTCCCGGAGACGATCCGGTCGGGCACGGTCGTGTACGACACCGGCGAGAGCGCATCGACGCCGTCGACGGTGATGGTCGAGGTGCCGGCCCCGTCGATGCGGGCGCCCATCGCGGTGAGCATCGCGCAGAGGTCGACGATCTCCGGCTCGCGGGCGGCGTTGTCGACGACGGTCGTGCCGCTGGCGAGGACGGCCGCCATCACGAGGTTCTCGGTGGCCCCGACCGACGGGAAGTCCAGCCAGATCGAGGTCCCGACGAGCCGCGGGGCGGTCGCGATGAGGAAGCCGTGCTCGCTGACGATGGTGGCCCCGAGCCGCTCGAGGCCGGAGATGTGCATGTCGAGCCCTCGCGAGCCGATCGCGTCGCCTCCGGGCAGCGCCACCCGCGCGCTCCCGCAGCGGGCCACGAGCGGGCCGAGCACGCTGATGGAGGCGCGCATCCGGCGGACCAGGTCGTAGTCCGTCTCGGTGGAGGGCTTCTCGGGCACGTCGACGACGACCCGGCCGCCTCCGCTGCCGTTCCCGGTGCGCTCGTAGGTCACCTCGCAGCCGAGGCGCCGGAGCACCTCGCTCATGATCGCGACGTCGAGGATGTCGGGGACCTCGTCGATGGTGGTCGTGCCGGTCGCGAGCAGCGCCGCCGCCATCAGCTTGAGTGCGCTGTTCTTCGCGCCGGTGACCCGGACGCGTCCGTTCAGGACCGCACCGCCGGTCACCTCGAAGCACTCCACGCGGTCACCCTACGGACGTCCTAGGCTCGCGGTCATGACGGTCCGGCTCACCCGCATCTACACGAAGACCGGCGACGCCGGGCAGACGCACCTGGGCGACATGAGCCGGGTGGAGAAGACCGATCCCCGGCTGGTGGCCTTCGCCGACGTGGACGAGGCGAACAGCGTGCTGGGGGTGGCCCTCGCGCTGGGGTCCCCGGAGCCGGCGGTCGCCGACCTGCTCCGCTCCGTGCAGAACGATCTGTTCGACGTGGGGGCCGACCTCTGCACCCCGGTCACCCCGGATCCGCAGTTCCCGCCGCTCCGGGTGACCGCCGCCTACACCGAGCGGCTCGAGGCGGCCTGCGACGCGTACAACGAGGCGCTGCCGACGCTGGCCAGCTTCATCCTCCCGGGCGGGACCCCGGGGGCGGCGCTCCTGCACCAGGCACGGGTGGTCGTCCGGCGGGCCGAGCGCAGCGTGTGGGCCCTGCTGGCGGCCGACGGCGCGCACACCAATCCGGAGACCGCGCGCTACCTCAACCGGCTCTCCGACCTGCTGTTCATCCTGGCGCGGGGCGCCAACCCCGGCGGGGACGTGCTGTGGGAGCCCGGCGCGCACAGTGGCGCACACGCCCAGAAGGCGGCTGCGGATCCGGGCACGGCGGAGCCGGCCGACTGACCCGTTCAGCCGCCGGGCGGCGCCGACTCCATCCAGGAGAGGAAGCCGGTCACCGTCGAGGGGTCCATCGCCAGGTCACGGGGGCCTTCGGGGGTCGTGCAGGCGAGGACGACGACGTCCGCGGGCAGCGACAGGTCGTCCCGGCCGGCCTCCCGGCGGGAGTCGATCCGGAGCTCGGAGCGGCAGAACCGCTCCTGCGGGCGCACGGACAGCGACAGCCCCCGGTACCAGAGCAGGACGTCGCCGCTGTACCAGGCGACGCCCACCGACCAGCGGGGCGAGCCGACCGGCCGCAGCCACACGGTGACCGCACCCAGCCCGGAGAGCAGGAAGCGCCGGCGCAGCAGGAACGCCACCGCCAGCCCGACGACCAGGACTGCGAGCAGCACCAGCAGGACCGTGGTCACGGCGCGTGCGTGGTCATGCGTCCGGCTGGGTCAGCGCGCGGTGGTTCGACGCCTCAGGCGTTCTCGCCGGCCGCCCGCAGCCGGGACTGCGCGCGCCGCGCGGCGTCCATCGCCTCCGGGTCGTCACCGGCCTCCTCGGCACGGCGCAGCGCCTCGCGGGCGCGCTCCACGTCGATCTCGCTCGCGATCTCGGCCGTCTCGGCCAGGATGGAGACGCCGCGCTCGGTCACCGAGAGGAAGCCGCCATGGGCCGCCACGACGACGTCGTCCCCGGAGTCGGTGCGGATCGTGACGACGCCGCCCTCCGCGAGCTGGCCGAGCAGCGGCGCGTGGCCGGGCAGGACCCCGAGCTCGCCCTCCGTGGTGCGGGCGATGACCATCGTCGCCTCGCCGGACCAGATCTTCCGCTCGACGGCCACCAACTCGACCTGCAGGGTCGCCACGACACTCCTCGGGGTTCCGCCCCTTCGTCAGCGAAGGGGTGCGGTGCGTACGGGCGCCGGCCCGGAAGGACACGGCAACGGATCACGCCCACTCTAGCGGCGTGTCGCCGGCGGCTCTGCGGCGGTTCTGGGGACCCGTCAGGCGCCGCGGCGGTAGAGCAGGGTCCAGCGGCCGACACGCACCCACGGCCGGCGCACGGTGGAGGCCGGGGCCCACTGCTCCGTGCTGAACGAGACCTCGCCGGACTCGCACGGCGCGTACGGGGGCCAGCTCCAGTCGCCCTCGTCGCTCCTGGGCTGATCGGCGTTCAGGTCCACGGCGTTCCCCGTCACGACGCCCGCGGATCGGGCGACCTCTGGAATGGTCGGCACTTCCTACCGTCCTGTGCAGAACCCTAGCCCCGAACTACCCGGTCGGGTGACGCAGACGTCCCCGTGGACGAAGACGGCCGGGCCCCCGTGAACGGGGGCCCGGCCGGGCGGAACGCGGGATCAGCCTTCAGTCCGGCTGCCCAGCGCGGCTGCGATCAGCCCTTCTTGAGCTTCTCCGCGTTCTTCTCGAGGTCCTCGAGCCCACCCTGCATGAAGAAGGCCTGCTCGGGGAGATGGTCGTAGGTGCCCTCGGTCAGCGCCTTGAAGGCCTCCAGGGTCTCCGAGAGCGGCACGAAGGAGCCAGGCTGCCCGGTGAAGGCCTCGGCCACGAACATGTTCTGCGAGAGGAAGCGCTCGATGCGCCGGGCCCGGTTGACCGTGACCTTGTCCTCCTCGCCGAGCTCGTCGATGCCGAGGATGGCGATGATGTCCTGGAGCTCCTGGTAGCGCTGGAGGATCCGCTTCACCGTCTGCGCGATGTCGTAGTGCTCCTGGCCCACGTACTGCGGGTCGAGGATCCGGCTGGTGGAGTCCAGCGGGTCGACGGCCGGGTAGATGCCCTTCTCCGAGATCGGCCGCGAGAGCACGGTCGTCGCGTCGAGGTGGGCGAACGTGGTGTGCGGCGCGGGGTCGGTGATGTCGTCGGCGGGCACGTAGATCGCCTGCAGCGAGGTGATCGAGCGTCCACGGGTCGACGTGATCCGCTCCTGCAGCTCCCCCATCTCGTCGGCCAGGGTCGGCTGGTAACCGACGGCCGACGGCATGCGGCCGAGCAGCGTGGAGACCTCGGAGCCGGCCTGCGTGAACCGGAAGATGTTGTCGATGAAGAGCAGCACGTCCTGGTTCTTCTCGTCCCGGAAGTACTCCGCCATCGTCAGCGCCGACAGCGCCACGCGCAGCCGGGTGCCCGGCGGCTCGTCCATCTGACCGAACACCAGGGCGGTGGACTCGATGACGCCGGACTCGGTCATCTCGGTGATGAGGTCGTTGCCCTCACGGGTGCGCTCGCCGACGCCGGCGAACACCGAGACGCCACCGAACTCCTGGGCGACGCGGCGGATCATCTCCTGGATCAGCACGGTCTTGCCCACGCCGGCCCCGCCGAACAGGCCGATCTTCCCGCCGGCCACGTACGGGGTCAGCAGGTCGATGACCTTGATGCCGGTCTCCAGCATCTCGGTGCGGCCCTCGAGCTGGTCGAAGCGCGGCGCGTGCCGGTGGATCGTCCAGCGCTCGGCGTCGGCGCCGTAGCCGGGCTCGTCCAGGCACTCGCCCAGGGCGTTCCAGACATGTCCCGTGACGACATCGCCGACCGGCACGCTGATCGCCGATCCGGTGTCGGTCACCTGGGCGCCGCGGACGAGGCCGTCGGTCGGGGCCATGGAGATGGTGCGGACGACGCCCTCGCCGAGGTGCTGCGCGACCTCGAGGGTCAGGGTCTTGCCCAGGTCGGCCAGCGTGACCTCGACCTTCAGGGCGTTGAACAGGTCGGGCATCGCGTCGCGGGGGAACTCGACGTCGACGACCGGCCCGGTGACCCGCACGACGCGGCCGGCGGCCTGGGTCTGCTGGTTGGTCGGACGGTCCTCGGTGACGGTCATCTGTAGTGCTCTCCTGCCCTCGGGCTGCGGTGGTCTCGCGTCTTCAGAACGAACATGGAAGGTCAGTCGCCGGAGCTCGCCGAGGCCAGCGCCTCGGACCCGCCGACGATCTCGCTCAGCTCCTGGGTGATCTCTGCCTGACGGGCCTGGTTGGCCTGCCGGGAGAGGTTCTTCGCCAGCTCCTCGGCGTTGTCGGAGGCCGACTTCATCGCCCGGCGTCGCGACGCCGACTCCGAGGCGGCCGCCTCGAGCATCGCGGCGTAGATCCGGGTGGTGACGTACTTCGGCAGCAGCGCGTCGAGCAGGCCCTCGGCCGAGGGCTCGAACTCGTAGGACGTCGGGACGCCGGAGTCGCTGCCGGTCTGGCCGTGCTCCCGGTCCTCGCGCTCGTAGTCGAACTCCTCGACCTCCTCGACCTCCAGCGGTGCCATCCGCTTGGCGACGGGCACCTGGGCGAGCAGCGAGCGGAACTCGGTGTAGACGATGTGCAACTCGTCCACGCCGAGGATGCCGTCCGCCCCGGCGCCGCCCTCCTCGTCGTCCTCACCGGCGGTGAAGACGTCGATGAGGACGGTGCCGACCGCCTGCGCGTCGGTGTACTTGGGCTGCTCGGAGAAGCCGGTGAAGGTCTCGGCCATCGCGCGGTCACGGAAGGAGTAGTAGGTCTCCCCCTTCCGGCCCACGACGTAGAGCACCGGCTCCTTGCCCTCCTGGCGCAGCAGGGAGAGCAGTTCCTCGGTCCGCCGGAGCACGTTCACGTTGTACGAGCCGGCGAACCCGCGGTCCGAGGTGATCACCAGGACCCCGGCGCGCTTCGGGTTCTGGCGCTCGGTCAGCAGCGGGTGGTCCAGCGAGGCCGACGACGCGAGCGCCGACAGCACCCGCGTGATCTCCCGGGCGTAGGGCTTGGAGGCCTCGACCCGGGCCTGTGCCTTGACGATGCGGGCACCGGCGATCAGCTCCTGGGCCGAGAAGATCTTCTTCGTCGACCGCGTGGAGCGGATGCGGCGCCGCAGCGCGCGGAGAGTGCCGGCCATGGGTCAGGCCTTCTTCTTGACCTGGACGCGCTCCTGGCCACGCTCGGACGCGTCCATCGCCTCGGCCTCGGGCTCGTTGACCTTGAGCGTCTCGCCCTCCCCGGTCGTGAACTGGCCGTAGAACGCCTCGACCGCCTTCTCCAGGCTCTGCACGGCGTCGTCGCCGAGCACCTTGGTCTGGCGGATCTCGTCGAAGATGCCGTTGTCCCCGCGGGCGACGAAGTCGAGGAACTCCGACTCGAAGCGCCGCACGTCGTTCACCGGCACGACGTCGAGCTTGCCGGTCGTGCCCAGCCACAGCGAGACGACCTCGCGCTCGACCGGGAACGGCGAGTACTGGCCCTGCTTGAGCAGCTCGACCAGCCGGGAACCGCGGTCCAGGGTCGCGCGGCTGGAGGCGTCCAGGTCGGAGGAGAACGACGCGAAGGCCTCGAGCTCACGGAACTGGGCGAGGTCCAGCCGCAGCCGGCCGGCCACCGACCGCATGGCCTTGATCTGCGCGGACCCGCCGACGCGGGACACCGAGATGCCGACGTTGATGGCCGGGCGCACACCGGAGTTGAACAGACCGGTCTCGAGGAAGATCTGCCCGTCGGTGATCGAGATGACGTTGGTCGGGATGTAGGCCGAGACGTCGTTGCCCTTCGTCTCGACGAGCGGCAGCCCGGTCATCGATCCGGCGCCGAGGTCGTCGGACAGCTTCGCGCAGCGCTCCAGCAGACGGGAGTGCAGGTAGAAGACGTCGCCCGGGTAGGCCTCGCGGCCCGGCGGGCGACGCAGCAGCAGCGAGACAGCGCGGTAGGCCTCGGCCTGCTTGGACAGGTCGTCGAAGACGATCAGGACGTGCTTGCCCTCGTACATCCAGTGCTGGCCGATGGCCGAGCCGGCGTAGGGGGCGATGTACTTGAACCCGGCGGCCTCGGACGCGGGAGCGGCGACGATGGTCGTGTACTCCATCGCGCCGGCCTCCTCGAGGGCCGTGCGGATCGCCGCGATCGTCGAGCCCTTCTGGCCGACGGCGACGTAGATGCAGCGCACCTGCTGCGCCGGGTCGCCGGTCGCCCAGGCTTCCTTCTGGTTGATGATCGTGTCGGTCACGATCGCCGTCTTGCCGGTCTGACGGTCACCGATGACCAGCTGACGCTGGCCGCGGCCGATCGGCGTCATGGCGTCGATGGCCTTGATGCCGGTCTGCAGCGGCTCCTTCACCGACTGGCGCTGGACGACGGTGGGCGCCTGCAGCTCGAGGGCGCGGCGGCCGGTGGTCTCGATCGGGCCGGCCCCGTCGATCGGGTTGCCCAGCGGGTCGACGACACGGCCGAGGTACCCGTCGCCGACGGCCACGGAGAGCACCTCCCCGGTGCGGCGGACCTGCTGGCCCTCCTCGATCCCGGAGAAGTCACCCAGGATGACGACGCCGACCTCGCGCACGTCCAGGTTCAGGGCCAGGCCGCGGACGCCGCTCTCGAACTCGAGCAGCTCGTTGGTCATGACCGAGGGCAGCCCCTCGACCCGGGCGATGCCGTCACCTGCCTCGGTGACGATCCCGACCTCCTCACGGGAGACGTCGGGCCTGTACTCGGTGACGTAGCTCTGGATGGCACTGCGGATCTCGTCTGCGGAGATCGTCAGCTCGGCCATGGGTCTGGGTCCTCTTCCCTGCGGGGTCGGTCTGGGGTGTGGGGCGTTGGGGTCGGTCAGCCGGCCAGCCGCCGGTGGGCGGCTTCCAGGCGGTGGGCGATGCTGCCGTCGATGACCTCGTCGCCCACCTGGACGACCAGGCCGCCGAGCAGGCTCGGGTCGACGGTCACCTGCAGGCCCACCGTCCGCCCGTAGAGCCGGGTGAGCGACGCGGTGAGCCGTTGCTCCTGCTCGGGCGTGAGGGCGACCGCGCTCGTCACGCGGGCGACCGACTGGCCGCGGCGGCGGCTGGCCACGTCGGACAGCCGCTCGACGGCGATCTCGGCGCTGCCGGCGTGCGGGCCGGTGAGCACGCTGCGGAGCAGCAGCTCGGTGACCGGGCTGACCCGCCCCGACAGGAGCCGGTCGAGCAGCGCGGTCTTGCCCTCGGCCGGGGCCTTGCGGTCACTGAGGATCCGCCCGAGCTCCCGGTCGCCGCCGACGATGCGGCCGAACCGGAACAGCTCGTCCTCGACGCTGTCGAGCTCGCCCCGGGCGTCGGCGGCCTCGAGCGCCGCCTCGGTGGCCGTCCCGGTGACGGCGTCGACCAGGTCGATCGGACCCGACCAGCGCTGCTGCGCCATCGTCTCGAGGAGCGCGACCGCCTCCGCCGACACGCGGGAGCCGAAGAGTCGGCGGACCAGCGCGGCCCGCTCCTCCGGCTTGCCCGACGGGTCCGCGAGCGCCCGGCGCAGGGAGAGCTGCCCGTCGAGCAGCCGCGCGACCGAGAACAGCTCCTCGGAGAGGCTCAGCAGGGCGGGCCCCGCGGAGCTGCGCGTCAGCTCGGCCAGGCGCTCGCGCAGAACGACCGTGGCCGCCCGGCTCGAGGCCTCCATCAGCGGTTGCCCTCGGACACCGGAACTCCGGTGCGGCCGTCGCCGGCCGTCGCCATGCTGTCGAGCTCGGCGAGGAAGCGGTCGACCGTGCCCCGCCGGCGGGCGTCGTCGGCGAGGGACTCCCCAACCACCCGGCCGGCCAGCTCGACGGCCAGCGTGCCGATCTGACCGCGGAGCTCGTTCACGAGCTGCTGCCTCTGCGTGGCCAGCTGCTCCTCGCCGCGGGCGACGATGCGGTCCGACTCCTCCTGCGCCTGCGTCCGCAGCTCCACGAGGATCTGCTGACCCTCCGCGCGGGCCTGGTCGCGGATCTGCGCGGCCTCGTTGCGGGCCTCGGCCAGCTGGGCGCGGTACTGCTCGAGCGCGGCCTTCGCCTCGGCCTGCATCGCCTCGGCGCGCTCCATGCCGCCCTCGATCGCCTCGCGACGGGCCACGAAGACCTGCTCGAAGCGTGGCACGACGAACTTGAACATCACCAGGCAGAGGATCGCGAACGTGATCGTGCCGATGATGATCTCGCTCACGAGCGGGATCAGCGGATTGTGTGCCTCCGCGGCGAGGATGATCATGCTGTGCACTCCCTGAGTCAGCTGGACCGGACCGGCTGGCTCAGCCGTAGATGAAGGGCGCGACCAGGCCGATCAGCGCCAGCGCCTCGGAGAGCGCGGCACCGAGGAAGGCGTAGGTGCGGGTGAGGCCGGCGGACTCGGGCTGACGGGCGGTCGCCTGGATGTAGGCGGCCCACACGATGCCCACACCGATGCCGGGGCCGATGGCGGCGAGGCCGTAACCGATGGAGCCGATGTTGCCGTCGACTGCTGCGAGAACGTCGATCATGCGGGGGTTTTCCTCCTGGGTCGGTCGCCCGGTTCGTTCCGGGCGGCTGGCGGGGGTGGAGCGGTCAGTGCGCGGGTTCGACGGCGCCGTTGAGATAGGTGGCCGTCAGGACGGTGAAGACGTAGGCCTGCAGCACGATCACCAGCAGCTCGAAGAACGTCATGATCAGCGCCATGAGGAACGCGAACGGGCTGAAGATGATCGAGAAGTTGCCCACCTGCAGCAGGTAGACCGTTCCGAGGGCGAACACCGCCAGCAGCATGTGGCCGGCGAACATGTTGGCGAAGAGCCGGACGGCGAGGGTGAACGGCCGGATCACGAAGACCTGCAGCAGTTCGATGGGCGTCACCAGGATAAGCGCCCCGATGGGCACACCCGGCGGCACGGCGGCGTCCTTGAAGTACCGCCCGGCGCCCTGCTCACGGATGCCCACCCAGTTGTAGACGACCCAGGTGATGACGGCGAGGACGAGCGGGAACGCGAACTTCGACATCGGCGAGATCTGCGCCAGCGGCACGATGCTCATCGCGTTGTTCGCGAGGATGAAGAAGAAGAGCGAGGCGAGGAACGGCGCGAACGGCAGCCCCTTCGGCCCGATCACGTCGCGGGCGATGCCGTCCCGGACGAGGGAGTAGCCGCTCTCGCCGAGGAACTGGAGCTTCCCGGGCACGATCGAGGGCTTGCGGACCGCGGCGACCATCAGGCCGATCATCAGCGCGGTCGCGAGCCACATGATCAGCGTGATCCGGGTGATCTCGAAGTCCACGCCGAGCAGCGAGAAGGCCGCGAGCGGCTCGGGGTAGAACTCCTCGACGGTGGGAGCCTGGAACCCGGTGTCGCCGCCACCGCCTTCGGCGGCGAGCACGTCGAGGAGCGCGGAGGCGCTGGAGGTCACCGTTGTCCCTTCTGCGTCTGGTCGTTCGCCCGTGGCCGGCTCCGCCGCCTGCCCGGGGTGGTGCGGCCGGGCCGACCACCTCCCGGCGGCGGGTCGACGACCCCGTACTTGACGACCACCAGGTAGATGGCCACCGTCAGACCGAGGAGCACGCCGACCAAGGTGAAGAACCGTGTCTCCAGCCAGCGGTCGAGCAGCCACCCGGCCCCGCCCCAGACGATGATCCCCGAGAGCATCGTCCCGGTGATCCCCCACCCGACGTCCGCCCCACTGGGCGGACGGGCAGGCTCGCTGGATCGAGGTCGAGCTTCCCCGCGAGCAGGGCTGTCCTCGGCCATCGGCCCGGACACTATCTCAGCCGCGTGGCGTGGGCTTTTCCGGGTCCGGGACGGGCGGCGCCGGAGGCGTCACGTAGTACAGCTGCCGGGTCCATACCCAGCGCACCTGGACGGCGCTCCAGAGCAGCGCCCCGCCGATGACCGCCCAGGCGAGCGCGAGGCGATCCAGCGGGCCCTCCGGCGGCAGGGCGCCCAGGACGGCGACGAACACCAGCGCCTTCACCAGGAACGTCCCCAGCGCGGCCGGCAGCGTGAAGGCGTCGTTGATCCGCCCGGCCCAGGCGATGACGACACCCGACACGCAGAAGAACGCCGTCACCACGGCGGCACCGGCCACGACGCCGAGGGCACCGGGCAGACCCGACAGGAGGGCGGCGACCGGGGCGGCCACAGCGGTCGCGGCGGCCGTCGCCAGCACCCCGACGCGGAGGAAGGAGATGTCCCAGGGGGCCTCGCTGCGTGCCGCCCCCGGAGGGCTGCTCACCGCAGCACCTGCCCGGCGTCGGCCGGCTGCGTCTCCGGGGCGGGGTCGGCCGGGGCCGGAGGCGGCCGCACCGCTGCCGCACGCGCGGCACGTGCGGTGGGGTGCTCGGCCCGGCTGCGCTGCCGCTGGGCGATCAGCTCGGCGGCCCGCGCCTCCCGCGCGGCCCGGCGGGCCCGCGGGCTCAGGAGGACGACGATCCCGACCACCAGCAGGACGGCGATGGCCACGAGGAGCTCGGCCCGGCCGCCGGTGATCGACAGCGTCACGGCGCCGAAGGAGAGCAGGGCGGCCCAGAAGTACATGACCAGCACGGCCCGGCGGTGCGAGTGACCGATGGAGAGCAGCCGGTGGTGCAGGTGCATCTTGTCCGGCGAGAACGGCGACCGGCCCCTGCGGGTCCGGCGGACGACGGCCATCAGCAGGTCGATGAACGGGATGAACAGGATCGCGATCGGCACGAGGAGCGGCAGCGCCAGTGGCAGCACCGTGGCGGCGGAGTCGAAGGACTGGGGGTCCACCCGCCCGGTCGCCGACACCGCGGCCGCGGCGAGCATCAGGCCGACCAGCATCGAACCCGAGTCACCCATGAAGATCCGCGCGGGACTGAAGTTGTGCGGCAGGAACCCGAGACAGGCCCCGGCGAGCACGGCGGTCAGGAGGGCGGGCGCGCTGGCGACGTCGCCGTACCCGACGGCGCCCAGGTTGTAGCTGTACGCGAAGAAGGCCAGCGCCGCGATCGCCGAGACCCCGGCGGCCAGGCCGTCCAGGCCGTCGATGAAGTTCAGCGCGTTCACCGTGAGCACGGTCAGCAGGATCGTCAGGGGGACGCCGACGTCCGGCCCGAGGATCAGGGTCCCGATGTCGGCCACCGGGAGGAACACGAAAGCCAACTGCACCCCGAGCAGCACCATCACGCCGGCCGCGGCGATCTGCCCGGTCAGCTTGGTGAGCGCGTCGAGGCCCCACTTGTCGTCGAGCACGCCCAGCGCGCAGATGAGGCCACCGGCGGCGAGCACGGCCGCCGTCTGGGAGTCCTCGAACGTGCGCTGCAGCGCAGGCAGCCGGGTCGCGACCAGCACCGCGGCGGCGACGCCGAGGTACATGGCCACGCCGCCGCCCCGCGGGGTCGGGATGACGTGCACGTCCCGCTCCCGCGGCGCAGCCATCATCCGCAGCCGGATGGCGACCATCCGCACCACCGGGGTGGACAGGAAGGTGACCAGCGCGGCGGTGAGGAGGACGACTGCGTACTCGCGCACGGGATCAGACGGCCCGGGCAGGTTCCGGGTAGGCGGGGTGGGCGCCGACCAGCTCCCGCACGCCGGCGGCCACCTCGGCGGTGCGGCTGCCGTCCTCGTCACGGATCGCGGTCCCGATGAGCGAGGCGATCGACTTCATGTCGCTCTCGGTCATGCCCTGGGTGGTCACCGCCGGGCTGCCGACCCGGATGCCCGACGCGATCGACGCGGGCTGCGGGTCGTAGGGGATCGCGTTCTTGTTCAGCACGATCCCGGCGGCGTCGCAGCGCGCCTCGGCGTCCTTGCCGGTGACCCCTGTCTCGCGCAGGTCGAGCAGGGCCAGGTGGGTGTCGGTACCACCCGCGACCGGGCGCAGGCCCTCGGCGGCCAGGCCCTCGGTGAGCGCCTGGGCGTTGGTGATCACCTGGCGCGCGTAGGTCTGGTACTCGGGCTGCAGGCACTCCTTCAGGTTCACCGCCTTGGCGGCGATCGCGTGCATGAGCGGGCCGCCCTGCATCATCGGGAACGCCGCCTTGTCGATGGCCTTGGCGTGCTCGGCCTTGCAGACGATCGCACCGCCACGCGGGCCGCGGAGCACCTTGTGGGTGGTGAAGGTGACGACGTCGGCGTACGGCACCGGGCTCGGGATCGCCTTGCCGGCGACCAGCCCGATGAAGTGGGCGGCGTCGACCATGAGGATCGCGCCCACCTCGTCGGCGATCTCGCGGAAGACGGCGAAGTCGATCAGCCGCGGGATCGCCGAGCCGCCGCAGACGATCATCTTCGGCCGGTGCTCGCGGGCGAGGTCGCGGACCTGGTCGTAGTCGATGTGCTCGGTCTTCTCCGCCACCCCGTACTGGACCGCGTTGAACCACTTGCCCGAGAACGACACCTTGGTGCCGTGCGTCAGGTGCCCGCCGTGCGGCAGCGCCATGCCCAGCAGGGTGTCCCCCGGCTGCATGAACGCGCCGTAGGCGGCGAGGTTCGCGCTGGCGCCCGAGTGCGGCTGGAGGTTGACGTGCTCGGCGCCGAAGAGCTCCTTGCCGCGCGCGATGCCGATCTCCTCGGCCCGGTCGACGACCTCGCACCCACCGTAGTACCGGCGCCCCGGATAGCCCTCGGCGTACTTGTTGGACAGCGTGCTGCCGAGGGCGGCGAGCACCGCCGGGCTGGTGAAGTTCTCACTGGCGATCAGCTGCAGGCCGCTGCGCAGGCGGTCCAGCTCGTCGGTGACGACGCTCGCGATGTCGGGGTCGAAGGCGGCCAGGGCGTCGAAGTCCGGGCCCCAGTAGGGGGTGCTCATCTCAGGCGCACTCCAGAAGTCGGTGCGGGCGCCCGCGATGCCCGGGCTCGGGCGGCGCGGCGGATGACTGAACGGTATCGCGATGGGCTGTGCACATTGCGATCCTCCGGATCGCACCGCTGTGACATTGCGACCCTCCGGGCCGCACCGCGGCCAATTTCCGTTCCCCAGTCGCGTCGAGCCGCTGCGTCGTGCCTGCGCGGGACCCTCCGGGCCCCACTCGGCACGACATCCCGTCCCCCGCACCCCCGGCTTTCTCGCCCGTGGTGGTCCGGTCAATCCGTCAAGGTCGGTGCCACCTCGCGGAGGCGGGCGACGCTGATCGCGCCCACTCGCAGCACTCTGGGCGTCGGGCCGGTGCAGTCGACGATGGTGCTGGCGGTGGAACTCGCGCGGGGGCCGCCGTCGAGGACGACGGCCGCGTGGTCGCCCAGCTGCTCGACCGCCTCCTGGGCGCTCGTCGCCGCCGGTCGCCCCGAGCGGTTGGCGCTGGACACGGCCAGCGGGCCGGTGCGGCGGAGGAGCTCGCGGGCGACGTCGTCGTCCGGCAGCCGGACGGCGACCGTTCCCTCGGCGTCGCCGAGGTCCCAGGCCAGGGACGGCGCGTGCTCGAGGACGAGCGTGAGCCCGCCGGGCCAGAAGGCCTGCGCCAGCTCGTTCGCGACGGGGGGCAGGTCGATGACCAGCCCGCCCAGGGTCGAGGCCTCACCGACCAGCACGGGGACGGGCATGGCGCGTCCGCGGTTCTTCGCGGCCAGCAGTCCGGTCACCGCGGCAGGCGTGAACGCGTCGGCCGCGACGCCGTAGACGGTGTCGGTGGGCAGCAGCACCAGCTCGCCCCGGCTGATCGCGGCGACCGCGGCGTCGAGGCCGGCGGCGCGCTGGTCGGGGTCGGAGCAGTCGTAGAGGTCGGCCACGGGGGAAGAGTCTCCCCGACGGCCGCCTCAGGCCCGGCGCGCGGTGGTGAAACGGGGGCGGCCGGCGAGGTCGGGATGGTCCTCGACCTCGGTGTAGCTCCCGTGCGCACGGACGAGCGCAGGCAGGCTGCTCCCCTGCTGGTCGGCGTGCTCGATGCCGAGCAGACCCCCCGCGCGGAGCAGCCGCGCGGCGGTGACCAGGAGGCCGCGGACGACGTCCAGGCCGTCCGGTCCTCCCCAGAGCGCCAGCGGCGGGTCGTGGTCGGCCACCTCGCGCGGCACCCGGGCTCCGTCGGGTACGTACGGCGGGTTGGACACGACGAGGTCGACCGAGCCGTCGAGCCCGCGGAGCAGCTGCGGATCGGTCATGTCACCGGGGAGGACCTGGACCGGGGTGTCGCCGGCGACGGCCCGGTCGGCCGCGTTGTGCCGGGTCCACTCGATCGCCCCCGGGTCCCGCTCGACGGCCGTGACCCGGGCGCCCGGGTGCTCGTGCGCGATCGACAGCGCGAGCGCCCCCGAGCCGGCGCCGAGGTCGACGACCACGGGCGCGGCAAGCCCGGCGAGCTGCTGCACCGCCCACCCGGCGAGCTGCTCGGTCTCCGGACGCGGCACGAAGACGCCCGGGCCGACCGCCAGCTCCAGGTAGCGGAAGGGCGCCCGGCCGGTGAGGTGCTGCAAGGGCACGCGGTCGGCGCGCTGGTCCAGCAGCGCGCCGAACCGGACGGCGACGTCGTCGGGGACGACGAGCAGCGTCAGGAGCCGGCCGCGGGACACCCCGAGGACGGAGGCGAGCAGCAGCTCGGCGTCCACCCGTGGGGAGTCCACGCCGGCGTCGGTGAGCCGGCGCGTGGCTCCGGCCAGCAGGTCACGGACGTTCAGGAGCCGGCCGCCAGCAGCTCCGCGGTGTGCGCGGCCGCCAGGGAGTCGATGACGGCGTCGAGGTCGCCGTCGATGACCTGGTCGAGGTTGTAGGCCTTGTAGCCGACCCGGTGGTCGGCGATCCGGTTCTCCGGGAAGTTGTAGGTGCGCACCCGCTCGCTGCGGTCCATCGTGCGGATCTGGCTGCGACGCTGGTCGCTGGCGGTCGCGGCCGCCTCCTCGCGCGCCGCCACGAGCAGCCGGGCGCGCAGGATCCGGAGCGCCGACTCGCGGTTCTGCAGCTGGCTCTTCTCGTTCTGGCAGCTGACGACGATGCCGCTGGGCAGGTGGGTGATGCGGACGGCGGAGTCGGTGGTGTTCACGCTCTGCCCGCCGGGCCCCGAGGAGCGGAAGACGTCGATGCGCAGGTCGTTCGGGTCGACGGTGACGTCGACCTCCTCGGCCTCCGGAAGGACGAGCACGCCGGCGGCCGAGGTGTGGATGCGCCCCTGGCTCTCGGTGACCGGCACCCGCTGCACGCGGTGCACACCCCCCTCGAACTTCAGCCGCGACCAGATGCCCTCGTCCCCCCGCGACTTCACCGCGACCGAGACGTCCTTGTAGCCGCCCAGGTCGGCGTCGACGGCGTCGATGACCTCGGCCGACCACCCGCGGCGCTCGGCGTAGCGCAGGTACATGCGCAGCAGGTCGCCGGCGAACAGCGCCGACTCCGCGCCGCCCTCCCCCGCCTTGATCTCGAGGATGACGTCCTTGTCGTCGTCGGGGTCCTTGGGCAGCAGCTGTTCGCGCAGCCGGCCCGAGAGCTCCTCGACCTGCGACTCGAGCGTGCGGGCCTCGGCAGCGAAGGAGGCGTCCTCACCGGCGAGCTCGCGGGCGGTGGCGAGGTTGCCGCGGGCCTCCTCGAGTGCCCGGGACGTCTCGACCAGCGGAGCCAGCTGCGCGTAGCGGCGACTCAGCCGCCGCGCGCGCGACTGGTCGGCGTGCACCGTCGGGTCGGCGAGCTCGCGCTCCAGGGAGGCGTGCTCGTCGAGCAGGGCGGACAGCCGGTCGGGCGAGCCGTCGGTGCTGCTCATCAGGTGCGGCCCTTCCCCAGAGACCGCTTCCGGTACCGAAAGCGGGAGGTCGATGCGTGCGCTTCCGGTACCGAAAGCGGGGACGTCGGCTGGACATGACGACGGCGCCCGCCCCACCCCCTTGTGGGAGTGGCGCGGGCGCCGTCGGAGGAGCTACTTGGCGGCGGTGTCGGCGCCGGCGGCAGCCCGCTTGCCGAAGCGCTTCTCGAAGCGGGCCACGCGGCCGCCGGTGTCGAGGATCTTCTGCTTGCCGGTGTAGAAGGGGTGGCAGGCCGAGCAGACCTCGACGGTCAGCGAACCGGTCGGGGAGGTGCTGCGGGTGGTGAACGTGTTCCCGCAACCACAGGTCACCGTGGTCTCGTTGTACGCGGGGTGGATGTCGGGCTTCATGCCGATCGCCTCTTCCGAGAAAGTCTCTGTTGTTCGTGTGGTCGAACGCCGGGGAGCGGGTGGTATTCCACGCCCGTCCGGCGGGGCTCAGCTGGTCAGTATTCCTGACGGCTGCGC
This sequence comes from Blastococcus sp. CT_GayMR19, assembly GCF_004570385.1. Taxonomy (GTDB): domain Bacteria; phylum Actinomycetota; class Actinomycetes; order Mycobacteriales; family Geodermatophilaceae; genus Blastococcus_B. The sequence goes on along the minus strand of NZ_SPQL01000024.1, from coordinate 1,613 downwards.
CCCGCCGACGGGCGGTGCGGGTCAGTCGTTGCCGGGGCCCAGCGTCGTCTTCTGGATCTGCATCAGGAACTCGACGTTGTTGCGCGTCTTCTTCAGCTTGTCGAGCAGGAGTTCCAACGCCTGCTGCGGCTCGAGCGCACCCAGCACCCGGCGCAGCTTGATGACGATGGCGAGCTCCTCGGGGTTCATGAGGATCTCCTCCTTGCGGGTGCCCGACGCGTTGACGTCGACGGCCGGGAAGACCCGCTTGTCCGCCAGGCGGCGGTCGAGCTTGATCTCCGCGTTACCCGTGCCCTTGAACTCCTCGAAGATGACCGTGTCCATCGTGGAGCCGGTCTCGACCAGCGCCGAGGCGATGATCGTCAGCGAGCCACCGTTCTCGATGTTGCGCGCGGCACCGAGGAAACGCTTGGGCGGGTAGAGCGCCGTGGAGTCGACACCACCGGAGAGGATGCGCCCGCTGGCGGGGGCCGCAAGGTTGTAGGCGCGGCCCAGGCGGGTGATCGAGTCCAGCAGGACGACGACGTCGTGGCCCATCTCGACCAGGCGCTTGGCCCGCTCGATCGAGAGCTCCGCGACGGTCGTGTGGTCCGACGGCGGCCGGTCGAAGGTCGAGGCGATGACCTCGCCCTTCACCGAGCGCTGCATGTCGGTGACCTCCTCGGGCCGCTCGTCGACCAGGACGACCATGAGGTGGCACTCGGGGTTGTTCGTCGTGATCGCGTTGGCCAGGGCCTGCAGGACCATCGTCTTGCCGGCCTTCGGCGGGCTGACGATCAGCGCGCGCTGCCCCTTGCCGATCGGCATGACCAGGTCGAGCACCCGGGTGGTCAGCTGGTGCGGCTCCGTCTCCAGCCGTAGGCGCTCCTGCGGGTAGAGCGGGGTTAGCTTGGTGAACTCCGGCCGGTTGCGGGCCTGCTCGGGGTCCAGGCCGTTGACCGTGTCCAGGCGGACGAGCGCGTTGTACTTGTCCTTGCGCTCGCCGTCGCGGGGCTGCCGGACGACGCCGGTGATCGCGTCGCCGCGGCGCAGGCCGTAGCGGCGCACCTGCGACAGCGAGACGTACACGTCGTTGGGGCCGGTCAGGTAGCCCGAGGTCCGGACGAACGCGTAGTTGTCCAGGACGTCGAGGATGCCCGCCACCGGCAGGAGGACGTCGTCCTCGCTGACGGTCGGCTCGCCCTGGTCGTAGCGCTCGCGGCCACCGGGAGCACTGCCGCCCCGCTTGTTGCGGTCGCGGTAGCGGCGACCGCGACGACCGCGCCCGCCCTCGAAGTCGTCGTCGTCCTCGTCGTTGGGGTTGCTCCCCGGACGGCTGTCGTTCCGGTTGTCCGGACGGCCACCCCGGTTGTCGGTGCGGTCGCCGCGGTCGGGACCGCGGTTGCCGCCGTCCCGGTTGCCGCCGTCGCGGTTGCCCCCGTCGCGGGTGCCGCGGTCGCTGGTGACCCGGTCGTTGGCACCGCGGTCGTTGGCACCGCGGTCGCTGGCACCGCGGTCGCTGGTCGCGCGCTCACCGGTGGCCCGGTCGCCGGCACCGCGGTCGTTCGCGGGGCGGTCGTTCCCGTCCCGGTCGCCGCGGTTGCGGCCGCCACGCCCGCAGCGCAGCCGCGAGC
>NZ_SPQL01000023.1 GCF_004570385.1 Blastococcus sp. CT_GayMR19 | reverse complement strand
AGTTACGGCGGTCATGGCGAGAGGGAAACGCCCGGTCCCATTCCGAACCCGGAAGCTAAGCCTCTCAGCGCCGATGGTACTGCCCTGGAGACGGGGTGGGAGAGTAGGACACCGCCGGACAACCATTACCAAACGGGGGTCAGAGCCACGTGCTCTGACCCCCGTTTGCGTATGTCCGGTTCCAGCCGCCGGCGGCTTGTGCGAGTGCGCCGCCACATCGAAGAGGTACTCCAGAAGTCATGACAGGTCCACGACGCGGTTCCGACGGAGCGCGCGGAAGCCGCGGATCTCAGGGCGGACGCAGTCCGGACAAGCCTGCCGGGAACCGCAGCGGAGGCGGTCGCCCCAGCGGGTCCGGCGGAGCGGACCGTGCGTCTCGGCCCGACGGTGATCGCGACCAGGGCCCGCGTCGTGATGGACACAAGAACACTTCGTCGCGTGACGAAAGGCCCGGACGCCAGGCCGGCCGTTCCTTCGGCGGTGGACCGACCGGACAGCGGTCGCCGCGACAGGACGACCGACCTCAGGGTGATCGCTCGCAACGCAGTGGTGGCCCGCGGGCTGATGGCGGCGGTTGGCAGGACCGCCGGCCGCAGGGTGACCGTCCGCAGCGCTCGGCGGCTCCGCGGAGTGGCGGGAGCAGCTGGCAGGACCGTCGTCCGCAGGGTGGCCGTCCCACCGGTGATCGTCCGCAGTGGCAGGACCGCCGCCCCCAGGGTGAGCGTCCCACCGGGGATCGTCCGCAGTGGCAGGACCGCCGCCCCCAGGGTGAGCGTCCCACCGGTGATCGTCCGCAGTGGCAGGACCGCCGCCCCCAGGGTGAGCGTCCCACCGGTGATCGTCCGCAGTGGCAGGACCGCCGCCCCCAGGGGGACCGCCCCTCCGGGGATCGGGCCCATAGTGACCGTCCGCAGCGGTCCGGGGCTCCGCACGCCGGCGGGAGCAGCTGGCAGGACCGCCGCCCCCAGGGCGACCGACCGACCGGTGACCGGCCGCAGTGGCAGGACCGTCGCCCTCAGGGCGACCGCCCGCAGCGTCCCTCGGCTCCGCGGAGTGGCGGGAGCAGCTGGCAGGACCGCCGTCCCCAGGGCGACCGTCCCACCGGTGACCGGCCGCAGTGGCAGGACCGTCGCCCTCAGGGCGACCGCCCGCAGCGTTCCTCGGCTCCGCGCAGTGGTGGCAACAGCTGGCAGGACCGCCGTCCCCAGGGCGACCGTCCCACCGGTGACCGGCCGCAGTGGCAGGACCGTCGCCCTCAGGCGGAGCGTCCCGGCCGTGGTGGGCCGCCGGCAGGCGGCTCGCGCAACGGGCGGGGCAGCTGGCAGGAACGCGCGGAGCGCAGCGCTCCCCCCGGGGACCGGCCGCAGTGGCAGGACCGCCGCCCCCAGAGCGACCGGCCGCAGCACGGCGGACCGGCCGCTCATGGCCGTCGGCCGTCGGCGGGCCGGGGAGACGGCTCGGGACGCACGACCGCCCGTCCGGCGCGTGACGGCGAGGAGCGCCGGCCGCCGCTTCCGCCGGGACCCGACCTCCCGGAGTGGGCCGACCCGCGCGAGCTCGATCAGACGGTGCGGGTAGCCCTGCGCGGCCTCGATCCGCGGAACGCCGACAAGGTGGCCGGTCATCTCGTCGCGGCCGGGACGCTCCTCGACGAGGATCCGGAGGCCTCGCTGGCGCATGCGCGTGCGGCGCGGGACCGTGCGTCCCGGGTCGCGGCGGTGCGCGAGGCCGTGGGCGTGGCTGCCTACTACGCCGGCGACTACGCCGAGGCGGCGCGTGAGATCCGTGCCTACCGGCGGATGAGCGGCGACACCGCCTACCGCGCCGTTCTCGCAGACTGCGAGCGCGCGCAGGGACGGCCGGATGTCGCCCTGCGCCTGGTCGCGGAGGCCCTCGCGGAGAACCCCGACCCGGAGGAGACCGTGGAACTCCGGATCGTCGAGGCCGGAGTTCGCCTGGACCTGGACGAGGCGCCCGCCGCGAGGCTCGTTCTCGAAGGGGCGCTGGGCGGGCGACCCGACCCGCAGAGCCTCGAGGGCGCCGACCCGCTCCGGCTGAGGCTCGCGTCGGCGTACGCAGACCTGCTCGAGGTGCAGGGGGAGACGGCGCTGGCCATGGAGTGGCTGACGGCGATCGCCGCCGCCGACCCCGAGGACCTCACCGGCGCCGTGGACCGGCTCGGCATCGAGTTCACCGACATGGACGACGAAGACATCGACGGCGACGATCCGGACCGCTACGACGACGCCCGGTCCGACGACGACGCCCAGGACGAGGCGACCGCGGGGGGCGAGGCGACCGCGGGGGGCGAGGCCACGAGCGGTGGCAGCGGGCACGACGACGAGAACCTCCCGGCTCAGCCGGAGACCGTCGAGGAGCTGCCCGAGGACGACCACGGCCTGGGCAGGAGCTTCGACGAGGACGTCGAGGCCGAGGTGGCCGAGCTGCTCGGGGAGAGCGACCCGGCGGCGGCCACTGACGCCGCCGACCTGGAGCAGTCCGACGGCGAGGCAGCCGACCAGCAGCACTGACGGCTGACACGACGGGCGCCGCCATCCACATCCGGTGGCGGCGTCCACAGATCCGGTCGACCGCTGGGCCGTGCCTCTCCCGAGGGCAAGGCTCGTCCCATGAGCGTGGCTGTGATCGACCGGAACGACGTGGTGCTGCGAGGACGGGTGTCCGCCCCGGCGGAGATCCGGACCCTGCCGAGCGGGGACGCCCTGCTCACCTTCCGGCTCGTCGTGCGCCGGCCGGAGCCGCGAGCGCGCGGTCAATCGGTCGACGTCCTCACCTGCATCACCTATGACCGGTCCCTGCAACGGCGGGCCGCCCTGTGGCAGCCGGGCGACGTCGTCGAGGTCGAGGGGGCGCTGCAGCGCCGGTTCTGGCGCACGGGCACCGGCACGGCATCGGTCTGCGAGGTCAATTGCCGCCGTGGCCGCAAGGTGCCCCGCTCAGGGGCCGGAGCCAGCGAACGGACGGCGTGAGCCCGCGGACTCCGGCGACGGGCCGGCCGGCTCAGTCCGCCAGGGGCCGGAGCACCAGCCCGGTCCTCGGTTTCGGGACGAACAGCGTCGACTTCCGGGGCATGCGTGCGCCGGCGCGGGCGACGGCGGCGACGTCCGCGGGGGAGGGAGCCCGAAGGAGCAGGCCGACGCCACGACGGTCGAGGGCGGTCCGCACCGCCTCCTCCACGCTGTGGGCGACCACGACCGACGACGGGTCGTCAGCTCTGTGCAGCAGGTGGCCCAGCAGGCCGTGGTGGGCGAGCACGACGTCCAGGCCCCGCCAGGCATCCGGCGCCTCGGTCGGGATCGCGCCCAGGACCGCAGCCGAGGGTTCCGACAGCTGCACCAACCGACGGCCGTCGATGAGCAGGAACCCGGTCTCGCCGGACGCCGCGAGCCAGCGGTCGATCGCGACGACGACGGCGTCGGGTCCCGTCCCGGCGGTGGGGAGCTCGCGGACGCGGAAGCCGTCCGTGGCACCGGCCACTGCGCGGTCGAGTCCCAGGTCCGGCAGGACGCGGTGGATGGCGGCCACCCGGAGGCCACCGGGCCCCATGGGAGTCACCAGCGCCAGCACCGCGTCGCTACCAGGCGCTCCCGCTGCCCCGCGCGCGTGGGCACGAGCGGCGGCGAATCGATGGTGGCCGTCGGCGATGACCGCACTCGTGCGATGGAGCGCCGCGGTCACCCGGTCCAGCAGCGGTCGATCCGTCACCCGCCACAGCCGGTGCCGGACGCCCTCGGTGTCCTGGACCTCCAGGGTCGGAGCAGCGGATCGAGCAGAGCCGGTGAGATCGGCGACCTCGGGGTCGGGGTCATGAGCCAGGACGATGGGCTCGAGGTCGGTCGCGGTTGCGGCGAGGAGTGCCCGCCGTCCCTCCACGGCCGGCGGATAGGTGTCCTCGTGGGGCAGGACCGCGCCGGACCCCGTCGCCACCGCGCCCAGCCACCCGACGGTCTCGGGCCGCCCGTCCGGAGGAGTCATCTCGTAGAGCCACAGCGCGGGCTGTCCGTCCCGGACCAGAATCCCGTCGGCCAGCCAGCGTTCCAGCGTTTCGGCGGCCTGGTCGGCCGAGCGAGCCGCACCGTCGCTCCCACCCGGGTCGGGTTCGACGTGGGGAAGGATGAGACGGACGATGTTGTGGGGGTCCGCCTCGGCCAGTCGGTCCCGGCCGGCGGACGTCACCAGGTCGTAGGCTGGCGAGCTCACCCGGGCGAGATCGTCGGGGTGATGCCGCCGGTAGGTCAGCGCCCGGAAGGGCCGGACCTCGAGCCCCACTGCTGGTGGTGGCGAGGCAGGACCGGACGGCGAGGACACGACGGTGATCGTAGGAGCGGCTCGCGACGGGTCGCCGCGGCGGTCGGCGGGAAGCGCATGCCCGTGGCGGGGCGTGTCGTGAGATCGCGCGCCGATCCGGGAGCGGAGGGGGTGCGCATGCCGGACGCAGGGCCACCCGAGGGTGGCGTGTACGAGTGGTACCAGCGCGGCGTCCAGCTTCTGGCCGACGGCCACCCCGCCGCCGCGGCCACCCTCTTGATGCGGGCGTCGGACGAGGAACCCGGCTCGCGCAGCATTCTCGAGGCTCTGGGCCGCGCCCAGTACGACGCAGGGAGGTACAGGGAGTCCATGGCGGCCTTCACCGCGCTGATCTCGGTCAGTCCCACCGACGACTACGCCCACTTCGGCCTCGGACTGGCCGCGAGCCGCGCCGGCGAACTCCGGCTCGCCGCGGAACACCTGGCGCTGGCGGTGGCGATGCGGCCCGACCTCGGGCACTACGCCCGCGCGCTGCGCGGGGTCCGCGCGCGGCAGGGTTCGGCATGACGGGGACGGTGCCCCTCGCCGCCGGCTGCCCCTCCCCGCCGAGCGCCGTCTTCGACGTTGCCCTGCTCGATCTGGACGGCGTGGTCTACGTGGGTCCCGATGCGGTGCCCGGCGTGCCCGAGGCCCTCGCGTCCGTCCGCGACGCCGGCATGGCACTCGGGTTCGTGACGAACAACGCCGCCCGGACGCCGGACGAGGTCGCCCAGCACCTCACCGAGCTCGGGGTTCCTGCCGGCGCGGACGACGTCATCACCAGCTCCCAGGCCGCCGCCACCGTGGTGGCGGAGCTGTTCGGTGCCGGCGGCCGCGTTCTCGCGGTCGGCGGTCCCGGTGTCGCGGCGGCCCTCACGGCGGCCGGTCTCACGGTCGTGGAGCGTGCCGAGGACGAGCCTGCTGCGGTCGTCCAGGGCTACGGCCGCGAGGTCGGGTGGGCCCAGCTCGCCGAGGCCGTCGTCGCCGTCCGCGACGGGGCCCGGCACGTCGCCACCAACACCGACGCGACGATCCCGTCGCCGCGGGGCCCGCTGCCCGGCAACGGGGCGATGGTCGGCGTGGTCAGTGCCATGACTGGCCAACGCCCCCTCGTCACCGGCAAGCCCGACCCGGCCATGCACGCCGAATGCGTCCGCAGGACGGGGGCCCGGCGTCCGCTGGTCGTCGGCGACCGGCTCGACACGGACATCGAGGGCGCTCGGCGGGCCGGTGCGGCGAGCCTGCTCGTCCTGACGGGGGTCACCGACGCCCGCACTCTCCTGTCGGCGCCTCCGGAACACCGCCCGGACCTCCTCTCGCACGACGTAGCGGGCCTGCTCGTTCCGCACCCCGCGGTCCACCCGGAGGCCGCAGGTGCCCGGTGCGGGCGCTGGGTGGTCCGGTTCGCCGACGCCGGCGACGGGCTGCTCCTGCAGGCCGGGGAGGGCGTGGGCGGCGGCGTCGTGGACGACGGTCTGGACGGCCTCCGCGCGCTGTGCGTGGCCCACTGGTCGCGCCATCCCGAGGCTGGCGCCCCCGCGCAGGTACGCGCGGCGGACGACCGGGCGCGCGCCGCCCTGGACGAGTGGGGTCTCGAGCGGGCCTCGGCGGAGGGCTAGAGGATGCGGAGGGCTAGAGGATCTTGCGCAGCCGCAGCAGGTCCCGCAGCCCGGCCTCGAGCTTCACCCGCCCCGTGGCCCACGCCGGACCGAAGGACAGCCGACCGTCGGTCAGCGCGACCAGGTCGTCGCTGGTCATCGTCAGACGGATGTCCGCCTTCGGGACCTCGGGTCCGTGCGGCTTGACGTGGAGATCACGCACCGCTCCCGAACCGAGCCGGCCCAGGACCACCTCGTCGAGATCGGTCAGCCGGCACGACAGGCTCCGGTCGAGACCGGCGGCGGCCGGGTTGGCCGCGAGATCGCCGAGGATCCCCTTGAGAGCAATCAGGCACTGGTCCATCGTGGCCACGCGGGCGGGCCTCCTGTACGAGGTCGGGTGATACGGGCTGGCGGGACGTTATCGCTTGTTCGCCGAGCCGTTCCCGTCGTCGCCGGCCGGTAACCTCCGGAGCGAAGCCGACCTGTATGTCAGGCGGCGCCCGAGCGCCCCAGGAACCGAAAGGCCACGTCATGACCGAGCCGAGCCCCACGCGACCGCTCCCTGGTCCGCCGCGGCCCGGCCCGGGGCCCGCGGGCAACCGGGTCGTCGACGGCCCGTCCACGGGCAGCGCGGCCGACGGCGGGTCGACCCCGGCCGCCGAGCCGTCGCCGACGGCGGAGGATCGGGCGGCGGGCGCGGCGTCGTTCGAGGACCTCGAGCAGCGTCCCGTCGCCGAGCACGTCGGTGTCTTCGAGGCCGAGCACGCACGCCTGCAACGCGAGCTCGGCACGATCGACCAGCTCTGATGGCGCGGCACAGCCGACTCGACGCGGAACTCGTGCGCCGTGGTCTGGCCCGTTCACGCGAACACGCGGTGACGCTGATCGCGGAGGGCCGGGTGGCCGTCGCCGGCCAGGAGGCCACCAAGCCGGCGACCGGCGTCGACGCCGGCACCCCGGTCGTCGTCCGAACCGACCCGGACGAGCCGAGCTGGGTGTCCCGCGGCGCCCACAAGCTGCTCGGGGCCCTGGACGCGTTCCCCGTGACCGTCGAAGGGCGCCGGGCCCTCGACGCCGGCGCGTCGACCGGGGGCTTCACCGAGGTGCTCCTGAGCCGCGGCGCCGCCGAGGTCGTGGCGGTCGACGTCGGCTACGGCGAACTGGCCTGGTCCCTGCGCACCGACGACCGGGTGCACGTGCTCGAACGCACCAACGTGCGCGCCCTGACCCCGGAGGCGATCGGCGGCCCCGTCGGCCTGGTCGTCGCCGACCTGTCCTTCATCTCGCTGCGACTCGTGCTGCCGGCCCTCACAGCCTGTGCCACGGCGGGCGCCGACCTGCTGCCGATGGTCAAGCCGCAGTTCGAGGTGGGCCGTGAGCGGCTGGGCGCCGGGGGCGTGGTCCGCGACCGCGGTCATCGCGCCGACGCCGTCCTCGAGGTGGCCAGGTCGGCGGCGTCGCTCGGGTGGGGGACCGCCGGGGTGGTGGCCAGTCCGCTGCCCGGTCCGGCCGGCAACGTGGAGTTCTTCCTGTGGCTGCGGCGCGACGCCGCCCCGCCGGAGGAGGACGACGTCCGTCGAGCAGTCGAGGAGGGGCCATCGTGAACGGCCCGACGCAGAGAACGACACACCCGACGAGCATCGAGGGAGGACAGCGAGTGAGCGACGAGAGCCGGGAACCGACCGCGTCGGCGGGCGACGACCGCCGCGTGCTGCTCACCGTCCACACCGGCCGGTCGGACATCGTCGAGCTGGCCCGGACGTCGGCCGCACGGCTGCTCGCCGGCGGCATCGGCGTCCGGGTTCTCCACGACGAGGCGCCGGAGCTGCACATTCCCGGCGCGGAGATCGTGCCCGCCGACGCGGAGGCCGCTCGCGGGGCCGAGATCGTCATGGTCTTCGGGGGCGACGGCACGTTCCTGCGTGCCGCCGAGCTGGCCCGCTACACCGACGCCGCCCTGATGGGTGTCAACCTCGGCCGCGTCGGCTTCCTCGCCGAGACCGAACCCGAGGCGGTCGAGGAGACCCTCAGCGCCATCGAGCGCTGCCTGTACTCGGTGGAGGAGCGCCTCGCGATCCAGATCGACGTCCTCGACGGCGGGGGGACGGTCACGGGCGGCACGTGGGCGCTCAACGAGGTGTCGGTCGAGAAGGCCGAGCGCTCCCGGGTGCTCGACGTCGTCATCTCCATCGACGGCCGGCCGCTGACCAGCTTCGGCTGCGACGGCGTGCTCTGCGCCACCCCGACCGGCTCCACCGCCTACGCGTTCTCCGCGGGCGGACCCGTCGTCTGGCCCGACGTCGAGGCGCTGCTGCTCGTGCCGAGCAACGCGCACGCGCTCTTCGCCCGCCCTCTGGTCACCTCGCCGAACTCGGTCCTGACCGTCGCCATCCCGGCTGACGGGAACCGCGCGCGGATCTCGGCCGACGGCCGGCGGTTCGTGGAGATCCCCGACGGCGGCAGCGTCGACGTCCGCCGGGCGGACAAGCCGGTGCGGATCGCCCGGGTGCACGCGTCGACCTTCGGCGACCGGCTCGTCGCCAAGTTCGGACTGCCGGTCCGCGGCTTCCGCGACGCGCGCCACCACGCCGGCCCCGGCCACGAGCTGTTCACCAGCCGCAACGTCCTCGGCCGCGCCTTCGTCACCGGCGACGGCGGACCGCCCGACGACGCGGCGGACGACGACGCGCCCGCGCTGCGTGAACAGCCCCGACCGGAGCGATGAGCGGTGGCGGCACGAACGACCACGCCGGAGCGGGTCCCCGCGGCGACGACTGACCGCGACCACGCCGGTCTCGGGCAGCTCACCGAGCTCCGCATCCGTGGACTGGGCGCCATCGACGACGTCACCCTCGAGTTCGGCAGCGGCCTGACCGTGGTCACCGGTGAGACCGGCGCCGGCAAGACGATGGTGGTCACCGGCCTGACCCTGCTGTTCGGTGGGCGCGCCGACCCGGGCCGGGTCCGGGCCAACGGGCGGGCCGGGGTGGAGGGCCGGATGCTGCTGCCCGCCGACTCCGCCGCCTGGGAGCGGGCAGCGGACGCCGGTGCCGATCCCGACGACGACGGCAGCCTCATCCTGTCCCGGACGGTGAGCGCCGAGGGGCGGTCCCGCGCCTACCTCGGCGGACGCAGTGTCCCGGTGGGCGTCATCGCCGAGCTCGCCGAGGGCCTGCTCGCCGTCCACGGCCAGACCGACCAGATGCGGCTCTCCCGGCCGGCCGAGCAGCGTCGCGCCCTGGACCGCTACGCGGGCGCGGCGCACCTGGAGCTGCTCGACCGCTACCGCGCTGCCTTCCAGCGCTGGCGCCAGCTCGCCGCCGACCTGGAGCGCCGGCACACCCAGGCCCGAGAGCTCGCCCAGGCCGCCGACGTGCTCCGGCACGGTCTCGCCGAGATCGGGGCCGTCCAGCCCGAGCCCGGTGAGGACGAGGCACTGGCCGCCCAGGTGAAGCGGCTCAGCGACGCCGACGCGCTGCGGGCAGCCGCCGACGAGGCCCGCATGGCGCTGATCGGCGACGTCACCGGCGACCTGGCCGGCGGGGACGTCCCGCAGGACGCCACCGCGTCCCTCGCCACCGCCGAGCGCGCGCTGGCCGGCTCCGACGACCCCGCCCTCGTCCTCCTCGCCCAGGACCTGGCCGACGCCGTCGCCGTGGTGTCCGACGTCGCCGGCCAGCTGGCCGGATACGTCGCCGACCTGGACGCCGACCCCGCCCGGCTGGCCGAGGTCATGGACCGGCGGGCGGCGATCACGGCACTGGTCCGCAAGTACGCCGGCGCGGGGGAGGGCCTCGCCGGGGTGCTGGCCTGGGCCGAGGACGCCGAGCAGCGGCTCGCGGAGCTCGACGTCTCCGACGAGGCCCTCGCGGCGCTGACCGCCGAGCGGGACGCGGCCCGCACCGAGGTCGACGACCTGGCCCGGCACCTGTCGGCCGGCCGGACCGCGGCCGCCGAGGGGTTCGCCTCGGAGGTGGCCCGGGAGCTGGCCGGCCTGGCGATGAAGAGCGCCCGGGTGTCGTTCTCGATCGAGAGCCACCCCGAGGACCCGGGGCCCGAGGGAGCCGACGACGTGACGCTCCTCCTGGCCGCCCATCCGGGTGCCCCGGCGCGACCGGTGCACCGCGGCGCATCCGGCGGTGAGCTCTCGCGCGTCATGCTGGCCATCGAGGTCGTCTTCGCCGGGGCGGACCCGGTGCCGGTCATGGTCTTCGACGAGGTCGACGCCGGCGTCGGCGGCCAGGCGGCCGGCGAGATCGGCAGGCGCCTGGCCCGGCTGGCCAGCGACCATCAGGTCGTCGTCGTCACGCACCTGGCCCAGGTCGCCGCCTTCGCCGACACGCACCTGGTCGTCGACAAGTCACCCGATGCCGGCGCGGGCGTGACGGCCACCGACATCCGGGCCGTGGCGGGGGAGGACCGCGTCCGGGAGCTGGCCCGGATGCTCTCCGGGCTCGCCGACAGCGACACCGGCCAGGCGCACGCCCGCGAGCTGCTGGCCGTCGCCGCGGACGCCCGCGGCTGACCCGTTCGCGTGGCTTCCGGGTGTGGCACAGGCCACGGAAGGGTGATCGGTGGCGTGCAATTGGAATGCATGGGGTAGGCCAGGACCGTGAGCTGCTTCTCCTCAGCCGACGAGTCGGCGCACTACGGCTTTTCGGTCTGCATGCTGCTCGAGCAGTACCGGACCGAGCTTCGCTGGGCGGAGGAAGGCGTGGTCGAGCTCGGCACCGGTGACGCCACCGCCATCGCCGACGTGGTCGTCGCGCTGCCCGGCCTCCGCGTCCACAGCTTCGACATCAGCCCATCCAGCGTCGCCGCCGCCCAGGCCAACATCGAGGCGCGCGGCATCGCCGACCGGTACACCGTCGAGCTGGGGGACTTCTTCGACCAGGCGGATGCGGCCGGTGGGCCCCCGGTGTCGACCGTCATCAGCAATCCGCCCTACATCCCGGCCCCCGACCGCGACATCCTCATGCCGGAACTGTGGGGTGGGGTGTACGGCAACGACCTGATGCTGCAGCTGCTGAAGGCCGGCTACGACAACGTGATCGCGGCCGTCGCGAGCTACTCCGACCCGCTCACGACCGTCCGCACCGCGGCCGATCTCGGCTACCGCGTGGTCAACTTCCTCGCCATGGGTCTGGACTACGGGCCCTACAGCAGCGAGCCCAAGGTGCGCGACCACATCCGGCGGCTGTGCGCCGACGGGCGCGGCTGGGCCGGCGACGACGGCTACATGGTCGCGGTGGCGCTCTTCACCCGGAACTCCGACGCCCCCGGCGACCGGGCCGACCAGCTCCTCCGCGCCCTGCAGCTGCCCCTCTGAGCGGGGGCCCGGAGGGCTCTCCGAAGAGGGGCAGGAAGCCGCGGCACCGACTGGAGAAGTGCGTAGTCGCGTCGCACAACGAGAGCCGCTCCGCGAGACGGCACGACGAGCGGGGCCCGAAGGGTTCCCGAGGAGTGCCGGGATGGGCTCAACGCAGCGGGGGAACGGCCCTGGCCGCGATCGTCGTCCGGAGGACGACAGAGTCATGCGGTGTCAGCCGGAGGATGACAAGTGGTAGAGCGGTCGTCGGCCGGAGGACGACAGATGTCATGGCCTCCTTTTCGCGTAGCCGGCCAGGCCGAACTGGAGCAGGGCCAGCCCCCGGCGCCCCTGACGCCGCAGCTCGGCGGAGAGCTCCGGACCGTCGACCCCGGCGAGGATCTGGTCGCGTGCCAGCTCCAGCAGCGACGCGTAGAGCCCGAGGACGGCGTGGGCGGCCAGCCACGGCTCGACCTGGCCCGGGCGCGCGCCCGTCTCCTCCGCGATGAGACCGGCGAGGGCGTTCGTCAGCTCGCCGAGGATCTCGCGCTCCCGCACCTGCAGGGTGCGGCTCCCGCGGATGACCCGCGCCATCTGGGCCACTCCGGTGGCGGCCTCGGGGGAGCCCAGGAGGCTGACCGCGGCGACGACGAAGCTTCCCGCCGCGGCCGACACCGACTCACCCGCCGGCCGCCGGCGGACCGCGTCGAGCAGAGCGGTCCGCATCGGCGGGTCGGCGTCGAAGACCAGGCCCTCCTTGACGGGGAAGTGGTTGAAGACCGTCTTCTCCACCACGCCCGCGCGCCGTGCGATCTCCATCACGCTCACCGAGTCGAAGCCACGCTCGGCGAACAGTTCGGCGGCCGCGTCCACGATGCCCGCCCGCGTCTCCTGGCGGCGGAGCTCCCGCCGTCCCGGACCCCTCGTGGCCCTGCGGTCCTTACCGGGCGTATCCGCCTCGACCGGTGCTGCCGCCGGCAGAGGCTCGACGTCACGGGCCGGGGCCTCGGTGCGGGCCTGGACCGAGGGAACCGCCCTGATCGTGGGGGTGGCGGACGCCGCCTCGGCCGCGGCGGGCACCTCGGGAGAAGGTGCAGGTACGGATGCGGTTCGGGGCAAGGCGTGCGCCACTCCAGTCACATCCGCAACGTTAGTCACGACTCGGTAACGGACCAGCGCAGTGGTCGGACGCGCCGCCGCCCGCGTGTCGAGGCCTCCGTTGTGTCGGACACGGTGAGTAACTGGTGGGTCGCCGATGCGCGTCGCACGGACGACGGCTTCCGCCCGCGTGAAAGCATGCAGGTCATGCGCATCGGCACCCTTCGGCGCGGCCGGGCTGAGGACGTGGGCCCCGGAGTGGGCGGAATCGTCCGGCTGGACCGTCGCACGAAGAACCTCACCAAACGGCTGCGCCCCGGCGACATCGCCGTCATCGACCACGTCGACATCGACCGGGTCAGCGCCGACGCGCTCGTCGGCTGCCGCGTGGGCGGGGTGGTGAACGCCGCGCCGAGCATCTCCGGCCGGTATCCCAACCTCGGCCCGGAGATCCTGATCAACGCCGGCATCCCGCTGCTGGACGACGTCGGGCGCGAGGTCTTCGCCGCCGTCAAGGAGGGCGCGCACGTCCGGCTCGACGGGAACCGGCTGCTCGCCGAGGACGGCGCCGTCCTGGCCGAGGGCCTCGCGCACGACGCCGCCACGGTCGAGGCGGCGATGACCGAGGCGAAGGCGGGGCTGTCCACGCAGCTCGAGGCGTTCGCCGCCAACACGATGGAGTACATGAAGCGCGAAAGGGCGCTCCTCCTCGACGGCGTCGGCGTGCCGGACGTGACCACCGAGTTCGACGGCCGGCACGCACTCATCGTCGTCCGCGGATACGACTACAAGGAGGACCTGCACGCCCTCCGGTCCTACATCCGCGACTACCGGCCGGTCCTGATCGGTGTGGACGGCGGCGGCGATGCGCTCATCGAGGCCGGCTACCAGCCGGACATGATCGTCGGCGACATGGACTCGGTCAGCGACGACACGCTGACCTGCGGCGCCGAGATCGTGGTCCACGCCTACGCCGACGGCCGCGCACCCGGCCTCTCCCGCGTGCAGGACCTGGGCGTGGAGGCGGTCAGCTTCCCGGCGACCGGCACGAGCGAGGACATCGCGATGCTGCTGGCCGACGAGAAGGGCGCGAAGCTCATCGTCGCCGTCGGCACGCACGCCACCCTGATCGAGTTCCTCGACAAGGGCCGGGGCGGCATGGCCTCGACCTTCCTGACCCGGCTCCGGCTCGGCGGCAAGCTCGTCGACGCCAAGGGCGTCAGCCGCCTCTACCGCAGCCGGATCTCCACCGCGGCTCTGGTGGTCCTCGTGCTGGCCGCCTTCCTCGCCATCGGGTCGACCATCGCGGTCTCCGCGGCAGGTCGGATCTACCTGGATCTGCTGCTCGACCAATGGAACAGCTTCGTGTTCTGGCTGGAGAACCTCTTCTCGTGATCGACTTCCGTTACCACCTGGTGTCGCTGATCGCCGTCTTCCTGGCGGTTGCGCTCGGCATCCTCATCGGCACCACCGCGCTCAACGACCCGATCGCCGCGAACATCGAGGGTCAGGTCGACGCGCTGGAGCAGGACAAGCGCTCCCTGGAGGACCGCACGCAGCGGCTGCAGGCGGAGCTGGACACCTCCGACGCCTTCGCGACCGCGGTGGCTCCCGTCCTCGTCGAGGGCGCCCTGGCCAACAGCAGCGTGCTGCTCATCCTCGGCAACGAGGACGTCCTGCCGGAGCAGGTCGACCAGGTCTCCGCGCTGATCGTCGAGGCGGGCGGCACGGTCAGCGGCACGATCAGCCTCAGCCCGGAGTACAGCGACCCGTCCACCGCCGCGAGCCTGCAGAACTACGTGACCGGGCCGGGCATGCCCCCGACCGGCGTCGAGCTGCCGGAGACCGACGACGCCGGCGAGCTGGTCGCCGGCCTCCTCTCGCAGGTCCTCATGATCCCCAGCGGAGGTCCGGCCCCCGACGGCGCCGCCGCCTCCTCCGTGCTGGCCGGCCTGGTCGCCCTCGACGTGCTGGCCTCCGAGGGCGACTCGGTCGCCCCCGCCGACTACGCCGTCGTCCTGACGTCCGGCGCCTTCACCGGGGACGACGCCGCCGAGCGCAACGCCACCCTGGTCGAGCTGGTCTCGGCCCTGGACGCGGCGGGCTCGGGCGCGGTCGTCGCCGGGGACGTGACCTCGGCCGCGGAGACCGGCCTGATCGGCGTGCTCCGCGCCGACCCCAACCTGTCGGCCGCCGTGTCGACCGTCGACAACCTCGGGTCCGCGGCCGGGCGGATCAGCACGATCCTCGCGCTCGGTGGCGAGGCCGCAGGCACCTCGGGTCGGTACGGCACCGGGGAGGACGCCCAGCCGGTTCCGCCGGTGACCGCCGCCACGCCGTGAGCGCCGGGAGCCACGCCGTGAGCGCCGGGAGCGACGCCGTGAGCGCACGCCGGCGGGCAGGTCTCGTTCTCGCCGGAGCCGCGGTCGCGAGGGCGGCCCTGGCCGGAGCGGCGGCGTTGACCGTCCGCCAGGCCGGCGATCACTGGCGGCGCATGAACTACGCCGGCCGGCCGGTCACGCTGCTCGGCGGACCGGCGCTGGCGGCCGCGGCCACTCTCTCGGCCGTCGCGGGGGCCCCGACGGGCACCGCGACCGCCGCGGCCGTCGTCGGCACGGTCTCCGGACTGGTCGGGGGCTACGACGACCTCGCGGGGGCGCGCCCGGACCAGGCCCGGGACAAGGGCCTGTCCGGCCACCTCCGCGCACTGCGCGAGGGCCGGGTCTCCGCGGGCGCGGTCAAGGTCGCGGGCATCGGCGCCGCGGCAGCCGTCGCCGCCGTCCTCACCCGGCGCGCGCAGGGGCCGGGCGCCCTCGTCGACGGCGTCCTCACCACCGGGCTGGTCGCCGGCACGGCCAACCTGGTGAACCTGCTCGACCTGCGGCCCGGCCGCGCCGGGAAGGCGGTCGCCCTGACCGCCGCTGCCACGCTCGCCGGGCCGGCCGGCGGGCTCGTGGCCGGTCCCCTCGGCGCCACCCTCGCCGTGCTCCCGGACGACCTGGGGGAGGTGGTGATGCTCGGTGACTCCGGCGCGAACGCCGCGGGCGCGCTCCTCGGCCTGCGCTTCGCCGCCGTGCCCGGCCGGGCCCCCAGGGCGGCGCTGCTCGCCGCGATCGTCGGCCTGACGCTGGCCAGCGAGAAGGTCAGCTTCACGAAGGTCATCGAGGCCACACCGGGACTACGGGAGCTGGACCGCCTCGGCCGCCGGCCGCAGTGAACGGGGGAGCGGCGTGAGCGGCCGGCAGCTCGCCCGGGGCGTCGCCGGCGCGGCGGCCCTGATCGCCGTCCTCACCCTGCTGGCCCGCCTCGCGGGATTCGGCCGCACGCTGGTCTTCACCAACACCGTCGGCGCCGACAGCACCGGGGACACCTACCTGGCTGCGAACAACGTGCCGAACATCGTGTTCGAGGTCGTCGCCGGTGGCGCGCTGGCGAGCCTGGTCGTGCCGATGCTCGCCGGTGGCATCGTCGCCGGCGACCAGGGCCGGGTGCGCCGGACGGCGTCGGCGCTGCTCGGCTGGACCCTGCTCGTCCTCACGCCGCTCGCCGTCCTGGTCGCCGTCCTCGCCGAGCCGATCGCCCGGCTGCTCCTCGGCGGGGACGACGAGGCCGAGGTCACGCTGGCCGCGCGGTTCCTGCTCGTGTTCGCCCCGCAGGTCGTCCTCTACGGCATCGGCATCGTCCTGACCGGCGTCCTCCAGGCCCACCGCCGCTTCGCCGGCCCGGCGGTCGCCCCGCTGCTGTCCAGCCTGGTCGTCGCCGGGGCGTACCTGGTCTTCGCCGGCATCGGTGGCGATCGGGACGCCGCGGCCCTCTCCACGCCGGCCGAGCTGGTCCTCGGTGTCGGCACGACGCTGGGCGTGGTGGCGCTCACCCTGAGCCTGCTGGCGCCCATGCGCGGGCTGCGCCTCGGGCTGCGGCCGACGCTGCGGTTCCCGGTGGGCGCGGCCCCGCGCGTCTGGCGGCTGGCGGTTGCGGGCGTGCTCACGCTCGGCGGCCAGCAGCTCGTGGCCGCGGTGGCGATCCGGCTCGCCAACGACGGGGCCCCGGACGGCACCCAGGTCGTCTACTCCGCCGGCCTCACCCTGTTCCTGGTGCCCTGGGCGGCGCTCGCCGTCCCGCTCGCCACCTCGGCCTACCCCGGCCTGGCCGAACGGGCCGAGGACGGCGACGAGGCGGGCTACGCCCGATCGCTGGCCCCGGTGGCGGTCCTCGTCGTGGCGGCGTCGGCGCTGGCCGCGGCGGTGCTGGTGGCGGTGGCCGGACCGATGGCGCGGGTCTTTCTGGGCACGGGGTCGGACGCATCGGTCCACGCGCTGCGCGACACCACCCTGGCCTTCGCGCCGGGCCTGATCGGCTACGGCCTGGTCGCGCTGCTCACCCGCGCCCTCTACGCCCGGGGGCTCTGGAAGGCCCCGACGGTGTGCGTCGTCGGCGGCTGGCTCCTGGCCGTGGTCGCCGACATCGTGCTCGCCGCGGCGCTGCCGCCCGCCGACCGTGCCCTGGCCCTCGGTGCGGGGCACAGCCTCGGGGTCACGGTGGCGGGCTGCGCCCTGCTGGTGGTGGTCGCCCGGGCGGCCGGGCCGTCGGCGCTGCGCGGCCTTCTCCGCGCCGGTGCAGCAGCTCTCCTGGCCGCCGTTCTCGGCGCCGGGGCTGGCTGGTGGCTCAGCCGGGCCCTGGGCGCGGATCCTGTGCCCGGGGACGGCGTCCTCGTCGCCCTGGGCGTCGGCGCGCTGACCGGCGCTGCGTCCCTGGCGGTGGGTCTGGCCGTCATGATGGTCGCTGCCCGCGCGCCGCTGACCGCGGCATGGCGCGAGCTCCGGTGGTCCGGTCGGCAGGAGGTGGCACGGTGACGAACCCGTCGCTGCCCGCCGATGAGCGCACCCCCCTGGCCGGGCGGCGCGTCACCGAGGTCCTGGCCACGAGCACCGGCGGGGTCGGCACCCACGTCCGCTCGATCCTCGCGCCGCTGCGGGCCGCCGGCGCGGAGGTGCAGGTGTGCGGGCCGGCAGCCACCGACGAGCTCTTCGACTTCGCCGGGACGGGCGCCTCCTTCCGGCCGGTCGAGATCTCGGCGGGCCTGGCGCCGGGCGCGGACGCGCGCGCCGTCGCCGCGCTCCGCCGGGCGCTGTCCGGCACCGACCTGGTGCACGCCCACGGCCTGCGGGCGGGGCTGGTCGCGGCGGCCGCCCGCCGGCTCGCACCTCGCGCCCCGCGGCTGGTGCTCACCCTGCACAACGCCCTGCCCGAGCGGGGCGGCCTCGTGCGCCTGGTCCTCGCCGCGCTCGAGCGCGCCACCGTCCGCGGGGCCGACGTGGTGCTCGCCGCCTCCGGGGACCTCGCCGACAACGCCCGCCGGCTGGGGGCGCGGGACGTGCGCACGGCGCCGGTCTCCGCGCCGCCGCTGCCGCCGGTCCGACGCACGCGGGCCGAGGTGCGCGCCGGGCTCGGCCTGGCGGACGGGCGGCCGCTGGTGGTGGCCGTCGGCCGGCTGCACCCGCAGAAGGGATACGAGTTCCTCCTGGACGCCGCCGCCCGGTGGGTCGCCGAGGGCGGGCAGGTCCCGCTCGTCGCGATCGCCGGGGACGGCCCGCTGCACGACGACCTCGCCCGCCGGATCGACGCCGAGGGCCTGCCGGCGACGCTGCTGGGGCGCCGGGACGACGTCGCCGACCTGCTGAGCGCCGCGGACGTGTGCGTGCTGCCCTCGCGCTGGGAGGCCCGGTCGCTCACCGCTCAGGAGGCGCTGCGGATCGGCACCCCGCTGGTCGCCACCCGCACCGGGGGCCTGCCCGAGCTGCTGGGCGACGCCGCCGAGCTGGTCGAGGTGGGCGATGCCGGCGCGCTCGCGGACGCCGTCGTCCGGGTGCTCACCGACCCGGCACATGCTGCCCGGCTGGTCGAGGCCGGGCGTCGCCAGGCGGCGACCTGGCCGGACGAGGCCGGTACCGCCGCTCAGCTCGTGGCGCTCTACCGCGAGCTGCTCGGACCGCCGCGGGGGAAGCCATGACCTCGGCAGCCCGCCGGGCGGCCGCGCTGCTCGTCCCGGTCGCCCTGCTCCTCGGCGGCCCGTCGCACCCGGCCACCGCGGCGGAGGACCAGGGAGGGGCGGGCGTCGAGATCGCGGCCGACCGGGTGCTCGTCGTCGGCGTGCCCGGCCTGACCTGGGACGACGTCGATCCCGAGACCACCCCGGAGCTGTGGGCGCTGGCGGAGGAGTCGTCGATCGGGGCCATCTCGGTGCGCGCGGCCCGCTCGACCACCTGCCTCCTGGACGGCTGGGCGACCCTCGGCGCCGGCAACCGCGCCCGGGTACCCGGGCCCGACGAGGGCCTGCCGCCGGTGCCGCTGCCGACCGTGCCGCTGCCGGAGGAACCGGCCGAGCCCACCCCGACGCCCGAGGGCACCGACGGCACGCCGGAACCGGCGGTGGACACGACGCTGGCCCACTGCGGGCTCCAGGAGCGCAGGGCCGTCGTCGCGCTGTCCGACCCGGCCGCGGTGGTCGAGCGCACGGCCGCCGAGGAGGGCACCGCCCGGTTCGGTGCGGAGCCCGGCGCGCTGGGGGCGGCGGTCGGCTGCGCGACCGTGGTCGGGCCGGCCGCCACCCTCGCCGTCGCCGCGCCCGGGGTGGAGATCACGTCCGCAGGTTCGCTGCCCATCGACCCCGCCGCGCTCACCGCCTGCCCGCTGACCCTGGTGTCGCTGGATGCGATGACCGACGCCGGCGAGCCGGGACCGCGCAAGACCGACGACGGCACCGAACCGGAGCTGCGGGCCGCGGCACTGACCGACATCGACGCGGACGTGGGCCGGTTGCGTACGGCCGTCGCGGAGGTCCCCGGCGACACGCTCCTGCTCCTGACCGGGATCTCGGAGGTCAACGACGGCCGGTCCCAGCTGCACGTGGGGCTCGCCTCCGGTCCGGGCTTCGGCGGCACGTCGTGGCTCAGCTCGGCCAGCACCGGACGGGCGCCCTTCGCCCAGC
This sequence comes from Blastococcus sp. CT_GayMR19, assembly GCF_004570385.1. Taxonomy (GTDB): domain Bacteria; phylum Actinomycetota; class Actinomycetes; order Mycobacteriales; family Geodermatophilaceae; genus Blastococcus_B. The sequence continues at coordinate 25,080 of NZ_SPQL01000023.1, read as the reverse complement.
TGATCGACGTCGCCCCGACCGTGCTGCGTGCGCTCGGCCACGCCGTGCCGCCGTCGATGAACGGGCAGCCGCTGCGGGCAGAGGGCGAACGGCCGGCCCTCGCCGCCGCGGTGACGGAGCTCGACCGGCTCAACGCCGCGGCGACCGTGCACCACCGCACCACCGGTCGCTTCTTCTGGACGCTGGTGACGGTCGTGGCGGCGCTCGTCGCACTCGGCGTGCTCGTCCTCGGCGGCCTCCGCGGCGCCGGCCCGACGACGCCCCGCCGGCCCGGCCGGCGGGTGCTGCGGACGGCGGCGGTCGCGGCGGCCGCGCTTCCCGTGGCCACCTACCTGGCGGGCCTGGCCCCGTGGGAGCGGGCGGCGTCCCCGGCCCTCGCCCTGATCGCCGCCGTCCTCGTCGCCGACCTCGCCGTCACTGCCCTCGCCGTGCTGGGCCCATGGCGCCGGCGCCGGCTCGGCCCCCCGCTGACCGTGCTGACGCTGACCTTCCTCACCCTCGTCACCGATGTGCTGACCGGCTCCTACCTGGAGCTCAACGGGATGCTGGGCTACGACGCGATCGTGGCCGGCCGGTTCACGGGGTACGGCAACCTGACCTTCGGACTGCTGTCGGTCAGCGCGCTGACGGTCACCGCCGCGGTGGCCACCACGCTCGCGCGCCGGGCCGGTCCGGCCCGGGCACCAGCGGTGACGACGGCGACGGTGCTCGGTGTGGGACTCCTCACCGTCGCCGTCATCGGCGCGCCCGGCCTGGGCCGCGACTTCGGCGGCGTCCTCGCGGCCCTGCCGGGCTTCCTGCTGCTGGCCATGCTGCTGACGCAGGTGCGGGTGACCGCCGTGCGACTCGTCGGGGTCCTCGCCGCCGCGGTGCTCGCCGTGACCGCGGTCGCCGTCCTCGACTGGCGCCGTCCGCCGGAGGAGCGCACCCACCTCGGGCGGTTCGTCGAGCAGGTGCTGACCGGCGAGGCGTGGACCGTCATCAGCCGCAAGGCACAGGCCAACCTGGACATCCTGCTGGGCAGCCCGCTGGCCTGGATGCTGCTCGTCGCGGCGGTGGCGGCCTTCTGGCTCCTCCGCCCGGGTGGCCTCCTGCGCCGCACCGGGCCGGACACCGGTCCCGCGGGGCTTCCGGCCGCGGACGTCGCCGTCCTGCGGTCGGCGCTGATCGCCAGCCTGCTGAGCCTGACCGTGGGGGCGGCGGTCAACGATTCCGGGGTGGCGCTGCCCGCGACCGCGGCGGCGCTGCTGGTCCCGCTCCTGGTGTGGCTGGCCGCGGCACCGGGCAGCGGGGGGACCGGAACGAGGGAGACCGCCGGCGGATCTCCGCGGTCGGGGCCGGGTGAGCCGCCCGACCGTGTTACGGTCGTTTCCCGTGGGTCGACCGTCTCAAGCACGTGATCTCGGGCTCCTTCACAACTCCCAGCCGACGAAGTTCGTCTTCGTCACCGGCGGCGTTGTGTCCTCTCTCGGCAAGGGACTGACAGCGAGTTCGCTGGGTGCCCTGCTGTCCAGCCGAGGGCTGCGGGTCACGATGCAGAAGCTGGATCCCTACCTCAACGTCGATCCCGGAACGATGAACCCGTTCCAGCACGGCGAGGTGTTCGTCACCGAGGACGGCGCGGAGACCGACCTGGACATCGGTCACTACGAGCGCTTCCTGGACACCGATCTCTCCGGCCGGGCCAACGTCACGACCGGGCAGGTCTACTCGAGCGTCATCGCCCGGGAGCGGCGCGGGGAGTACCTCGGCGACACGGTGCAGGTGATCCCGCACATCACCAACGAGATCAAGGCCCGGATCATGGCGGGCGGCGAAGGGGGTGGGTCGGGACGGCAGGATCGCATCGACGTGGTGATCACCGAGATCGGCGGCACGGTCGGCGACATCGAGTCGCTGCCCTTCCTCGAGGCGGCCCGGCAGGTGCGGCACGAGATCGGCCGGGACAACTGCTTCTTCCTGCACATCTCGCTGGTGCCCTACATCGCGCCGTCGGGCGAGCTGAAGACCAAGCCGACCCAGCACTCGGTCGCCGCGCTGCGCAGCATCGGCATCCAGCCCGATGCGCTGGTGTGCCGTTCCGACCGGGAGATCGGCAACGGCCTCAAGCGCAAGATCAGCCTGATGTGCGACGTCGACGAAGAGGGCGTCATCTCCTGCGCCGACGCGCCGTCGATCTACGACATCCCGAAGGTCCTGCACCGGGAGGGCCTGGACGCCTACGTCGTCCGCCGCCTCGGCCTGCCGTTCCGCGACGTCGACTGGACCGTCTGGGGCGACCTGCTCGACCGGGTGCACGCGCCGAAGCAGACCGTGGAGATCGCGCTGGTCGGCAAGTACATCGACCTGCCCGACGCCTACCTCTCGGTGACCGAGGCCCTCCGCGCCGGCGGGTTCGCCCACCACAGCCGGGTGAAGATCCGCTGGGTGCCCTCCGACGACTGCGAGACGCCCGAGGGGGCCGCGCACGCGCTGGCCGGCGTGGACGGCGTCTGCGTGCCGGGCGGCTTCGGCGTCCGTGGCATCGAGGGCAAGCTCGGCGCGCTCCGGTACACGCGCACCAACGGCATCCCGACGCTCGGCCTGTGCCTGGGCCTGCAGTGCATGGTCATCGAGTACGCCCGCGACGTGGCCGGGATCGAGAAGGCCAACTCCTCCGAGTTCGATCCCGAGACGCCGGACGCCGTCATCGCCACGATGGCCAGCCAGCTCGACGTGATCGCCGGGGAGCGGGACCTCGGCGGCACCATGCGGCTGGGCAGCTACCCGGCGACGCTGCAGCACGGCTCGGTGACGGCGGCCGCCTACGGCTCGACCGAGATCACCGAGCGCCACCGGCACCGCTACGAGGTGGCCAACGCCTACCGCGACCGCCTGAGCGAGGCGGGCATGGTCTTCGCCGGCACCTCACCCGACGGCCTCCTGGTCGAGTTCGTGGAGCTGCCGGCCGAGGTGCACCCGTTCTTCGTCGGGACGCAGGCCCACCCGGAGCTCAAGAGCCGCCCGACCCGTCCGCACCCGCTGTTCGCCGCGTTCGTCCAGGCGGCCGTGGGCTACCAGGAGGCCGCCCGCCTGCCGCTCGAGGACGCGGAGAGGGTCGACGCCTGATGCCGGCCGCGACGGGCGACTCCTGGGCCGGGCGATGAGTGGCGCCGATCCCGAGCCGCACGAGTACCGGCTGCTCGCGACCGAGACGGTCTACGAGGGTCGCGTGATCTCGCTGGAGCTCGCCACCGTGGCGATGCCCGGTGGCGGGGACAGCGTCCGGGAGATCGTGCGGCACCCCGGCGCGGTCGCCGTGGTCGCCGTCGACGACGAGGACCGCGTGGTGCTCGTCCGGCAGTACCGCCATCCCTTCGGCCTGCCGCTGTGGGAGCTGCCCGCCGGCCTCCGCGACGCCGACGGCGAGCCGCCGCTGGAGACGGCGAAGCGGGAGCTGGCCGAGGAGGCGCAGCTGTCGGCCGCGCGGTGGTCGCTGCTCACGACGTCCTACAGCTCGCCCGGCTTCTGCGACGAGCAGGTGCTGATCTACCTCGCCGAGCAGCTCTCCGACGCCGACCGGCCCGAGGGGTTCGTCGTCGAGCACGAGGAACTGGACATGACGGTGGAACGGGTGCCGCTCGACGACGCCGTCCAGCGGGTCTTCGACGGCGACATCCGCAACGCCAGCGCGGTCATCGGCCTCCTGGCCGCCGCGCAGGTGCGGTCGGCGAACCCGCGGCTGCGGCCCGTCGGCACGGACTGATTGCTCGGCTCAGCTGCTCGTCGCGCCGGACCCCGGCCCGCCGGTCGCGGGCAGGCGCAGGCCCAGCCGGTCCAGCTCCAGTCCGGCCAGCGCGCGCATGGCGGCCGCATCGCCGCCCCGCCAGGCGGCGCCCGTGCCGGCGGGCAGGGCCGCCAGCCGGGGGAGGGGAGCGGTGGCCATCGCCCGCGCGGCCAGGATCTCCAGCTCCGGGGTGCCGGTGAGCAGGCGCCGCGCGGCGCCGGCCTCTCGCGCGTAGCTCAGCCGCCAGGGCAGCCACCGCAGGACGAGCCAGCCCACCGGCAGGACGACGAGGACGAGCGCGAGCACGAGCGCCAGCGTGACGACGGCGTCCTGCGCGGCCTGGCCGGCGCCGACGACCGAGCCGCTCGCCTCGGAGAGCGCCTCGAAGGGAGCCGACAGGTCGTCACCGACGAGCGGCACGTCCCCGGCGGCCTCGGCGGCGGAGTTCATGTTCCCGGCCACGGAGGCGCCCAGGTCCTCGACGGCGCGCCCTGGTGCGGCCAGGACCAGGACGGCCCCGTGCACGACGCGCGCCACCAGCACCCAGAGCACGGTCCAGGCCAGCATCCCCAGGTCGGCGGCGACCTGCCGGGCGCGGAGGACGGGGTGCTGGGCGTAGAGGGGCATCGCCGCATCCTCGTCCACCCCAACTCGGGGGGCACGGAACCCGCGGAGCCGGTTGCGGTGCCGGGCCGTGCCTAGACTCCGGCCGAGGCGCGCCCCGACCGGGCGGGTCCGCATCGCGGGAACGGCTCCCGTCACCCTCGGGAAGCGATCCGCCAGACGAAGGAGTTCACACCATGCGGGTCGGGGTCCCCCGAGAGGTCAAGAACCGCGAGTACCGGGTCGCGCTGACCCCGGCCGGGGTGACCGAGCTGGTCCGCGCGGGGCACTCGGTGCTCGTCGAGCACGCCGCCGGCGAGGGGTCCTCGATCCCGGACGCCGACTACGTGGCCGCCGGGGCACGGATCGTGGCCGCCGCCGACGACGTGTGGGCCGACGCCGACCTGCTGCTGAAGGTCAAGGAGCCGGTCGAGGAGGAGTACTCCCGCCTGCGCGCCGGCCAGACCCTGTTCACCTACCTGCACCTGGCCGCGTCCAAGCAGTGCACGGACGCGCTGATCGCCTCGGGCACCACCGCGATCGCCTACGAGACCGTCCAGACCGCCGACGGCGCGCTGCCGCTGCTCGCGCCGATGTCGGAGGTCGCCGGCCGGATGGCCCCGCAGGTGGGCGCGCACAGCCTGGAGCGCGCGCACGGCGGCCGGGGCGTGCTGCTGGGCGGCGTGTCGGGGGTCTATGCCGCCAAGGTCGTGGTGATCGGGGCCGGTGTCTCCGGCATGAACGCGGCCGCGATCGCCCTCGGCATGCAGGCAGAGGTCGTCGTGCTGGACCGCGACATCGACAAGCTGCGGGCGGCCGACCGCATCTACCAGGGCCACCTGCAGACCGTCGCCTCCAACGCCTACGAGGTCGAGCGGGCGGTCCTCGACGCAGATCTGGTCATCGGCGCGGTGCTGGTGCCCGGCGCCAAGGCGCCGACGCTGGTGAGCAACGAGCTCGTCTCGCGGATGCGGCCCGGCTCGGTGCTCGTGGACATCGCCGTCGACCAGGGCGGCTGTTTCGAGGACACCCGGCCGACCACGCACGACGACCCGACCTACCGGGTGCACGAGTCCGTCTTCTACTGCGTGGCGAACATGCCCGGCGCCGTGCCGAACACCTCCACCCACGCCCTGACCAACGTCACCCTGCCCTACGTCATGGCCCTGGCCAACGAGGGGACGGCGGCGGCGGTGGCCGGGAACCGTGCGCTCGCCCACGGCGTGAACGTCGTCGGCGGGCAGGTCGTCCTCCCGGAGGTGGCCGAGGCGCACGGCATGGCCGCCGTCGCACTGGAGGAGGTGCTTCTCTGACCGCCTCCCTCACCGCCTCCACCGGCGCGACGCGCGACCTCGAACGCGTCGTCACCGGCTACCTGGACCACCTGACCGTCGAACGCGGTCTGGCGGAGAACACGATCGGGTCCTATCGCCGCGACCTGCGCCGCTACCTCGGCTACCTGGCCGCGGCGGGCGTGCGCACGCTGGGCGAGATCGCGGAGTCCGACGTGGCCGGCTTCCTCGCCGCCCTGCGCTCGGGCGACGACGACCATCCGCCGCTGTCGGCGACCTCGGCCGCGCGGGCCGTCGTCGCCGTGCGCGGGCTGCACAGGTTCGCCCTGCTCGACGGTCTGGTCGCCGGCGACGTCGCCGCGGAGGTGCGCCCGCCCACCCCCGCGCGCCGGCTGCCCAAGGCGGTGCCGGTGGAGTCGGTGGTCGCGCTGATCGAGGCGGCCGGCACGGTGGAGGGGCCGCGGGGACTGCGGGACCGGGCGCTGCTCGAGCTCCTCTACGGCACCGGTGCGCGCATCTCCGAGGCCGTGGGGCTGGCGGTGGACGACGTCGACCGCGGCCAGGCGGTGGTGCGCCTGGCCGGCAAGGGCGGCAAGGAACGCGTGGTCCCGGTCGGGAGCTACGCGCTGCGCGCGGTCGAGGACTACCTGGTCGGGGCCCGGCCCGCCCTGGCCGCCAAGGGTCGCGGCGGCGTCCGCGGGGGACGACTGTTCCTCAACGCCCGCGGTGGACCGCTGTCGCGGCAGAGCGCCTGGTCGATCCTCCGGGCGGCCGCGGAGCGCGCCGGGCTCGCGGCGGAGCTGTCGCCGCACACCCTCCGGCACTCCTTCGCCACCCACCTCCTCGACGGCGGCGCGGACGTGCGCGTCGTCCAGGAACTGCTCGGTCACGCCTCGGTCACCACCACGCAGATCTACACGCTGGTCACCGTCGACCGGCTCCGCGAGGTCTACGCCACCAGCCACCCGAGGGCACTCGTCTGACACCCAGCGCCGGGTTCGCTTGGCACTGATTGCTGTCCCTTTCGACTTGTGCGATCCCACCCGTTGTCACACGTCGCCATGTCGACATGTCGCGCGGCGTGCCTCCGTGGGAACTCCTGTGGTTCTCCCTAACGTCGTCGTCACCCGAGCGGGCAGGACCTCTGACCGCTACCGGAAACCCCGGATCGGGCACGAGGTGGAGGCAACAGACTCATGGCTACCCGAGCGGACGCGGCTTCGGCCGTCGCGCGCCCGCACGCCAGCGGCCCGGAGATGGGGGCCGCCTCGCGGCAGGACCCCGCGCGTGCACGGCAGCGCCCCCTGCCCGATCCCAAGCCCCTCACGGAGCACGGGCCCGCACGCGTCATCGCGATGTGCAACCAGAAGGGCGGCGTCGGCAAGACGACGTCCACGATCAACCTGGGCGCCGCGCTGACCGAGTACGGGCGGCGCGTGCTCCTCATCGACCTCGACCCCCAGGGTGCGCTGTCGGTGGGACTGGGCATCCCCGCCCAGAACATGGACCGGACGATCTACAACGCCCTGATGGAGCGGAAGACCACCCTGCGCGACGTGCGGGTGCACACCGACATCCCGGGCCTGGACCTCGTGCCGAGCAACATCGACCTGTCGGCCGCCGAGGTGCAGCTGGTCAGCGAGGTGGCTCGCGAGCAGACCCTGCTGCGGGTGCTCGCCGACGTGCGCGACGAGTACGACTACATCCTCATCGACTGCCAGCCCTCCCTGGGCCTGCTGACGGTCAACGCGCTCACCGCGGCGCAGGGCGTGATCATCCCGCTGGAGTGCGAGTTCTTCTCGCTCCGCGGGGTCGCGCTGCTGGTCGACACGATCGACAAGGTCAAGGAGCGGCTGAACCCGTCGCTGGAGATCTCCGGGATCCTCGCGACCATGTACGACACGCGGACGGTGCACTGCCGCGAGGTGTTCAGCCGGGTCGTCGAGGCCTTCGACGACGTGGTGTTCCAGACCGTCATCCAGCGCACGGTGCGCTTCCCGGAGACCACGGTCGCCGGGCAGCCGATCACCACGTGGGCCCCCACCTCCTCGGGCGCCTCGGCGTACCGCGACCTCGCCAAGGAGGTGCTGGCCCTGTGATCGAGCTCGCGAGATCACCATTGGGCACAGCGACTCGGGTCATGCAGCCGACGAGCGCCGGCGAGGAGGTGTCGGCATGACGAGAAGGCCGGTCCTTCCCGGTGCGTCCGAGCTCTTCCGTCGCACCGACGCAGCATCCTCGGAGGCCGAGGTCACCGAGCTGCCCAGCCTCAGCGCGACGGCCAGCTCGCCGGCCCTGCGCAGCAGCACCCGGCAGGCCGACGAGACGCCGTCCATGCCGCTGACGCTGGTGCCGGGCGGCGCTGCGAGCCAGGGCGGGGCCGACGACCTGGCGGCATACCGGTCCGCGGCGCCGGCGCCCACCCTGCAGCCCAGCATCCCGACGCGTGGCCGGCCGATGCGACGGACGGACCGGACCAAGCACGACGAGAAGATCACGGTCTACATCTCCGCGGACGAGCTCATGGCTCTGGAGAGCGCGCGGCTCACCCTGCGCGGGCAGCACGCCGTGGCCGCCGACCGGGGCCGGATCGTCCGCGAGGCGATCGCCGTGATCCTCGCCGACCTCGACGAGCGCGGCGAGGACTCGGTGCTGGTCCGCCGGCTCAAGGGGCACTGAGCTCACCGTCGTCCTCAGGACACGATGCTCACCGTCGTCCTCCGGACAACACCGCGCGCCCATGTGCCGTCCCGGCTGCGTTGAGCCGAATCGGTGCCTTCTCGGGGAGCCCTCCGGGCCCCCGCTCGTCGGCGCCCCGGGACCGGACGCTCTCTAGGCTGCGGTCGTGACCGAGACGCACGTGGAGTCGCGTTTCACGGTGCACCTCACCAACTTCGAGGGCCCGTTCGACCTGCTCCTGCAGCTGATCGGCAAGCACAAGCTCGACGTCACCGAGATCGCCCTGTCGAAGGTGACCGACGAGTTCATCGCCCACCTGCGTGCGCTGGGCAACGAGCTGGACCTGGACCAGGCCAGCGAGTTCCTCGTCATCGCGTCCACGCTGCTCGACCTGAAGGCCGCCCGCCTCCTGCCCGCCGCGGACGTGGACGACGAGGAGGACCTCGAGCTGCTGGAGGCCCGGGACCTGCTCTTCGCCCGGCTGCTGCAGTACAAGGCCTACAAGCAGGCCGCGGCGTTCCTGCGGCTGCGGGAGGCGGAGGCGGCCCAGCGGCACCCCCGGTCGGCCGGTCTGGAGCCGCGGTTCGCGGAGCTGGTGCCCGAGGTGCTGCTCGACATCACGCCCGAGCAGTTCGCCGCCCTCGCCGCGCGGGCGCTGACGCCGAAGGCGCCCGAGGTGGTCAGCGTCTCCCACCTGCACGCGCCGGCCGTCAGCGTCGCCGAGCAGCTGTTCGTCGTCCGGAACCACCTGGTGCGGTCGGGGACGGCGTCGTTCCGGGCGCTCACGTCCGACTGCGGCCACACCAACGAGGTGGTCGCGCGGTTCCTCGCGCTGCTGGAGCTCTACCGGCAGCAGCGGGTGGTGTTCGAGCAGCTCACGCCGCTCGGGGAGCTGCACGTGCGGTGGACCGGCCCGACGACGGCGGACGACGCCGCCGATGCCGACGTGGACGACTATGTCGGTTCCGTGCCGGACGAGCCGGCAGCCGAGGACGATCCCGAGCAGGACGACGAGGAGGATCGGTGACCGCCCACGAGCCGGGCCCGGAGGACGACCGCACGCCCATCTCCTGGGACGCGCTGGCCGCAGAGCTGGCCGCGACCCGCCAGGAGGCCGAGGGGCGCGGCGAGGCGGACCCCACGACCTGGGACGCCGTCGCGGCGGAACTGGCCGCCCGCGTGGCGGAGCGGCCGGTCGAGGAGCCCGCGCCGGCGCCGCCCGTCGCCGAGCCACCCGTCGAGCCGCCCCAGGACCCGACGCCGGCCGACGTGCCGGCGGGGGAGCCGGCGCCCGAGCCGGAGGAGCCCGCCGAGGAGCCGCTGCAACTGCTCGACCCCGTCGAGCTGCAGGGCGGCCTCGAGGCGCTGCTGTTCGTCATGGACGACCCGGTCGACGAGGAGACGCTCGCCGCCGCGCTGCGCTGTCCGCCCGAGCAGGTCCAGGAGGGCCTCGCCGAGCTCGCCGCCGACTACGACCGGCGCCGGTCGGGTCTCACCCTGCGGCGGGTGGGGGAGGGGTGGCGGCTCTACACGCGGGAGGAGCACGCCGTCGTCGTCGAGCGCTACCTGATCGACGGTCAGCGCAGCCGGCTCACCCAGGCGGCGCTGGAGACCCTCGCCGTCATCGCCTACCGCCAGCCGGTCACGCGCGCCCGGATCTCGGGGATCCGCGGCGTCGGGGTGGACGGCGTGATGCGCACGCTCATCACCCGCGGGCTGGTGCACGAGGTGGGCACCGATCCCGACAGCGGCGGCGGCCTCTACGCGACCACTCCGCTGTTCCTGGAACGGCTGGGGCTGACCGGCCTCGCCGACCTGCCCGACCTGGCGCCGTTCCTGCCCGAGACCGCCACGATGCTCGACGAGCACCCCGACTCCTGACGTCTCCGGACTGCCGGCGCGGAAAGTCTCCCGAGGCGCAGCGACTTTCGGCGCGGAAAGGCCCACTCCGCGGGGGCGTCAGAGGGAGCGGGCTGCCGCGACCACCAGGATGACCACACCGAGGCCGAGCATGACCGCGGCCCCGAGGTAGCCGATGACCGGGAAGCGCTCCCGCAGCACCGAGCGACCGACCTCCTCGTCCCGACGCGCCAGGGCGGGGGTCAGCCACCACAGCACCACCCCGGCCCCGATCGCCACGATCCCCATGAGCCAGGGGCCGGGCATCGGCATGTCGATCGGCGGCATCCGGAGATCATCTCCCGCGCGGGGCGGGTGCCTGCGCCGTCGTCCACAGGGGCCCTGCTTCTTGCCCGGATCGACGGCGGTTCGGTCACGGTGCGCCGCGGTGGGAGACTGGGCGGCGATGAACGCTGTACCGGACGACCTGACCCCCGACGACGACACCCATTCCCCGGCCGGCGACGGCTGGTCCGAGGACATGGAACTCGCCCCCGCGCACCCCGGCGACCGCGAGCCGGCGGACTCCGACGACGAGCGCGAGGGGGAGCGGCTGCAGAAGGTCCTCGCCCGTGCCGGCGTGGGATCCCGGCGGGTGTGCGAGGACATGATCGAGGCCGGGCGGATCAGCGTGAACGGCCGCCAGGTCGCCGTCCAGGGCATGCGGGTCGATCCGGCCACGGACAAGATCGCCGTCGACGGCGTCCGCATCGAGATCCGCGAGGACCGGGTCACCTATGCGATGAACAAGCCGACCGGCGTCATCACCGCGATGAGCGACGACCGCAACCGGCCGACCGTGGGCGACATGGTCGGCGACCTGGCCAAGGGCCTCGTGCACGTCGGCCGGCTCGACCAGGACACCGAGGGTCTGCTGCTGCTCACGACCGACGGCGAGCTGGCACACCGGCTGGCGCACCCGTCCTACGAGGTGCGCAAGACCTACCTCGCCCAGGTGTCGGGCTCCGTGCCCCGCGACCTGCACCGCCGGCTCCGGGCGGGCGTCCAGCTCGAGGACGGCCCGGTCAAGGTCGACTCGTTCCGGGTGGTGGACACCCACGCCGGCCAGTCCGTGGTCGAGGTGGTCCTGCACGAGGGGCGCAAGCACATCGTGCGCCGGCTGCTCGCCGAGGTCGGGCTGCCCGTCTCCCGCCTGACTCGGACGGCGATCGGGCCCATCGAGTTGCAGCGGATGCGCTCGGGCTCCATCCGGAGGCTCTCCAAGGAAGAGCTGGGCACGCTGCAGGAGCTGGTCGGCCTCTGACGTTCCCGCGGGAACGTTCCGGTGTGCGCGGTTCCAGGCCGAATACCTGTACATCCGCGCACAATCTCGGGCTCAGCCGCGCGGCAGGCGGGCGTTGTCGGCGGTCACCCACACCTCGGCGATCCGGCCCTCCTCGAGCCGGTACATGGCGAACTCGTCGGTGGTGACGGCGCGGCCGGTGGGCGGCGCGCCGCGCCAGGGGCCGCGGTGGGTGCCGCGGTCGGCGAGGTGCACGGCCACCCACGGTTCGTCGACGAGGACGCGCTGGATCTCCCAGCGGTAGTCGGGGAAGGCGCGGTGCACCTCGAACAGGTCGTCGACGTACCCCTGGGCGGTCCGCGTGGCGCCGTTCACGAGGACGACGTCCCGCAGGAACGGAGCCAGCTCGTCGAAGGCGTGCCGGTTGCAGACGGCGTTGTAGCGCAGGTACCAGTTCACCACCGCATCGCGCCCGGCCCGCATGCCGGCAGCCTCGCAGCGGGCCCGCTGCGCCTCCACCGGAAGGCCGGTGGCGCCACGAACCTAGACTTCACCCCGGGCCCGGCGATCCGGGTGCCCACCACGATCGAGGAGAAGTGCATGGCCGTCCGAGCCATCCGGGGCGCGACGCAGGTCGACGCCGACGACCGGGAGCAGGTGCTCGAGGCCACCCGTGAGCTCGTGAGCGCGGTGCTGGAACGCAACGAGCTCGCGCACGACGACGTGATCAGCATCCTGTTCACCGCCACCCCCGACCTCGTGTCGGAGTTCCCGGCCCTGGCCGCCCGGGAGCTGGGCATGGGCGACGTGCCGCTGATGTGCGCCACCGAGATCGGCGTGCCGCACGCGCTGCCCCGGGTGCTCCGGCTGATGGCGCACGTGGAGACGGCGAGAAGCCGGGCGGACGTCCAGCACGTGTACCTGCGCGGTGCCGTGGCGCTGCGCAAGGACATCGCCCAGTGAGTGAGCCTCGCAGCGAGCGCCGGCGAGCGAGGAGCGGAGCGAATGTGCTGCGGAGCAGCGAGATGACGCAGTGAGCGGGCCCGTGCGCTTCTTCCAGGGTCAGATCACCCTCGACGGTCCGTCGGGCACCGGCAAGTCCAGCGTCGCGCGGGCCGTCGCGGCCCGGCTCGGCGCCGCGTACCTCGACACCGGCGCGATGTACCGCGCCGCGACCGTCGCCGTCCTGGACGCCGGCGTGGACCCGGAGGACGCCGAGGCCGTGGCCGTTGTCGTCGCGGGGGCGCGGATCGAGGTCGGGACGTCGGCCGGTGCCGAGGTGGTGCGGGTGGACGGCGTGGATGTGGCCGACCGCATCCGCGGCGCCGAGGTGACCCGGACGGTGTCGCCGGTGTCTGCCGTTCCGGCGGTGCGCCGCCAGCTGGTCGAGCAGCAGCGCGCCCTGGTCGAGGCGGCCGAGGCCGTCGTCGTCGAGGGGCGCGACATCGGCACCGTGGTGCTGCCGGAGGCGACGCTGAAGGTCTACCTGACGGCCGACCCGAAGGTCCGTGCCCAGCGCCGCGCCGGGCAGCTCGGGATCACCGACCCCGCCGAGGTCGCGGAGCTGGCCGAGGACCTCCGCCGCCGCGACGAGTACGACAGCGAGCGGGAGGACAGCCCGCTGCGGCCGGCGCGCGACGCCGTGATCGTGGACAGCACCGACCTCGACCGGGCCGCGGTGATCGACCGCGTCGTCTCGCTGGCCGCCTCCGCGGTCGCCGTGGGGGAGCGGACATGAGCGAGCCGAGCGGGCCGCTGCCCGTCGTCGCGATCGTCGGCCGCCCGAACGTGGGCAAGTCCACCCTGGTCAACCGATTCCTCGGACGGCGCGCCGCCGTCGTCCAGGACATCCCGGGCGTGACCCGGGACCGCATCTCCTACGACGCGCTGTGGAACGGCAAGCGGTTCACCGTCGTCGACACCGGCGGCTGGGACCCGAAGGCCACCGGCATGGGGGCGTCGATCACGCGCCAGGCCAAGTACGCGATGGACACCGCGGACGTCATCGTGCTCGTCGTCGACAGCTCCGTGGGGGCCACCGACACCGACCTGGCGGCCGCGCGCATCCTGCGCCGCAGCGACCGGCCGGTCATCCTCGTGGCCAACAAGGTGGACGACGAGCGCAGCGAGGCCGGAGCGGCCGAGCTGTGGTCGCTCGGGCTGGGGGAGCCGCAGGCGGTCAGCGCGCTGCACGGCCGGTCCAGCGGCGACCTGCTCGACCTCATCCTCGACGCGATGCCCGACGCTCCGCGCGAGCAGCTCGAGGAGGGCGGCCCGCGCCGGGTGGCACTGGTGGGGCGGCCCAACGTGGGCAAGTCCAGCCTGCTCAACCGGCTGGCCGAGGACGAGCGCTCCGTCGTCGACTCCGTCGCCGGGACGACGGTCGACCCGGTGGACTCGATCGTGACGCTGGGTGGTGAGGAGTGGCGGTTCGTCGACACCGCCGGCCTGCGCCGCAAGGTGAACACCGCCAGCGGCACCGAGTACTACGCCAGCCTGCGCACCGAGGCGGCCATCCAGGCCGCGGAGGTCGCCGTCGTGCTGCTCGCCGCCGACGAGGTCATCAGCGAGCAGGACCAGCGGGTGATCACGCAGGTGGTGGAGTCCGGCCGGGCCCTGGTGATCGCGTTCAACAAGTGGGACACCCTCGACGAGGACCGGCACTTCCAGCTCGAGAAGGAGATCGAACGGGAGCTGGCGCGCGTCAAGTGGGCGACGCGGGTCAACATCTCGGCGGTGACCGGTCGCGGGGTCAACAAGCTGGCCGACCACCTGCGCGCGGCCCTGGCCTCCTGGGAGTCCCGGGTGCCGACGTCGGAGCTGAACACGTACGTGCGGGCCCTGGTGCAGGAGACGCCCCCACCGGCCCGCGGTGGTCGCGCCCCGAAGATCAAGTACGTCACCCAGGCCGACATCCGGCCCCCGCGGTTCGTGGTGTTCTCCACCGGGTTCCTCGAGGCCGGCTACCGGCGGTTCCTGGAGCGGAAGCTCCGGGAGAAGTGGGGCTTCGAGGGCACGCCGATCGAGGTCTCGATCAAGGTCCGCGAGGGTCGGGGCAACGACAAGCCGAAGGGCTGAACCGGCGGTCGGGACGCAGGTGTAGGTGCGGTAACCTGCTCAGGCGGTCGTCGCGCGGTCCGGGTTTCTGGCAGGCGCGACGGCACGCGGGCTGTAGCGCAGCTTGGTAGCGCACTTGACTGGGGGTCAAGGGGTCGCAGGTTCAAATCCTGTCAGCCCGACAGAGCAGGCATCAGGGGTCGTTTCCGGGGATCCGGAACGGCCCCTGACCTCTTCCGAGGGGGATTGACCACCTCGAGCCTTCCCTGACTCGGGGCTGGTCGGTCGCCCGTTGCGGGGCTTTCGGCAGCCTGTCACGCACGGCCCCACTGCGGCATCGGCACGATGTGGGTTGCCCGACGCGTCGCCGGTGTGCGACCGTCCCGGCGATCGTGATCCATCGGCAGGAGGTGAGACCCATGAACGCAATGTCCGCAGTGGGTGCCCCCTGTACAGCACGATCGCGCGACTGAGGTAGTCGCCACCGGGAGCGCCCCGCCGAGCAATTCGCGAGAGGCGACTCCCATGAACACAGCCCCTTCTTCACCTCTGCACGTCACCTCGACGACGGCCCCCGACCGGCCGTGGTCCGACCGACCGCAGCCGCAGCTCGAGGCCACGAGGCGGGCGCCCGCCGGGGGCGAACGAGCGTTGGTCCTCGGCGGTGGCGGATCGACAGGCAACGCGTGGTTGATCGGCGTCATCGCCGGCCTGCTCGAGGCCGGATTGGACGTGACCGATGCCGATCTGACCATCGGGACGTCGGCCGGATCGACGGCGGCGGCTCAGATCACCAGCGCGACGCCGACCGAACTGCTTGCCGCCATCCTGGCCGCTGCGCCCCAGCAACGAACTGGTCCGGTCACACCCGACGGTGGACGCGTTCCCACGTTTCCGGTGGCCGACCACCTGGAGCGAATGGGCCGGATCATCGCCGCCGAGGATGCGGCCGACATGCGCCGCAGGATGGGCGCGGTGGCGCTGGACCTGGATGCGGCGTCGGACGGCTCCGGGACCGCGCGGTGGCGCGCCACCGTCGCCGCACGACTCCCCGGTCAACGCTGGCCGGAACGTGCAGTGCACATCACGGCGGTCGATGCCCGGACCGGCGAACCGGTCGTGTTCGACCGCCACAGCGGAGTCGACCTGGTGGACGCCGTTGCCGCCAGCACCGCCGGCGGCCCTGCCTACGGCATCGGCGATCGTTGGTACATCGACGGGGGCTACCGATCCATCGAGAACGCCGACCTGGCGGCCGGATACGGGCGGGTGCTGGTGCTGTCACCATTCGGCGGCAGATCGCAGCATCCCCGGGAGTGGGGCACGAATCTGGCAGCGCAGGTCGACGAACTACGCGCAGGCGGCAGCAGGGTCGAAACGATCTCCCCGGACAGCGACTCCGAGCATCTGTTCGGCGCCAGTGCGATGGATCTGTCGCTGCGTCCGCCCGCCGCTCGAGCCGGTTACGACCGAGGCTGGGCGCTTGCGGAACAGCTCACCGAGTTCTGGGGTTGACGCCGGCCAGCCGACGGGTGCCAAGGCGGCCGCGTCGTCGCCGGCGGGTCGGCGGTGGTCGTGGTGTCGTGTCCGCGGATCAGAGCGAGCGCTCGGACCTCGTCGCGCCCAGCTATGCCTCGACGAGTGCTGCATCCAGGTCGCAGCCGATGTACTCGGGTTCCTCCGTCCCGACCGGAGTGACCGAGCCATGGGTCCACAGCCTCGAGGGTGTTGCCGCCACCGCGGCGGCATGACCACCCGGGACGGCCCCTGAGCTCTTCGCGGGTGACGGGTCCCGCCTAACCTCGTCACCGCGCACACAACACGCCGGCCCGTCTTGCCGGTCTCGTGAGGAGTACCAGTGACGGCACAGCACGAGGACCTGTCAGCCGACGGCGTCCTGGACCGGGCGCAGCGCATCGCCGACCACCTGCTGGACGTCCAGCGCCGGGTGAACGAGCAGATCGATGCCATGCAGTCGAATCTGCTGCCCGAGGTCCGCCGGCAGCTGGGCTCCCTGGACCCCGAACCGGTCGACCTCTCCGACCTGACGAACACGCGGATCGTCGGTCTGGACGTCGTCGTCACGCCGGAGGCCGTCGCGACGGTCCTGCCGCTCTCAGCGGCGTCTGCCGCGACCACGCGGGCCGGGCGTCGGGCCGTGACCGACATCGTGCGCGGTGCCGACGGGCGGCTGGCCGTCATCGCCGGACCCTGCTCGATCCACGATCCGGCGGCGACGCTCGAGTACGCCGGTTTCCTCCGGGAGATGCGGGAACGGCACGGCGGGGACCTCGAGATCGTCATGCGGACGTACACCGAGAAGCCGAGGACCGAGGTCGACTGGAAGGGCTTCGCCTACGACCCGTACCTCGACGGCTCGAACAACATCAGCGTCGGCCTGATCGCGACTCGGATGATCATGGGTCGGATCACCGCGATGGGCGTTCCGGTCGCGGCCGAGCCGCTGAACGCCCTGAGCCCGCAGTACGTCGACGGGCTGGTGACCTACAACGGCGTCGGCGCGCGCAACGTCACCGACCAGACCGCTCGTGAGCGGGTGTCCGGGTTCTCGGCCGTCGTCGGCTTCAAGAACTCACCGGAAGGCAGCATCGAGGCGGCCATCCAGGCCGTCGTCGCGGCGCGGGCGCCGCACGAGTTCCTCGGCGTCGACCGCCACGGGATGACGGCCCAGCTGTCCACGACCGGCAACGAGACGGCCCACGTGATCCTGCGGGGCGACAAGAACGGCCCGAACTACTCGGCCACCCACATCGCCGACACGAAGGCGAAGCTGAGCGAGCGCGGTCTGCCGTCGGTCGTCGTGGTCGACGCCTCGCACGGCAACAGCCAGAAGAACCACCTCCGCCAGCTCGACGTCGTGCACGACCTGTCGGGCCAGATCGCCGGCGGCGAGACGGCGATCCGCGGCGTGATGCTGGAGAGCAATCTCGTCGCCGGCCGGCAGGACCTGGACCACCAGCACCCCGGCGCCCTCGTGTACGGCCAGAGCGTCACCGACGCCTGCGTGGATCTGGACATGACCGCTGCGATGCTCGACGACCTGGCCGGCGCCGCCCGGACGCGCCGCGCCCCCGTGCGCGGGAAGAACACCGCCACGTCGGCTGCTGCGGCTCCCGGGCGCGATCCCCGCCCATGACGGAGCCTCGGCAGCCGGCCCCGACGGGTGCATGTGCACCTACCGTCCGGGCAGCCAGGGCGATCCGTGCACGTCCCGCAGCTCTCGGAGCCTCCAGCCCGACCTGAGCCGGTCGGAAGTCCGGTGAGCGGGAATCAGGGGCTCTCGGTACCCGGAGAACGGCAGCTCAGCGCACCATGGGTGGCGTGCAGGCCGGCGCGCTCCGCGAGCGCGACCGGTGGTCCGACCGCGATCCCTCCTGGGAGAGTCATGTCCTCACCGTCGCCCGACCCGGCCAAGTGGCTCCGCGACCTCATGCAGACCGAGCCGGCCGCGCTGTGGCCCGCCGTCAACATCGCCGACACAGGCAAGCAGGTGGCCGCTGTCGCGGCGCCGTGGACGAAGGCCGTAGCCGATTTCACGGCGATGCAGTTGACGGCCGTGCAGCAGATGACGGCTCCATGGACGGCCGCCCTCCCTGGTCTCGGGGCCGCGGCCGAGCCCGTCAAGGACAAGCGCTTCGCCGGGGACGAGTGGACCAAGGACCCGCGGTACGAGGCTGTGGTCCGGACCTACCTCACCCAGAGCGACCTGCTGCACAAGGCGCTGGACGCCGCACCTCTGGATGAGCACAGCAAGGCGCAGTGGGGGTTCGCGCTGCGCCAGGTCATCGATGCGCTGAGCCCGGCCAACACGTTGGCGACCAATCCCGAGGCGATGCAGCTCGCGATGGAGACCGGCGGCGCCAGCCTGGTCGACGGTCTGCAGCTCTTCACCGAGGACCTGGCCAAGGGCCGCGTATCGATGACCGACGAGATGGCCTTCGAGGTGGGCCGCGACGTGGGCACGACGCCGGGCGGCGTGGTCTACCAGAACGACCTGATGCAGCTGATCCAGTACACCCCGACGACCGCGAAGGTGCACAAGCGGCCGCTGGTGATCGTGCCGCCCTGCATCAACAAGTTCTACATCCTCGACCTTCGGCCGACGAACTCGTTCGTCGCGCACGCCGTGGCGCAGGGCCACACGGTCCTTCTTGTCTCCTGGCGCAACGCAGGACCCGCGCAGGACCGGCTGACCTGGGACGACTACCTCGAGCAGGGCGTGCTCAAGGCGATCGACGTCGCCCGGTCGATCACCAAGGCCGACAAGGTGAACACGCTCGGCTTCTGCGTCGGCGGCACCCTGCTGGCCAGCGCCCTGGCGGTGCAGGCGGCGCGCGGTGAGCAACCCGCCGCCAGCATGACGCTGCTGACCACGATGCTGGACTTCACAGACACCGGCGAGATCGGCGTCCTCGTCACCGAGCCGGCGGTCGTGGCGCGGGAGGCGGCGATCGGCCGGGGCGGACTCCTCAAGGGCAGCGAGCTGGGGCAGGTGTTCGCCTCGCTCCGGGCGAACGACCTCATCTGGCCCTACGTCGTGAAGGGATATCTCCAGGGACAGGCCCCACCGGCCTTCGACATGCTGTTCTGGAACGGCGACGAGACCAACCTGCCCGGACCGATGTTCTGCTGGTACGTCCGGAACGCCTACCTCGAGAACAAGCTCCGCGAGCCGGGCGGGACGGTGCAGCTCGGCCAGCCGGTCGACCTGGCCGCCGTCGACGTACCGGCCTTCGTCTATGCATCCAAGGAGGATCACATCGTGCCGTGGCAGACGGCCTACGCCAGCACCCAGATCCTGTCGGGCGACACGACGTTCGTCCTCGGTGCCAGCGGCCACATCGCCGGCGTCATCAACCCGCCTGCCGCGAACAAGCGCAACTACTGGACCCGTCCGGATCCCGAGGGAACGGACGGCGCCGAGGGGCCCGTCCCGCTCGACGCGGACCCGGACCGCTGGTTCGAGGCCGCCGAGCGTGTCCCCGGCAGCTGGTGGCCGGCCTGGGCCGCATGGCTCACCCCGCACGCCGGGCCGCAGGTGGCGGCCCGGAAGAAGCTGGGCAACGCGGAGTTCGCCGTGCTGGAGGAGGCACCCGGCAGTTACGTCAGGGAACCGGCGAGCTGATCGCCGGTCGATCCGCTCATCGGTTCGGGCGGGGCCGGTTGCCGGCCTACGCCGTCGCCAGGTCGTCCAGAACGCCTGCCAGCATGTCGGCCGAGGCGGTGATCCCCGTTTCAGGCCCGCCGAGCGCATTGAGGACGACGAATCGCACGCCGTGGCGGTACTTCTTGTCCCGCAGCCACGCCCGTTGCATCGCCTCGAGGTCGAATCGGCCGGTCGTCGGCAGCCCCAGCCGCGACAGCAGGCGCCGATGCCGGTCGACCACGACGTCGTCGATCCGTCCCTGGCGGCGCGCGAGGTGGGCGGCGGCCATCATGCCCAGCGCCACGGACTCGCCCTGGTCCTCGACCTGCCCCGACACCAGGTCGATCGCGTGCCCGAACGTGTGGCCGTAGTTGAGCACGATCCGCTCACCGGTCGCGCGCTCGTCCCGGCTGACGATGTCGGCCTTGATCTCCACGCTGCGGGTCACGAGCTGGTGCACGGCGTCGACGTTCCCCGAGCAGGCGTCGTCCGCCAGGTCCTCGACGACGGGGAGCAGATCGCTCCGGCTGATCAGGGCGTGCTTGGCGATCTCGGCCAGGCCGGCACGGAAGCCGTGCGCCTGGTTCTCGCAGGCGGTGGTGACGTCGGCGATCACGACCGTGGGTTGGTGGATGGCCCCGACGAGGTTGCGCCCCTGCGGCAGGTTGACCGCGTTCTTGCCGCCGATGGCCGAATCGGCCTGCGCGACGAGGGTCGTCGGCACCAGCGCCAGCGGGGTTCCGCGGTTGAACGTCGCGGCGACGAACCCGGCGAGGTCGCACACCGGCTCACCGCCCACGGCGACGACCAGGTCGTTCGCGTGCAGCGCCACGTCGGCCAGGCGACCGGCGACGTGCTGCGCGGTGGCGAACGTCTTCATCGTCTCCGTGTCCGCGATCGGCACGCGCGTGACCGAGATGCCGCGGGCGGTGATGCTGGCGGCCACCTGGTCGGCGGTGCTCCCGTCCCGGTCGGACTCGACGAGCACCGCCTGCTCGATGTCGGCCGAGTGCGGCAGCAGGGTGGCCGTCAGCTCGAGCAGCTGCCTGCCGACATGCGCGTAGTAGGTGCCGCCCACCGGCGTCACGAGGATGTTGGACGTGCCGGGGGGAGTGCTGGGCAGCCGGGTCAGCTCCCTGAGGACGTCCAGGGCGACGGCGTCCGGCCGACGTCCGTTCGTGTCCACCTGGACCGCGGCCACCTCGGCATAGGCGGCGAGGCGCCGCGCGTAGATCTGGTCGAGGTCGGCGCGCTGGAGCATCGGGCGGAACCGGTCCTGGCGCACTCTCGCCAGTGCCTCGTCGTAGCCGACCCGCAGGTACACGACCGTCGTGTTGCGCAGGATGGCCCGCGTTCGCAGGTCCCCGAGGGCGCCCCCGCCGAGCGCCAGCACGGCGTCCGGGCCGCGGACGAGCTCGTTGATCGCCCGGTGCTCCAGTTCGCGGAAGTGCTGCTCACCCTCCGCGGCGAAGACGTCGACGATGCTGCGGCCCAGTTGCCGCTCGATGTGGACGTCGCTGTCGACGAACGGCGTGCCCAGGCGCTCGGCCAGGATGTGCCCGACCGTCGTCTTGCCTGCACCCATGAAACCGACCAGCACGATCATCGCCACGCCGGAAGTCTGGCGGAACTGGCCACGCCCCCTTCGGCCGGTCCCGAGCAGTGGAACGGCGTGGACGCGGGCGCCCGGGCCGTGGCCAACTCGTAGCAGGCGGAGGAGGCCCTGATGACGGCGACAGAGCGGGCAGGCTCCCTCGACTGCGACCTGCTGGTTGTCGGCGGGGGTGCGGCGGGACTCGCCGGTGCGGTGACGGCGGCCTATCACGGCCTGTCGGTCGTGGTGGCCGAGAAGGCGCCCGTCCTCGGCGGTGCGACGTCGTGGTCCGGCGGGTGGATGTGGGCGCCGCTGAACCCGCTCTCCCAGGCCGACGGGGTCATCGAGGACGTCGACGCACCCCGCACCTACCTCGAGCACGCGCTCGGGGACCACTACGACGAGCCGCGGGTCGAGGCCCTGCTGGAGAACGCGCGGCACATGGTGGGCTTCTTCGAGAAGCAAACGCGCCTGCAGTTCGTGTCCGGCACCTGGATCGCCGACATCCAGGGGGACCTTCCCGGGGCCGGCACCGGCGGGCGGTCGGTCGCACCCAAGCCGATCAATCTGCGCCGGATACCGAAGCGCCTCCGGCCGAAGCTGCGCACCCAGCTGTACGAGACGTCGTTCCTGGGGATGGGGATCATGGCCGGCCCCGATCTGCAGGCCTTTCTGCACGCCACGACCTCGGGAAGAGGCTTCTGCCACACCGCCTGGCGGGTGGCGTTCCACGTGCTGGACGTCGTCACCCACCGGCAGGGCATGCAGCTGGTCAACGGCACGGCCCTGATCGCCCGGCTCGCCCGGTCGGCCGACGACCTCGGCGTCCGGCTCCTGGTGAACACGCCCGCCAGCCGCTTGCTGATCCAGGACGGGTCCGTCACCGGCGCTGTGCTGAGCGCGCCCGAGGGGGAGATCACCGTCCGGGCCCGGCGCGGGGTCCTGCTCGCCGCGGGTGGCTTCCCGAACGACGTGGCCCGCCGTCGCGAGCTGTTCCCGCGGACCCCGACGGGACGGGAGCACTGGACCCTCGCGCCACCGGAGACCACCGGCGACGGGATCACCCTCGGCGAATCGGCCGGCGGGCTGTTCGACACCTCGCTGGCCTCGCCGGCCGCCTGGTGCCCGGTGTCGCTGGTGCCGTACCGCAGCGGACGCGTCGGCACGTACCCGCACATCGTCGACCGTGGCAAGCCCGGCCTCATCGCGGTGCTCTCCGACGGCAGGCGGTTCGTCAACGAGGCCGACGGCTACTACCAGTTCACCAGCGCGATGATCGCCTCCGCCCCGGACGGCGAGGAGGTCGCGGCCTGGCTGATCTGCGACCACACGTTCCAGCGCCGCTACCCGTTCGGCATGTCCAAGCCGTTCCCGGTGCCGGTCTGGCCCTACCTCCGCTCCGGTTACCTCACGCGGGGCCGGACACTGGAGGACCTCGCGCGCAAGTGCGGCATCGACCCGGCCGGGCTGGCCGACACCGTCGCCGCGTTCAACGTGCACGCCGCCGTCGGGGAGGACCCCCGGTTCGGCCGCGGCCGGAGCGCGTTCAACCGAGGCTCCGGCGACCCCGACCACGAGCCCAATCCCTCGCTGGCCCCGATCGAGAAGGGTCCCTTCTACGCGATCAAGGTCCTGCCCGGCAGCTTCGGCACCTTTGCCGGGCTGAAGGCCGACGCGCAGTCGCGGGTGCTCACGGGGGAGGGGGAGCCGGTCCCCGGTCTGTACGTCGCGGGGAGCGACCAGGCCAGCGTGATGGGCGGGCACTATCCGTCGGGTGGCATCAATCTCGGGCCGGCCATGACCTTCGGCTACATCGCGGGCCGGCACGCCGCCGGCGTCGCCGAGTACGAGGACGTCGTCCCCGTGCCGTTGAACGACGGCGACTGAACGCCGCGGGACGACGACATGGTCGAAGCGGCACCGCTGGTCTGCAGCTCCTACACCCTCGGCACGGAGGTCTCGTTCGCCGACCGCGTGCGCGCGGCCGCCTCTGCCGGGTACGACGGCATCGGGCTGCGCGCGGAGAACTACTGGGACGCGGACCTCGAGGACGCGGCGATGCTCGCCGTCGCCGAGCAGCACGGGGTGCGCATCCTGGAGGTGGAGTACCTCACCGCCTGGGGCACCGAGGCCGATCGCGACGAGGCGCAGCAGAGGAAGGAGCAGACCGTCTTCGCCATGGCGCGCGCGTTCGGCGTGCGCCACCTCAACGCCGGGCTGCTGGAGGAGCTCCCGCTCGACGTCATGGCCGACGCGTTCGCGGCGCTCTGCGAGCGGGCGGGCCCGGATCTCACGGTCGCGCTGGAGTTCATGCCGTACAGCGGCGTCCCCGACCTCGCCACCGCCTGGGAGATCGTGGCACCGGTGCGCAACGCCGCCCTGATCATCGACAACTGGCACTGGGCCCGCGCCGGGCAGGAGCCCGCCGGCCTCGACCCGATTCCCGCCGACCGGATCGTGTCGGTGCAGCTGTGCGACGTCCGGGAGGTACCGATGCACCCGCCGCGCGCCGAGTCGCTGGGCCACCGGCTGCCACCCGGGCAGGGGTACGGCGACACGGTCGGCCTGGTCCGTGCGCTGGCCGCGCACGGCGTCACCCCGGCCGTCATGGCGGTGGAGGTGATCTCCGAGGAACTGGTCGCCCGGGGCGTGGACGTCGCCGCGCGGGTGAGCGCGGACGCCGCCCGCGAGGTCCTCGCCCGCGCGGGGATCTGACCGGCTCGAGTGACCCAGCGGCCGCCGGTGGCCGCGGCGGTCAGGCCAGGAAGCGGCGGATCTCCGCGCTGACCGCCTCCGGTTGTTCGGCGCTCACCAGGTGAGACGACTCCGGGACGACGACGAAGCGGGCACCCGGGATGCCGTCGGCGATCGTGCGCACCGTGTCGGGCGGCGTGGCCGGGTCGTCGGCACCGGCGATCACCAGGGTGGGCGCGGTGATCCCGGCCAGGCGGTCGCTCAGGTCGAAGGTCTCGATCGTCTCGCAGCAGGCCGCGTAACCCTCGCGCGGTGTACCGCGCAGCATCTCCAGCAGCCGCTCGGTCTCCTCAGGAGAGGACTCGGCGAACCCGGGGGTGACCCACGCGCCGATCCGCGACGGGACGAGGAACTCCGTGCCCTCGGCTCGGACCCGATCCGCCCGCGCCTTCCACGAGGGCGGATCGGGGAAGCTCGCGGCCGAGGCGATGACGATCAGCCGGCTCACGCGTTCGGGGACCGTGACGGCGAGCTGCAGGCCGATCGCCCCGCCGAGGGACACGCCCGCGTACGCGAACCGTTCGATCCCGAGCTGGTCGAGCAGCGCCACGACGTCGCCGGCGAGGTCGGCCACGCCGTAAGGCCCCGGGACCACGGGCGACCCGCCGTGCCCGCGCAGGTCGTAGCGGATCACGCGGTAGTGCTGCGCCAGCTCCGGGACCAGGGCGTCGAAGAGGCCGAGATCGGTGCCCAGCGAGGGACCGAGCACCAGCACGGGCGCGTCCACGGGGCCGTCCGCCACGGAGTGCAGTGCTGCGGGGGACGTCGACCTCGGGTCGGCTGAGGTGGTCATTCGGCTCCTCGACATCGGGGAGTCCGACCTCGTGGCAGGGTCGGACGTCGTCGGCTCAGGGAGATGGTGCCCTGCCGGACGGAGGACGGTTCACTGACCCCGGAAGCGGTTGATCGCCTCGAGGTGTCGTTCGCGTTTCTCGGTGTTGCGGACGCCGAGGCCGTCGGTGGGGGCGAGGGTCAGCACGCCGACCTTGCCCTGGTGCAGGTTGCCCTTGACGTCGCAGGCGGCCT
>NZ_SPQL01000042.1 GCF_004570385.1 Blastococcus sp. CT_GayMR19 | reverse complement strand
CGGGTTCGCCGCTGCCGGAGCTGGCGCGGGCGATCACCGCGGGGGCGGTGCGGTTGGCGGCGGCGACCGCGGCGTGGTTGCGGCTGGTCGCCGAGTTCGACGACCGGGGCGGCTGGCACGGGGTGGGTATCAACTCCTGCGCGCACTGGCTGGCCTGGCAGTGCGGCATGGCGCCGGTCACCACCCGCGAACACGTCCGGGTGGCCCGGGCGCTGCGCGGCCTGCCGGAGATCGCGGCGGCGTTCGGCACCGGCCGGCTCTCCTACGCCAAGGTGCGGGCGCTGACCCGCATCGCCGCCCCCGACTGCGAGGCCGCCCTGCTGGAGTTCGCGCTGTCGGCGACCGCGTCGCAGACCGAGCGGTTCTGCCGGGCCTGGCGGCGCGCCGACGGGCCCTGTCAGATGGTCTGTGTAAGAGCTCGTGGTCCGAGCCTGAGGTTGGTGCCTCAGTTGGGAGCACGCTGTGACTGTGACCGATGACGATTCGGTGGCTGATGGTTCGGGGTTCGGTCCTCCGG
>NZ_SPQL01000022.1 GCF_004570385.1 Blastococcus sp. CT_GayMR19 | reverse complement strand
GGCGGGCGCCGGGGCGGGAGCAGCCGCGACGGGAGCCGCCGGGGCCGGAGCTGCCGGAGCGGAGGGCGCCTCCCGGGGGGCCGGCGACGAGGGCGCCTCGGCCGGGCGGCCGGGGTGCTCGCCCGCGATCGACATCCGCCGCTCGAGGCGCTCGAGGCGCTGCAGGGTCGCGACCGCCGACCCGTCGGTGGCGGGCAGCAGCATGCGGGCGCAGACGAGTTCCAGGAGCAGCCGCGGCGCCGTCGTCCCCCGCATCTCGGTGAGGCCGTCGTGCACGGTGTCGGCCATCCGGCTCAGCGTGGCCGACCCGAGGGCCTTCGCCTGCTGGCTCATCAGGTCGAGCCGGTCGGGCGGGCAGTCGAGCAGGCCGTTCCCGCCGGCGTGCGGAACGGCGTCGAGGACGATCAGGTCGCGCAGCCGGTCCAGCAGGTCGGTGGCGAACCGGCGCGGGTCGTGCCCCGCCTCGACCACCCGGTCGACCGCGCGGAACACGGCGGGGGCGTCGTGCGCGGCCAGCGCGTCGATGGTCTCGTCGAGCAGCGCGTCGTCGGTGACGCCGAGCAGGCCGACCGCGCCCTTGTACGTGACCCCTTCCGGCCCGGCCCCGGCGAGGAGCTGGTCGAGGATCGACAGCGAGTCGCGCACCGAGCCCCCGCCGGCCCGCACCACGAGCGGGAAGACGGTGGGCTCGACGGTGACGCCCTCGGCCTCGCAGGTCTTCTCGAGCAGGCCGCGCAGCGTCGTCGGCGGCACGAGCCGGAACGGGTAGTGGTGGGTGCGCGACCGGATGGTGGGCAGCACCTTCTCCGGCTCGGTGGTGGCGAAGATGAAGACCAGGAACTCCGGCGGCTCCTCGACCACCTTGAGCAGGGCGTTGAAGCCCTGCGTGGTGACCATGTGGGCCTCGTCGACGATGTAGACCTTGTAACGGCTGTTCACCGGGGCGAAGAACGCGCGTTCGCGCAGGTCACGGGCGTCGTCGACGCCGCCGTGGCTGGCGGCGTCGATCTCGATGACGTCGAGCGAGCCGGGGCCGTCGGGCGCGAGCGCCACGCAGGAGTTGCAGTCGCCGCACGGCTGCGACGTCGGCCCCTGCTCGCAGTTCAGCGACCGGGCCAGGATCCGTGCCGAGGACGTCTTGCCGCAGCCGCGCGGGCCACTGAAGAGGTAGGCGTGGTTGATCCGGCCGCCGTCCACGGCGTTCACCAGCGGGCCGGTGACGTGCTCCTGACCGACCACCTCGGCGAAGGTCGCTGGGCGGTACTTGCGGTAGAGCGCCAGAGCCACGTGGGCAGGTTACGTGCCTGCACCGACACCGCGGCGCGCACACGACCGGCAGGTGTGGAGCGGTCGCGGAGCCCGGAGGGCGAGGTGACCAACCGGCAGGTGTGGACCGGTCGCGGAGCCCGGAGGGTTCCCGACCGGGACACGGGCAGCGGCTCCGCAGGGCAGGGGACGGCACCTGGCCGCGGTGCGGCCCGGTAGGGCCGCGATGGGCATAGAAAGGACCCCCCGCGCACCCGCCAGAGCCCGCTTATCCTTGCTGCCTTCCGGCCCTGGGGAGGTTCACAGGATGACGCCACACGAGGGGTCTGGCGTCCACTGTAGAGGAATCCACCAGCGCTCCGACGACGACGCCCGTTCCGCTCCGAGTCCTGAGGCCCGGCCCGCGCCGCGCCCGCGCCTCTCCCGCCGCGCTCCTGACCCGGAGCGCCGCGGGCTGATCGCCCCGCCGCCGGCCCACGATCACGGGCGCGGGCCGTTACGCCGATCCTCGGCGATGGGCCGGCGCACGGCGCGCCGGCCGAGGGCCTGCTCGTGCCGACCGCCGTGGGCGGAGCTCTGTGTGCGGAGGATGGGAGATTCGAACTCCCGAGGGGTTGCCCCCAACCCGCTTTCCAAGCGAGCGCCATAGGCCACTAGGCGAATCCTCCAGTGCACCGGCGATGCTACCGGGCGGCCGGCGGAGACCCGGCGCCACGGTCGGCGAATGCGTCGCATCGGCAACGGCATGTCTCCCGGGGGCGCACCGGAGACGCTCGTGCGGCATCCTGCACCGCAGGCGGTTGGTCTTCCGGCCGCCGGGGAACGCCCCGAACACGGGGGACCGAGAGGAGGCAGGACATGAGCGAACCGAGCGAGGTGCGGCCGGAAGTGGTCGAGGCCATCGTCGGCGTCCTCAAGGGCGGGGACCCCGCGGAGCTGCCTCCGGGTGCGACCGCAGCGGAGAAGGCGGCCGCCAAGGACACCTACCTCTCCGACTTCGTGGCCGAGCGCGGCAAGCGGGACCGCCAGTCGCAGGCGTGGGAGCTGCTGCTGACCCGGAGCTACGACGAGGCGCCGAGCTGGAAGCAGATCTTCGACGACCTCGACCCCGACGTGCACTCCGAGCTCACGAGCCTCTACGACGCCCTGCCGGCCGGCGCCCAGGAGGAGTACGTGCGCCGCTTCGGGGTCCCCTCCGGCGTCTGAGCCGCCGCCCACCGTTTCCCCATGACCCGACCCGTCACGACCCCCGGCCGCCTCGTCGCGGGGCGGTACCGGTTGAAGTCGCAGCTCGGCGGCGGCGGGATGGGCACGGTGTGGCTGGCGCGCGACGAGCTGCTCGGCCGCGAGGTCGCGATCAAGCAGGTGCTCTCGCCGCAGGGAGTGGCGGCCGCCGAGGCCGACCAGCAGCGGCAGCGAGCGCTGCGGGAGGGCCGGATCGCAGCCCGGCTGAGCCATCCGCACGCGATCTCGGTCTACGACGTCGCCCTGGAGTCGGGGCAGCCGTGGCTGGTCATGGAGTACCTGCCGTCGCGCAGCCTGGCGACCGTGCTCACCGAGGACGGCGTCCTGCGGGTCGACCAGGTGGCCCAGATCGGGGCCCAGGTGGCCGACGCCCTGGCCGCGACGCACGCCGCGGGGATCGTGCACCGGGACGTGAAGCCGGCCAACATCCTCATCGGCCAGGGGGGCCGGATCGAGGGCCTGGTCAAGATCACCGACTTCGGCATCTCGCACGCAGCCGGCGACATCACGCTGACCCAGACCGGGCAGATCACCGGGACGCCGGCCTTCCTGGCCCCCGAGGTCGCCCAGGGACGCGAGATGACCGAGGCGAGCGACGTCTTCTCCCTGGGGGCGACGCTCTACACCTGCATCGAGGGGCAGCCGCCGTTCGGCATGGAGGACAACGCGCTCGGCATGCTGCACCGGGTGGCCGGCGGGCAGATCACGCCACCCCGGCGGGCCGGGTCGCTGACGAAGCCGTTGCTGCGGATGCTCGCCGCCGAGCCCGCCGACCGCCCCGCCATGCCCGAGATCCGTGACGAGCTCGCGAAGCTCGCGGCCGGCCGCTTCGGGGACACCACGACCGTGCTGCTGGCGCGCACCGACCTGGGCTCGTCGGAGCAGGGCCGGAACCGGACCACCGCGTTCCCGGCCGGCGGCACGGCGGACGACGCGACCCCGCCGCCCGTCGAGCCCGCGGCGCCCACTCCGCCCCCGCCACTCTCCCGTCCGGCACCGACGCTCACCGGCCCCGCACCGTCGTCGTCCGACGGCTCGGGTCCGGCCGCCGTGGCGCCCGTCGCGGGCGCGGCAGCACCGGTACCGGACCGGGCTCCCCCGCCGCCCGCCCCCCGGACGCCGGGACGACGGCGCGGGCGCGCGCTCTGGCTGCTCGTCGCGCTGGTCGCGGTCGTGTTCGCCGGGCTGATCGCCTTCTGGGTCGTCTCGCTGGACGACCCCGTCGACTCGTCGGACGCGCAGACCTCGACGTCGGCCCCGTCGACGAGCGCGGAGCCGACGGCGGAGGAGCCGGCGCCGTCCGCCCAGCCGACGGCACAGGAGACGTCCGCCGAGCCCACGCCCGAGGCCCCGGCCGATCCCCTCTCGGCGGCCAGCATCACGACCTTCCTCGGGGACTACCACCAGCAGGTCCTGTCCGACCCCCGGGCCGCGTACGCCCGGACCGGGCCGACCCTGCGCGCCAACATCGGCGAGGCCGCCTATGTCGACTACTGGAGCCAGTTCTCCGACGTCCGCGTCAGCGACATCCAGGCCGTGGACGGGCAGACCACCGCGACGGCGTCACTGGAGCTGGTCTTCACGAACGGCACGCGCGAGTCGGGGCTGCACCAGTTCACGTTCCTCGTCCAGGACGGCCAGCTGCTCCTCGACAGCGACTTCCCGGCCTGACCCTCCGGGCGGCCACGCGGCGCCACCGGGGCCGCGACCGGCGCAGATGCCGGAAGGCTGTGCCCGGCCTAGCCTTCTCGAATGGCAGACAAGGACCTGCAGGAGCTGGTGCGACGCCGCCTGTGGGAGCTCGCCCGGGCTCCGGAGGAGGCCTCGCGGGTGTCCCGGTGGGTCGTCCCGCCGGAGACGATCGAGCGGATGGCCCGCGCCGGGGGGAAGAGCTTCATCAGCGAGGGGCTGGCCGAGTTCCTGGCGCGCGCACTCGAGGTTCCGGAGAACCGGATCCGCCGGGCGGCCGGGCTGCCCGAGGTCGACGATCCCCGCGCCGACATCGCGACCGGTCCGCACCTGCGGCTGATCCGCGGTGAGGGGTAGCCCCGGTTCCCCCGGGCCGCACGCACGAAGGCCCCGTATGTCCTGGGAGGACCGGCGGGGCCTTGCATGTGCGCTGGCGGTGGCGGTGGGATTTGAACCCACGGAGGGGGTTGCCCTCACACGCTTTCGAGGCGTGCTCCTTCGGCCGCTCGGACACGCCACCGCCGAAGAGACTACAGGCCGCGCTGCGCCCGGAAGAAAGCACGTAGCAGCGTGGCGGACTCCTCGGCCCGCACCCCGGCGACGACCTCGGGGCGGTGGTTGAGCCGGCGGTCGCGGACGACGTCCCAGAGCGATCCGGCCGCGCCGGCCTTCGGGTCGTCGGCGCCGTAGACCACCCGCGCGACCCGGGCCAGCACGCTGGCGCCGGCGCACATCGTGCACGGCTCGAGGGTCACCACGAGCGTGGCGCCGGTCAGCCGCCAGCCGTCGCCGTGCACAAGCGCCGCCGCCCGCAGGGCGAGCACCTCGGCATGCGCGGTCGGGTCGCCGCGCTTCTCCCGCTCGTTGGCCGCCTCCGCGAGGACGGTGCCGTCCGGGCCCAGGACGACGGCGCCGATCGGGGTGTCCCCCCACGCCTGCGCCGCGGCCGCCAGCTCCAGGGCCCGGCCCATCGCGGCGTCGACGTCGACGTCGAGGGTCACCGGGTGCTCCTCAGCACGCTCCGTCTCTGAGTGCACCTGAACTCAGAGACGGAGCGTCCGGGGAAGGTGGTGCATGGCCGACTCACGTCGGCCCGTCCAGCGGGAAACCGACGAGCTCCGAGAGCTCGGTGAGCGCAGCCGCGGGATCGACGACCTTGATCGTCGAGAAGCCGAGCGCGCGGGCCGGCTTCAGGTTGATCCCGAGGTCGTCGAGGTAGGCGCAGTCCCCCGCCTCGATCGGCCGGCCAACGGCCTCCGAGAGCCGGGCCAGCGCGCGCCGGTAGATCTGCGGCTCGGGCTTGCGCACGCCCTCGGTCGAGGACTCCACCACCGCGTCGAACAGCTCGAGCAGCTCGCCGAGCTCCCCCGTCCGCTCCATCGGCGCCACGTTGTTCGACAGCAGCGCCAGGGGCAGCCCCTCCGCCCGCAGCCGGCGTACGGCCGCCACCATCGACGGCCGGAGCTCGCCGCGCAGCGCCTCGAGCACGCGGGCGGCCTCCAACCGGTGACCCGCCGCCAGCGCCTTGGCCTCGAAGGCCGCCGAGAACCCGGCCGCGTCGAGCTCGTTGCGCTCGAACCGCGCCCACGCATTCGTGTCGGGATCGGTCGAGTTCAACCGCCGGATCAGCCCGTCGGGCAGGCCCACCTCCGCCTCGTACGCCGCGAACGCCGTCATCGGGCTCTCCGTGAGCACGCCGCCGAGGTCGAACACCACCGCGGAGACCCGTGCTGCCGGTGTTCCCGCGACCCCGCTCACGGAGCCACCGCCGCGGCCAGTTCCTCGGCGAACCCCAGCCGGGCGGCGATCCGCTCGACCATCTCGTCGGCCCAGAGGTCGTCCGCCGTCACGATCGGCCGCAGCTCGTCGGCCTTCAGCCCGTCGTCGGCGAAGACGTCGAGGTCTCCGCCCGGCCAGCCCGACTCGTCGTCGTCGAAGGAGCCCTCGGTGTCCACGCCGATGCCGTAGCGCTCGACCACCTCCGCGGCCAGCACCCACTCCAGCATCGCCGCGTCGGAGATCAGCGCCCGGACCATCCCGCCCGGCCCGTGCCGCAGGGCGACGAAGTACAGCCGCGAGTCGACGACGAGCACGAACGGCGGCGGCCATCCGTCAGCACCCGGCTCGCCCAGCGCCCGTTCCAGCACCGGCAGCTCGTCTCCCGCGTCCTCGGCGAGCAGCTCCACCCGCCACCGGCCCCCCGGCCGGCTCACCCGGACGGCGAAGCTCGTCCGCGGCGCGTCCGGGCCGGTCATCGCTTGCGCAGCATGGTCAGGCCGTCGGCCAGGGGCAGGAGGACGGTCTCCCAGCGCGGGTCCAGGGCGAGCGCGGCGTTCAGGGCGACGACGGCGTGGTCGTCCTCGGTCGTCGGAGTCAGCGCCCGTCCCTGCCGCAGCGTGTTGTCCAGCAGCACCACGCCGTTCGGCGTCATCCGCGGGTAGAGCTCCTCGATGTAGTCCGGGTAGCCCGTCTTGTCGGCGTCGACGAAGGCCAGATCGAACGTCTCGGCCGACGGCAGCGAGCGCAGGGTGGGCAGCGCGTCCCCCAGCCGGAGGTCGATCCGGTCGTCCACCCCGGCGCGGGCCCAGTACCGCCGGGCCACCGCCGTCCATTCCTGGCTGCGGTCCAGGCACATGAGCGAACCGTCCTCGGGCAGGCCCCGGGCGATGCAGAGGGCAGAGAACCCGGTGAACGTGCCGATCTCGATCGCCTGCCGGGCGCCGAGCGCACGGGTGAGCAGCTGCATGAAGGCGCCCTGCTCGGGAGCGATCTGGAACGTGGCCGGGGCCTCGCCGCGTTCCGCCATCGCGGCAGTCTCGGCGAGCAGGGCGGTGGCGACGTCGTCGGGCGCCTCCGACGAGGCGAGGACGTACTCGGCCAGCTCCGGCGTGAGGAGGAACGACCGGGGCGTCATGCCGCGTGCTGACGGACGAGCGCGGAGGGAGCGGGCGCGTGAGTCATAGTTCTGATCATGGCCGATGCCCCCGCCGACGGTGCAGCCCCCGCGACCGACGAGACCTCCGTGCCCGGCGACGTCGACCCGGCGCTGTTCGCCCGGCTGGCCCGCGACCCGCTGGCCACCCATCTCGGGATCACGCTCGAATCGGTCCGGCCCGGTTACGCACGCGCGGCCATGACCGTCGCCCCGGGCCTGCTGAACGCCTTCGGGATGGCACACGGCGGGGCGACGATGGCGCTGCTCGACGTCGTCCACGCGGCGGTGAGCAACAGCCACGGCACGCTGGCGA
Source organism: Blastococcus sp. CT_GayMR19 (assembly GCF_004570385.1). Taxonomy (GTDB): domain Bacteria; phylum Actinomycetota; class Actinomycetes; order Mycobacteriales; family Geodermatophilaceae; genus Blastococcus_B. The sequence goes on along the minus strand of NZ_SPQL01000022.1, from coordinate 41,124 downwards.
TCGCGCAGGACGTGCACACCGAGTTCCTCGCCGCGGGGAGGCCCGGCGACCGGCTCGTGGCGGAGGGGGTCGAGGTGCACCGGAGCAACCGCACCGCGGTCTACCGGATCGAGGCCACGGCGCAGGACGGCCGGCTGGTCGCGACCGCGCTGGCCCGGGTGTTCCGCACCGGCCGGCCGTGGGACGAGGCATGAGCTCCTTCCCCGTCGCGACCATGCCGGCGCCACCCGTCGGCGTCGTGGGCCTCGGCCAGCTGGGCGGCTCGCTCGCCGCGGCGCTCGCGGCCGCCGGCCGCCCGGTCGCGGGGTGGGACGTCGACGCCGGCGCACGCGAGGCGGCCGCCGCCCGGGGCGTCCGGATCAGCCGGGAGCTGGCCGGCGTCGTCGTCCTCGCGGTGCCGCTGCCCGCCGTCGCCACCGCGCTGGACGAGCTGACGATCGATCCCGACGCCACGGTCACCGATGTCGGCTCGGTCAAGGTCCCGGTGCTGGAGGTCCTCGGCGACGCGTACGGCAGCCGCTTCGTCGGCGGCCACCCGATGGCCGGCACCGAGCGCTCCGGGCACGCCGCCACCGATCCCGGCCTGTTCGCCGGCGCCCGCTGGGCGGTCTGCCTCGACCCCGGCACCGATCTGCACCGCTGGCTGCGGGTCGCCGAGGTCGCGATCGCCGTGGGCGCGGAGGTCGTCCCGGTGACCTCGGCCGACCACGACGACGCCGTCGCCGCCATCAGCCATGTCCCGCATCTGCTGGCCGCCGCGCTGGCGACCGTGGCGGGCCAGGCCGGACCGCTCGCCCTGGGCCTCGCCGCGGGCAGCTTCCGGGACGGCACGCGGGTCGCGGGCAGCGACCCGGCGTTCGTCACGTCCATGGTCGAGGGCAACGCCGGCCCGACGGCGGCCGCCCTCGCCCGGGTCCAGCAGCAGCTCGCCCGCCCGTGGCCGGACCTGGTCGCCGACGGGCACGCGGTCCGCAGTCGGACGACGGGGCGACGTCCGGTCCGCGTGCCGCTGGACCGGACCGCCCTGCTCGCGCTCGGCCGGCAGGGCGGGGCGGTCACCGGGCGGCTGGCCGCGTTCCTCGAGGGCTGGGTACCCGAGGGCGCCTGACCGCACGGCTCGCCCCCGGTCGGTTTCGCGGCGTCGACGCCGGGCACCGGGTCCGGCATGGAAGAGAAGGACATCCTGAGCCGCATCTCCGCGCTGGTGGACGAGGAGCACAAGCTCCGCGAGGGCACCGAGCACACCGACGAGCAGCGAGCGCGGATGAACGAGATCGACGCCTCTCTCGACCAGTGCTGGGATCTCCTCCGCCAGCGCCGCGCCAAGCGGCAGTACGGGGAGGACCCCGACGAGGCCGAGCTGCGCCCCGAACCGCAGGTCGAGGGCTACCTGCAGTAGGCCGTGGGGGCTGCCTCAGGTGCGGGGGCGGGCGGCCCGGGAGACGCGGGCAAGGGCGTCGGTGACCACGGCTGCGTCGTCCCCGAGCAGCGTGAGCAGGTGACCGAGGAGTTCGTCGTGGGTCGCCGTCGCCGCGGCCAGGCGCTTCCGGCCCGCCGACGTGAGGGAGGCGGCGTCGTCCTCCGTTTCACGGGACAGCAGACCGTCGCTCACGAGCCGGTTCACCGTCGCGGGCTGGACCGGGCGGGTGAGGCCCGCGGCCTCGGCCGCCGACCCGGCGGCCGGCCCGCCCCCGGCGATCCGCCGCAGCGCGTCGAAGGCGGTCAGCGAGAGGCCGTGATGACGGCGCAGGGCCGCGTCGAGCCGCCGCAGGATGCGGTCGTGCGCCTGCATGATCCGCAGCCACGTCTCCGCGGGCCGCGGCACCGCACCGGGAAGGGCGGCCGGGTTCCGCGGGACGCCGCGGGCGAGCGCGTCGTCCCGCCGGTGCCGGCGGTTCTGGCCCGGCTGCTCGGCCTCACGCACGCCGGAGCGGGAGCCCCCGGCCGAGGGCGCGCTGCCGGCCGGCGACCGAGACCAGCCCGCCGACGGTGGCCACGAGCGCGGTGGCCGCGGTGACGAGCGGGATCAGGTCCGCCAGCCCACTGTCGCCGACCGCCGAGTCGAACCCGGCGACCTGCAGTTCGACGTCGGCGACGAGCTCCGACCGGTGGCCGAACATGTCCACCGTTACGGGCCCGGCGGTGGTGCGGTCCGGGATGTGGACGGCGATCTGCACGGTGCCGTCGGCACCGGCGGTGCCGGACCCGAGCACGGTGTCACTGCCGTGCAGCGCGATGGTGACCCGCTCGCCCGGGAGGAAGCCCGCTCCGACCAGCGTCACCGTCCCACCGGCGGCAACGGGTCGCGCCGAGGACGCGATCGTGCGGTCCGCGCCCGCGGGAACGGCGGAGACCGAGGGACCCGACTCGACGCCGCCGGCGGCCGGCGCGGACGACGAGCCCGCAGCCGAGGGAGCCGGCTCCTGCGACGGTGGGGCGGAGCTCGCCACGCCCGCCGACGGCGGGGCCGTGGGCGCCGCCTCGGCCCCGGGGGGCGCCAGGACGGCCTCGCAGTCCTCCTGGGTCGGCCGGGTGAAGCTGTAGGTGTCCAGCTCGTCGACGAAGGTGACGCCGGAGCCGTCCCGGGCGGCGTACTCGAGCCGGCCGTCGATGGTCTCGCCCCAGGCCACGTCGTCGGTCCGGAGCGTGACGGTGGCACCCGGCTGGATCGTCGCCTCGTCCTCACCCGCCGGCTGCCGAGTCGTCGCGAGCCGGACGAAGTACGCCGACGTGCCGGCGACGACCTCCACGACCAGCCCGCCCGGCCGGCAGCTGGGGCCGAAGGTGACCTGGCCGTCGGGGCGGGACGGGTCCTCGACCGCTGCCGCCGGGGCGGCGCTGAGCGCCAGGAGCACGAGGACGAAACCCGTGACGAGGCCCCCGGATGCTGCCGTCCGAGGCGCGCTGCGCGACGCCGTCCGTGCCCCCACGGCATTCCCCCTGGTACTGCTGTCGGCCCGTGATGCTTCCGATGCCGTTGGGTTCAGATGATGCACGATGTGACGCTTCGTTGTCGCCCCGTTACGCACGTTTCTCGCGTGTCGTCGCGGCGTGTCCCGAGATTCCGGCCGGATCCGGCCCGGCAGGCCGCTCCGAGGCCTGAGGACGGCGAGACGTGGCTCACTACGGTGACCGGGTGGACGAACCAGGTGCCGGGCGCCGTCGGCAGAACGAGGTCTACCGGGCGGGTGTGTTCGGGCACCGTCCGCTGGTCCCGATCGCGGCCCGGAAGCTCCAGGCGCGGGCGAAGCGGGCGCTGAACGCGCGCGCCTACGCCTATGTCGCGGGCGGCGCCGGCGACGAGGCCACCCAGCGGGCCAACCGCGCTGCCTTCGACCGGTGGGCGGTGGTGCCGCGGGTGCTGCGGGACGTGAGCAGCCGGGACCCCTCGATCGAGCTGTTCGGCCGCCGGCTCCCCGGCCCCCTGCTGCTCGGTCCGGTGGGCGCGCTCGAGCTCGTGCACGACGAGGCCGACCTGGCCGTGGCCCGCGCGGCGGCGTCGGTCGGCGTCCCGATGGTCTTCTCCAATCAGGCCTCGGTGTCGATGGAGGAGTGCGCCGCGGCGATGGGCGACGCACCGCGGTGGTTCCAGCTCTACTGGTCGACCTCGGACGAGCTCGTCGAGAGCCTGGTCGGGCGGGCCGAGGCGGCGGGCTGCGACGCGATCGTCGTCACGCTCGACACCACGATGCTCGGCTGGCGCCCGCGCGACCTCGACCTCGGGCACCTGCCGTTCGCGCTGGGCAAGGGCATCGCGCAGTACACGTCCGACCCGGTGTTCCGCCGGCTCGTGGCGGAGCGGGTGGCGAACGCCGGGCCCCGCGAGCCCCAGCCCCGCCCCACCCCGGCGGCCCTGCGTGCGCTCGTCGGCATGGCCAGGGCCTGGCCCGGTTCGATCCGCGACAACCTGCGCTCACCGCTCCCCCGCGCCGCCGTCGAGACGTTCCTCGGCATCTACTCCCGGCCGTCGATCACCTGGACGGATCTGGCGTGTCTGCGGTCGAGGACACGCCTGCCGATCCTGCTCAAGGGCGTCCTGCACCCGGACGACGCCCGGCGCGCGCTGGACGAGGGCGCGGACGGCGTCGTCGTCAGCACGCACGGCGGGCGGCAGGTGGACCGCTCGATCGCGGCGCTCGATGCGCTGCCGGAGGTGGTGGGGGCGGTCGCCGGCCGGGCCCCGGTCCTGCTGGACAGCGGTGTCCGCAGCGGCGCGGACGTGTTCGTCGCCGTCGCCCTGGGCGCCAGGGCGGTGCTGCTCGGCCGGCCGTTCGCCTGGGGTCTGGCACTGGCCGGCGAGGACGGCGTCAGGCAGGTGATCTCGGACGTGCTCGGGGAGTTCGACCTGACGCTGGGCCTGACCGGGCACACCGCCGTCGACCAGCTCTCCCCCGACATCCTCCGTCGCGTCGGCTGACATGCGGTCGCTCCTGGAGCGTCGTCCGCGCCCTCGGGAGTTCTGCCGCACCCAGGAGGACGAGGAAACGCTCCACCAGCACCGGTCCGGACGAGGAAGGCCCACACCGCTGGTGAGCGGCGCCTCGCCACGCCCGGGGACGGGGGTCCGGAGCGACACACCGGGCCCGTCTTGACGCCGGATGTGACCTGGCGCACAGTGGAGAGGGGCGGGGGCAGCCGGTACAACTGGCCACCCATCGCTGGGTGGACCGACCAACGCGGCCAGACCGTCAGGACCGGCCCCCCGCCCCCATATCCCTTCACTGTGCCGACAGGGCGTGCGCGTGGCGGGAACGATGCCTGCGATGCGGACACCGCTTGACGCGACCCCGGTCTCCACGAGGCCGGGGTCGCGGTCGTACGGGTCAGGCCAGGGCGGGTTCGGCGTCGACCAGACCAGAGCGGATCTGCTCCCGCAGCTCCGCGGTGTTCTCGTGGCCGTGCTTGTCGACGGCGTGGGCCACGGCGGCGTCGAGGAGCTCCTCCTCCTCGCCGGCGATCGTGAGCGTGCAGCCGATCTCGCTCGGCATCGTCCGGCAGTCGACCATCTTGCGCGTCATGTACGTGCCTCTCCGTGCGGGCCGGGCGCCCGCTACGGGCGTCCGGCCGGGATGCTGCCACCATCTGGCGGCTGGGTAACGACCCTCGACGGGCTCGTGGGAACAGCCCTCAGCGGGCGTAGTTGCTGGCGCCGTACCAGTCGACGACCACCACGGGCTCGTCGCCGACGACCCAGGCGTCATGACCCTGGGGGAGCGAGGTGACGTCGCCGGGGCCGGCCTCGAACTCGGTGCCGTCGGCCATGAGGACGTGCACCCGTCCACTGACGTGGTACTGCATGTGCGGCGCCTCGCAGAGCTCGGTGCCGGCGATCGGTTTGACGTCGTTCGACCAGCGCCAGCCCGGCTCGAGGACCAGCCGCCCGATCTCGGCACCGCCGACCTTCACGATCTCCGCCCGCCCGTGCGGGAACGGCCGGACCTCGTCCGGCTCGGCGAACCTGCGGTGCTCGGTGTTCTGGGTGGTCATCAACTGCCTCCTCGGAAGGTGGGATTCCCCCGTTGAGGTGCGGCCGCAGGCGTAGGCTTACTTGCACGTAAGTCAGACGTCAAGGGGTGTGACCGCGATGTCCGCGACGAGCGGCGCGAACGGCGCCGGGACGACGAGTCGGATACTCGACGTGGCCGAACGGATGCTGCAGGTCCGCGGCTACAACGGCTTCAGCTACGGCGACGTGGCCGCCGAGCTCGACATCACGAGGGCGGCCCTGCACTACCACTTCAAGGGCAAGGCCGAGCTGGGCCAGGCACTGATCGAGCGGTACGCCGCGCGCTTTGCCGACGCGCTCGCCCACCTCGACGCCACCGCCCCCGACGCGGCCGCCAAGCTCCGCGGCTACGCCGACCTCTACACCGACGTGCTCAGCGCCGACCGGATGTGCCTCTGCGGAATGCTCGCCGCCGAGCACCGCACCCTCCCGGACCCGCTCCAGCAGGCGGTCTGCGCCTTCTTCGCGTCGAACACCGCGTGGCTGCGAAGGGTCCTGGAGGAGGGCTGCGCCGACGGCAGCCTCCGGTGCCCCGGCACACCCGAGGACACCGCCTCGATGGTGCTCGGCGCGCTCGAGGGAGCGATGCTCATCACGCGACTGGACGGCGACGTCGCGCGCTTCACCGCGACGGCCAACCAGCTCCTGGCCGGTCTCTCCCCCGTGCCGGTCCGGGACACGGGAACGCCGCCGTCCCCCCGTTGCTAGGGCAGCCCGACCACCAGTGACGCGGTGATCTCCTCGGGCGCCGCCGGCAGGATCGTCTCGAAGTAGGAGCGCGCCGCGAGCGTCGTCCCCACGTCGTGGCCGGCCGCCTCCGAGAGGAACCAGCGGTGCTCGAGGACCTCGTGGAACAGCTCCGCCGGAGCCAGCCGGCCCAGCAGTTCGCCCGGGATCGCCGCGACGACGGGCCAGTACACCTCGTCGACCCAGCGGTGACCCGCGACGGTCTCGGGCAGTGCCGTGCCGTCCCGCTGCTCCAGCCAGGCCCGGTACCCGTGGAGGTCGGTGAGCAGCCGGCGGGCCTGGTTCTCCTGCACCTCGAGGCCGGACAGGCGGAACAGCTCGCGCCGGTGGTGGTCGGGCTCGGCGACCTGGGTGCGCACGCGCAGCCGCGACGCGTCGTCGGAGGTGACCAGCTCGATCTCGCCGGCGCCGAAGCCGAGGTCGTCGAGGCGCTGGAGCCGCTCGATCACCCGGAGCGTCTCCTCCTTCGGCGCGACGAGCTCCTCCCGGGTGAGCTCGTCCCAGAGGTGCTCGTACTTGGTGCGGAGGCCCACGGCCAGCTCGACCGCGTCCACGCCGTCCGGCAGGAGGCCCGCGGCCTCGAGGTCCAGCAGTTCCGCGCCGACGCGGTCGACGGCCAGGTCGACGTCGTGCGCCCGCTGCCCGTCGGAGAGGGCCGGGTGTCGCTCGACGGTCTCCGCGTCGACGAGGTACGCCGCCATGGCGCCGGCGTCCGGGCGGAAGAGCGTGTTCGACAGCGAGGGATCACCCCAGAAGACGCCGTCGAGGTGCAGCCGCACGAGCAGCCCGAGCATCGTGTCGACGAGCTGCTCGGCCGAGTGCTCGCCGCGCGGCGTCGAGAACAGGTGGCGGTAGGAGACCGAGTAGTCCAGGTAGCGGGTGACGAGGATCGCCGGCAGGTCGTCCGGGCGGTCGACGCAGATGCCCACGGCCTGGACGGTCGGCAGACCCTCGGTGGCGAACGCCGTCAGCAACGCGTACTCCTTGCGCGCCAGGGGCTCGACGATCTGCTTCAGCGCGTAGAGGGTGCCCTCGCTGGCGACGAAGCGGACGACGTGGCGCGAGATGCCGCGTGAGGGGACGTGCGTGACGACGTCCTCGGGCCACTCCTCCAGCGGAAGGTCCCAGGGCAGCGCCAGCAGACCGGCCGCCTCGGTGGCGGGCGGACGGAAGAGGAAGCGCATGCGGGACTCCGGCGGAACGGGGGCGGGACCGACTCAATCGTCCCTGCGCCGTGTTTCCTGGAGCCCCGTCCGACCCGGCGAGTCGTCATGACGTCTGTCTCGTTTGACCGCCTCCGCTACAGCAAACCCACCGTCGCTGAGGGAGTGGTCACTTCCTTGGGCGTCTGCGGCAGCACCGTCTCGAAGTAGGAGCGGGCGGCCGCCGTCGTCCCCACGTCGCGGCCGGCCGCCTCGGACAGGAACCACCGGTGCTCGAGGATCTCGTGGAAGACCTCGGGCGGCGCCAGCCGGCCGGCGAGGTCGGCCGGGATCGCGTCGATGATCGGCTGGTACACCTCGCTGACCCACCGGTGCCCGGCCACGGTCTCGGGCACCGTCCGGCCGTCGCGCTGCTCGAGCCAGGCGCGGAAGCTGCGCAGGTCGTTCAGCAGGCGGCGGGCCTGCTGCTCCCCCACCTCCAGGCCGGTGAGCCGGAAGAACTCGCGACGGTGCTGCCCGGACTCCGCGACCCGGGTCTTGATCCGCAGCTTGACGCCGCCCTCCTCGGTGGAGATCAGCTCCACCTCGTCCACCGCGAAACCGAGCTCGTTGAGCCGCTGCAGGCGGTCGGCGATGCGGTAGCGCTGGTCCTCGGGCGAGAAGACCTCCTCGCGGGTCACCTCGTCCCAGAGGGCCTCGTACCGCGCGGGCAGGGCGGAGGCCATCTCGATCGGGTCGATGTCGGCGGGGAGCAGCCCGCCCTCCTCCAGGTCCATGAGCTCGGCCGCGACCCGCTCGGTGGCCAGTTCGACGTCGTAGGCGCGCTGACCGGGCGACAGCCGCGGATGCCGTTCCACCGTCTCGGCGTCGACCATGTACGCCGAGATCGATCCGGCGTCGGGACGGAACAGCGTGTTCGACAGCGAGCAGTCGCCCCAGAAGATGCCGGCGAGGTGCAGCCGGACCAGGAGCTCGACGAGGGTGTCGATCAGCTGCTCGGCGGAGTGGTCGGCGCGGGGGCTGGAGAACAGGTACCGGTAGGACATCGAGTACTCGAGGTAGCGCGTCACCAGGACGGCAGGCAGGTCGTTCGGGCGGTCGACGCAGATGCCCAGCACCGAGACGGTCGGCAGCCCCTCGGCCTCGAACTCGGTCAGCAGGCTGTACTCGTGGCGCGCCAGGCGCTCGTCGATCTCCTTGAGGGCGTAGACGGTGCCGTCGGAGGTCGCGAAGCGGACGACGTGCCGCGAGATGCCCCGCTGCGGCACCTCCAGCAGGTGCTCGTCGTCCCACTCCTCCAGGGGCTGGTGCCATGGCAGCGTCAGCAGACCGGCGGCCTCATCGGCGGGCGGGCGGAAGAGGAACCGCATCGTGCGCTCCCGTGGTCAGGCGTCCGCGTCAGTGTGACAGCAGCGGTTCCGGCGGGCCGCCCCTCGCCCAAGCGCCGGGCGTCAGCTCTTCGTCTGGTTCGGGTGACGGGTGTGGACGTCGACCAGCCAGACGTCACGACCCTCGACGTAGAACCACAGGCGAGCTCCGCCGGGCAGCTCGTACTGCCACCGCCCGTGGGTCTTCCCGTCCCGTTCAACCGTCGCAAGCTGCCCCTTGAGCTGATGGTTCCGTTCACTCGAGGCGCGAGGTGTGCGAGTCAGGAAGTCCCAGGCATCCACGACGGAGTTGCGAGTCGTGCTGAGGAGATCCGTCCAGCCCTTCTCGGCCTGCCTGGTGGCGAACTGGATCGTGTACTCGGCCTTCTTCAGAGGGCGCGGTACATCCGACTTCCGCTTAGTCACCCTGACGCGGGTCGCTCACCGGCGACGGCTCGTCGAGCCAGTCGAGCTCTTCGTCCGGGGTGTAGCCAGCAGCCAGCGCCACCGCCGTGGAGTGCCATGCCTCGAAGACGACGAGGAGTGGTCCGAACTGGCCGACAGCGGCACAGGCACGGGCCACGTCGACGATCTCGGTACCAAACTTCTCGCGATCGCCGGCCCTGAGGAACTCCACCCAGGGGAACTGCTGCCGCAGCCGCTCACCGAGTGACTGGCCGGTCTGACTCAACGATGCAGCCACGAGGTTCGCAGCCACGGCGAATGCCCGACGTTCCCGCTCCACGTCCTCCGACTTCGCCAGAACCAGGTCGTCCCCATCCCGGCGGGTGATGTTGACCGGACCCTCGTCGGCGGCGGCGAACACGGCCGCAGAGTTGCGGGACAACTCTGACGACTGGACGGTGCGGCGCACGGCGGCGGTCATGCACCCATTATTCAGAACGTGTTCTGAATGTCAAGTCGGCGGCCCACCCGACGTGGCCAGCAAGGCCGACAGCATGCCCGAGCGGGAAGACGAATCTGCCGCGCCTCCCCCGTCGGGGCTGCGCGGCAGATCGGTGTCTCAACCAGACGTGCACCCGAAGGGATTCGAACCCCTAACCTTCTGATCCGTAGTCAGATGCTCTATCCGTTGAGCTACGGGTGCCGATGTTCAGTTGTGGTGCGCGGAGGCTCCGGGATTTGAACCCGGGATGGGGATTAACCCAAACCGCATTAGCAGTGCGGCGCCATAGACCGGACTAGGCGAAGCCTCCCGGGGTCCGAGTCGCTCGGAACCACCGAGGAGGAAGACTACCAGCGCGGCCGAGCGCCTTCGATGGGGCCCGGACGGCGGCCGGCGCCGCCCGTGGTCGCCGGAGCCGGCCCGCAACCGCCGGAGCCGCCGTGCAGCGCGGCTGCCGCGGTTGCACAGCGGCTCCCGCGGGGCCGACGCCCCGTCAGGCGGCGACCGTGTCGCGCAGGACCACCCCGCGCACCGGACGGCGCCCGGGCACCAGCGTGACCGCGACGGCGAGCGCCGCCCCCACCGCCGCGAGCGTGAGACTGCCGCTCACCCCGGCCGCCCCCTCGATGAGGGCACCGCCCACCGCCGCCCCGACGGCGGAGGCCCCGAAGGCGATCGTGGACAGCCAGGTGAAGGCCTCCGTGGTGGCGCGGGCCGGTGCGATCGAGCCGACCAGCGAGCTCTGCACGGTCAGCGTGGGGGCGATCGCCGTCCCGCCCAGGAACAGCAGCGCGCCGAGCACCCAGGGGTTGTCCACCGCGGCCAGCGGAACCAGGCCGATGGTCACCCCGAGCAGCCCCCAGCGGTACTGCCGCGGCAGCGAGACGCTGACGACGCGGGCGCCGAACCAGAGCCCGCCGGCGACCGACCCCAGCGACCAGACGGCCAGCAGCACGCCGGACAGGCCCGGCGAGCCGGCCGCGTCCGCGAACGCGGGGACGGCGACCTCGAGCGCCCCGAAGCCGAGCATCAGCGCGGAGCCGCTGAGCAGCACCCGCGGCATGCCGGGCGCGAGCACCGTCGTGAGCAGACCGGTCCGGGGACCGCCGGCCGGGACCCAGGCGCGCATCGCGGCGGACGTCGCGATGCCGAGCGCCCCGCTGACGGCGAGCACGCCCGCGGCGACGACGGCCCAGGCGGGGCCGGCGAGGACGGTCAGCGTGGCGACGGCCGTCGGTCCGGCCACGAACACGAGCTCGGTCGTGGTCGCGTCCAGGGCGTATGCGGTGGGGCGGACGGCGGGATCGACCCGCGACCACAGCGCCCGCACGGTGCCGGAGACCAGCGGCGTACCGGCGCCCGCGGCAGCGGCGGCGGCGATCACCAGCGGGGCCGACGCGTCCCCGAGGACGGCGGCCAGCAGCACGCCGAGGAGCACGGGGTAGACGGCCACCTGGCCGAGCAGGACCGGACGCGGACTGCGGCGGTCCGCCAGCCGGCCCAGCACCGGGGCCATGATCGCCATCGCGACGCCATGCGTTGCGGCCGCAAGCCCGGCGACGGCGTAGGAACCGGTCTGCTGCTGCACCATGAGCAGCAGCGCCAGCGGCACCATCGCCGACGGGAGCCGACCGGCGAAGCCGGACAGCAGGAGCACCGGGGCGGAGGGGAGCCGCCACACGGTGAGGTAGGCACGCATGGTTCTGCACTCGTTTCACTGCGGGGAAAGGAACTGTAGGGAGTCAAACAGCGTTGACCACCTACGCAGGTCCGAGGCTAGCACCGATCGGTAGGGAGCCACATGGATTACGACACCTACGGGTCAGGTGCCGTCGAACTGGCCATCGAGCTGGCCAACGCCGACCTCGACGAGTTGGTGAGCTTCCTCACCGCGCACGAGGAGTGGTTCAGCCCAGGGACGGCGTTGACGCTCTCGCCGGGTGAGGCCGGCCGCGCCGCCGCCACCGCTCAGCTGGTCCGGGCGGTCGCGGTGGCGGAGACCGAGGACGACGTCCTCGCCCGGCTCAACGAGCTGCTGGCCCTGGCCCGCCCGCGCCCCTACGCCACGCATCACGACGGCGAGCTGCACCTGCACTACGCACGTCCCGAGGCCCCGGCGCTGGAGCAATTGACGACGACGGTCGCGATGGGCCTGTCGCAGGTGGTCGTCCAGCACGGGTGGCGGCGGCTCGGCGTCTGCTCGGCCGAGGGGTGCGACGACGTCTACGTCGACACGTCGCGCAACGCGAGCCGGCGGTACTGCTCGAACACCTGCGCCAGCCGCTCGACCGTCGCCGCCTACCGGGCCCGCCAGAAGTCCTGACCCCACTCCCCCGCTTCCGGTACCGAAAGCGGAGGACGGCACCGCCGCTTGCGGTACCGAAAGCTCACCCGGCCGGGTCGGGGTGGGCGCGCGGCTCGGCCGGACACGGCTCGCTCCACTAGCGTCCGGACGTGTCCAACCCCCGGATCTGGGACGCGCGCCTCCACGCGTTCATCGGCCGCCTGCCCACCACGCCGGCCGACCGCTGGCTGCGCCGGCTCTCCACGTTCGCCAACCACGGGAAGCTGTGGTTGCTCCTCGGCCTCCTCCTCGGGCTGCGCAAGGGCCCGCTGCGCCGCGGCGCGATCCGCGGGGTGGGCTCGCAGGCGGTCTCCAGCCTGCTGGTCAACGTCGTCCTCAAGCGGTACTTCGGCCGGGTGCGGCCCGACCTGGAGAACCTGCAGTCCCACCGCCGGCTCCGCCGTGAACCGGGCAGCCTGTCCTTCCCCAGTGGGCACTCGTCGTCGGCGGCGGCCTTCGTCACCGGCCTGGCGATGGAGAGCCCGCTGGCCGGTGCCGCCCTGGCGCCGGTGGCGCTGGGCGTCGGCTACTCGCGGGTGCACGTCGGCGTGCACTACCCGGGGGACGTCGTCGCCGGGCTGGCGGTGGGCAGTGCCGTCGCCGTCGCCACCCAGCACTGGTGGCGGATCCGCCCGCAGGAGCCGGCCCGCGTGCGGACGACGTACGAGGCGCCCGCGCTGCCCGAAGGCGAGGGGCTCGTCGTCGCCGTCAACCCGAGCTCGGGCCCGGACGACTACGACCCGGTCGCCGACATCTCCCGCCTGCTCCCCCGCGCCGAGGTGCTGGAGATCGGCCAGGACGCCGGCGTCGCCGAACTGCTCGGCGAGGCCGCCCGCTCGGGACGGGTCAAGGCGCTGGGCGTCGCGGGCGGGGACGGCAGCGTCGCCGCGGCGGCCGCCGTCGCCCTCGAGCACGGCCTGCCGCTGGCGGTCATCGCCGCCGGCACGCTCAACCACTTCGCCCGGGACGTCGGGCTGGAGACACCGCAGGACACCGCCGACGCCGTCCTCTCCGGTTCGGCGGTGCACGTGGACGTCGCCGACGTCAACGGGACGCCGTTCCTCAACACGGCGAGCATCGGCGGTTACCCGGAGATGGTGCGCCGGCGCGACCGGCTGTCGGGGCGGATGGGCAAGTGGATGGCCCTGACCGTGGCGGCCGCGCAGGTGCTGCGGACGGGCACGCCGGTGTCGCTGGTGGTCAACGGGCAGCCGCTGCGGGTCTGGATCCTCTTCATCGGCAACGGCTGCTACACGCCCCGGGGTCTCGCGCCCGCCTGGCGCCCCCGACTCGAGGACGGCCTGCTCGACGTCCAGTACCTGAGGGCCGATGTGCGGTTCAGCCGGACGCGAGCCGTCCTGGGCGCCCTGCTCGGGGTCAGTGACCGCGGCTCGGCGTACGCGTCGTTCCAGGCCGAGGAGGTTCGCGTGGTCTCGCGCTCCGGGCTCAAGCAGGTGGCCTACGACGGCGAGATGGGCGAGAAGGCGGAGCAGTTCGTCTTCTCCAAGCGCGAGGCCCTGACCGTCTACTGCTGCCGCACCGAGTGACGCTCTACCGTGGGAACCGTGGTGCGCTGGCTGTACGTCCTGGTCGTCGGAGGGATCGTCTCCGGGTTCACGCTCCTGCTCATCACCGGCCGGTACATCAACGACGGGCCCGTCGTGATCACACTGACCAGGTCGCACGGTCTGCACGCGGGGGACCTGTTCGTGATCACCGGATGGGCGGTTGCCATGGCGGCCCTGGTGCTGCTTGCGAGGGGCCCCGACCGGGTCCGCTCGACCTGACGACGCGTCGTCCCTGACCCCGCGTTTCGCGCACCGGGGCGGCGGTTCCGATCACGGAGCGTGAAGCCTGGCCGGATTTTTGTCTGTTCGTGGCGCCCGCCACAGCCTCGAGGTTGTCGGTCGTGGTGATGTGACGACACAGTTCCCGTACCAGGGCCCCGGGGAGCAGCGTGTCCGACGGCAGCAGCACGACCCGGACGGCTGACCGACACGATCGGTCAGAGACGTCCGGCGCTGCCGCATGCCCGGCACAGAGCCCCGTGGCGTGGTGGCGCCGGACGCTCCTGACGGTCGCCCTCCTCCTCGGCGCCTGGACCCTCCTCGCCGTCTGGTCCGGTGCCGCACAGGCCGATCCGCTGGAGCCGGAGCCGTGCGCCGCCGTCCAGATCGAGCCGCCCCCGCCCTCCCCTCCCGTCGAACCGGTGGCTGCGGAGACATCGCCCGAGGGCGTCCCGCTCGAGCCGGCGACGTGTGACTCCGCCCCTCCGCCGGTCGTTCCCGCGGAGCCGGACGCCGTCGTCCCGCCGCCTCCGGGCCCCCCGGACGTCCCGGTCGCCGACGCTCCTGTCGTGATCCCGGCCGGGGACGCCCTCGTGCCGCCTCCCGACGGTGCCGTTCTGCCGGTGGCCCCCGAGGACGCCGGGCCGGCGCCGGAGGCCCCGACCGCTGACGTCCCATCCGCCGACGTCCCGGCCGTGCTCCCCGGCACCCCGCCCGTGGAGCCGGACGCCGCGCTCGTGGAGCCCGCACCCGTCGAGCCCGCGGTCGTGAGCCCACCGCTCGCGGCAGGGACCGTCCCGCCCGTCCCCTGCAGCGAACCGGCTTCTGGCGATGTCGTCGCGACGGACATCCGTGGCTCGCCGCACGGTGACTCCGGGAACGACGGGCAGCTCACCACCCGGACCGGATCGACCACGACCGGTACGGCGCCGGCCCTCGCCTGGGTCGAGGAGAGCGGTCCACCGGCCGTCCCGGCGAGCCCGCCCGCGCCTGCCCCTGCCCCTGCTCCCGTCCTGCCCGCACCGATCCCGATGCCCGCGCCGGCCGGTCCGGCCGGTCCGGCCGGGACCTCGGCCGCGGCGTCCTCCTGCACGTCCTCCGCCGGTGCGGGACAGCACGACCAGGCCGACAGCATCACCGCGGTCCTCGATGCCCGGGTCGCCGCCTCGCTCGCCCAGGCCGCGCTGCGGCCCTCCTCCGGCTTCGCCGGAGCCGTCGTCGGTGGCGCCGACGACCCGGGAGTCCGGCCAGGCTGAGCCTGCCTCCGACGGCACCCGTCTGCCGTCGGGCTCTCGCCTCTCCGATCGAGCACGGCCACGCCGTCTCTCGCCAGGGCCCTTCCCCGCCCTCCTCGCACCCGCGCCAGTCGCGGGGCCACGCACGGACGTCAAGGAACATCAGATGTGTCAGCACAAGCACGCGGATTCGGCGCTGCCCACGGGACAGGCGCCCCAGCACCCGCCGCGACTGCGCCGGCATCGGTCACAGGGCCGCCCCCTGCAGCCGACGCTGCTGGTCGGGGACGCGCACGGGGTCGCAGCGCTGCACCAGAAGCTCCTCCGGGAGCCCCGGCAGCGCTACCGGGTGATCGGCTGCTGCCTGCCCACCCCCGGTCGGACCGGGGAGACGGTGGACGGCCTCGCCGTGCTCGGGAGTCCGGACGACGTGATCGACGTCGTCTACCGGTACGACGTGGCCGCGGTCGCCGTCCTCCCCTCGTCGGGAATGGACCGCGCGGCGCTCCGTCGGCTGCAGAGCGACCTGCAGCTGGCCCGAGCGGACCTGCTGCTCGCCCCTGCGGGCAGCGATGCCCGCGGGACCCGCACGTGGCACTCGGCGGCGCCACGGCAGAGGGCACGCCCCGGGCTGCACGGCGTGCACCGGCTGGTGAAGGCCTCGTTCGACCGCGTGGCCGCGGCGTTCGCGCTCCTCCTGCTGGCGCCCGTCCTCCTCGGGGTGGCCGTCTGCGTCAAGGCCACGAGCGGCGGGCCGGTGTTCTTCCGGCAGGAGCGCGTCGGCCGCGACGGGCGCGTCTTCCGGCTGCTGAGGTTCCGCAGCGCGGGGACCCTGCGGCGCTACTCGATCGACGAGTTGCCGCAGCTCTTCAACGTCCTGGTGGGGGACATGTCGCTCGTCGGGCCCCCGCCCGGCCTGCCGTCCGAGCTCATCCGCAACGGGGTCGACGTGCACCGTCGTCTGTCCGTCAAGCCGGGCGTGATCGGCCTGGGGCAGGTCGGCGGTGGTCGGGGCCGGTCCCGGGCCCACCGGGAACGCGTCGACGTCGACTACGCGGAGAACTGGTCCCTCCGCCTGGACCTGATGGTCCTCGGCAGGACCTTCGCGGCGGTCCTGCGGGGGGAGGCGGCGCCGTAGGCCGCGGCGGCAGCGCACCGGTGTCCGCCCTTCACGGGGTGGTGCGGCCACCGGCGTCGCTGCTCACGGGTGACGGATCGACGAGGCCCGACCGGGCGGCCATCGGTGCAGGTCGCTACGGTCGCAGCCAGGGATTGCCCCGGGGTTCTCCCGGGCAGTGCACGTCCCGACGTCCACAGCGGCACCGCGTCCAGCGCCGCCGAGGGAAAGAGGTCTCCATGTTGGTCCGCCGCATCGCCCGGCCCCTGCTCGCCGCCCCCTTCGTCTACGGGGGGATCAGCACCCTCCGCAAGCCGCAGGACCGCGTGCCGGGTGCCCGACCGGTCGTCGAGAAGATCGCCGACGCCGCCGACAAGCAGCTGCCGGTGCAGCTCCCCAAGGACGTCGAGCAGTGGGTCAAGGCCGACGCCGCCGTGAAGGTGGTCGCCGGCGCCCTGTTCGGGCTCGGCCGCTTCCCCCGGCTGACCGCGCTGGTCCTCGCCACCTCGATCGTCCCCACCACGCTGGCGGGGCACCGCTTCTGGGAGCACACCGACCCGACCGAGCGGTTCGGTCAGATCTCCAACTTCCTCAAGAACACCGGCCTGCTCGGCGGGCTGCTGCTGGCCGCCGTCGACACCGAGGGCAAGCCGTCGGTCGGCTACCGCGCCCGCCGTGCCGCCAGGAAGGCCGCAGACTCGACCGAGAAGAGCTTCGAGCGGGCCCAGAAGCGGGCCGCCAAGGCGCAGAAGAAGGCCGCGAAGAGGGTCGGCCGCTGACCGCACCGCTCCCGCCCGCGGCCGCGCTCCGGAGGATCGCCTTCCTCCTGGAGCGCGCCCGCGAGCCCAGCTACCGGGTGCAGGCCTTCCGCACCGCGGCGGCCGTCGTCGACGGGCTCGACGCGGACCAGCTCGACCTGAAGATCCGCACCAACACCCTGAAGGACCTCAAGGGCGTCGGACCCAAGACGGCGGCGGTGGTCGTCGAGGCGCACGAGGGGCAGGTGCCGGAATACCTGACCAAGCTCGAGGAGACCTACGCCGAGCTGATCCCCTTGGCCGACGACGTCGCCGAGTTCCGGGCCGCGCTGCGCGGCGACCTGCACGTGCACTCCGACTGGTCCGACGGCGGCAGCCCGATCCGTGAGATGGCCGAGGCCGCGATGGCGATCGGCCACGAGTACATGGCGCTCACCGACCACTCCCCCCGGCTGACCGTCGCGAACGGGCTGAGCGCAGCGCGGCTGGAGCAGCAGCTCGACGTCGTCGCCGGGCTCAACGCGGAGCTGGCGCCCTTCCGGATCCTCACCGGGATCGAGTGCGACATCAACGTCGACGGCAGCCTGGATCAGACCGACGAGCTACTCGGCCGGCTGGACGTCGTCGTCGCCAGCGTGCACTCCGAGCTGCGGGCCGACTCGAAGGCCATGACCGCCCGCATGCTCACGGCCGTCGCCAATCCGCACACCGACGTCCTCGGGCACTGCACCGGGCGGCTGGTCATCGGCCGCCGGCAGCGCAACGGCACCCAGAAGCCGCGACCGGAGAGCCAGTTCGACGCCGAGGCCGTGTTCAGCGCCTGCACCGAGTTCGGGACGGCGGTGGAGATCAACTCCCGGCCCGAGCGGCTCGACCCGCCGAAGCGGCTGCTGAGCCTGGCCGTGGAACTGGGCTGCGACTTCGCCGTCGACACCGACGCCCACGCACCCGGACAGCTCGACTGGCAGAGCAACGGCTGCGAGCGCGCCGTCGAATGCGGTGTGCCGGTGGACCGGGTCATCAACACGAAGACCGCCGACGACCTCCTCGCACGGGGGTAGGTAGAGGGGGCGCTCAGGCCGGGTTCGCCGCCAGGTACCCGGCGAGGGCCTCGCTCCAGTTCCGGGGCCGGAACCCGGCGTTCTTGATCTTCGACAGGTCGAGCACGCTGTTCAGCGGCCGGGCCGCAGCGCCTGGCTTGTCGGCGAAGTACTCGGCCGTGCTCACCCGGCCCACGTCGTCCCCTGACCGTCCGCGCGCCTCGAAGACCGCCGCGGCGACGTCGGCCCAGGACGCAGGCTCCCCGTCGTTCGTGATGTTGTAGGTACCGAACGGCGCCCCGGTCTCCAGGAGGTGTCGGATGCCCGCGGCCAGATCGGCGGTGAAGGTGGGGCGGCCCACCTGGTCGGCGACCACCGTGGGCGAGGCGCCGCGATCGGCGAGGCCGGTCATGGTGCGCACGAAGTTGCCGCCGTCCCCCACGACCCACGTGGTGCGCACCAGGTAGTGCTTGGTCACGTGGCCGGCCTGGGTGTCGCCGTCGGCCTTGCTCTGCCCGTAGACGGACAGCGGGTTCGGCGGCCAGTCCTCGGGGATGGGCCCGTCGTGCCTGCCGTCGAAGACGTATTCGCTGGAGATGTGCACGAGCGTGGCGCCCGACGTCCGCACGGCCCGAGCCAGATGACCCACCGCGTCGACGTTGGCGGCCCGGACGGCCTCGAGGTTGGCCGGGTCCTCGGCGGCGTCGACGTCCGTCCATGCCGCGGCATTGAGGACGACGTCGACGTCGGCCCACCGGTAGTTCCGCACGGCTGCGGCGTCGGTCACGTCGAGCGCCGCCCGGTCGAGGGCGACGGCGCCGGGGAACTCGCGTCGGAGGGCCCGGCCGAGCTGGCCCCCCGCCCCGACGATGACCGTGCTCACTGGCCTCGCGCCGCGTACTTCGCCTCGACCTCCGCCTTGAGCGGGCCCCACCACGACTCGTTGTCGCGGTACCAGTCGACGGTGGCGGCCAGGCCGTCACGGAAGTCGGTGTACTGCGGCGTCCAGCCCAGCTCGTCGCGCAGCTTCGACGCGTCGATCGCGTAGCGCAGGTCGTGCCCGACGCGATCGGTCACGGAGTCGAAGGCGTCGGCCGGCTTGCCCAGCAGCTCGAGGATCAGGGACAGGACCTCGCGGTTGTTCTTCTCGCCGTCGGCGCCGATCAGGTAGGTCTCGCCGGAGCGGCCCTTCTCGAGGATCGCGTGCACCGCCGAGTTGTGGTCGTCGACGTGGATCCAGTCGCGGACGTTCTCGCCCGCGCCGTAGAGCTTCGGCCGCAGTCCGGACAGCACGTTGGTGATCTGCCGCGGGATGAACTTCTCGACGTGCTGGTAGGGCCCGTAGTTGTTCGAGCAGTTGGAGATCGTGGCGTGGATGCCGAAGCTGCGCACCCAGGCCCGCACGAGCAGGTCGGAGCCGGCCTTGGTCGAGGAGTAGGGGCTCGAGGGGTTGTACGGCGTCTCGGGCGTGAACTTCTTCGGGTCGTCCAGCTCGAGGTCGCCGTAGACCTCGTCGGTGGAGATGTGGTGCAGCCGGACGCCGTGCTTCCGCACCGCTTCGAGGATCGTGAACGTGCCCACGATGTTGGTCGTCAGGAACGGCGAGGGATCGGCCAGCGAGTTGTCGTTGTGGCTCTCGGCGGCGAAGTGGACGACGACGTCGCAGCGCTGCACCAGCTCGTCGACGACGGCCGCGTCGGCCACCGACCCGTGCACGAACTCGATCCGGTCCAGCACCGGCGCCAGTGACGCCTCGTTCCCGGCGTACGTGAGCGCGTCGAGCACGGTGATGTCGTGCTCGGGGTGCTCCCGGAGTGTGTAGTGGACGAAGTTCGCCCCGATGAAGCCGGCGCCCCCGGTGACAAGCAAGCGCATGGTCGTGAGCCTCCACATTCGGTGCACCGGTTCGGCGGTCCGACCCGGGGCCCGCCCACTCAGCGGGCCGTCCTCGTCCGACGACGGTAGCCGGGAGGCGCCACGCACCTGCACGCGCGCCGGGTCAGCGCGGACACCCGTTCCAGGTGGGGCGCACGATGCCCGTGCAGCGCGGGTTCCCGACGCGGCCCGCCGGTTGGGCAGGTTCTGCCCGCGTCGGACCGGGTTCCGCCCGGACCCGCCGCCTAGGAAGGACTCATGACCTGGATCCTGATCGTCGGGACGGCGTGGCCGTTGACCGCAGCCGTTGCCGCACTGGTGCTCGGCCGCGCGATCGGTCTGGCGGACAGGCGGACGGCCGAGGCGGAGTTCGCTCGGCCCAACTTCGTGGTGGACCCGGCGCTCACCATCGCCTGATCGCTGAGACGCCTGGCGGCACGGGCGCCCGCGTCCCGGCATCCGAGGCGTCGCAGACCCGTCCTGCACGGAGCGATCCCCGCTCCCCGCTCCCTCCACAGTTCCGCAACCGCTCGGCCTCTCGGCCGGCCTTCCGGCCGCGGACGCCCTCCCCCGCACGCCCGACTCGGCCCGTCGAGGCACGCACCTCACCTGCCGTAGCGACCATCGACCCGGTCGACTCCACCGCCGCCGAGTTTCGGTACGGCAACTGTCGCAAGACGTCACGGACAGTGAGCCCGTGCCGAGAGCGGGCCGCCGGCCTGCTCCCTCGCACGGACGACGGTTGACCGCGCATGTGCCAGCGGACATGGTTCCTGCCACCCAACTGTGGACAACCAATTGACCGAGGACTGCACGGACTGCAACTGGGAGTGAGCTTGCGGATCGGTGGCGGCATCGTGGGGCCTACAGGCGACCTGCAGTCGCCCATGGCGCCCCTCGGTGGCGCGTGTCGCCGGGCGCCGGATCCGGGCCCCGCGCCGCTGACTCCCGGCGACGAGACCGCCGGCCCGACCGCTCCGTTGTCGGACCGGCAGCTCCGGCGCCGCCGCGCACTCGTCGGCCTCGCGCTGTCCATCGGGGCGTGGGCGTTCCTGGGCGCCTTCGCGGGCGCCGCGGCCGCGGACGACGGGCGGTCGCCCGGAGTTCCTGATTGGACCACGGGGGCGCCGTGGAACCCGGCCGTCCCGCCGGAGGACGGCGCGGAGGTTCTCCCGGCCGGCGCTGCGGACCTGGGGACGAACCCCGGCGTGCCCGCTGCCGAGCCGCCGACCACCACCGACGCGACCCCCGACGCTGCCGGAAGCTCCTCGCCTCCGGCAGCCGAGGCGCCCGCGGGCCCGCAGGCTGCGCCCGTCCCCACCGAGGACACCGCGACGGACGCCCCCACGACCGACGACTCCACCACCGTCGACCCGACGACCGACGACGCGACCGACGACCCGCCGACCGTCGATCCCGCCACGGACGACCCGACCGACGACCCGCCGACCGTCGATCCCGCCACGGACGACCCCACCACCGTCGACCCGTACACCGTCGACCCGACGACGGACGACGGCACCATCGACGACGCCGCTACGGACGACCCCACCACGGGCGACCCCGTCACCGTCGACCCCACCACGGGCGACCCCGTCACCGTCGACCCGACGACCGACGAGCCCACCACCGTCGACCCGACGACTGTCGACCCGACGACGGGCGACCCCACCACCGTCGACCCGACCACCGTCGACCCGACGACCGACGAGCCCACCACCGTCGACCCGACGACTGTCGGCCCGACGACTGTCGGCCCGACGACCGTCGACCCGGCGACCGGGCAGCTCCCCGTGGACTCCTCCGGACCCGCGCCCGGACTGACCGGTGCCGGCCTTGGAACCGCTCCCGCTGCCGCCGCTGCGGCAACGGACCAGACGACGGTGATCACCGAAGCCGTATCGGGTTCGTCACCGGATCAGTGCGGCGCAGCCGGTGCCACGGCGCGCCCGACCGGTGCCCCGGCCGCCGGAGCCGGTCCGTGCGAGGCCCGGCACGAGGTGGCCGACGGAGACGGGGCCGATCCCTGCTGGAAGGCCGGATCGCAGCGCACCCAGCCCTCAGGAGCCGAGCAGTGGGCTGCCGCGCACTCCACTGACCCGACCACACTGGCCGAGAAGTCCCGCGAGACGACCGCCGAGGCCCCGCCGCCTCTCCTCCCGGAGCCACCCCTTCTCCCGGAGCCGGATCCACCCGCGCAGCCGCTTCATCTGCCGCGCGCACCGATGGCGCCGCCCACCCTGCCCGGGGCCGGAACCAGTGCCGGCGGATGCGTCAACACCGTCTCGGCGGGCGCCCAGCAGGATGCCTGGTCGCCGCTCGCGATCGTCGATCCCGGTGGCGCGGCATTGCTGCCCACGGTGTCGAACGGCTTCATCGCCTCCTTGACCCCGGACGTCACGGCTCGAGCTGCAGACCCAGGCTCCCGTCCCACGTGAGCGGCGCGGGCGCGCGTCCGGACGTCTGTCCCCGGCGCCCCGCCGCACGCCCGACCGCCCCGCCCTGCACCTGGCCTCCCAGTCGCTCGTCCCGTCTTGTGCGCGCGCATTCGCCGCATGATCGTCAAGGACAGTCAGATGACCCAAGTCAAGTACTCCGATGTCGCACTCGAATTTCCCGCGCGCAGACGACCGGAAGGTCCGCTGCTCGTAGACCACGCTCTGCGCGAGGTCGGTTCGCTCCGGCGTCGCCAATGGCGGCGCACCTACATCCGCCGGATCTTCGTCTCGGACGTCAGCTGTGCGGTGCTCGCCGCCATGGCCGGCGCCGCCGTCCGCTTCGGTCCGGAGAGGTCCGCGGCGACTCCTGCCTCGTTGTCCATGGCGATCGCCCTTCCGGTGGTCTGGGCATTCGCCATGGTCGTCGCACGGACCTACGAGGAACGCTTTCTCTGGGACGGCCCTGAGGAGTTCCGCCGCGTCTTCCTCGCCTCCGGGTTCCTGCTCG
Source organism: Blastococcus sp. CT_GayMR19 (assembly GCF_004570385.1). Taxonomy (GTDB): domain Bacteria; phylum Actinomycetota; class Actinomycetes; order Mycobacteriales; family Geodermatophilaceae; genus Blastococcus_B. Next base: position 18,332 of record NZ_SPQL01000022.1, on the reverse strand, counting down.
CCACGGTGGGGACGGTGTCCTGGGCCGTCCAGTTGGAGGTGGCCCGGGGATTCGTCGTCGTCGCGCTGCCACTGGCCACCCTCCTGACCCTGGCGCAGCGGTACGCCTGGCGACAGCGCCTGACCCGCCAGCGCCAGCAGGGCAAGTGCCTGCGCCGGACGTTGCTGGTCGGCCATCGCAGCGGTGTGGAAGCGCTCAACCGGCAGATCCAACGCCAGCCGCAGCAAGGCTACGACGTGATCGGCTGCTGCCTGCCAACCTCCGGGGGCGCCGCCGCCTCGTCGCTGGGCGGACTCCCGGTGCTCGGGGACCTCGACGGGGTGCTCGGCGCGGTGCGTCGCCACGACGTGGACACCGTCGCCGTCCTGCCCTCACCGCAGCTCGACGGGACGGCGCTGCGCCGGCTGGCGTGGGAGCTTGAGAAGACCTCGGCCGCGCTGCTCCTGGTGCCTGCGGTGACCGAGATCGTCGGACCTCGGGTCCAGATCCGGCCCGTCTGCGGTCTCTCCGTGTTGCACGTGGAGCGACCGGAACTGCGCGGCGTGCGGAGGGTCATCAAGGGCCTGTTCGACCGCAGTGCCGCAGCGTTCGGCATCCTCCTGCTCGCGCCGCTGCTCCTGGGCATCGCGGTGCTGGTGAAGGTCACGACGCCGGGCTCCGTCCTCTTCCGGCAGGAGCGGGTCGGCCACCGGGGCCGGACCTTCCGGATGTTCAAGTTCCGCACCATGGTCGCCGGTGCCGATCAGATGCTGGACATGCTCGCCGGGGAGAACGACGGCAACGGTGTCCTGTTCAAGAAGAAGGCCGATCCGCGCATCACCCGCGTCGGCGCTGTCCTTCGCCGCAGCTCACTCGACGAGCTGCCCCAACTGCTCAACGTCCTGGCGGGGACGATGTCGCTGGTCGGCCCGCGGCCGCCTCTGCCGTCGGAGGTGGACCGCTACGGCGTGGACATGCACCGCCGCTTCCTGGTGAAGCCCGGTCTCACCGGCCTGTGGCAGATCAGTGGGCGCTCGGACCTGTCCTGGGACGAGTCGGTCCGGATCGACATCAGGTACGTGGAGAACTGGTCGCTCACCTTCGACCTGCTGATCCTGTGGAGGACTCTGGGCGCGGTCATGCGGGGGTCCGGCGCGTACTGAGCCGGACCCCCGCCGGCCGAGGAGGACGGGGCCAGGCTCAGAGGTAGCCGGGCGACGCGTAGCCGAGCCCCACGGAACCGGCCGGGACGAAGTCGCCGGACGGGGGGCGCCCGTCGCGGACGCTGCCGGTCAGCGAGGTGTAACCGGGCCAGGAGGCCACCCCGGCGCTGATCGTCGCCGGGCAACCAGAGGTGTCCGGCTGCGGCCAGACGCTCGTGCCGAACGAACGACCCGACCGGCCGGCGATGTAGACGTTGTCCAGCGTCAGCGGGTAGGCGTTGCAGTCCAGCCAGATGAACTGGCCCCCCTTGTCCACGGTCCCGGACTCGGAGCTGGCGATGTTCGCGTTGAAGACCGTTCCGCGTCCGATGGGACCGAGGTCGACCCCCACGTGCAGCCCCTGGTAGTTCGTCGAGCCGGTCAGCCGGTCGATGCGGTACTCGCGCACCCCGCCCCAGGGCTGGAAGACGTCGGCGTGGTTACCGCTCTTCCCGCCCTGCATGCCCTCGACCCGGACGTTCTGGATCTGGACGACCGCCTTCGGCGCGTTGACGGCGATCCCGTCGGCCTCGGAGCCGTTCACGGCCCCGTTGATCAGCACGCCCTCGATGTGGACGACGCCGGTGCAGCTGTTGATGTAGATGGCCCGCTGGTCCGAGCCGCCGAGCTGGGCTGTCGCCGCGACGTCGATCTGGCCACCGATGAGGACGGCGTTCCGGCAGTTCTTGATGACGATCGGCCCGACCGCTCCCGTGGAGGACAGCTGGATGGTCACGTCGCCGCCGCCGGCGTCCACGGTGTTGAGGCCGCCCGCTCCGCTGACCTTCTTGACGGGGAAACTGGCGTGGCCCGCGGGCGGCGCCCAGCTGAGGGCACCGGAGGCACCCGACCTCCTGGTGGCCGGCAGTGCCGCACTCGGGGGCGTCGGCGACGGGCCGGTGGCGGGGGCCGCCTCAGCCGTTGAGGCGCTGGCCTCCGCCGCGACCGCCGCAGCCTCGGTGGCCTCGGTGGCCTCCGCGGCTGCCTGCTCCGCCGCGGCGATGCCGTCGGACCGGGCGCCGGCGCGTGCCGCTGCGCCCACACTCTGCGCCCGGCCCTCGTCGCCGTCGTCGGCGTCCTCTTCGTCCTCGTCGTCCGTGGGCACCTCGGAGGGGCCGACGGCCCCCGCCGAGCTGGACGGCTGGAAGCCCGCCACACCCGGCTCCTGCAGGGCTGAATACAGCCCCACGAGGACGAGCAGGGCGGCCAGGAGCCGGCTGACGGACCGGCTGAACAGAGAGAGATGAGCGCGGGACCGGGCGGCGGTCGGGGCGGTCTCAGGGCGATGACGAGGCACGCACCGAAAGTAGCATCACGATTACGTAACGCCATAGTATGTGCGAGTAATTACTCTCCGAGTTCGGTCAGGACGGCGCTCCGGCGCGCCGATAACTCATGGCCTCGCCCACCGACCTCCCGTCGGCCGGCCCCGAGGAAGCCGGCGCCCTGGCCGGTGGACGGCCTGCAGAAGCCCGGCCGCAGCGGACGACCTGTTGCCCGCCGCGCCAGGACCGCGGTTCCCGTACCCGAACGTCGTGCTGCTTCAGCCCGCGGTGGGCGTCAGACGGCGGGATCGGCCTCGTCGGTCCGGGGGCGAGCGAGCGCCGCGCGGAGGGCCACCGGCAGGCGCGGCCAGCGAGGTCCCACCGGGGGCAGCTTCCACCAGTGACCCTGGAGGGCGTCGAGTTCCGGTTCGATCCGGGTCATGCCGCCCCCGGGGTACGGCGTCAGCTCACCGAACCAGAGCACTCCTTCGTGCTCGTAGAAGTCCACGCGCAGCATGTCGAAACCGGCGGCCAGAGCCGATGCCGCCTTGAGCATGTCCTCGAGACGCTCAGGGCGTGGCGCGTCCGGCCCGCGGGCGTAGCCCCCCGTCCACGGCAGAGGCTCCCAGTCGGGCGTGTACAGCCGATTGCGGTGGACGGTGTCGCGGCTCGTGTGCACGCCGACGATGCGTGGGATGCCGTCGAAGACGAGGACCTTGAGATCGGCCGGGACCTCCCCCGGGGTCCCGATGAACTCCTCCACGAGGAGCCCCGGGCGCGCGTGCCGGTAGGCCCACTCCTCGTGCTGACGCCGGTCCTTCCGGTGCAGCCAGCTCTGCGTCCGGGCGGCCAGGTCCTCGGGTTCGGCCGCACCGTTGCCGAACAGCACGAGTCCGCTCGCGTCGTTGGGCTTCAGCACCCAGTGCGCGGGCAGGTCCACGGAGGCGAGTTCCGCGACGTCCACACCGGACCACAGGGTCTCCGGGATCCGTACGAGACCGGGGGCGATCAGCCGGGCGTGCTCCTTCATGGCCAGCTTGTCGCAGGTGTCGGCCAGCAGGGGCCGACGGTCGTACCGCAGCCGCCAGTGGATCTTCTCGTTGAACGTCAGGGGTCGACGCATCGGCGGCATCCGGCCGTGCGCCCGGCGGAACCGCAGGAACTGGCGCGCCGGCACCGGAATGGCGCGCATCAACGGCCGGTACCGGGAGGGGACAACCACGGGCGCCACCACATCATCACGGGCGCGCCACAGCAAGAGATAGCCGCGGGCGGGCTCTTCTAACGGGTGACATTCCCATGAGTATCCCGCTCAGGCCCAGGTACGGTGGCCATCTCGGGTGCCGGCGCACGCCGCTCCCGACGTCTGCGAGGAGAGAGTCGTTGTCCCCTGGGCCGGTCCCGGCGTCTCGCCTGCGCGCCCTCCGGGAAACCGGCATCAGGTGGAAGCAGTTCTGGCCATTCCTCGGCGCATCGCCCCGGCGGCTCCTGCTCCTCGCCGGCGGCTCCGTGCTCGCCGGGCTCCTGGAGGCCGCGCTGCTGGCACTCGTGGCCACGCTCGCCAGCGCCCTCTCCCAGGGTGTGTCGGTCGTCGACGCCGTCCCGGGCCCGGTCGAGGCCACCGCCTCCCTCCGGACCCTGTTCCTGGTCGGCAGCGCGCTCGCGCTGGTGCGCGCGGCGCTGCAGGTCTGGCTCGCCCACCTGCCCGCCGTGATGAGCGCCCAGGTCATGGCCCATCTGCGTCGGGTTCTCTTCGAGCGGTTCACCCGCACGTCGTGGTCGGTCCAGGCCGCGGAGCGGGACGGCTACTTCCAGTCGCTGATGGCCACGCATGTGAGCCACGCGTCACTGGCGATCACCCGTCTGTCTGCGGGGATCACCGCCGTCCTGATGTTCCTCACCCTGCTCGCGTCCGCCTTCTTCCTCAGCGTGACGACGGCACTGGTGCTCATCTCCGCGTCCGTGGGGCTCTTCCTGCTCCTTGCGCCCCTGTCGCGCCGCCTGAGGAAGCACGTCCGGGAACTCGTCGCAGAGAACGAGGAGTTCTCCAAGGGAGTGCACGAGATCGTCCAGATGGCGGAGGAGATCCAGGTCTTCGGAGCTTCGGAGGCCTACCGGAGCCAGGTGGACCAGCTCATCCAGCACGTGCGCCGTCCCCTCCAGCAGACCCGGTTCCTCACCCGGGCCGTACCGGGCCTGTACCAGAGCATGGCGTTCCTGCTCCTCATCCTCGCGCTGGCGGTCGTGTACTTCTCGGGCGCCACGGCCATCGCATCGCTGGCGGCGGTCGTGCTGATCCTCATCCGCTCCCTGACCTACGGCCAGCAGATCCAGACGGCCACGACCGGCCTGAACGAGCTCATCCCCTACATGACAAGGCTCAGCGAGGCGCTGGAGGAGTACGCCGCTCATCCCCAGGTCGACGGAGCCCAGCCACTGGGCCGCGTCGAGCGTCTGGGGATGTCGGACGTGCACTTCGCCTACGAGGCCGACAGAACGGTGCTGCGGGGCGTGTCGTTCGAGGCGCGCAGGGGCGAGGCCATCGGCATCGTCGGACCGTCGGGAGCCGGCAAGTCTTCCCTCGTCCAGCTCATGCTCCGGTTGCGCGAGCCCACGCGCGGGGCGCTGGAGGTCAACGGCCAGGATGCGACGGCGTTCGTGCGCGCGGACTGGCAGCGGCGCATCTCCTATGTGCCCCAGTCGCCGCAGCTCATCTGGGGCACCGTCGCGGAGAACATCCGCTTCTACCGCCCGGAGATCAGCGACGCCGAGGTGGAGCAGGCCGCCCGCCGGGCGCACATCCACGACGAGATCCTGTCCTGGCCGGAGGGCTACCGGACCGTGGTCGGGCCCCGCGCCTCCGCAGTGTCCGGCGGCCAGCGCCAGCGGCTGTGTCTGGCCCGGGCCCTCGCCGGGAACCCCGACGTCCTCATTCTCGACGAACCCACGAGCGCGCTGGACGTGCGGTCCGAGCAGGCCGTGCAGGAGTCGCTCGCCGAGGTCAAGGAGGACGTGCTGCTCTTCCTGGTGGCCCACCGGCTGTCCACCCTGTCCATCTGTGACCGCGTGATGGTCATCGTCGACGGCCGCCTGCAGGCCATCGACGAGCCCGGGGCCCTGCTCGAGGGCAACGACTTCTTCCGCGAGGTCAGCGACATCACGCTCCGTCAGGCTGCGAGATAGCCGCGATGCCGGTTCCCGGAAACCTGCGTCCGATCGCCATCGCCAAGCGCGTCAGGCGGAACGCCCGGACGCTGGCCCTTCTGGTGCGTGACGAACGGGCAAGCTGGCCCGAGTGCCGGCACCCCTCGATGTGGCGGCGGGGTTTTCTGTCCAGCCGGATCAACTCCTTCCCCGACATCGAGGATCCGTCCGTCCCCTACGTCAGCGACTTGCGTTTCCAGTTCCACGTGTCGAAGCTGAACCCGGACTGGACGCGGCCCCTGCTCCAGGACAAGAACGTGTTTGCGGACGCGCTCACGGCCCGCGGCCTCGGCCCGTACGCCCCTGAGGTGTACGGGATCGTCACCGCCAAGGGCTTCCACGCTCGTTCCTCCGACGCCCTCGAGCGCCTTCGGAACCAGGACGGCGTGATGCTCAAACCGATTCGGGGCACGCGCGGCAAGGGTGTACGCCTCGCCGCACCGTCAGAGGTCGAGGCGATGACGGCCGGATTCGAAACGGCACTGCTGGTGCAGGAGCGGGTGACCCAGCACCCGGCTATCAGCCAGATAAACCCCCGGTCGCTGAACACCCTCCGCCTGCTCGCTGTTCGCCTGCCCGCCGGCCCGGTGCTCGCCGTGGGGATGCACCGCTGGGGCACCGCCGAGAGCGGTGTGGTCGACAACATCGACTCCGGCGGCCTCGCCAGCGGCGTCGATCTCGCGACCGGCCGGCTGGGGCCGGCGCTCACGCTGACTCGGGACGGCCGCCGGGTGGAGTTCGACCGTCACCCGGACACCGACGCGCAGATCACCGGTGTTCTCGTGCCGCAGTGGTCGGCTGTCCGGGAGCTGACCGAGCGGCTGATGTCCTCCTTCCCGGAGCTGGACCACATCGGGTGGGACGTGGCTGTGACCGAGCGGGGACCACTCGTGATCGAGGGGAATGCAGGCAAGCCGGCCCTTGTCTTCATGCAGGTGTTCGGCTCGTTCCTGCACGATCCGGGGCTACGCGACTACTACGAGAGCAAGGGGCTGCTGCCCCCGTCCCGGCAACCCCTCGGCGGAGTCCCGACCGGACCGCGATGCTGATCCCCGCCAATCTGCGTCCCGTCGCCGTCGCCAAGCAAGTGAGGCGGAACGTCCGGACGGCGACCCGTCTGATACGCATGGAGCGCGAGAGCTGGCCTGGGAGACCCCACCCCTCGATGTGGCGCCGCGGCTTCGTGTCCAGCCGCCTCTACTCGTTCCCTGACATCGAGAACCCGTCCGTCCCCCTCGTCAGCGACCTGCGGTTCCTGATGCACTTCTCGTCGCTGAACCCGCCATGGGCTCGGGTCCTGCTCGATGACAAGAACGTGTTCGCGGACGCGCTCACGGCCCGCGGACTCGGGACGTACGCCCCGGAGGTGTACGGGATCGTCTCGGCCGAGGGACTCCTGGTTCGTTCCGCCGCCGCGCACGAGCGCCTCATGAAACAGACGGCGGTGGTCCTGAAGCCGACTACCGGCCGGGGCGGAACAGGCGTGCGCATCGTCTCTCCGGCCGAGGTCGAGGCCATGGTCCCCCGTTTCGGCACGGCACTGCTGGTGCAGGAGCGGGTGACCCAGCACCCGGCACTCCTCCGGATCAACCCCCTGGCCCTGAACACCCTCCGCGTGCTCGCCGTTCGCCCGCCCACCGGCCCGGTGCTTGCCGTGGCTACGCACAAATGGGGCACGACCCGGAGCGGTGCTGTCGACAATGTCAGCGCCGGCGGCCTCGAAAGCGTCGTGGATCTCGCGACCGGCCGGCTGGGCCCGGCGATCCGGTTGACCCAGGACGGCCGCCGGGTGGAGTTCGACCGCCACCCCGACACCGACGCGCAGATCACGGGTGTTCTCGTTCCGCACTGGTCGGCTGTCCGGGATCTGACCCTGAACTTGATGGAATCCTTCCCGGAGCTCGAGCACGTCGGGTGGGACCTGGCCGTGAGCGACCAAGGGCCACGGGTGATCGAAGGGAACGGAACCAGACCGGCCGTACCCGCCATGCAGGTGCACGGCTCGTTCCTGGACGACCCCGCGCTGCGTGACTACTACACGAACAAGGGTCTGCTGCCGTCAGCCCGACCACGCGTCGGCGGAGTCTCGACCGGACCGCGATGCTGATCCACAGCAATCTGCGTCCCATCGCCGTCGCCAAGCAACTGAGGCGGAACGTCCGAACGGCCGCCGGTCTCGTCCGCCTGGAGCGCCAGTACTACCCCGGGGCGCTGCACCCCTCGATGTGGCGCCGCGGCTTCCTGTCCAACCGGATCTACACCTACCCGGGGATCACGGACCGCTCCGCCGTCTTCATCAACGATGTGCGCATCCAGTTCCGGAGCGGTGAGCTGAACGCACCATCGGCTCGCGCCCTCGTCGAGCAGAAGAGCCTCTTCGCAGACCTGCTCGCAGCCCGGGGCCTGGGTTCCTGCGCTCCCGAGGTCTACGGGACGGTGACCGCCGAGGGACTGCAGGTTCGTTCACCGGACGCCGCCGAGCGCCTCCGCCGCCAGACCACGGTGGTGCTGAAGCCCACGAGAGGCCGGGGTGGGGACGGTGTGCGCCTGGCATCCCCGGTCGACGTGGAGAACATGGTGGCCTCGGCCGGCACGGACCTGCTGGTGCAGGAGCGCGTCGTCCAGCACCCGGAGCTGGCGCGCATCTACCCCGGCTCCCTGAACACGGTGCGGGTCCTCGGCGTCCGTCTGCCGAAACACGGGCCGGTGCTCGCCGCGGCGGTCCACCGCTGGGGCGTCGCCGGAACGGGTCCCGTCGACAACATCAGCTCGGGGGGCCTGTGCAGCCGGGTGGACCTCGCTACGGGCCGACTGGACACGGCCGTCGGCCGGGCGCGGGCCCGCCGCCGGGTGGAGTTCGATCGGCATCCGGACACCGGCGCCCAGATCTCCGGCGCACTCGTCCCGGACTGGGACGCGGTACGGGGCCTGGCCCTGGAGTTGATGGACGCCTTTCCGGAACTGAGCCATGTCGGCTGGGACCTCGCCGTCACGGATCGCGGCGTGAAGGTCATCGAGGGCAATGGGAACTTGCCGAACGTGAGCGTCTTCCAGTTCCATGGTCCGTTCCTGGAGGACCCTCGGCTGATCGAGTACTACACGAGCAAGGGGCTCCTGCCCTCGACCTGACGGCGAATCGACGACAGAACCGGAAGCGGAGACAACCCGCGGGCGTAGAGGCGGAAAGATGCAGAGAGCAGCCACCAATCCGGACGGCACGACCCGGGCGGTCGATCCCGACCCCGCTGCACCGGCACAGCCGGCAGAGGGTGGGCGGCCGTCCCTGACGCGCCGGGTGGTAGCCGTCGGTATCGCGATCGCGGTCGCCGCCATCGCGGCCATTGCTGTGATCACATCTGGGCCGGACACGCCGGACACGCCGGACACGCAGCCGGACGGGCGGGAGCCCACCGGTTCGAAGGTGCTCTTCTCCGACTCGTTCGACGACGACGACTGGAGCGAGTACCACCGCGTGCAGAACAGCTTCTTCGCGAAGCGCGCCAACAAGTACGACAACGACTCCTATGCCCTCCGCACGGACGACGGGGCGGCCCGGTTCGAGGTGCGGCCCGGCGACGCGCCCGGTGGTGGCCTGGGCAAGGGTGAGCGCTCGGAAGTCTCGCAGGACTCGGCGTCGTGGCAGGCCGAGGAGGGTGACGAGTGGTTCGTGCACGAGCGCCTTCGCCTCGCCGAGGACTTCGAGCCGGGCCGCTGGACGATCATCACGCAGTTCCACGCAGGCGACGGGTCGCCTCCGTTGTCCTTGCAGGTGACTCGGAAGGGCGCCCTGGTCCTCGCCTCGGGTGGCGACGCAGGCGAGGCCAACGAGGAGGACGGCAAGGAAGACCGCGTGCTCGTGCCGGCCGAGGAGTTCATGGACATGCGGGGGGAATGGTTCGACGTCACCCTGCACGTCCGCTGGTCGGAGGACGGCGACGACGGCGGCACCGCGGCCTACGTCGACGGGGAGCTGGTGGCCCCGTGGCGTGAGCAGCAGACGATGGCCAGTTCACGCATCTACTGGAAGGCCGGGATCTACCGGGCTCCGACCGACTCCACGCACGTCCTGTGGATGGACGACGTCGTGATCAGTGCCGGCCCGGAGCGGAGACGCTGAGGGTCACGTCGTTCACCACCGGGTCGAGACTCAGCGGGGAAGGACGTCCTCGAGCGGGACGAGCTTGAAGTTCTGCCCTTCGCCGTCGTTCTCGCCGTCCTGCGCCACGAGCACCCCCGAGGGGAACGACGGCCCCAGGCCGGCCGTCACGACATCGATCCCGTCCGTATGGTCCGTGCCGTCGATCCCTCCGCCGGGGACGATCCGGAAGGAGCCGACGTAGCCGTTGTCGCCCTCCCGCCGGAAGACGGCGAACGAGCTGTCGCCCTGGCTCGAGGCGATCAGGTATCCCGCTCCCCCGTCCCCGTACGCGAGCGTGAGCCCTTCGACCTGGCCGACGAGTGGCCCGGACTCCGTCACCGGGGCGATGAGTTCTCCGGCGTCGCCGGCATCCGGCTCCGCCCCGAACTTCCAGATCCCCGTGGTCTCCTCGCCGAGGTAGAAGGCGCCCAGCTCGTCGTCAGCGACACATCCCTCGACCTGCGACTCGACCCGGAACGAACGGACCTGTTCGCCCACGACCCCGCCCGCACCGTCGTCGGACAGCCTCCACTGCTCGACCTCGCCCTCCTTGCTGTTCACGAAGGCGTACACCGTGCGGGTCGTGGCGCTCCGGTACAGGCAGGACCCGTAGACCTCCAGGTCCGGGCGGATGGCGTCGCCCGCCACGTCCCGCAGTTGACGGGTGTCCGGGTCCAGGACGAACGCCCGGATGGTGTTGTCACTGCGGTTCCCGGAGACGACGAGCACGACCGGGCTGCCACCGAGGGTGAAGCCGTTCGCAGCCGGCCGGAGGTCGACGTTGTTCATCTCTCCCACCGGCAGGTACTGCAGCTGCCGGCCGGTCAGGTCGTAGACAAGCATCCCGCCCTGCTTGTCGGTCCCGACGATCGCGCTCATGGACGGATCGGCCGGATTGGCCCACACGGCCGGGTCGTCGGCCGCATCGCCGGTGTGCGGGACCGGATCCGTCTCCACCAGCGCGGCGACGTTCGGGGACAGGACCTCGGACGCGGACGAGAGGCTCGCCTCGGGCGCCGCCGGGGCGGTCCCGTCCGCCGGATCGGCGGCGGCCGAACAGCCGGCCAGCGCCACCGCGGCAGAGAGAGTCAGTACGGCGCGCGGAACCGACGGCCGACCGACCCACCGCCCCGACCGGCCACCTGCCTGGCGAACTCCCATGGCGGGCATTCTGGTCCATCCGGTTCCGGTGTGGGGGGTTCCTCAGCGGCATCCGCGGCCCGGGGCGGCCGTCCACAGCTCTTCCGGCTCGTGGACGGCCGCCCGGTGCCTCCTCAGCTCGCCGGACGGATGGCGCGCAGCCAGCCGGCCGAGGTGTACGCCGCACTGAGCTGCCAGGTGGCATCACCCGTGGCACCGGCCGCCGGACGGGTCTGGTAGGCCGACTCGGTCACCTGAGCGCCGCGCCCGTCCACCAGTTCCGTCCAGCCGGTCGGCTCCGTCACCGCGAGGGAGGCGTTGTTCGCCCCCACGCCGCCGACGAGCAGGGCGCCCGCCGTCGCCGTCGTGACCCCCGGCACGGTCAGGGTGGTGGCCGTGCTGGTGTTCACCCTGGTACTGGCTGCGGTGTCGAACGGGTTCGCACCGTCCACGCCGTGGAAGCCGGTCATCGCGGCGTTCCACTTCTCCGGCGTGGACAGCCCCCATGCGTACGAGGCCGGTTCCGAGGCCCCCGCCACCTTGTAGTAGACGAAGAGCCGGGCGCTGGTCCCCATCGCCAGCGGATCCACCACGGTCGACCAGCCGGCCGGGACCGTGGTGATCGACGGCGCGTCGTCCGCGGTGATCTGCGCGATCAGCACGTCGCCCGCCACCACGCCCGCGGGCGTGGGGATGGTCACGGTGCTCACCGTCGTGGTGCTCAAGGCCTGGCTCGAGGCGCCCACCACGATGCCACCACCACCGCCGGGGGCCGGCGGGGTCACCGTGATCGTCCGCGACGCGGTCGTGCCCGCACCGGAGGCGTTCGACGCCGTGAGCGTCACCGTGTGCGTGCCGGCCGCGAACGTGTGCGACGGGTTCTGCACCGTCGACGTCCCACCGTCACCGAAGGCCCACGCCCACGACGTCGGACTGCCCGTCGAGGTGTCCGTGAAGGACACCACCAGCGGCGCCGTCCCCGACTCCGGCGACGCCAAGAATGACGACGCCGGCGCCGACCCGGTCGGCGGAGCCGCCGTGACGGTGATCGTCCGGGTCGCGGTCGACCCCGCACCCGCCGCGTTCGACGCGGTCAACGTGACCGTGTGCGTGCCCGCCGCGAACGTGTGCGACGGGTTCTGCACCGTCGACGTCCCACCATCACCGAAGGCCCACGCCCACGACGTCGGAGACCCGGTCGAGGTGTCGGTGAAGGCCACCGTCAACGGCGCCGTCCCCGACTCCGACGACGCCGTGAACGACGACACCGGCACCGACGGACCCGGCGGCGGCTCCTCACTCCCGGCGGCCGGGCGCAGCGCCCGCAACCAGCCGGTGGAGGTGTAGGACCCGCTGAACGTCCACACCGCGTTCCCGGTGGCCCCTGCCGTCGGCCGGGCCTGCCGGGCGACCTCGGTGTTCTGCCCGCCGGTCGGCTCCCCCAGCTCCACCCAGCCACTCGGCGGGGTCGCGGTCGCGGCGGTGCTGTTGAAGCCCACCCCGCCGACCAGCATCGCCCCGGCCGTGGTCGTGGTCACCCCCGGCACCGTCAGCGACGTGGCCGCCGCCCCGGTCGCCCCCGACGCCGCGGAATCCCACGGGTTCGCGGAATCGACGCCGTGGAAGTCGGCGATCCCCGCGTTCCACTTCACCGCCGCCGACAGCGTCCAGCTGTAGGACGCCGGCTCCGCCGACGCATTCGTGATCACCTTGTAGTAGGCGAACAACCGGTTCCCGGTCCCGCTGGACCGCGGCGCGATCGCCGTCGACCAGCCCGCCGGCGCCGCCGCCACGTTCGGGTTCAGGTCGGCGTTGATCTGCGCCACCAGCACATCACCGGTCACCACTCCGGCCGGCTTGGGCACCGTCACCGCCGTCCCCGCCGTCGCCCCCGACGCCGAGGTGAACGACCCCGCCGTCACCGTGCCGGTCCCGCCGGTCGGCGGAGCCGCCGTGACGGTGATCGTCCGGGTCGCGGTCGACCCCGCACCCGCCGCGTTGGACGCGGTCAGCGTCACCGTGTGCGTGCCCGCCGCGAACGTGTGCGACGGGTTCTGCACCGTCGACGTCCCACCATCACCGAAGGCCCACGCCCACGACGTCGGCGCCTCCGACGAGGTGTCGGTGAAGGCCACCGTCAGCGGCGCCGTCCCCGACTCCGGCGACGCCGTGAACGACGACACCGGCACCGACGGACCCGGCGGCGGCTCCTCGCTCCCGGCGGCCGGGCGCAGCGCCCGCAACCAGCCCGCGGAGATCACCCCGGTGCTGAAGTTCCAGGTCGCGTTCCCGGTCGCCCCGGCCGTCGGCCGCGCCTGCCGGGCGGACTCCGAGACCTGGGCGGTCGTGCCCTCCCAGGTCTCCGTCCAGGACGCCGGCGGCGTCACCGTCGCCGCCGAGGAGTTCATCCCCACCCCGCCGACCAGCATCGCCCCGGTCCTCGTGGTGGTCACCCCCGGCACCGTCAAGCTGGCCGAGTTCGCGCCCAGGTTCGACGCGGTGGAGGCCGCGGTGTCGAACGGTGTGACCGGATCCACCCCGGCGAACGCGGTGATCCCCGCGTTCCACTTCACCGCCGTCGACAGCCCCCAGGCGTAGGACGCCGGCTCCGCGGCCCCCGTCACCTTGTAGTAGGTGAATACCGTGGCCCGGGCGTCGACGCTCAACGGCGCCACCACCGCCGACCAGCCGGCCGGCACCGTGGTCACCGACGGTCCGTCATCCGCGGTGAACTGCGCGATCAGCACCGTCCCGGCCACCACACCCGCCGGCCGCGGAATGCTCACCGAGGTCACCGCCGCGGTGCTCACCGCCGTCGACGACGCCCCCGCCGTCACCGTGCCGGTCCCGCCGGTCGGCGGAGCCGCCGTGACGGTGATCGTCCGGGTCGCGGTCGAACCCGCACCCGCCGCGTTCGACGCGGTCAACGTGACCGTGTGCGTGCCCGCCGCGAACGTGTGCGACGGGTTCTGCACCGTCGACGTCCCACCATCACCGAAGGCCCACGCCCACGACGTCGGCGCCTCCGACGAAGTGTCGGTGAAGGCCACCGTCAACGGCGCCGTCCCCGACTCCGGCGACGCCGTGAACGACGACACCGGCACCGGCGCCGGGCTCACGGTGATCGTCCGGGTCGCGGGCGTGCCCGCACCTGCGGCGTTCGACGCGGTCAACGTCACGGTGTGCGTGCCCGCCGCGAACGTGTGCGACGGGTTCTGCACCGTCGACGTCCCACCGTCCCCGAAGGCCCACGCCCACGACGTCGGCGACTGCGTCGAGGTGTCGGTGAACGAGACCGTCAACGGCGCGGTCCCCGCCGTCTCCGACGTCGTGAACGACGACTCCGGAGTTCGCGGAGGCGCGACGGCGGCTGCCGGGCGCAGTCCCCGGACCCACCCGGCCGACGTGACCGCCGTGCCGAAGGTCCAGGTCGCGTCGCCCGTCGGGCCGGCCGTGGGCCGCGCCCGGTGCGCCAGCTCGGCGACCTGTGCGCCGGTGCTCTCCCAGCTCTCCGTCCAGCCCGTCGGCGGGTTCACCGCGGTGACGGCGTTGTTGAGGCCGACCGCGCCGATCACCATCGCCCCGTTCGTGCTGGTGGAGACGCCGGGAACGGTCAAGCTGGCTGCCGCTGTCACGTCGTTGGACGCCGTCGCGGCGGCCGTGTCGAACGGCGTCGCCGTGTCCACCCCGCGGTAGGCCGTGATGCCGGCGTTCCACGTCTCGGCCACGGAGAGCTGCCACGTGTAGGAGGCGGGCTCGTTCGCCGCGTTGCTGACCACCTTGTAGTACGCGAACAGCGTGGCCCGCGCGTTGACGCTCAACGGGTCCACGACCGGCGCCCAGCCGGCCGGGGCCGTCCCGATGTCGGCCGCGTTGTTGACGTTGATGTGGGCGATCAGCACGTCGCCGGTGGCGACACCGGCCGGCTTGCCGACGGTCACGGCGGACGCCGCCGTGGCGCTCACCGCGGTCGCCGACGACGCCGCGGTCACCGAACCGCTCCCGGCCGGCGGCGCCGTCACGGTCACCGTGCCGGTCGCCGTGGTGCCGGCTCCGGCCGCGTTCGACGCGACGAGCCGGACCGTGAACTCCCCGGCCGACGTGAACGTGTGCGCAGGATTCCGCTCGGTCGACGTGGCCCCGTCACCGAAGTCCCACGCCCAGGACGTCGGGCTGCCCGTCGAGGTGTCGGTGAACGCCACCTCCAACGGAGCCTGGCCCGAGGTCACCGAGGAGGTGAACGACGAGGTCGGGACCGCGGGCACGGAACCGAGCGAGATGTCGGCGTGCCAGTAGCGATCGGTGGTGATGTTGCTCGCCAGCACGACCAGACCGCTGGAAGCCGTGACGCTCTGCTTGGTCGTGGTGACGTTGTTCATGTTGTCCGAGAGGATGTCCCGGATGATCGGCGTGCCGACGCCGGGCGCGAACGACGGGTTCTCCATCGGCGTGGACTTCATGTAGACCGTGCCGGCGCCGCTGGCGGTGCACTCGCCGCTGGCCGTGGGGCCGGTCGCGATCACGTGCACGCGCTGGTTCGTCTCGTCGAGCACGAGCTGCGGGCGGGTGTGGCAGTCGCCGAGGGTGCCGAAGGTGGTGGCCGACCAGCTCGCCGTGCCCGGCCGGAAGGTGAGCAGCCGGATCTGCGCGTCGGACGGCGTCGAGGAGCCGAGGAGGTCGAGGCCGGTCTTGACCACCGCGTAGACGCGGCCGGCCTGATCGGACTGGAGAGACTTGAGGTTGATGTGGTCGTCCGCCTCGCCGGCGCCCCGCCGTGCGATGCCGCCGGTCCACGTCGTCCGTGGAGCGGTGTCGGAGTGCACCGACCAGTACACCGTTCCGTCCGACTGGTTGCTCCAGAGCACGCCGATGCGCCCCTGGAAGGCGACGAGGGCCGAGATGTCGTCAACGGCGGTGGTGGGGTTCACGCCCCCGGTCGTGGGCACCACGAGCGGGGTGCTCCACGCGCCGCTGGTGCCCGTCGTGGAGTTGACGTAGACGGTTCCCGTGGCATCCGGGGCGGTGCCCGTGACCTGTGTCCAGGTCGCCCAGATGGTGCCCGTGGAGTCCTTGTCGATGGTCAGGGACTCACTGGAGAAGTCGTTGATGAGCGTGGGGAAGCCGGCGTCGAGCGAGAAGGTCTTCGACGTCGGCGAGTAGCTGAAGCGGTACAAGCGTGCGGCCTGGCCCGCGGCCGAGGCGGCGCTGCCCGTCCTGACCACGTGGCTGGCCACGTAGAGCTTCTGACCGTCCCAGAGGGCGTCGGAGGACGTGCTGGCGCGCTCGTCGACCCGGACGCCGGTGTCGACCCAGGTGTTGTTCGTCCGGTTCAGCCAGAAGATGTGCCAGTCCGCCGTGGTGGTGTCCCACATGTTGGCCCACCAGCGACCGTCGTGGAACCACAGCTTGCTCTGCGGCTTGTCCGCGGTGGGGGGATTGTTCAGAGCCCCGAAGGAGGGGCCCTGATACCCGAGGTCGCCTTCTGCCGCCGAGGCGGTGGCCGGCACGGCGAGCGTGCCCAGCGCGACCGAGCATGTGACCAGGGCGCAGAGAACCAGTTGACGAAGCGCGCGCATGAAGACGACCTGCACCTTTCCCGAAACCCCCGTGAGCACCGGAAAGGCGAACCAACCCCGTGACTCAGCCGCGCAATGGAACGGCGGCGTCACGAAAGTAGGTCAGTATCGGGTGATTGGGACGGCGCGTTCACCCGCATCGATCAGGTGAATCAGCGGAACGGCATCAACCGAACACCCAGTGTCATCGGTGAAAAGACGCAGATGATCTGCCGGCGCCCTGTCCGGCGGATGCAATCGAGCTCGGCCGCACCATTTGCGGCGCTGTGCAGAGGTCAGTTCAGGAGTGCGTCGAGCCGCTCGTAGGGCACCAGCTTGAAGTTCTGGTTGCCGTTGTTCTGTCCGTCCTGCGCGACGAAGACACCTGACGGGAATGCCGGGCCCAGGTTGGCGGTCGTGACGTCGATACCGTCGGTCCCCTCGGCGCCGTCGATACTGCCCCCGGCCACGATCTCGAAGGACCCCACGTAGTCGTTGGCCCCCTCCCGCCTGTAGACGGCGAACGAGCTGTCGCCCTGACTGGAGGCGAACAGGTAGCCCGTGCCGTTGGGGCCGTAGGTCAACGTCAGACCTTCGATCGTGGGCACCAGCGGGCCGGAATTCGATGCGCCGGCGACCAGGGTTCGGGTGCTCCCGGCCGCAGGATCGGCCCCGTACCGCCAGATCCCGCCGCTTTCCTCCGCGACGTACAAGGCCCCCGTGTCGTCGTCCGCGACGCACCCTTCGGCGATCGACCCGACGGCGAACGTCCGGACCATGGTGGCGTCGACCGTGCCCGCGCCCGTACCTGTGAGCTGCCACTGCTGGACAGCCCCGAGCTCACTGGTCACGAGGACGTAGGTCGTTCCCGCCGCCGCGTTCCGATACATGCAGGCGCCGAGGATGGGCATGTTCGTCGTGATCTTGCGCGCCGCCACATCCCGCAACAGCCTGGTCACGGGGTCGACCGCGAAGATGCCGATGCTGTCATCGGTGCGGTTGCTCACCGTGACCAGGGAAGTCGGAACGCCCGCGAGGTCGAAGCCGGGACGGACGTCGACGTTGTTGACCTCCCCGACGGGCAGGGTCTGGAGCAACTGACCCGCCAGGTCGTAGACCAGCAGCGCAGCGCGCTTGTTCGTACCGATCACCGTGCTGCGAGCGGGGTCTGCCTGATTGACCCAGATCGCGACATCGTCGGCGGCGTCTCCACTGTTCGCGACGGGAACCGTCTCCACCGTGGCTGACACCCGACCCGTGGGCGTCGTCGTCGGCGGCGCGGTCACCGTGATCGTCCTGGTCGCCGGCGCACTCGTTCCGTTTGCATTGCTCGCCGTCAGGGAGACCACGTAGGTCCCCGTGGTGAAGGTGTGCGACGGGTTGCGCTCCGTGGAACTCGTCTCGTCATCGAAGTCCCACGCCCACGACGTCGGAGAACCCGTCGACGTGTCGGTGAACTGCACGGTCAGCGGGGACACGCCGCTCAGTGGCGTCGCCGTGAAACTCGCAGTCGGCGCTGTCGGTGGCGGCGGGGGCGGCGGCTCTGCCGCGCCTCCCGGTCGCAGGGCGCGCAGCCAGCCGGTCGAGGAGTAGGACCCGCTGAACGTCCACACCGCGTTCCCGGTGACGCCCGCCGCCGGCCGGGCCTGCCCGGCCACCTCGAGGTTCTGCCCGCCGGTCGGCTCCCCCAACTCCGTCCAGCCGCTCGGCGGGGACGCCGTCGCGGTGGTGCTGTTGAAGCCCACCCCGCCGATCAGCATCGCCCCGGCCGTGGTCGTGGTCACCCCCGGCACCGTCAGCGACGTGGCCGCCGCCCCGGTCGCCCCCGACGCCGCCGAATCCCACGGAT
>NZ_SPQL01000021.1 GCF_004570385.1 Blastococcus sp. CT_GayMR19 | reverse complement strand
TCCGGGGCGTTCAACCACGACGACCCGAGCGACCGTCCACGGGAGATCTTCGGCGGCACCGTCACCCTGCACACGGGTGGTGGCGAGGACGCACCGCACCTGCTGCTGCCGGTCATCCCGGCGGGTGGCGGCCCGGGCTACAGCGCCGCCTGACCGAGCCCGCCGCGGCCGGTGCACCCCTCGGGGTCGCCGGCCGCGGCGGGTGCGGGTTCTCAGCCCAGCCGCACGGAACGCCCCTCGCGGGCCGATCGTGCGAGCGCATCGGTCAGCTGCACGCTGCGCAGGGCGTCGCGCCCGGACGGCTCGGGGTCTGCCCCGCGCAGGACCGCATCGGCGAAGTTGGCGACGGTGGCGACGAAGGCGCCTGAGGTGGAGACCTGGCGCTCGGTACTGCCGCTGCGGCCCAGGACGGAGATGCTCCCGACGAGGTTGGGGCGGGTGACGCTGCGCCCGAGGACCGTTCCCTCGGTCCCGTAGATGGACAGGTTCGGCTGGCTGTTGGGCACCGACTGGTTGGCGTTGACGTACGCCAGAGCGCCGGTGTCGAACCTGAGCAGCGCCAGCGCCATGGTGTCGACCGCGAAGCCGGGCTCGACGTCCACGACGGCCGTTGCCTCGACGACCTCCGCGTCGAGCAGGTAGCGGAGGAGATCGTAGGCGTGCACGCCCAGGTTGTTCATGACGCCGAGGCCGGCCAGCGCCGGATCGGTGCGCCAGCCTCCCGGCAGTGCCCGCCCGGGGCTGACCTCGATCTGGGCCAGCCGGACGGAGCCGATCTCCCCGTCGGCGATCAGCTGCCGGACATCGCCCATGCCCTCGTGGTTGCGTGTCTGGAAGGTGACCCCCAAACGGACGCCGGCCCCCTCGCACGCGGCGACGGCCCGCTCGGCATCGGGGACCGTCGTCGCGAGCGGCTTGTCGCACAGGACGTGCTTGCCGGCCTCGGCCGCCTGGACGACCTGATCGGCGTGCAGCGCGTTCGGGGTGGCGATGTAGACCGCCTCGACGGCGGGGTCGTCGAGCATCGCCCGGTAGTCGGCGTGGGCCGACGCGGCCCCGTGCTCGGCGGCGAAGGCCCGCGCGCGGTCGGCGTCCCGGCTGCAGACGGCGACCAGGGTACTGTTCCCGGCGGCGGTGACGGCCGGTGCGATCTCGGTGCCGGCGATCCGGCCGAGGCCGGCGATCCCCCAGCCGATGCGGTCGGCATGTGTCATGCGGTGCTCCCTGCTGGAGGTGGGCGTCGGTGGTCGGCCGGACGAGGGGTCTGACGGCTCACGCGTCGCGGGCCGGGATGAGGGGCAGGAGCAGGTAGGACAGCCGGTCCCCGCCGGTGTGCACCGTGACGGTGCCCTCGAAGAGGTCGGCGGGCCGGTCCTGCGGGTCGTCGTGCACGAACGGACCGCACCCCGTCATCGGGTTCTTCATGTTCGACAGGTGCTCGGCGGGCCCCGGGTAGACGTAGTCCCTGCCCCGGACGTCGAGCTGGACGGTGTAGCCGGCCGGAACGACCAGGCAGGTCGGCCAGATCTCGACATCGAGCTCGTAGACCGTGCCCGGTTCCAGCGGCTGGACCTCGTCGTGCGTGTAGTAGGGCCGGTAGGGCCGGCTCAGCGCGTCGTCGAGCTTGCGGTGCGAGGCGCGGAGCCACCCCTGGGCCACCGGGGTGTGCGGATCGAGCGCGCCGTGGAAGACGACCTCCTCGCCCTCGGGGGAGAAGACCCGGACGACGAGGAAGAGGTCCGCGTCCGAGGTGCTCGACTCCACGAACAGCTTCGCCGCGAGCGGCCCGGTGATCTCGGCCCGCTCGGGCAGGGGGCCGAGGGTGAAGCTGGCGCCGTCCCCCGTGGTGTCGTAGGCGATCGAGCCGGCCGCGGCCGGCCGGTCCGTGCTGAGTGAGCCTGAGTGCGCGTCGAGGTGGAAGCGGGTCCACTCGGTGCGCTTCAGCGGCCACGCCTGCTCGTGCCGGACCTCGAAGGTGCTGTCCACGTGCCGGATGTTGAGTTGCAGCGGGGGCTGGTCCTGCCAGCCGTTGTCCTCGCCCTTGAGGAAGTGGTCGAAGAAGCGCAGCTGCAGATCGCGGCCGTAGTCGGTGTAGAAGTGGCTCCAGTGCTCCAGTCCGTGCACCTCGAGCCACTTCTGCGAGGACGCGGATCTGAGATAGCCCTCGACGTTGCCGCGCAGGTGCAGACCCTGCCCGCCCCAGTTGGCCGCCGAGAGCAACGGGACGGTGACCTTCCCGAAGTCCGGGGTGCGCTCGGCGTAGAGCTCGTCGTCGAGCGGGTGCGCCCGGAAGTCGTCGCCGAGGGTGGTCAGGTTCGCCGCCAGCTCCCCGTCGCTGAGCCGCTCGTCGCCGCACACCAGCAGGCCGGAGTTCGGATCCCGGGGACCGTCCTCGCCGCGCCCGTGCTGCACGGTGGTGACCTGCATCGGGATCCAGTTCGAGACGAAGGTGCAGAGGATCCCGCCGTGGTGGCTCATGTCCCGGTACCAGTCGGAGGCGCCCTCCCACACGCAGATGGCCGCCAGGTGCGGAGGCTGCTGCGCGGCGACCTGCCACTGGTTCATGGCGTAGTAGGAGATGCCGTTGAGTCCGACCTTGCCGGTGCTCCAGGGCTGCGTGCCCGCCCACTCGATGCAGTCGTGGAAATCGCGCGTCTCCCGCGCGGACCAGAGGTCCATCCTGCCCGGCGAGCGGCCGGCACCGCGGGAGTCGACGCGGACGCAGACGTATCCCTGCGGCACCCACTTCTCCGGATCGACGACCTCCCAGTTCTGGAAGCGGTTCGTGGAACCGGCGGTGACGTCGGGATGGTTGCGGGCCATGATCTCCCAGGACGTCCGGTAGCCCTCCTGGAACGGCAGCCCCTTCCCGTACGGCCCGTACGTCATGAGGACCGGATGCCTGCCGTTGCCGGCAGGCCGGTACACGTCGGCCCGGAGGACCAGACCGTCGTCCATCTCGATGGGCACGTCCCACTCGACCACGAACCCTTCCGGGGTCGTCTCACGCTGGTGGGCGCCGGGGGTCTCCGTCACTGCCATTCCGGGTTCCTTCCTCGGACCGGACTCCCGTCAGCCGCTGTCGAACGGCCGGGGATGCCGGGCTGGAGCGTGTGCGCGGTCAGTCGCGGGTCCGGGACTCGACCGTCGTGGCGACCGGTCCGCCCGGACCGCAGGCCGATCCGGCGACGGGTCTTCGCGATGCTTTCCCGGGGCCGGGCACCGGCCCACCGCGCACCTGACAAAAAGAGCGCCGGGGACCTGTGGGCCTGAACAAGCGGGGGCGAACTCCCCACAGGCACCGTGGTGACGGCGCGGTCGTCCTCTACAGTCCCCCGCGCACCCCGCGCCTCCTGAGTCGACTCGGGCGCGGACGGCGACCGATCGGACGGAGGGAACGTGGCACGACTCGACGGTCAGATCGCGATCGTCACAGGGGGAGGTTCGGGCATCGGCGAGGCGACCGCGCTCGCGCTGGCCCGCGAGGGCGCCGCTGTCGCGGTGGTCGGCCGGCGGGCCGAGCCGCTGGAGTCCCTCGTCGCCACCCTCGACGCGGAGGGCCGGACGGCGGTCGCCGTCCCTGCTGACGTGACCGACCCCGACGCGGTCGAGAGCCTCGTCGGTCAGGTGCGCGAGCGCTGGGGTCGCGTCGACGTGCTGGTGAACAGCGCCGGGATCAACGTGCCCCGGCGGGACCTCGCGAGCCTGTCCCTCGCCGACTGGGACGCGGTTCTCCGCATCAACCTCACCGGCACCTTCCTCGTGACGCAGGCCGTCCTGCCGATCATGCGGGAGCAGCGGTCCGGGACGGTCGTGAACGTGTCGTCGATCGCCGGCTACCGGGCGATGGCCCTCACCGGGCCGGCCTACAACGCGGCCAAGGCGGGCGTGAACGCGTTCACCGAGTCGATCAACCTCGCCGACCGGCGGTACGGGATCCGGGCCTGCGCGGTGTGCCCCGGCGAGGTGGCGACCCCCATCCTCGAGCTGCGGCCGCAGCCGCCCACGGCCGAGGCGCGGGCGTCCATGCTCCAGCCCGAGGACCTCGCCGAGACCATCCTGTTCGTCGCGACGCTGCCCCAGCGCGCGAACGTCGAGCTCCTCACCATCTATCCGACCGAGCAGCGCGACTGGACGGCAGAGCTCCGATGATCGAACCGACCAAGGACTCCGTCGACCTCGGGATCGTCACCCGTGACCTGGCCCCGATGGTCGCCTTCTATCGGGACACCCTCGGCTTCACCGACATGGGGGAGGCGGAGTCGATCGTCGGCACCATGCACCGCCTGGTGTGCGGCACCAGCCACATCAAGCTCGTCCGTCCGCGCACGCCGCCGCCCGAGGCGGCACCGCCCGGGGGCGTCGGGGCGGCGACCGGCTACCGGTACTGGACGATCTCCGTCCCGGACCTCGCCGAGGTGCTGCGCGTCTGCGAGGCGGCCGGTCGGCCCGTCGTCCTGCCGCCCACGGTGGTGCGGCCGGGCGTCACCGTGGCGATGGTCGAGGACCCGGACGGCAACTGGGTGGAGTTCCTGCAGGCCGATCCGACGTGATCCGGCCGGCCCGCCACCTCACCAGTCGAGCCAGGCCAGCACGCTCCGGCCCATGACGGCCTCGACGTCGTCGGGTGGGAGGAAGTCCAGCTCCTCGCGGAAGAGCCGGACCAGGTCGGGGTAGCTCCCGCGCAGCCGGGAGAGGTCGGAACCCCAGAAGAGCCGTTCGGGTCCGAAGGCGTCGTACAGCTGCCGGAGGAACGGGTGCAGCGCCGGGTACGGGTAGGGCTCGGTGCTGTAGCAGGGCGCCGCGGTCGCCTTGACCGAGACGTTGTCCAGCCCCGCCAGCGCGACCAGTTCGGCGATCTCCGGAGCGATGGCCGCGTCGGTGTGCTGCCCGGTCAGCCCGAGATGATCGACGGCGAGGCGCAGTCCCGGCCGGGCGCGCGCGAGATCCCCCAGTGCGCCGAGCTGGCCCGAGGCGAGCAGCATCACCGGGACGTCCTCCTCCTCGGCGAAGGCCCAGAGCCACTCCGCGGCCGGGTCGTCGACACGTCCCGCGTCAGCGGGGAGGAACACCAGCCGGATACCGGCGACGACCGGGTCCCGGAGGAGTTCGCGCACCGGTCCCGGGTCGCCGGTGCGCAGGTCCACCCGCGCCATCACGCGGAACGCCTCGGGGGCCTCGGTCGCGCAGGCGACGGCGTAGTCGTTGCGGTGGCCCTCGAAGAACGGCGGCACGAGGACGGCGCGGTCGACGCCGGCGTCCCTCATCTCGGCGAGCAGGGCCGGGCCGCTGATCGGCTCGTGCCGGTGCATCGCGAGGGCCCGCTCCGCCCCACCCGAGGGCCACGGCCGGTCCGGGCCCTCGGGGAGCCAGACGTGCACCTGCGCGTCGACGACAGGAGGGTGCTTCCCGCCGGAGGCCATCGTCACCACTCCCGGACCACGGGCAGGATCTCCTGCCCGAGCAGGTCGAGAGTGGACATGACGAGCTCGTGAGGGAGCCCGCCCCAGTGCGTGAAGAGCAGGACGCGGTCGATCCCGAGGTCGGCGATCCGGCGCAGTCCCGTCAGGACCGTGTCCGGGCTGCCGAACAGCACGCTCTCGCGGAGGTCGGCGTCGAGCTCGAAGGGGTTGCGTCCACCATCGGCCGCGCCCGCCGACGTGGCCCGCCGCAGTTTGTCCGCGTAGCCGAGGAAGTCCTTGTACGAGTCCTCGGCCTCGGCCCAGGCCTGCTCGTCCGTCGGGGCCAGGTGCGCCGCGCGCGCGAGGTGTACCCGCCCGTGCTCGGGGCCCTTCCCCTCACCGGCCAGCGCTGTGGCGTAGCGCTCCAGCTGTCCGGACATCACCGCGGCGGACGTGCCCTGGGGCAGCAGCACACCCCAGTCCTCCGCCGCGCAACGGGCCAGACCCTCGGGGCTGTCGGTCGCCACCCAGAGCGGCGGGTGCGGGCGTTGAAAGGTGTGCGGGTGAGGCGCGGCGTCCTCGAAGGACCAGAATCGCCCCGCGAACGACACGGGCTTGTCGGAGGACCACAGCAGCTGGAGCACCTCCAGTGCTTCCTCGAACCGGTCGTGCTTCTCGGCGATGTCCACCCCGAACCCCCGGAACTCGCCCGGCTGGTACCCCCGGCCGATGCCGAGGTCGAGGCGTCCGCGGCTGAGCTGGTCGACGGTGGCGACGGCCTCGGCGAAGCGCACCGGATGGTGCAGCGGGAGGACCGAGACGGCCGTGCCGAGCCGCACGTGGCTGGTCCGCGCGGCCAGGTGGGCGAGCACCATCAGGCTGTCGGACACCAGACCGTGTCGGCTGAAGTGGTGCTCCGTGAGCCAGACGGAGTCGAAGCCGAGCTCATCGGCGTGGCACATCTGGGTCAGGGCCTGGTCGTACCGGTCGGCATGGTCGCTGCCCTCGGGCCACTGGACGGTGTGGAAGAGGCCGATCTGCATCTGTCTCCGACTCCCTGTGCGGGCGCCCGCGGCGACGTCCGGAGGGCGCGCTCCTGTCAGCGGGACGACGGCGACCCACCGGGTTGTGATGGAACCGTAATCACTACCCCTGCCGGTTGTGCGCTCTCACAACAAGCAGGTGTCAGTTGTGTTTCGGATCATGAGACGGCCGTCACGCCTCGCTCGTATGGTTCCCCCACCCGATCGACGGCTGAAAGGTTGCCCCATGCGCGCGAAGGCTGGACTGCTGGCGGGAGCGGCTCTTCTGCTCGCGGCCTGCGGAGGCACGGTCGCCGGTGGCGGCGGCAGCGGCGGTGGCGGTGGAGGCGGCGGCGGCGAGGGCTCTACCGAGCCGCTCAAGGTCGGCGTCATCACCGGGATCACCGGGGCCTACGTCCAGCTCGGCGAGGAGCAGCGGAACGGCGCCGAGCTCGCCGTCAAGCTGCTGGAGGAGAAGGCGGGCGACCGCCCGATCGAGCTCATCGTCCGCGACGACCAGCTCAAGCCCGACATCGCGCTGCGGGAGGCGCAGGCGTTGATCCAGGAGGAGCAGGTCGACTTCCTGACCGGCTGTGTCTCGGCCGCGACGACGCTGGCGGTGAACCAGATCGCCTCCCAGGCCGGCGTGCCCTACCTCGGCACGTGCCAGACCGAGCAGCTCAACCGGCCGCCGAACTTCAACGCGGAGGTCACCTACCACCTCGCGCCGACGCCGTCGCAGGGCATCAACAGCGCCGCCCCGTTCATCTGCGAGAACCTGGGCGAGAAGGTCTTCCTGCTGCTCCCCGACTACGCCTTCGGTCACGAGCAGGAGGCGGCCTACACGACGGCGCTTCCGGAGCAGACCGGCTGCAGCATCGTCGGGAAGGCCTACTTCCCGCTGGGTACGACGGACTTCAACCCGTTCGTCCCGACGATCGAGGGTTCCGGCGCCAACGCACTGGTCTACGGCGGGGTCGGCCGCGACCAGGTGAGCTTCCTGCGGCAGGCCGACCAGTTCGGTCTCACCGACCGCATCCCGACCTTCCTCACGATCGAGGACCTCAGCTTCGACCAGGAGCTCGGGTTCGACCTGATCGACGGCACCTACGCGATGGCCGCGTTCTGGTGGAACGTCGACGACGAGAACGTCCAGACATACGTCGAGGCCTACCGCGAGGAGTACGGCACCCCGCCGGGCGGCTACGGCGTGTACCTCTACAACGCGCTGAACCTCATCGCCACGGCGGTCGAGGAGGGCAGCGACACCCCGGAGGCCTTCCGCGAGTTCATGGAGGGCCGCGAGGTGTCACTCGGCCAGGGCGACATGACGATCCGGGAGTGCGACCACCAGGCGCTCGCCCCCATCTACATCCTCGAGGGGCTGGCGGCCGACGAGGCGGAGAGCCGTGGCGGCGACGCCGAGTTCGGCCTCCGCGAGGTCGTCGAGACCGTGCCCGGGTCGGAGGAGACGGCCCCCACCTGCGACGAGGTCCAGGAGGAGTTCCAGCGGGTCGGCTGATCCGTCCCACCGGCATCGACTCCCGGGAGGAGGTCGTATGGATCAGCTGCTCTCCCAGCTCGTCCTGGGGATCGTCAGTGGCGCCCTCCTGGTGCTGCTGGCGCTGGGGCTCAACCTGATCTTCGGGCTGCTGGAGTTCATCAACTTCTCGCACGGCGCGCTGTACATGGTCGGGGCGTACCTCACCTCCTACCTGGCGGCGGCCACCGGCACGATCTGGCTGGCGCTGCTGGTGGTGCCGATCGCCATGGCACTGATCGGCGCCGCCCTGGAGCGGACGGTCATCCGCCCCATGTACGGACGGGATCAGGTCGATGCGCTCCTCCTCACCTTCGGCCTGACCTACATCCTCATCGAGGGTGTCCGGTACATCGCCGGGTCCGGGGGTCGCCGGGTGAAGGGTCCGGAGCTGCTGGCCTTCCAGGTGGACCTGGGGCTCGGGCGGCCCGTGCCGGCGTACCTGCTGTTCGTGGTCGTCGCCGTGGCGCTGGTCGTGGGGGGCCTCTGGCTCTTCCTGCAGAAGACCAACGTCGGGCTGATCGTGCGCGCCGGCATCCGCGACCACATCATGATCCGGGCCCTCGGCGTGCGCTTCGACCGCTACCGCACTCTCGTGTTCGCCATCGGGATAGCGGTCGCCGGGGTCGCCGGCGTCCTGACCGGGCCGATCACCGGCGTCTACCCGGAGATGGGCGCCGACATCCTGATCCTCGCGTTCGTCGTCGTGGTGGTCGGCGGGATGGGCAGCTTCTGGGGAGCCGTCGTCGCCGGGCTGCTGATCGGCGTCCTGGTGTCGGTGACGACTCTGTACGCCAGCGTCTACGCCGGCATCGTGCCGTTCATCCTGATGATCCTCGTGATGACGTTCAGGCCGCGCGGCCTGCTGGGGGCGACATGACCGACCTGAGCCCGGCCGGGGCGAAGGACGCACCGGTCACCGACGCCGCCGCGGCGGTGACCCTGGCCCGCGCCACGGGCAGCGCCCCGGCCCGGTGGACGTGGGGTCAGATCGGGCTGCTGGTCGTCCTCGCGGTCGTGGTGCTGTTCACCGTGCCCAACCCGAGCCTGGCGATCGGGATGCTGATCTTCGGTCTCTGGGCGGCGGGGCTCAACCTGCTGGTCGGCTACGGCGGGCTGGTGTCGTTCGGGCATGCCCTGCCCTTCGCGTACGGCGGTTACGCCGCCGGGCTCGTCCTGAAGAACGTGACGACGAGCGCCTGGGTCGCGCTGTTCGTCGCGACGGTGTCCATGGCCCTGCTCTCGGCTCTCATCGGTGCGGTCTGCCTGCGGCGGACCGAGGTCTACTTCTCGATGCTCACCCTCGCCTTCGCGCAGCTGGGGTTCTTCATCGCGTTGCAGTGGAACGACGTGACGGGTGGGGACGACGGCTTGGCCGGCGTCCCCGTGTCCACGCTGGAGCTCGGCTTCACGACGCTCGAGCTGAACGGTCTGCGCGACCCGCTGACCTTCTTCCTCGTGACCGCCGTGATCGTGCTGCTGACCTTCGCCGCGCTCATCCTGTTCACCGAGTCCCCGATGGGCCGGGTCCTGCAGGCGATCCGGGAGAGCGAGGAGCGGGCGCGCGGCTGCGGCTACAACACCCGCCTGGTCCAGCTGGTCACGTTCATCATCGCCGGTGCGGTGGCGGGGCTGGCCGGCGGTCTGTTCGCGATGCTCAACAACTTCGTCGGGCTGCAGCCGTACTGGCTGCTCTCCGGCGTGGTGCTGATCATGGTGATCCTCGGCGGCCGCTCGTCCCTGTTCGGCCCCTTCCTCGGCGCCGTCCTCTACCTGATGCTCGAGAGCACGCTCTCCCGCTACACCGACTCCTGGCAGTTCTTCGTGGGTGCGATCTTCGTGATCTGCGTGCTGCTCTTCCCGCAGGGGCTGTGGGGACTGCTGACCACCACCGTGCCCCACCTCCTACGACGGACGCGGGGGGCACGATGACCGGCCTCATCCTCAAGGCAGAGGGCCTCGACCGCTCCTTCGGCGGCATCCACGCCGTCAAGGACGTGTCCCTGGAGGTCCCTCAGGGTGCGTTGCACGCGATCATCGGTCCCAACGGCTCGGGGAAGACCACGCTGTTCAACCTGATCACCGGGCACACCAAGCCCGGCAAGGGCCGGGTCGAGTTCGACGGGCACGACATCACCGGCATGCCGTTCGCCAAGGTGGCCCGGCGCGGGCTCGCGAAGTCCTACCAGATCACCACGGTGTTCCCGCTGCTCACGGTCTTCGAGAACGTGCGCATCGCCGCGCAGGCGGCCTCGCACGCCAACGTGTTCTGGCGGCCCGCCGACAGCATCAAGGCCGTCACCCGCCGCACCGACGAGGTGCTGGAGAAGATCGGACTCACGGCGGACCGGGACGCGATCGCCAGCAATCTCTCCCATGGTGACCAGCGCCGCCTCGACCTCGCGATCGCGCTGGCCACCGAGCCCCGTCTGCTGCTGCTGGACGAGCCGACGGCGGGCATGAGCCCGAGCGAGACGGCGTCGACGGTCGAGCTGGTCCGGGAGCTGAACCGTGAGGTGACCATCCTGATGATCGAGCACAAGATGGACGTGATCCTGAGCATCGCGAGCGCGATCACCGTCCTGCACCAGGGCGAGAAACTGTTCGAGGGGGCTCCGGACGAGGTGAAGTCGCACCCCAAGGTCCAAGAGGTCTACCTGACGGGCAGCCTGTGAGCGCGGCCGAGCGGGTCGCCGGGGCGGACGGCGCGCCGCTGCTGGAGCTCGACGACGTCCAGGCCTACTACGGTCTGGCGCACATCCTGCAGGGCATCACCCTGACCGTGCGGGCCGGGGAGCTCGTGGCGCTGCTCGGCCGGAACGGGGCCGGCAAGACCACGACGGTCAAGTCGATCATGGGGCTGGTCGCCGTCCGCGGCGGGCGGATCCGCTGCGCGGGACGCGACGTCGTCGGTCACGCGACGGAGAACATCGCCCAGTTCGGCATCGGCTACGTGCCGGAGGACCGCCGGATGTTCCCGGGCCTGACCGTGCGCGAGAACTTCCGGCTGGCGGCGCTGGGCTCGCGGGCGCCCAAGGGGGAGCAGCAGGCGGCTCAGCGCCGGGCGCTCGAGGTCTTCCCGTTGCTGGAGAAGCACCTCGACCGCGACGCCTCCCGGCTCTCCGGGGGGCAGCAGCAGATGGTCGCCGTCGGCCGCGCGCTGATCGGCGGCACGAAGCTGCTGCTCGTCGACGAGGTGACCCAGGGGCTGGCACCCAACATCGCCCACGACATGGGCCGCACGTTGCGCCGGGTCGCCGACGAGGGCCACGGGGTGCTGCTCGTGGAGCAGAACGCCCAGATGGCGCTCGAGGTCGCCGACCGCGTCTACGTCGTGGACCAGGGCGTGATCGTGCACTCGGGCGACGCCGAGCAGCTGCGCGCCGACCCCGCCTGGATGGCCGAGCACCTGCAGCTGTGAGCCCGGGCGCAGCAGGCGATCCGAGGCTGTCCCGGGACGGAGGTGGATGGGCGTGGCCGAGCTGGGCATCGCCCTGATCACCTTCGCCCCCGCCCGTACGCAGGACTTCGTCACGCTGGGCCGCCGCGCGGAGGAGGCGGGCTACGCCGCCTGCTACACCACCGAGTCGCTGACCGACACTCTCTCGATCGACCTGGCGATCCTCCTGGGAACCGAGCGCATCCGGGTGGGCAGCTTCGTCGCGGTCAGCTACCTGCGGCACCCGGTGATCGCGGCCCAGATGGCCACGACCGCGTCGGACCTCTCGGGCGGCCGGTTCGTGCTCGGCCTCGGGCTGGGCCACAAGATCCGGGTGGAGGCGCTCGGTGTGCCCGTGGGGCGGCCCTCGGTCGATCTGCCCGCCTATGTCCGGGACGTGAAGGAGGTACTCGCCGGTCGCGGGAGGCAGCGCTACCCCGGCCTGCCGCCGCAGAGCTACCAGGGTCGGCTCCTCGACTTCCGCACCCCCGAGCACCCCGTCCCCGTCTACACCGCGGCCGTGGGGCCGACGATGGCCGAGGAGGGCGCGGTCGTCTCCGACGGCGTCATGGTGTGGCTGGTGCCGCACGCCGGGATCGGGGAGCTGCTCGCGGCCGCGGGCCGGGCGGGGGAGCGGACCGGTCGTCCGGCCCCACCCGTGGAGGCGTCGGTGCACGCCTTCGTCAGCGACGACCTCGGCGCGGCGCGCGAAGCCGCCCGGTCGTCGCTGAGCTACTGGGTCGGGCTCCCCGCCTACAACAGGGCCCTGGCCCGCGCCGGCCACGAGGAGGAGGCGGCCCGCATCGCCGGGGCGTTCCGGGCCGGCGACACGGCGGCGCTGCGGGCGGCGATCAGCGACGAGCTGATCGACGAGTACTGCCTGGCCGGGCCGGCAGCACGGTGCCGCGACCAGCTCGCCCGGTGGCAGGACACGGGCGCGGCGACGGTCCTCCTCGTCCCGCATCCGGTTCTCCCGGGGGAGACGTACACGGCCGGTGTGGAGCGCAGCCTGCTGTCCCTGTCACCGTCCTGACGGATTCCCGGCGGCGTGGTGCTCCGCCCGGTGCCGGGCGAGTGCGTCCGACCCGAAGTCGGACTCCGGGTCGCGCCAGACCGAGTGGGCGTGGTTGGCCCCCCGCTGGGTGTTGTCCCACTCCGCGAGGAACCGTGGCCCCTGCAGCCGGTAGTAGTGCGGCTGCCCGGGCTCGGTCGACCCGGCCCACGCGAAGTGCACCGCCGCCGGGTCCACCGGCGGGGCCAGGCCGTCGGGCACTCGGCCCCGATAGGTCGCCAGGAGCGCCTGCAGCAGCTCCCGCCGGCCGTCGTCCAGCTCGGCCCCGACCAGCCCCTTCGGGCGCTCGGTGAGCGCGAGCCGCCGATGGTCCTCGGTGTCGTAACCGGTTCCGGCCTCGGCGGCCTCCGTCATCCGAGTTATCCGGTCGACGAGGCGGGGCTCGGTGAACCGCCCTCGGAACAGCTCGTCCAGGAGCAGCATCTCGTCGCCGTCGGTCAGCCGTGGCCGGTTGCCGCCGACGATGTCCGACGGGGCCCGGTCCAACAGCGTCGCCCGCGCGGCGAGAGCCGGCGGCAGGGAGCGCATCAGCTCCCGCGCCATGTCCTCGGTCCCGCCCAGGGGACGCAGGGCGGCCGGACCCAGCAGCGGGGCCGACGCCGGGTCGGCACCGAGGAAGCACGGTGTCGTCGACCGCACCCGGCCCTCGACGACGAGGTTGTTCAGGGAGACGTGGTGCCCGCCGAAGCGCCAGCCCCACGGCCCCGGCCCGGCCGGATCCCCGAAGACCCTCAGGTAGTACATGCCCGGGTCGCGGCCGCGCTCGCGCCCCCAGTCGACCGAGAACCCCTCGACGTGGTCCAGGACGTTCTCCAGGCCCATCACCGTGCAGACGGTGACGTAGCCGGCCGTGGACAGGCCGGTGGCCACCAGCTGCATCGCCAGGGCCTGCTGGGCCGGGCGCTGCCGGCCCAGCGGCAGCCCACCGTGATCGGTCGGTGTGTAATACCACCGCAACCGCTCGGCCTCGGCCTCGGCGTCGCCGGGCGCGCCCCAGTGGGCGTCGGTCGTCTGGTGGGGGGCCAGTGAGGCCAGCCACGCGGTCGCCGCCGAGGACATGGCCTCGGCGACCTCCCGGTCCACGGTCCCCGCGTCGACGGGGTCGTCGGTCGTCATGGTCGAGAACCGTACGACGCGGACGACGACGAACGGGCTTGTCCTCCCCGGGACGAGGGCAGGACAGTGGACGAGTGGAGGCGCCCGGGGTTCCGGTCCACCTGCGGTCGTGGCTGCGCGCCGTCGGGGAGATCGCGCGAGCCGCCAACGGCGGCGAGCCCGTCGACGCGCTCCTCGGCCGGGTCGCGGCGCGGGCCTGCGCCCTGATCGGATTCGACCACTGCGCGGTCCTGCTCGCCGACGGGGAGCCGCAGCGGCTGCAGATGGCCGGCTCGTCCGGGCTGACCGCCGACTACGTCGCCCTCATCAGCGGCGAGAACTCGCCCGTCGTCCACCCGTCCGGACCGGCACTCGACACCCCGGCGGCCCGTGCCTACCGGGAGCAGCGGACGGTGGTGGTGGCCGACGTCCGGGAGGACGACCGTCACGGGCGGCTCCGGCTCCTGGCGGAAGCGCAGGGCTACCGGGCCCTGGTGGCGGTCCCGCTCCGGGCCTCAGGCGTTCAGCTGGGCGTGCTCGTCGGGTACAGCGTGGCTCCGCGGCTGTTCGGCGCGGCCGAGCAGGAACTGGCCGAATTGCTGGCCGACCAGGCTGCCCTGGCGCTGGAGAACAGGTGCCTGCGGGCTGCTGAGCAGTCCGCGATCGCCGAGCTGTCGCGGGCCAACGAGGAGCTGCGCCGCGGGCGTGCGGTGCAGGATTGGGCCGAGCGCCAGCACCATGCGCTCATGGAGCTGGCGCTCGCCGGGGTCGGCCTCTCCGGCCTCGTCGCGGCGCTGGCCCGGACCCTCCGGGCGTCGGTCACCGTGGAGGACGCCGACGGCGGGGTCCTGGCACGGGCGCCGGAGCGGGGCTACCGGCCCCCGCCGAGCCCTGCGGCCCGTCGACGCCTCCCGGTGCGGGCGGCGCTGGAGGACCGCACGCCCGGCTACGCCGTCATCCGGGTGCCGGAGACCTGCAGCGGTCGCCCTGGCGCGGCGGCGGTCGGCCACCCGCCCACCATCGATCCCAGGACCTGGATGGCGCCCGTCGTGCTGGGCGGCGAGCTGGCCGGCCGGCTCTGGGTGGTCGACCCGCGCAAGAGCCCGGCGCCCGTGGAGCGCAGGGTCATCGAGCGGTTCTCCCTGGTGATCGGGCTCGAGCTGCTCACCCGGCGGCAGCTCGTGGAGGCCGAGGCCCAGGCCTCGGGCGACCTCATCGGCACGCTGCTCCGCGCCGACGGGATGGAGCGGCAGGCGGCGGTGGAGCGCGCCTGCGCGCTCGGCCTTGACCTCCGCCGGCCGTCCGCGATCGCCGTGGTCGCCGTCGACCCGCCGCAGCCGCTGGCGCGCTGGCACGGTCTCGTCCGCGGGGCGGTCGAGCGGGAGTCCCCAGGCCTCGTCGGCCCCTACGAGGACCTGGAGGTCCTCCTGGTGCCGGCCGCTCCCGATCCCCGGACCACCCTGCAGCGCACCCATGCGCACCTGCAGCAGGCAGTGGGGGCGGCGGCGACGGTGACCCTTGTGGCCGGACCGGTCGCGGAGGCGCCCGGGCAGCTCGCCGCGGCCCACCGGGTCGCTGCCGGTGCCGCGCGGCTCCGGCTGCCGGCAGGGTCGGGCGGATTCGTCGACGTCCGGGATCTCGGCCTTTCCTCGCTGCTCCTCGAGGCGGGGACGCCGGAGGCGTTGCGGGGGTTCGCCGGGCGGCTGCTCGATCCGGTCACCGACGACGACGCCCGCCGCGGCGGCGATCTCCTCAAGACGCTGCGGGCGTGGCTCGGGTCGGGCTGCTCGGCGCCGGAGACCGCCGCGCAGCTCGTCGTCCATCCGAACACCGTCGCCTACCGGCTGGCGAAGGTGGAGCGGCTCACCGGCCGCAACCTCCGCCGGCCCGACGTGCGCATGGAGCTGCACCTCGCCGTCACGGTGCACGAGCTGTCCGGAGGCGGCTGACCGCCGTCTTGTGCGCCGGACCAGCGAATCGCGGACCTGTTGGCACTCTGGCCATGGCCGGCGGGGGCGGCGCCGGACACGATGGCGCCACCCCCGGAGAGCGCGTCCGCGCGAGGAGCCGCCGTGAAACCACCGTCGTTCCGCTACTCGTCCCCGGCCACCGTGCCGGATGCCGTCGCGCTGCTGGTCGAGCACGCGGAGGAGGACGCCCGGGTCCTGGCCGGCGGCCAGAGCCTGGTGCCGTTGATGAACTTCCGTCTGGCGCATCCCGGGTTCCTGGTCGACCTGCGCCGCGTTCCGGGCCTGGACTCGATCCGGATGGACGGCGACGTCCTCGTTCTCGGCGCCATGGTCCGGCAGTCGGCCGCCGAGCGGAGCGCGGAGGTGCGGGTGGCCGCCCCGCTGCTCGCCGAGGCCCTCGGGCACGTGGCGCACCCGCCCATCCGCAACAGCGGCACCGTGGTCGGCAGCATCGCCCATGCCGACCCCGCCGCCGAGTTGCCGACCGTCGCGCTCGCGATGGACGCGGAGATGACCGCGGTGGGTCCGCAGGGCGAGCGACGGATCCCGGCGGCCGAGTTCTTCCAGGGGCCGTTCACCACCGCCCTCGCCTCCGACGAGATCCTCACGGAGGTGCGACTCCCGCCGTTCGCCGGCGGTCACGCGTTCGTCGAGTTCGCCCGCACCCACGGGAACTTCGCCGTCGTCGGGGTGGCCGCCCTCGTCGCCGTGACCGACGGCCGGGTCACCCGCGCGGCCATCGCCGCCAGCGGCGTCGGGCCGACTCCGGTGCGGATGACCGCGGCGGAGGAGGCCCTGGGCGGGGCGGTCCCCGATTCCGCGGCGATCGGCGCGGCCGTGGACGCGGGCACCGCCGGGCTGCAGCCGGCCGGGGACCTGCAGGGCAGCGCGGCCACCCGGATCGACATCGCCAGGGCCGTCCTGCGCGACGCCATCGAGCGCGCCGCCGAGCGCGCACAGGACCGGAGGTGACCCCGAGATGACGGATCTGCACCCGATCTCGCTGACCGTGAACGGACGCGAGTACACCCTCGCGGTGGAGCCGCGGCGACTGCTGGTGGATGTCCTGCGCGACGACCTCGGCCTGACCGGCACGCACATCGGCTGCGAGCACGGGGTCTGCGGCACGTGCACCGTGCTCCTCGACGGGGCGAGCATCCGGTCCTGCATCACCCTGGCCGTGCAGGCCGACGGCGCCGAGATCCGCACCGTGGAGGGGCTGGCGGACGGCGCCGTCCTGCACCCGCTCCAGGAGGAGTTCTGGAACAAGCAGGGGCTGCAGTGCGGCTACTGCACCCCCGGCATGCTGCTGCGTGCGTGCGAACTGCTGGAACAGACGCCCGACCCGACGGCGGAGCAGGTGCGCGAGGGCATCGCCAGCAACCTGTGCCGCTGCACCGGCTACGCCTACATCGTCGAGGCCGTCCTCGCCGCCGCACCGCGCATGCGCGAGCGGACTCCGGCGCAGACGCCCACCGAGACCACCGGAGCGCAGGCATGACCGCCGTCGAACGCCCCGCTGCGCCCCCCGTGCGCACCCACAAGGCGGACCGCAGGTGGGTCGGGAAATCGATCCGCAAGGTCGAGGACCCCAAGTTCCTGCGCGGCCGCGGCGGCTACATCGCCGACCTGGTGCGGCCGGGGATGCTGCACGCCGCGGTGCTGCGCAGCCCGATGCCGCACGCGCGGATCGTCTCCATCGACACCGGCGCCGCGGAAGCCGCTCCCGGCGTGCACCTGGTGGTCACCGGGGCGCGGGCCGCGGAGCTGACCGGCCCCCTGCCCGACTTCGGCCCGGACCCGACCAAGCACACGTGGCGCTGCCTGGCCGCGGAGAAGGTGCGCTACGTCGGTGAGGGCGTGGCCGTCGTCGTCGCCGACAACCGCTACCTCGCGGAGGACGCGCTCGAGCTCATCGACGTCGAGTACGAGGCGCTGCCGCCGGTGACCGATCCCGAAGCGGCGCTGCAGCCGGGCGCTGCCATGGTGCACGAGGCGCTGGGCAGCAACCTGGCGTACGCGCGGCAGTTCGACTTCGGCGACGTCGAGCGCGACTTCGCCGAGGCCGACGTCGTCGTGCGCGACCGGCTGCGCTGGCACCGCTCGGGCGGGCAGCCGCTGGAGACGGTGGGTGCGATCGCCGACTTCGACCCGGCGACCGAGCGGCTCACCGTGCACACCAACTCGCTGAGCTTCACCAGCTACATGTTCATGGCGGCCGGCGCGCTCGGCGTCCCCATGAACAAGCTCGACGTCCACCAGGTTCCCGCCGGGGGCAGCTTCGGCTCGAAGCTCTTCGTGACCAAGCCGTTCGTGATCGCCGGCATGTGCTCGCGCCTCCTCGGCCGTCCCGTGGTCTACCTGGAGGACCGGGTCGACAACATCTCCAACTGCGACCACCACGGCAGCGACCGCGTCTACGACGTCGAGCTCGCGGTGATGCGCGACGGCACGATGCGCAGCATCACGATCGACACCGTCGACGACTACGGCGCCTACATCCAGTTCGGGGTCGGCCACCACGGCAACGCGCTGGCCCAGGTCACCGGCCCGTACACGATCAACAGCGTCCGGTACCGCGTACGGGCCGCGCTGACCAACAAGAATCAGCAGGGCGCCTACCGCGGCTTCGGGTCCGAGGTCAACAACTGGATGCTGGAGCAGATGGTGGACAAGGCCGCCCGGGAACTGGGCATGGACCCGGTCGAGATCCGCCGCAGGAACTTCATCCCCCCGGCGTCGTTCCCGTACTTCATCCCGAGCGGCAACGTCTACGACAGCGGCAACTACGCGGCCGTCCTGGACAAGACCCTGGAGCTGGCCGACTACGACCACTGGCGGGCCGAGCAGGCCCGGGCGCGCGAGGAGGGGCGCTACATCGGCATCGGCGTCATCTCCGCCCAGGAGCGGAGCGTCTTCTCCGCGACGGAGTTCTGGTTCTGGTTCGACGAGCCGAACGCGCCGGTCACCAGCAGCCCGGAGAGCGTGACGCTGGGGGTCGACGCCACCGGCACCATCACCGCGACGCTGTACTCGTGCGCCTTCTGGGGCAACAGCCCGGAGACGATGGTGGCCCAGCTGGTCGCCGAGGAGTTCGACGTCGACCCGCACTCGGTCTCGATCATCTACCACGGCACGGCGGGCGGGCTGCCGGCCACCGGCCCGGGCGGCTCCCGGACGACGGTCATGCTCGCCGGCGCGGTGGAGGGGGCGTCGGCCAAGATCAAGGCCAAGGCGCGGAAGGCGGCGGCGCACCTCCTGGAGGTCGACCCCGACGACCTCGAGTGGACCGAGGGCGGCTTCCAGGTCCGGGGCGTGCCCGGCCAGCGGAAGGGCCTCGACGAGATCGCCGCCATGCTGCACATGTTCAAGCACAGCTTCCCGGAGGAGGTGGAGAGCGGGCTGGAGGAGTCCAAGGTCTTCGACCACCCGTACACCACGATGCCGTCCGCGGACCGCAGCGACCTGGGCGTCTTCTACCCGTTCATGGGCAACGCCTGCCACGTGCCGGTCGTGGAGGTCGACATCGAGACGGGGCGCGTGAGCTTCCTCGCCTACGCCGCCGTGCACGACTGCGGGACGCTGGTGAACCCGCGGTCCCTGGCCGGGCACATCCTCGGCGGCACGACCCAGGGCATCGGGACGGCGCTGTACGAGGAGTTCGTCTACGACGAGGAGGGGCAGCTGATCACCAGCAGCTTCCTCGACTACACCATCCCGACGGCGGCCGAGATGCCGGAGATGACGATCGGGCACATCGAGACGCCGTCGCCGTACACCCCGCACGGGATCAAGGGCGGTGGTGAGGGTGGCCGGATGATGGCACCGGCCGCGATCAACGCGGCGGTCAACGACGCGCTCGCGCCGCTCGGCGTCCGGGTGACCGAGCTGCCCATGACCCCCGACCGGCTGCGTGCGGCCATCAGGGCGGCCGGGCAGGTCTCCTCCGCAGCGCGGTGAGCCGACCGGGCGGCACGGCAGGGGAAGGCAGCTACACCGGTCCGGTCGTCGACGCCCATCACCACATCTGGCGGCAGCGGGACCTGCCGTGGCTCAGCGGGGAGATGGTGCCGCGGATCTTCGGTCCGTACGAACCGATCCGGCGGGACTATCCGGCGGAGGAGTACATCACCGAGGCGCGCGGCTGCGGGATCACGCAATCGGTCTACGTCCAGGCCAACTGGCCGCTGGACAGGTCGCTCGACGAGGTGCGGTGGATACAGGTGGTGCACGAGGCCACCGGATGGCCGTCGGCCGTCATCGGATCCGCGGACCTCTTCAGCCCCGACGCGCCCGGGACGATGCGCGAGCAGGTCGCCCTCTCACCCCTGGTCCGTGGGACGCGGCTGCAGCTGCACTGGCACGAGCGCGAGGAGTACCGCTTCGCGGCGGGGCCGGCCCGGATGCGCGACCCCGTCTTCCGGGAGAACATCGCCGTCCTGCGGGAGCTGGGGTGGGTCTTCGAGCTGCAGGTCTTCCCCGGGCAGATGGCGGACGCGGCCGAGCTGGTGGCCGACTTCCCCGACACGACGTTCGTCCTCGTCCACGCCGGGATGCTGGTCGACACCGGGGAGAGCACCGTCCGGGCGTGGGAGGCGGGCCTGCGGGAGCTGGCGGGGCTGGACAACGTCGTCGTCAAGCTGACCGGGCAGGGCACGTTCGTGCACCGGGTCGACCCGGGGCTGATCGCGCTGGTGGCCGACCGCGTCCTGGACCTCTTCGGGCCGCGGCGGGCCATGTTCGGGACGAACTTCCCGATCGAGAAGCTCTGGACGTCGATGGCCGTGCTGCTGGACGCCTGGCGGACGGCGCTGTCCGGGCTGTCGTCCGAGGAGCAGTCCTGGGTGCTGGCGGACACCGCGCGCACCGTGTACCGGCTCCCGGGCCCGTGAGCTACTCGCCGAGGATCCGCTCGATCATCAGTGCCAGCTGCAGGTGGAGCATGGCCTGCGGGTCGCTGAGGTCGATCCCGAGGAGCTCCTCCACCCGCCGGAGCCGGTAGGCCACCGTGTTCGGGTGCACGTGCAGCGCCTTGGCGGTGACCGAGACGTTGCAGCGGTTGGCCATGTAGGCGCGCAGTGTTGCGCCGAGCTGGGTCTGGTGCTTGCGGTCGTAGACGTGGACGGTGCCGAGCATCGACTCGGCGAAGGACTGCAGCTCCTGCGGCCGTTTGACCTGCAGGAGCAGCCGGTAGGCGCCGATCGAGTCCAGCGACACGATGCGGTCGCGGCGGTCGGACTGCTGGACGAGGTCGAGC
Organism: Blastococcus sp. CT_GayMR19; assembly: GCF_004570385.1. Lineage (GTDB taxonomy): Bacteria > Actinomycetota > Actinomycetes > Mycobacteriales > Geodermatophilaceae > Blastococcus_B. The sequence goes on along the minus strand of NZ_SPQL01000021.1, from coordinate 31,182 downwards.
ACTCCGCAGGTCAGCCGGTAGGCGTCGCCGTACTCCCGGACGTCGGCGCAGGACGGGCCCACGCAGATCGTGGCGGTCCACCCGCTGGCGTACGCCTGGATCTCGCGGCTGAGGTGCTCGGCGAACTCCAGGGCTGATCGATTGGGCTCCGCGTCGTCCCACAGCACGACGACGTGGTCGCTGCGCGTGGCCGTCAGCGTCGCGCCGCCCCAGCCGCCACCGGTGCGCTGGACGAGCGAGAGGAGGGAGCGCTGGGCGTAGGCCTCCCGGTCGTCCTGGAGGGCGCCGGTGCTCTCCTCCGCGGGATCCCGCCGGATCACCAGCACGGTGTGCCGCCGGGACAGGTCGGCGCCGAGCTGGCGGGCACGGGCGCGCAGCGCGTCCGCGGACTGGCCCTCGGCGTCGAACAGGTCGTCGAAGAAGTCGCGGGAGAGCCGCCACTCCACCTCCTGCGCCGTCCGTTCCTTGAGCAGGGCGAGCGAGACGACGGCGGCCGCACGGGTGAGCGCCTGGCGCTGGGGCGGGCCGAACGGCGCCCGCGGCTGCAGCGCCCACAGGTGCCCGGCGACCTCCTCGTCCAGCACCACGGGGACGACGACCCCCTCGGTACCGCCGGGCTCGCCCGGCGCCGCGGGGATCACGACCGTCTCGAGATCGAGCTCCTTCCCCACCCGCTCGCGAGCCTGCTCGTACGTGGCGGCCACCCGCCGGTCCCGCGTCCCCGGACGACCGGTGCTGCCCGCCGAGGCCAGCAGGCGGCCGGCCGCGTCGTCGATGGCCACGGTGCACCGCAGCATGCTGCCCAGGGACTCCGCGATGGCGGTCAGGCCGCCGCCCCGCAGGACGACACGCAGCAGCTCGCGGTGGTTGGCGTCGGCATGCCGCTGCGCCTCGAGGTCGGCCAGCAACGAGGCCGCCTCCTCGGCGGCCCCGTCCGCGCGCGCCTGGGACTCCGCCAGCCGGCGGGCGGTCTCGATGGCCAGCCCCGCCTGGTTGGCCATGCTCTCCATCAGGATGATCTCCCGGGCGGAGAACTCGTGCTTCTCGGCGGTGTAGCAGGTGATCAGGCCGAAGGGTGTCTGGCCGACGACCAGGGGGACGGCGAGCAGCGAGGAGTACCCCTGCTGGGCGGCGACGGTCTCCCAGGACCGGGACGGCGCATCGGCGGCGATGTCGAGAACCGTGGTCGGCCGCTGCGACCGGAACGCGCGGCTGGAGGGCCCCTCGCCGGTGTCGCCCGCCCGCAGGAGGATCGGCGTGCGCGCGTTGATGGTGTCGATGTAGGTCTGCGACAGGCCGTAGGAGCCCTTGATGATCAGCGCCCGCCGCTCGAGGTCGGCCTCGAACACGGCGCAGAAGTCGTAGCCGGTCAGGTGGGCCGTCGCGCCGGCGATCAGGTCCATCAGCTCGTCGAGCGGTGCGTCGCGGATGGCCGCCCGGGTGATCTCCGCGATGGCGTCCAGCCACGAACTGAGCTCCGCGGTGGCCGGCTCACCCGCGAGCAGCAGATCGGACCCCGCGAGCGAGGGGTGGACCACGACGGAACCCCTCTCCACTGCGCTGTGTGCCGGGATCCTCCACTCTACGGACGGCGCAGTGTGTTTCCCCTGCACCGGCCCCGATTCACCCGACCCGGGCACTGTCCGCACGCGGCCACCGCTCCAGGACGGACGCGTCCTCGATCGAGCTCAGGTCCCCGGGAGGGGCGCCGAGATAGGAGGCCCGCGCCACCCGCCGCAGGATCTTGCCGTTGCGGGTCTTGGGCAGCGCCCCCACCACGTGGACCGCACTGGGGGCCATCGCCCTGCCCATCGCCGCGGTGACGACGTCCCGCAGCGCCGGTACGGCCGCACCAGGGTCCTCGTCCGCGTGGAGGACGACGAAACAGACCAGCACCTCACCCTTGACCGGGTCCGGGACGCCGATCGCGGCCGCCTCGAGCACCCGGGAGTCGGCCACGAGCAGTGACTCCACCTCGGCCGGGCCCAGCCGCTTGCCCGCCACCTTGATGGTGTCGTCGGAGCGGCCGAGCAGGTACCAGTACCCCTCCGCGTCGACGTAGGCCAGGTCGCCGTGGTGCCAGACACCGGGGAAGCGCCGCCAGTAGGCGTCGAGGTAGCGCTCCTCGTCGCGCCAGAACCCCTTGGTCATGCCCGGCCACACCGAGCGGACCACGAGCTCGCCGATCTCCCCGCGGACCGATCGCCCGTCCTCGTCGACGACGTCGGCACGCACGCCGAGGGTCGGGCCGGGGAAGGACATCGGTTTGACGGGGAGGTGGATCGAGCCGCACAGCAGGGAGCCGCCGATCTCGGTGCCCCCCGAGATGTTGACGATCGGCACCCGGCCCTTGCCCACGTGCTCGGCGCACCAGTGCCAGGGCTCGGGGTTCCACGGCTCGCCGGTCGAGCCGATGGCCCGGAGACGGGGGAGGTCGTGCCGGTCGGGCCAGCTGTGCCCGTGGGCCATGAGTGCCCGCACCACGGTGGGGGAGATGCCCAGCACCGTCGTCGCGCTGCGCTCGGCGACCTCCCACAGCCGGTCGGGCTCGGGCCAGTCGGGCACGCCCTCGAAGAAGACCGCGGTCCCGCCGTTGCCCAGCGCCCCGGCGATCACGAACGACCCCATGACCCAGCCCATGTCGGTCAGCCAGAGCAGTGCGGAGTCCCGGTCGACGTCCATGCCGTGCCGCACCTCCAGGGCGACCTTGAACGGCAGCCCCGCGTGGGTGTGCACGCAGCCCTTCGGGCGGCCGGTGCTCCCGGAGGTGTAGAGCAGCAGGCACGGCGCGTCGGCCGGCATGGGCTCGGCCTGCTGCACCGGCTCCGCGGCGGCGCACTCCTCGTGCCACCACCCGTCCCGGCCCGGCGTCATCGGCACCTCGGCACCCAGGCGCCGGACCACCAGCACGGCGGTCAGGCCGGGCAGGTCGCGGACCGCCTCGTCGGCGACCTCCTTGAGCGGGACCGGCCGACCGCGCCGGGGGAAGGCGTCGCAGGTCACCAGCAGCGTCGCCCCGGAGTCCTCCAGGCGGGCGCGGACGGCCTGCGCGCCGTACCCGCTGAACAGGGGCATGACGAGGGCGCCGATCTTCGCCGCGGCGAGGACCGTCGTGATCGCCTCGGGGATCATCGGGAGCAGCAGCGCGACCACGTCGCCGGTGCCGACGCCCCGCGCCCGCATGGCGCCCGCGGCCGCGTCGACGCGGGCCTTCAGTTCGGCGTAGGTCAGGGTGAGCGTGGCGCCGTCGTCGCCCTCCCACCACACGGCGCGGGCCTCGCCGCGTCCCTCGCGCACCCAGCGGTCCACCGCGAAGTCCGCCCAGTTGAGCAGCCCGCCGGGGAAGAAGCGCGGGTGCTCGACCCCCCGGGACACGTCCACGACGGTGTCGTAGGGGCGCATCCACGGGATCCCGAGGTCCGCCATGCCCGCGGCCCAATACCAGGCCGGGTCCGCGGCCGCCCGTTCGGCGAGCTCACGGGCGTCGGAGATGCCGTGCCGCGCCGCCATGCGGCCGGCCGGTGACGCGGCGAAGGCCTCCGGCGGGGGCGACCACGCCACGGTCAGGGACTCGAGCTCGTCGATCGGCATGACCACTCCCTTCCGGGGGTGACGGAGGGCCGGGAGCGCCGACCGCGGCGGCCAGTATCGGCGCGGCAGGCGGTGGGCCGACTTGTGTCCGGAGACAAAGCGCGACGCACAGACACTGTCCGGATTCCACATGTGACGCCTTCCCGCGGTCCGTAACGTCCGGGCGGAACGGGGGTGACCCACCCCACATCGAGCGAGGCGAGCGGAGGCCGGCGGCCATGGTGAAAGTGATCCTGCAGCTCTACCCGCAGGTGAAGGCGACCCGCCAGGAGCGCATCGACCAGCGTCCGCTGGGCCGCGACGCCGAGCGCTACCAGGCCCTGATCCGCGAGATGCCGACCATCGTCAAGGCGGCCGACGAGCTGGGTCTGTGGGGCATCTCGTCCATCGAGCACCACTTCCACAGCGAGGGCTACGAGGTCGGCCCCAACCCCGGCCTGCTGGACGCCTACTGGGCCGCGATGACGAAGCGCATCCGGGTCGGCCAGCTCGGCTACACGATGAGCGCGCAGAACCCCTTCCGCGTGGCGGAGGACGTGGCGATCATCGACCACCTCTCCGGCGGCCGGTCGTTCTGCGGGTTCTCCCGCGGCTACCAGGCGCGGTGGACCAACATCCTCGGCCAGCACCTCGGGACGAAGGCGACGCTCTCGCCGTCGGGCAACCAGGAGAAGATGGCCGAGCTGGACGAGGCCACCCAGGCCGCCCGGATCTCCGACGACCAGATCAACCGCGAGATCTTCGAGGAGAACGTCGAGCTCGTCCTCCAGGCCTGGACGCAGGACAGCGTCGAGGCCAAGGGCCGCTGGCAGGTGCCCTACCCCTACGAGGAGGGCGTCGACTGGACCATGACGGCCACCCGTGAGATGGGGGCGCCGGGCGAGATGGACGAGCACAACAAGATCCGCCGGGTCAGCGTGACCCCGAGCCCGCTGACCAAGCCCTACCCGCCGGTCTTCGTCTCCAGCAACGCCAGCAAGGAGACGATCGAGTACTGCGGCCCGCGCGGCTTCATCCCGACCTACTTCTCCAAGATCGAGCGGGCCGCGGAGTTCGGCGCCGCCTACGTCGACGCCGCGGCGGCGGCCGGCCGGAACTATGCGCTCGGCCAGAACCAGGCCCTCGTCCGCTGGGGGCAGATGGCGGAGACCGAGGAGGAGGCCCGCCGGATGGTCGCCGAGTACGACGTCGACATCTTCCGGGACCTCTACGCCGGGACGACGCCGATGAAGTTCGACCCCGAGAAGGGCGTCGACTCGGTGATCAACTCGGGCCTCTGGGTCGTCGGCACGCCGGAGCAGGTGCGCGACCAGTACGTGGAGCTGTGGCGGCAGCTGCCGGCCGAGTACGTGGTGCTCATCTACCACTGGGCGCAGCAGCCGGCCGAGAGCGTCGTCCGGCAGCTCGAGCTGTTCATGGAGCACGTCAAGCCGGCGCTCGACGAGATGACCCCCTACGAGGCCTGACCTCGCACCTTCGCGCAGAGCAGGAGCGCTGTGACCGCCACGGAGACCTATCCGGAGTCCCCCGGCACCGAGGGGACCGGCACCGGGGGAAGCCGCCCGCCGGGCGACTTCGATCCCATCGAGCTGGCCCTGCAGGAGATCGCCGACGGCGGCATGGTCATCGTCGTCGACGACGAGGACCGCGAGAACGAGGGCGACCTCGTGATGGCCGCCGAGCACGTCACGCCGGGCGATCTCGCCTTCATGGTGCGCCACACGTCGGGCGTGGTGTGCGTGGCGCTGACCGGGGAGCGCTGCGACGCGCTCGACCTGCCGCTGATGGTGGGCGACCACAACACCGAGCAGCAGCGGACCGCGTTCACCCACACGGTCGACCTGGCCGCGGGGACCACGACCGGGATCTCCGCGGCCGACCGGGCCGCGACCATCCGGGGGCTGGCGGATGCCGGGCTGGGCGGCGCCGCCTTCAACCGGCCCGGGCACGTCTTCCCGCTGCGGGCCCGCGAGGGTGGCGTCCTCAAGCGGGCCGGCCACACCGAGGCGGCGGTCGACCTGACCCGGCTGGCCGGTCTCACGCCGGCCGGGGTCATCTGCGAGATCGTCAACGACGACGGCACGATGGCCCGCCGTCCCGACCTGCTCCGGTTCGCGGCCGAGCACGGGCTGCCGGTGATCACGATCGCCGACCTGATCCGGTACCGCCGACGCGTCGACGTGCTCGTGGAGCGGACCGGCGACGCGCGGGTGCCGACCCCCTGGGGCGAGTTCCGGTGCATCAGCTTCCGGTCGATCCTGGACGGGACCGAGCACGTCGCCTTCACGCTCGGCGACGTCGCGTCCGGGGACGACCTCCTCGTGCGGGTGCACAGCGAGTGCCTGACCGGCGACATCTTCCGCTCGCTCCGCTGCGACTGCGGACCGCAGCTGGAGGCGGCGATGACCCGGGTGGCCGCGGTCGGCCGGGGTGCGGTCGTCTACCTCCGGGGTCACGAGGGCCGGGGCATCGGCCTCGGTCACAAGCTGCGCGCCTACGGCCTGCAGGACGCCGGCCGCGACACCGTCGACGCGAACCTCGACCTGGGCGTGCCGGTCGACAGCCGCGAGTACGGGGTCGGCGCGCAGATCCTGGTGGACCTCGGCGCCCGGAGGCTGCGCCTGCTCACCAACAACCCGGCCAAGTACGGCGGCCTGGAGGGGTACGGGCTGGAGATCGTCGCCCGGGAGTCGCTGCAGATCGTGCCGAACCCGGAGAACCTGGTGTACCTCCGGACGAAGCAGCGCCGGATGGGGCACCTGCTCGACGGTCTGGACGACCCACCGCCCGCGCTGCGGGTGGCCGAGCCCCTGGTCGCCGAGGATCCCCGAGCCGGTTCCGCGCTCGCCTGAACGGCCCACCCGCCCGCACCGCCTCGCCCCGCCCCGGGAAGGACCTCCATGCGCTGGACCACCTACGTCTCACCCACCGACGGCCTCGAGCACCCGGCCGTGCTGTCCGACGGCTCGCTGCACGGCCTCCGCACGGCCAACCGGCTGATCGACCTCCTGGGGGACGACGGCGAGCTGCTGGCGCGGTCGGGAGAGCAGGCCCTGGCCGATCCGCTGGACGTGATCGCGGAGGGGGAGGCGCACCTCCTGGCGCCGGTTCCCGTGCCGCCCTCGGTGCGGGACTTCTACGCCTTCGAGACCCACGTCCGCACCTATCGCGAGGCGAACGGCAAGGAGATGGACCCCGACTGGTACGAGCTGCCGGTCTTCTACTTCCAGAACCCGGCCGCCATCCGCTCCTCCGAGGACGACGTGCCCATGCCGCCGGGATCGGTCAAGTACGACTTCGAGCTGGAGTTCGCCGCCGTCATCGGGCGCGCCGGCGCCAATCTGGCCCCGGACGAGGCCGAGCGGCACATCGCCGGGTACCTGCTCTTCTGCGACTGGAGCGCCCGCGACCTGCAGGCGCGGGAGGTGCGCCACACCCTGGGGCCGGTCAAGGCCAAGGACACCGCGACCAGCCTCGGCCCCTGGATGATCACGCCGGACGAGCTGGCGCCCCGCCGGTCGGGGAAGTCCTTCGACCTGGAGATGAGCGCCTCGGTCAACGGCCGGCCCTACAGCAAGGGCAACGCCGACGACCTCTACTGGAGCTTCGGCCAGATGATCTCCTACGCCTCGCGGGGGACCCGGGTGCAGACCGGCGACGTGATCGCCAGCGGCACCGTCGGCACCGGCTGCATCCTCGAGCTCTCCACGGTGCACAGCGAGGACGAGTACCCGTGGCTGAAGCCGGGCGACGAGGTGCGGCTGGAGGCCGACCTGCTCGGAACGATCACTGCCAGGATCACCCCACCGCCGCCCCTGCATCCCCTGAAATGAGGCACCCGAGATGACGTCCTCCCAGGGCACCGTCGAGATCGGCGACCGGGCCCCAGGCTTCACGCTGCGCCACACGTTCGACACCTCGGTGAGCCTCGAGGAGACACTCAGGCGCGGACCGGTGGTCCTCGTCTTCTACGTCTTCGACTTCGGTGGCCTCTAGACGCCCGAGCTGTCCCAGTTGGGACAATCGGCCGGAGAGATCCGGGAACGGGGTGCCGAGATCCTCGCGATCGCCGTCACGGCCACCTTCTCCCAGCAGGCCTTCGCTGCGTCCCTGGGCGTCGACTTCCCGATGCTGTCGGACTGGGAGCGCACGGTCTGCACTGATTACGGGGTGCGGTACGACGTGTGGAAGGGCCACACCGGGGTCGCCAAGCGATCGATCTTCGTCCTCGACGGCGAGGGCATCGTTCGCTACCGGTGGGTCACCGACGACGCCCTCGTCCTGCCCGACTTCGACGAGGTCGTGACGGCATTGCGAGCGCTGTGACGGGACGGGCACCGATCCCGGACGGAGGAATCGTGGCGACGGTGGGGCTGGTCGGTCTCGGCATCATGGGCTCGGCGATGTCGCAGCACCTGCTCGACGGCGGCTGCGCCGTCCTCGGGTACGACCTGGATGCCGACCGGATCCGCGAGCTCGAGTCCAGAGGCGGGACCTCGATGTCGTCGGTGCGGGAGGCGGCCGAACGGGCCGAGGTGGTGATCACCTCCCTCCCCGGCAGCCAGGCTGCGCTCGACGTCTGCGCCGAACTGGCGGCCGGGGCGCGGGAGGGCTCGATCATCGTGGAGACGTCCACGCTGCCGCACCAGGTGAAGGACCGGTGCCGGGAGCTGGTGAGCGCGGCCGGCGCCGAGCTGCTCGACTGCCCGCTCAGCGGCACGGGGGCGCAGGCCCTGGTCCGCGACGTCGTGGTCTACGGCAGTGGCGACGAAGCGGCCTTCGAGCGCGCCCGCCCGGTCATGGAGACCTTCTCCCGGTCGGTGCGTTACCTCGGCCCGTTCGGCAGGGGGTCGACGATGAAGCTGGTCGCCAACCTGCTCGTCGCCGTGCACAACGCCGCCACGGCCGAGGCCTTCGCCCTCGGGGAGGCGGCAGGCCTGGACCCGCGGCAGATCTACGACACGATCCGCGACGGCGCGGGGAACTCGGTCATCTTCGAGAAGCGCGGGCAGCTCATGGTGGACCGGGCCTACCACCCCGCCACCGCGAAGATCTCGATGTTCGTGAAGGACACGGGCCTGATCGCGGACTTCGCCGACGGGCTGGGCCTCGGGCTGCCCCTGCTCGAGGCTACGCGGCCGCTCTACGACCGCGCGGTCGAGCACGGCCTCGCCGACGCCGACGCCGCCGCACTGCTCGAGACGCTCAACCGGGAGGATCGCCGATGATCACGCTGGCACAGGCCGAGGCCGTCGCCGCGGCGACCCTGGAGCACGGGCGGGCCGTCGGAGCGGCCCCGCTGACGGTGGCCGTACTCGACACGGGCGGGCACCTGGTGGTCCTCAAGCGCGAGGACGGATCCGGCATCCTGCGGCCCCAGATCGCCCACGCCAAGGCCTGGTCCGCCCTGGGCATGGGGTTCAGCTCCCGGGAGATCGGCCGGCGCGCCGAGGCCCAGCCCGTCTTCTTCGGATCGCTGGCGTCGGTCGCCGAGGGCCGGTTCGCACCCGCAGCGGGCGGTGTCCTCGTGCGCGATGCCGGCGGTGCGCTGCTCGGCGCGGTGGGGGTCAGCGGGGACATCTCGGACGTGGACGAGGCCTGCGCGCTCGCGGGGATCTCGGCCGCCGGCCTCCGCAGCGACCCGGTCCCGGACCGGCCATGAGGTCGGCGGCGTTCGACTACGTCCGCGCGGGAAGCGTGGCGGAGGCGCTCGTCGCCCTCGCGGACGACCGGGAGACGCGGGTGCTGGCCGGCGGACAGAGCCTGGTCCCGATGATGGCGCTGCGGCTGGCCCGGCCGGAGGTGCTGGTGGACATCACCCGCTGCCCCGAGCTGCAGTCCTGCTCGCTGGAGGAGTCGGTGCTGCGGATCGGTGCCGCCGTCCCCGACGCCGTCCTGGAACGGGACCCCGACATCCGGGCCGCCCATCCGCTGCTGGTGCGCACGCTGTCCCTCATCGCCCACGAGGAGATCCGCGCCCGGGGCACGCTGTGCGGATCGCTGGCCCACGCAGACCCGGCCGCGGAACTGCCCGCCCTCCTGCTGGCCACCGACGGCGAGGTGGAGGTCGACGGGCCCGGCGGGCCCCGGCGTGTTCCCGCGGCCGAGTTCTTCGACGGCCCGTTCACCGCGGCGCTCGACGACGGCGAGATGGTCGTGGCCGCCCGGCTGCCGGTCCCCGGGCCGGCGGTCGGCTGGGCCGTCGACGAGATCGCCCGCCGCCCGGGGGACTTCGCCCTTGCCGGCGCGGTCTGCACGGTCGAGCTCGACAGCTCCGGGCGGTGCTCCGGGGTGGGCGTAGCCCTGTTCGGCGTGTCGAGCACGCCGGTCCGGTCCCGCGGCGCGGAGGAGGTCCTGATGGGGCAGCAGGTGGACGAGGCAGTCCTCGACGCGGCGGCGGCCGCGAGCCTCGACGGCGTCGACGTGCTCGGCGACGAGGTGCACGCCCCGGCCGCCTACCGGCGGGACGCGGGCCGTGCCCTGGTGCGGCGGACGCTCGCCGCGGCGGTCCGCTCGGCCGGTGGGGGGACCGCGTGACGGGGCAGCCCGTGCCCGTGACCCTCCGCGTCAACGGCCGACGCGAGGTGGGCCGCGTCGAGCCGCGGGTCACGCTGGCGGAGTTCCTGCGCGAGGAGCTGGGCCTGACCGGCACCCACGTGGGCTGCGAGCAGGGGGTGTGCGGCGCCTGCACCGTCGTCGTGGACGGGGCCGCGGTCCGCAGCTGCCTGATGTTCGCCGTCCAGGCCGAGGGCTGCGACGTGGAGACCGTCGAGGGTCTCGGCCGGGACGGACTGCATCCGCTGCAGCAGGCGTTCTGGGACGCCCAGGCGGTCCAGTGCGGCTTCTGCACGCCCGGCTTCCTGATGACGGCACTGGTGGCGCTGCGGGAACGGACCGACTGGGACCGCACCGCACTGCGGGAGCGGCTGGGCGGCAACCTGTGCCGCTGCACCGGCTACGAGCCGATCGTCGACGCCGTCCTCGCGGCTGCGGAGGCCGCCCGGAACCCGGGTGGGGAGGCGGCGCGATGACGGGGGACGCGGCGGCGGGCGCGCCGTACGTGGGCCGGCGGGTCCGGCGCAGCGAGGACCCGACGCTGCTCGTCGGACGCGGACGCTTCGTCGACGACGTGACCGAGCGGCGCCAGGCGCACGTCGCGTTCGTGCGGTCGCCGATCGCCTCCGGACGCATCACCCACGTCGACACCGCCGCCGCACTGGCGTCGCCGGAGGTCGTGGCCGTGTTCACCGCCGAGGACCTCGCGCCGTACTGCGGCGGGTGGCGGGGACTCCTGGCCTGGCCGGGGATGGTCGCCGGGCTGCAGACCCCGCTCGCCGCCGGCGTCGTCCGGCACGTCGGCGAGCCGGTCGTCCTCGTCGCCGCGACCAGCCGGGCCGCTGCGGAGGACGCGGCCGAGCTCGTCGTCGTCGACTACGACGAGCTGCCGCCGGTCCTCGATCCGGTGGCGGCGCTGGCCGACGGCAGCCCGCTGGTGCACGAGGAGCTGGGCACCAACCTGTGCTTCGGTTCACCCTTCGGCAGCGGCGACGTGGACGCCGCCTTCGCCGCGGCCGACCGGGTGGTCGAGGTGACGGTGCAGACCGGCCGGCACACCGCCGTCGCGCTCGAGATGCGGGGCGTCCTGGCGTCCTTCGACCGGCAGGAGCGCACGCTGACGGTGCGGGTGTCCACGCAGGCGCCGCAGATGCTGCAGACGCTCTACGCACGGGAACTCGGCCTGCCGGAGAACTCGGTACGGGTGCTCACCGAGCACGTCGGGGGCGCCTTCGGCATGAAGGCCTTCGTCTATCCCGACGAGATGGCGGTCGTGACGGCGGCGACGCTGGTCGACCGCCCGCTCAAGTGGACCCAGGACCGCTACGAGGCACTGCAGTCCGACACCCAGGCCCGGGACGAGCGGGTCACCGCCTCGCTGGCGCTCGCGGCGGACGGGCGCATCCTCGGGCTGCGCTCCGACGTCGTCTCCGACGCCGGGGCGTGGTCGATGTACCCGCGGGGGTGCGTGACCGAGGGCGTGCAGGTGGCCACGATCATGCCGGGCCCCTACCGCGTGCCCGCGTACGCCGCCGACCTGCGGGTCGTCTACACGAACAAGACACCGCTGGCCGTCTACCGGGCGGTCGGGCACCCGCCGGCGATCTTGGTGATGGAACTCCTGATGGACGAGGCCGCACGGGCCCTCGGGCTGCCGGCGGACGAGATCCGACGGCGCAACCTGCTGCGGCCCGACGACCTGCCCTACACCTCGGCGACCGGCAACGTCTACGACTCCGGATCGCACCTCGAGTCGCTCGAGCAGGCGGTCGTGGGCCTGGGCCCCGACGACCTGGCGGCTCGCCGGGAGGAGGCCGCCGGCCGGGGATGCCTGCTCGGCGTCGGGTACGCGGCCTTCGTCGAGCTGTCGGCCCCGGGGGCGATGTTCTACGGGGCGAAGGGCGCCCCGATCACCGCCCACGACCAGGTGGAGGTCACGGTCCAGCCGGACGGCTCGGTCACCGTGGTGCTGGGCACGCCAGGTCAGGGTCAGGGCCTGCACACGACGGCTGCCCAGGTGGTCGCCGACAGCCTCGGTGTACGGCTGGAGGACGTACGGGTGCTGTCCGGGGACACCGCCGTCGCCCCGCACGGCAGCGGGGTCTGGGCGAGCCGGTCGGCGGTGGTGAGCGCCGGGGCAGCTTCCGCGGCAGCCGTCGAGGTGCGCCGCCGGCTGCTGCTCCTCGCTGCCCACATGCTCGAGGCCGATCCCGCCGACCTCGAGATGACCGAGGGCCAGGTAGGCGTGCGGGGGATCCCGTCCACGCGGCTGCCGGTGCGGGACATCGCCCAGGTCGCGTACTGGCGCACGCATCAGCTGCCGCCGCAGATGGAGGTCGGGCTGGGGGCCGTCGGGTCCTACTCCGGGCCGCCGTACACCTTCAACAACGGCACTCACGTGGCGGTCGTCGAGGTCGAACGGGCGACCGGGCTGGTCCGGGTCGTCGACTACCTGGTCGTCGAGGACTGCGGCGTCCTGATCAACCCCGGCATCGTGGACGGCCAGATCCGCGGCGGTGTGACCCAGGGCCTGGGCGGGGCGCTGCTCGAGCACGTGATCCACGACGAGATCGGCCAGCCGCAGACGTCGACGATGCTGGACTACCTGGTACCCACGACCGTCGACGTTCCCGACATCCGGATCGAGCACATCGAGACCCCCGCGCCCTCGACGTCACTGGGCACCAAGGGGGTGGGGGAGGCCGGCACGGCCGGGGCGCCGGCAGCCATCCACTGCGCGGTGAACGACGCGCTCGCCCACGGGGGAGCTGCGGGGGTCTGGCGGCAGCCGATCCGCCCAGCGGACGTGCTCGAGGCCTTGGGTGGCGCCGCTACGGCGTGAACTCAGCGACCGGCCGGCGGACGGTCGACGGTGGCACGACGGACGAGACTGGTGGCGAACATCTGCTCGCGGCCGGGCCCGATCTCCGCGGTGTGCTCGATCCGTTCGGCGAGCATGCGGGCTGCGGCACGCGCCATGTCGCCGATGGGCTGGCGCAGCGTGGTGAGCTGGAAGACCTCCCACGCGGCCATCGGGATGTCGTCGAATCCGAGGATCGAGACGTCCTGCGGAACGCGGACGCCGAGGGACAGCGCGGCGTCTACGGCGCCGAACGCGACGACGTCGTTGCCGCAGAAGATGGCCGTCGGCGGCTCGGGGAGGCGGAGCAGCTCCCTCGTGTGCTGGTACCCGCTCTGATGGGAGTAGCTGCCCTCGCGCAACAGACCGGGATCGTGCGCGATGCCGTGCTGCGCGAGCGCCTCGACGAGTCCGGCCGTACGGTCACGGCTCGTCGAGGTGTTGGCCGGTCCGCGGATGATGCCGACCCGTCGGTGACCCAGGTCCAGCAGGTGCCGACCCCCGGTGACCGCGCCGCCGAAGTTGTCGCTGATGACCCGGTCCACGTCGAGGCCGTCGATGTACCGGTTGAGCAGGACCATCGGGAGTCCCCGTTGCTGCAGCTCGCCGGCGAAGCGCGAGTCCAGCGTCGCGGTGGTCACCAGCACGCCGTCGATGGACCGGTCGAGGAGCCGCCGGAGCGTCTCCTGCCCGGTGGGGATGTCGGTCCGCTCGGTGAACAGGACCACGCGGTAGCCCATGAGCTGGAGCTCGTCGTAGACAGGCGTCAGCAGCGACGGGAAGAAGGGGTTGGTCAGGTCGGAGACCACGACCGCGACCGTCCGGGTGGATCGGGACACGAGACCGCTGGCCAGGGAGTTGGGCACGTAGCCCAGCCGCCGGGCGGCCTCGTCCACCCTGAGGCGTGTCGCCTCGCGCACCCTCGGATCGCCGCGCAGCGCGCGGGACACGGTGGACTGGGAGACGCCGGCGGCTCGTGCGACGGTCCAGCTGGTGGGCGCGCGATCGGAGGGATCGCCGCGCTCGGAGTGGGCCACCGGGAGCCGGGGAGTGTTGCTCACCGGATCGAGGGCCACGAAGTGGTCTCCCGCCCGGCCGGCCGGGCGGCCATCGAGGAGGGGCGCGTGCGCACGCCGCCGACGTCGATCAGCATGTGGTCGTCCTCTCCGGGCCGTCCTGTCGGTGCTTGCTCCTGGCAAGCGGCTGGGTGCGCCGACACGGCGGCGGCCAATGCGAGGGGCGCGGCACGGTTCACACCCGGTTGGCGGGGTGGCCTGGTCTCCAGGGCAGCAGGACCCGGTGGCGACCATTCTCGCAGGATCTGCACCGTGACCATCGTCGTCGGGTTCACCCGCCACCCGATGGGGGCAGACGAACCCGAGGAGCATGAGAGGTCATCGGCAGACGTCCGCAGACGGTCACGGGGATCACCTCCGGGCGAGCACACGGATCCGGGTCTTGAGGGCCGTGCGGCAGACCGCGTGGAGGAAACAGGTCTGCTCGCTCATGGCCAGGGCCAGCTGACCGAATTCGTGGCCGTGCGGTGTCTCCAGGTAGACGTGCGTCTCCACCGGGTCGGCGTTGCCGGCCGTGCCCGTGGCGCCCGAGGCGCCGCCCATCGGCAGGTGCAGGTCCTGGACCAGGCGGTACGTCTCGAGCTTCTTCTTGGTGATCGCCGCGTACCGGCCGAACTGGGTCATGAAACAGAAGGCGATACCTGCCGCGACGTAGCTTGCGGCGTCCGGGGCTCGGGCGGGCCGGCCGGGACCGGCGGGTTCGTCGGACAGGAAGCGGAAGAGCGCGCCCGCGGGCCTGCGCAGGTGTGCGGTGATCTCCTTGACGCCGTCGTCCCGGATCGTGCACACCGCGCGGACGTGGAGGCGTCGGTTCTGCGTCTCCGTCAGACCGCCGCCGTCACCGGCGTCGTCCGATGCGGGCTCTGGCAGGAGCTCCACGAGCGGCTGCGACACCTCGCTCGAGGCCACTCGAGCCTCGACGAAGCTGCCGTCGGGGTCAGGAGGACAGTCGCTGCCCAGCTCGGGCACGCGACCCGGGTCGCCACGCTCGCCGTTGACGGTCAGCGTGAAGGCACTGACGAGTGCCTGGCGGAGCAGCGCGTTGACCGGCGAGGCATGCACCGCATCGGAGACCAGGCCACGCAGACCGTCGGCATCGAGATCCGAGGTGCACTCCAGCGACAGCTCGGGTGGGAGCGCACCCCCGATCATGGTCCCGCGGAGGGCGGAGCCTTCCATCGTGTAGTAGTTGTCCAAGGTCAGCCGCAGGTCGCGCAGCTCGATCCCACGCTGGTGCGCCAGCGCCACGAGCTCGTTCGTGTACGAGGCGACCATCCCGGCAGCCATGTGCCCCAGCGGGAACGGTCCCTCGTCGTAGCCGTTGAGATCGCTCCCCTCGTCGCTGACCAGGCGCCAGGCGGGATCCCCGAGGGTGGTGGAGACCAGGACCTCCTTCTGCATCCCGGCCAGCGATCTGGCCCAGACCCGCACCGCCGTCCCGTGCCGGTCCGGCGGCGGGGTCAGGCCGAGATCGCCAGGATCCGCCACGGGGAAGAACCGGGGACGCGCGTCGTTCCCGAGCAGGTTGGGCGCTCTGTCGACCACGGAATCTCCTTCTGTCGGAGCCCGGACGCGGGGCGCGCTGGGCACTCCTGGGAGCGGAAGGAGTGGCTCTCGGAAGTGAGGCAGCAACCCCATTGGGCAGACAGCGTGACTGCGTATGCATTCACGTCGATGTTACCGGCGTCCTCCCGATAAGCAATGAGCGCTCCGCAGTCAGTAGGACGACGCCCGAGAGATGTCAGGGCGCAGCGGAGACCTGCGGCGCCATGCCCTTCATGCGCTCGAGCCGGGCGAGGACCTCGGCCTGCAGGGTGGCCACGGCGGGATCGGTCTGCCGGCGGGGCCGGGGAAGGTCGATCGTGATGTCCTCGAAGATCTTGCCGCCGGGCTGCAGCACGATGATCCGGTCCGAGAGCTCCACGGCCTCGACGACGTCGTGGGTGACGAAGACGACGGTCTTCTTCGACTGCGACCAGATGTCCTGCAGCTGCTCGCGCAGAGCCCGTGCGGTGATCGCGTCCAGGTGGCTGAACGGCTCGTCCATGATCAGCAGGTCGGGCTCGACGGCGAACGCACGGGCGATGCCGACGCGCTGCTGCATGCCGCCCGAGAGCTGGCCCGGCCAGAAGTCGCCGTGCTTCCCGAGGCCGACCATGTCGAGGTACTTGTCGACCCGGCGGTTGGTCTCGTCGTCGGCCTGGTCCTGGACGTAGAGCATGTTCTTGCGGACCGATCGCCACGGGAGCAGGCGCGGGTCCTGGAAGACGTAGCCCATACGGGCCGGCTTGCCGTCGTCGCTGGTGACCGAGATCTGCCCCGAGGTGTGGGTCTCCACACCGGAGATGATGTTGAGCAGCGTGCTCTTGCCGCAGCCGGACGGGCCCACGATGGAGACGAAGGTCTGGCCGCGGACGTCGAAGGAGATGTTGTCGAGCACCCGGTTGGCGCGGGGCGTGCCGGCGCCGAATGTCTTGTAGAGGTCTTTCACCGTCAGGACGGCCATGTCATTGCCTCTCGGTGTGCGTCCCTGGGAGGAACGTGCTGGCGAGCTGGAGGGATGGGGGCGCCGCGCGGACGCGGCGCCCCCGCAACTCGGTACGGGCGTCAGTGGCCGGCGTCGCGCCAGCGGAACGCCCGGCGTGCGGCCCGCTCGAAGAGGAGCTGGTCGAGCACGACGATCACGATCACGAACAGGATCACCCACGCCGCGAACCCGGCGAACTGGTTGGCGTCGTACCAGTAGCGGGCCCGGAAGCCGGCGCCCCCGGAGCCGCCGAACCACTCCGCGAGGAGGACGCCGTTCCAGCCGATGATGACCGCGAAGCGGACACCGGCCAGGACGTAGCCCGCGACCGCCGGCAGGATCAGGTCCTTGACCCTACGGCCGAGCGGCACCCCGTACGACGACGACATGTCCCGGAGGTCCCGCGAGACTCCCTGGACGCCCTGGGCGACGTTGATGATCACGAACGGGACCGCGGTGAGGAACGTCGTCACGATGGGCGACGTGTCCCCGAACCCGAACCACATCACCGTCAGGAACGCCCAGATGATGGCCGGGATGGACAGACCGACCAGGACCGGGCTCTCGAAGAAGGCGCGGGCCAGGCCGGACATGCCCATGATCACGCCGATCGCGAGCCCCACCACCACGGACAGGAAGACGCCGACCGCGAAGCGGTAGAAGGTGTCGGCGAAGTTGCTGAACACCTCCCCGCGGGAGAACTCCTTGACCAGGGAGGCCGTCACGGCGGCCGGCCCCGGTACCCGGACGAACATCGCGGCCAGTCCGACCCAGATCAGGAAGGCCGTGATGTAGAAGGTGACGCGGGCCGCGGGCTCGGAGGTGACCCTCCGCCGCCAGGCCGACGTCCCCGACGCCTGCTCCTCCGACGATCGGCGTTGCGTTGCCGTCGCGGTCATCGGCCCACCCTCTCCTCGGGCCGCCAGGCCAGGACGCGGTTCTCGAACTGGCGCAGCACCAGGCGCTCGATGATCAGCATGAAGACGATGAACAGGCACATCCACGCCAGCACACCGTCGATGTTGAACAGCTGGTACTCGCTGCGGATCTGGAAGCCGACGCCGTTCGTGCCGCCGAACACCTCGGTGAGCGCCTCGACCTTCCAGGCGACCGCGAAGGACATGCGGATCGCGGCGAAGATGTACGGCACCAGGGTGGGGATGAAGACGTCCCGGCGGATCTGCTGGGGCGAACGCCCGAACGCCTGGCTCATCTTGACCAGCGACTGGTCGACACCCCGGACGCCCTCCGCGACGTTGATCGCGATGTAGGGCACCGAGACCAGGGCGACCGACAGGATCGGCCCGAGGTCGGAGATCCCGAAGATGATCAGCGACAGGACGGCGTAGGTCAGCGCGGGGATGGTGCCCGCCACGGTCACGCCGTCGTGGAAGAACGCCCGCCAGTAGGTGTACCGGCCCATGAGATAGCCGATCGGGGCACCCACGGCGATAGCCACCAGGAACCCGACGAACGTCTTGCCGACGCTGGCGAAGAAGTTCGCCGCAAAGGCACCGCTGGCGACGATCTCCCACATGACGATCAGCACCTCGAGGGGGGAGGGAAGGACCCCCGCCGGGAGGTAGTACGCGGCCACGTTCCAGACGAGCAGCATCGCTACCCATCCGGCTGCCAGGAGGACGAGCCGCTTCGCCCTGCGTCGCGAGGACGCACGGCGGGCGAGCTGCTCGCCCTCCTGCCAGGTGACCGCCGGCGCCGTGGGGGGCGCCTCGATCACGGGATTCGACATGAGTCACGTCCCCCTTTGGACGGTCGGGATCAGGAGGTGGGCTCGACGGTGGTGAACACCGGGTCTTCGACGTCCTTCTCCATGAAGCCGGTCTCGCGCATGAACTCGAAGATCTCCTTCTCCTCGCTCACCCACTGGTCCTCGAGGTACACCGAGTCGACGTACCAGTCGTAGACCGTGTCGAGGTGGTTGATGAGGTAGGCCTGCTCCTCGGGGGAGGTGACGCCGAAGTCCTCGGGGTAGGTCGAGATGATCTCGTCCCGGTTCGCCCGCCACTCCTCCAGACCGCGCTCCCAGAGCGCCAGGAGGAAGGCCGCCTCCTCGGGGTTCTTCTCGACCCAGGCCTCACGGGCCACGAAGACGTTGGTCTGCGGGTGCGTGATGTCGTCGGGGTTGCTGCCGAAGTTCTCCGACCACAGCTGCGCGGCCGACTTGCCCTCGTACAGCGGCGTGACGGTGCCCGCAACGAGCTGCGGCAGGGCGAAGTCGGGCAGGCACAGGCAGGCGTCGGCGTCACCGCGCGCGACCAGGTCGCCGAGGTTCTGGATGTCGGTGACGACGAGCTCGTAGTCACCGCCGCCGGCCTTCAGGTCGAGGCCGCACATCTCCTTGGCGTACATGCCCCACACCAGCGTGATGCTGACCGCGGTGAAGGTGGCGATCTTCTTGCCCTCCAGGTCGCAGAGGTCCTGGTACGGGGAGCCGGGAGCCACGCCGAGCAGGCTGCGGTCGGCGTTGTACCGCCCGAAGACGGCGGCCGGCTCCTTGATGGCGTCGGCGAGGTCGGGTGCCTCGTAGGTGGCCGCGGAGACGACGTCGGCGTGGCCGCCGGCGAAGACGCCGAACTCGTCCCAGGACGAGGAGGTGAGGACCTGGATGCCGGCCTCCTCCTCCATCTCCTGCTTGATGCCGTTGTCGTCGAGCCACTTCCAGACCGCGTCCGGCGCCATGACCATGTTGACGACGCCGTTGGCGTCCTCGGCCTCGCCGGCTACCTGGCCTGAGCCACCGCCCGATGCGCACGCCGACGCCGTAACCGCGAGCACGGCGAGCCCGGCCACACAACGCAGCCGTCCCGCCCGCGTGCCCCCTGAGGTGATCCCCATGTTCCTGCCTCTCTCGTGGGACGCACACCGCGTCCTGCATGGGTGAAGCCATGTGCTGCGGGAACTGGTGTGATCCAGCCCACGTATACGGGCGGCACTGTGCCTCCCCGCACATGAATACGTCAAGCAGTCCCTGGTGTCGTCATCAGATCGTGCTCTCCGCTGCTACCCGGAGGCTGCGCGGTCGTATACGAGCTGACCTGCGCTTTTGCCGTGCCTGGCGGCGGAGAACGGTGCCGAGCTCCACGGAAGACCCCCGGCGGCCTTGACATGACTAGGTATGCACAACAGGATCGTGATCCCGACGTGACATGGAGTCCTCTATGAGCCGGCAGCTGAAGCAGACGGCGTCCAACGCGACGCTGCGCCAGGAACGATCCGACGTGGCCGAGGTGGTCGCCGGGGTCATCGAGGACGTGCGCCAGCGGGGCGACGCCGCCGTCCGCCACTACTCGGAGAAGTTCGACCACTGGTCGCCGGAGAGCTTCCGCCTCGGCCCCGAGGAGATCGAACGGATCGTCGCGACGGTGCCGACCGAGGTCCTCGACGACCTGCGCACCGTGCAGGCCAACGTGCGGACCTTCGCGCAGCACCAGCTCGAGTCGATGCGCGCGTTCGAGGTGGAGACCCAGCCCGGCGTGTTCCTGGGGCAGAAGCATCTCCCCATCACCGCCACCGGGGCCTACATCCCCGGTGGGCGCTACCCCCTGACCGCATCGGCGCACATGACCGTCGTGACCGCGAAGGTGGCCGGCGTCGAGCGGGTGACGGCCTGCACTCCGCCCATCCGGGGGGAGATCCCCGGTGCGACCATCGCAGCCATGCACCTCGCCGGCGCCGACGACATCTTCCTGCTCGGCGGCGTGCAGGCGATCGCCGCGATGGCCGTGGGGACCGAGACCATCGGAAAGGTCGACCTCCTCGCCGGCCCGGGGAACGCCTACGTGGCGGAGGCGAAGCGTCAGCTGTTCGGCGAGGTGGGGATCGACCTGTTCGCCGGCCCGACCGAGATCCTCGTCGTCGCGGACGACGCTGCCGACCCGTTCGTCGTCGCCGTCGACCTGCTCAGCCAGGCCGAGCACGGTCCCGACTCACCGGCGGTGCTGATCACCACGTCGGAGGACGTCGCCCGCGCCGCGATGGCACACATCGACCGGCTGCTCCCCGACATGCCCACCAACGACATGGCCGGCCCCGCGTGGCGCGACCACGGGCAGGTGCACGTCGTCGACGACCTGGACGAGGCCTACCGGCTGGCGGACGAGTTCGCCAGCGAGCACGTCCAGATCCTCACCGAGCGGCCGCGCGAGGCCCTGGAGAAGATGCGCCACTACGGTGCGCTCTTCCTGGGGGAGGGCACCTGCGTCTCCTACGGGGACAAGTGCATCGGGACCAACCACGTCCTGCCCACCCGTGGCGCTGCTCGGTACACCGGCGGCCTGTGGGTCGGGAAGTACCTCCGCACGGTCACCTACCAGGAGGTCACCGACCGGGCAGCGAGTGCGGCCCTCGGTGAGCTCTGCGGACGGGCGTCGCGCATCGAGCTGTTCGAGGGCCACGCGCGCTCCGGCGACGTGCGGGCGGCGAAGTACGCCGGCGCCGGCCTCCCGTGGGCGCCGGACGTCTACGCCGCCACATCCTGACCACCACTGTTCACCCCACCGAGAGGACATCCCCACCCATGAGCGGGACCAACGGCCGCACCGTGGACATCCACGCCCACGTCGTCACCCCGGCCTGCCTCGAGCTGGTCAAGGGCCTGATGGAGCCGGAGTACGAGCCCTTCTCCTTCTGGGCGGGCAAGGAGACCAACGAGTACCAGGCCGGCCACACGGCGGCGATCTTCCCGAAGGCCACCGACCCCGCGGTGCGGATCGCGGACATGGACGCCATGGGCATCGACGTGCAGGCCATCTCGGTGGCGCCGCCGCAGTACTACTACTGGACCGACGTCGAGCTCGGCCGGAAGCTCGCCCGGATGCAGAACGAGAATCTCGCATCCATGGTCGAGGACAACCCCGACCGGTTCGTGGGCCTGGCCACCGTTCCCCTGCAGGACGTGTCGTCGGCGGTCAAGGAGCTCGAGCACTGCATCCGGGAGCTGAACTTCCGCGGCGTGGAGATCAACACCAACGTCTTCGGCCTGGACCTGGACGACCCCCGCTTCCGTCCGTTCTTCGCCAAGGCCGAGGAGCTCGACGTCCCGGTCATGCTCCACCCGAACGGCTTCACCCACGGGCAGCGGCTGCAGAAGTACTACATGACCAACGTGATCGGCAACCCGCTGGACACCACGATCGCGATCAACCGAATCATCCACGGCGGCGTGCTCGAGGACCACCCGGCCCTCAAGCTCGTCCTGGTCCATGGCGGTGGCTTCCTGCCGTTCTACTCCTCCCGGATCGACCACTCCTACGAGCAGCGCCCCGAGGGACGCCACCACATCACGCGGGCCCCGAGCACCTATCTGAAGCAGGTGTTCGTCGACTGCCTGGTGTTCGACTCGGTGCACCTGGAGTTCCTCATCCAGCAGATGGGCGTCGACCACGTCGTCATCGGCACCGACTACCCCTTCGACATGGGCCACTACGACCCGCTCGGTCAGATCGACGGCGTCCGCGGAGTCAGCGACGAGGACAAGGAGCTCATCCGCAGCGCGACCGCCTCGAAGCTCCTCAAGCTCGACGGCTGATCCGCGGGACGGACCGCACCACCCGAGACCATTCACCCGAGGACCGGGAGGAACCGTTGCTGGACGTAGCCGTCGTCGGTCTGGGCTGGTGGGGCCGCACCATCGTCGGGCTGCTGACCGACAGCGAGCGGCTCCGCCCGGTCCTCGGGGTGGATCCGGAGCCGGCTGGTCGGGAGTGGGCCCGCGAACGGGGCCTGGCCGTCACGGCCGATCTGGCCGAGGCGCTCCGCGACCCCGCCATCGACGCGGTGCTCCTGTGCTCCCCGCACCGATTCCACGCGGAGCAGATCGTGGCGGCCGCCGAGGCCGGCAAGCACGTGTTCTGCGAGAAGCCGTTCACGACCTCGGTCGCCGAGGCCGACATCGCCCTCGACGCGGTCCGGGCTGCCGGGGTCGCGCTCGGTATCGGTCACGAGCGGCGGTTCGAGCCGGCCGTGATGGAGCTGCAGGAGCGGTGCCGGTCGGGGGAATTCGGGATCCCGCTGGTGTTCGAGGGCAACTTCAGCCAGGACAAGTTCCTGTCGCTCCCGCCGGACAACTGGCGGCTGTCCCCGGAGCTCGCCCCGGTCGGGCCGCTGTCGGCCACCGGCATCCACCTGGTCGACCTCGCCGTCAGCATCCTCGGGGAGCCGACCGAGGTGTGGGCGAGGCTCTCCACCCGCGCCACGACGTTCGGCAACGGGGACACCCTGTCGGTCACTCTCGGCTTCGACGGCGGTGCGACGGCCAGCATCACCGCCATCCTGACCACCCCTTTCATCGGCCGGATCTGTGTCCTCGGGTCCGAGGGGTGGATGGAGATCCGCGACCGCAGCCATCCCGAGAACCCCACCGGCTGGGACGTCACCACGGTGCGCCGGGGCGGCGAGCGGGAGGAGCGGGTCGTCGCCCCGAACGCCGCGGTGCGGGACAACCTGGAGCGCTTCGCCGCGTCGATCGAGGGGGAGGGCAGCTACCCGGTGACGACGGCGGAGATCCGGTCGACCGTCCGCGCCTTCGAGGCCATCACGCGCTCGGCGATGAGCGGCGCCGTCGAGCGGCTGGACCGGCCCTCGTGATTGGCCGGACCGACAGAGGAGTGACCTGCCCGATGTCGTCCCGCACATGGCGGGCCCGTCAGGTGCCCGACACGATCCACTGACCATGTCTTCCCCGGCACTGGCCGGGGGTTCGGCCCAGCACCCCCATCCACGAGGAGCGAGCATGCAGATCATCGACCTGTCGCAGGACATCTACGAGGGCATGAAGGTCTACCCGGGGCACCTCAAGACCGTCCAGTTCGAGCACGTCACGCACGAGGAGACCGCCCCGCGGTTCGAGGGCGGCTTCTCCTTCCAGACCACCGGCTTCATCCTCAACGACAACGGCCCGACCCACGTCGACTCCTTCTCCCACCTCGACCCTGCCGAGGGCGCGGAGACGATCGACCAGATGCCGCTCGAGCTGTTCTACGGGACCGCGGTGTGCCTCGACGTGACGTCCTTCGAGCCGCAGACCGACATCACCGCCGAGGACCTGGACCGCATCGAGGCCGAGTCGCCGGTGGACGTCCGCCGGGGCGACATCGTGCTCTTCCACACCGGCACCTGGAACAAGTTCGCCGGGGACAAGCGCTACCTGACCGACTTCGCGGGCCTGGGCGCGTCGGCCGCGGAGTGGATCGTCGAGCGCGGCGTCAAGACCTTCGGGGTGGACAGCCCGACGCCGGACAACCCGGCCAGCAAGACCTACCCGGTGCACATGATGTGCCGGCGCGAGCACATCACCCACTACGAGAACCTCGCGAACCTGGACAAGGTCGTGAACACGCGGTTCACGTTCGCCGGCTTCCCGCTCAAGGTGATCGGTGCGCACGGCGGCCCGAACCGGGCCGTGGCTCTCGTCGAGTGATGCCGTCTGTAGCGGTGCTCGGCGCGGGGACCATGGGGGCCGGCATGGTCCGGTCCCTGCGCCGGGCGGGCTTTCCCGTGCGGGTGTGGAACCGGGACGGCGACAAGGCGCGGGCACTGGCCGACTCGGGGGCGGAGCCCTGCGACTCACCGGCCACCGCCGCAGCCGGCGCCGACGTGGTGCTCACCATCCTCCTCGACGCCGACACAGTCATCGAGGCGATCCGCCGGGCCGCACCGGCTCCCGGCACGGTGTGGCTGCAGACGGCCACGGTGGGCTTGGAAGGCGTCGACCGCACGATCGCCGTCGCCCGCGAACTCGGCCTGGAGCTGGTGGACTGTCCCGTCCTCGGCACCAGGAAGCCGGCCGAGGACGGGACGCTGGTGCTGCTCGCGTCCGGCAGCGAGAGCGCCCGCGCCCGGCTGGCGCCGGTGTTCGAGGCGCTCGGGAAGAAGACCCTCTGGCTGGGCGAGGCAGGTGCCGGCAGCCGGCTGAAGCTGGCCTGCAACGCGTGGGTGCTCATGCTCGTCGCGGGCGTCGCGCAGTCGATCGCGCTCGCGGGCGAGCTCGGCGTCGACCCGCAGGAGTTCTTCGCGGCCATCGAAGGCGGCCCCCTCGCCAGCCCGTACGCCACGCTCAAGGGTGGCTCGATGACCAGCCATGAGTACCCGGTGAGCTTCGCCCTCTCCGGAGCACTCAAGGACAGCGGCCTCATCGAGGAGGGGCTGCGGTCCGCGGGAATCTCCGCACGGATCATGACCGCGGTGCGGGAGACGCTGGAGGTCGCCGCCGACCGGGTGGCCGACCCGAACGCGGTGGACAGTGCCGCGATCTTCGAGGGATTCGCGACCGACCACGTGTGAGCCGCGAATGCTCGGACGCTCGGGCTGGAGGGACGGCAGGGTGTGTCAGGCCTCGGGCGCACGGGCAGGACGATGACGTACACCGCCTGACGGATATCGAGCGACAGGAACGGAACAGCCATGGCTGAGCACCCCATGACGTTCGAGGACTTCCGGAAATCCTTCTACTACGGCCGGTACTCGGACATGCAGTTCAAGTTCCTGGCCAGGATGGACGACGAACCGGCCGCCGACGCCGTCGCGGGCGTCCTGGCCCGGCTGGGAGAGGCCCTCGACACGGGGGACCTGGCTGCGGTCGGTCAGGCGGTGTACGAGGCGCAGGTCGCGGCCTATGCGGAGGACAGTGCCCCGACGGTTGACGACGCGCCGTTCGCTCCGTTGCCTGGGGAGCTGGCGAACCTGCGGCTGGCGCTGATGTCGGCGGGCGGAGTGTTCCGCGTCGACGACGACCCGATGGGCCCGGACGGGCCGACCCAGCAGGAGTCGCTGACGATGATCAAGGACTTCCTGCGAGGCGCCCCGACGCTCTCGGTCATCCCGAAGGACACGCCGGACTCAGCGATCACCGCCCGCCATCCCGGCTACGACGCGCGCACCGCCCAGCGGGATCCGGGGACCGTCTTCCCGCTGGCGGTCCTGCGCGAGATGGCGGCCGAGGGCGCGTTCGTCCTTGCCGAGGACCACTTCGCCTTCACCGGCGCCACTTCCCAGGTGAGGCTTCGGGAGCAGGTCGCTCCGGAGTGGGCGCAGCGACTACGGGCCGACGGGGTGGATGCCTGCCTGCTCGTCGCGACCTAGCCGGTGTGCCACGGGTCGGTCGGACTCGTCGCACGCGCCCTCGAGGCGGCAGGGATCCCCACGGTGTCGGTGTTCAGCCGGGTCTTCGCACACGTTGCAGGGCGGCTGCGTGTGCCACGGGTACTCGTCACGCCCCATCTCATGGGCCGCACGATCGGCCCGGTCGGTGACCGGGCGCGTCAGCGGGCGGTGGTCGAAGCGGCACTTCGACTGCTCGTCGAGGCCGACGGTCCCGAGTCGCACCGGGAGTTCTCGTCGTCGACGGATGTCGACGGGCGGGCCGGAGGATCGGGCGACCAGGACGGCTCCGCTCCGATGTGACGCCGTGGACGGGCCTGGCCAGGGCGAGGACGACGTCCTGGTCCAGGGCCTGCTCGGCGTGTGTCGCCGGGGTCACCGCCCGCTGGCCCCGAGCGAGTCGGCGGGGACTGAGAGGGCATAGCGTTCGCGACGCGCGCGGTCGTGCTTTACTCGTGCGCGATGCACATGACCGGCTCGATCATCATCAGCTAGCGCGCAGTCAGCTCCCCGACTGCGCGCAGACCTCCCGTAACCGGGGGGTCTTTTTCGTTTGTCGGGCCCGCACACGTCACCGCTCTGGAGAACACCGTGGCCAGCACCAGCACCGACTTCCACGTCTTCGACACGACCCTGCGCGACGGGGCCCAGCGCGAAGGCGTGAGCTACTCCGTCGCCGACAAGCTGGCCGTGGCCCGCCTGATGGACGAGGTGGGTGTCGGCTTCATCGAGGGCGGCTGGCCGGGCGCCCTGCCGAAGGACACCGAGTTCTTCGCCAGAGCGCGCACCGAGCTCAAGCTCCGCCACGCCCTGCTCGTCGCCTTCGGGGCCACCCGTAAGGCCGGCGTCCGCGTGGAGGAGGACCTCCAGGTGCGGGCGCTGCTCGACGCGGAGACCCCGGTGGTGTGCCTGGTCGCCAAGTCCGACGTCCGGCACGTCCGGGAGGCCCTGCGGACGACGCTCGAGGAGAACCTCGCGATGGTCGCCGACACGGTGGCCTTCTTCGTCGGCCACGGCCGCCGGGTGTTCCTCGACTGCGAGCACTTCTTCGACGGCTACGCGGCCGATCCCGACTACGGCGTCCGGGTGCTGGAGGCCGCCTTCGGCGCCGGGGCCGAGGTCGGTGTCATGTGCGACACCAACGGC
This sequence comes from Blastococcus sp. CT_GayMR19, assembly GCF_004570385.1. GTDB lineage: Bacteria > Actinomycetota > Actinomycetes > Mycobacteriales > Geodermatophilaceae > Blastococcus_B. Next base: position 4,310 of record NZ_SPQL01000021.1, on the reverse strand, counting down.
GGGATGCTGCCGATGGGCCTCGGCCGGGTGGTCGCCGACGTCCGGGCGCGGGTGAGCGGGAAGCTCGGCATCCACTGCCAGGACGACACCGGCTGCGCCGTCGCCAATTCTCTCGCGGCCGTCGAGGCCGGGGTCACCCACGTCCAGGGGACGGCGAACGGCTACGGCGAGCGGGCCGGCAACGCCGACACGTTCTCGCTGATCGCCAACCTCGCCGTGAAGATGCACCTGCCCGTGGTGCCGCCGGAGTGCCTGCCGGAGCTGCAGCGGGTGAGCCACGCGATCGCCGAGCTGGCCAACATCGCCCCCGACGACCATCAGCCCTACGTCGGTCACTCGGCCTTCGCGCACAAGGCCGGGCTGCACGCCAGCGCGATCAAGGTGAGCCCGGAGCTCTACAACCACCTCGATCCGGCGGTCGTGGGCAACGACATGCGGATCCTGGTGACCGAGATGGCCGGGCGGGCATCGGTGGAGCTCAAGGGACGCGAGCTGGGCGTGGACCTCGCCGGGCAGGCGGACGCCATCGGCCGGGTGGTGGACCAGGTGAAGGTGCTCGAGGCCGACGGGTGGTCGTTCGAGGCGGCCGACGCGTCCTTCGAGCTCCTGCTCCGCGCCCAGCTGCCGGGTGCCCCGGAGCCGCTGTTCGAGCTGGAGAGCTACAAGACGTCGGTCGAGCACTGGGGGAACGGCGTCGTCGTGAGCGAGGCGACGGTCAAGGTGCACGTCGACGGCGAGCGCATCATCAGCACCGCGGAGGGCAACGGTCCCGTCAACGCCCTGGACAACGCCCTGCGGCAGGCGCTGGTGAGTCGGCACCCGTACCTGGCCGAGGTCTCGCTGGCCGACTACAAGGTCCGCATCCTGGGGTGGAAGGGCGGCACCAGCGCGACCACGCGGGTGCTCATCGACACCACCGACGGCGTGGGGGAGTGGACGACGGTGGGCGTCCACTCGAACATCGTCGAGGCCTCCTGGCACGCCCTGGTGGATGCCCTCACCTACGCGGTCCGCCACCGCGCCCCGGCGCGGACCTGACCGCGGGTCAGTCGCGGGGCCGGATCTCGCCCATGGGGCCCCAGCCGGCCAGGTCGGGCGCGTCGACGTAGATGATCTGCGGCTGCGCGGCGACGAGGTCGGGCGCCCGCTCGACGAAGTCCTTGAACGCCTGCGTCCGCACGTGGGCGGCGCCGGCGTCACCGTCGCGGAAGCCCTCGACGCAGACCCAGGTCTCGGCCTCCCCGACGCTTCGCGACCACTCGAAGAAGAGACTGCCGTCCTCCGCGTCGACGGCGCGGGCGTAGCCGGCGGCCAGTGCCGACCACTCCTCGGCACGCTCGGGGCGGACGGGGAACTTGACGACGATGAGGATCACCCGGGTATTACAACGGATCGAGCCGGCGCCGGAGCAGGCAGAACTGGTTGCCCTCCGGGTCGGCCAGCACGTGCCAGCCCTCCCCGCCGGTCTGGCCGACGTCCGCGCGGGTCGCGCCGAGCTCGAGCAGGCGCTCCAGCTCGGCGTCCTGGTCGCGGTCGGTGGCGTTGAGGTCGATGTGCAGCCGCACCTTGCCCGGCGTCGGGTCGGGCACCGGCCCGAAGACGAGCGTGGGCGCGGGGCCCCCGAACCCGGCCTCCGGGCCGATCTCGACGGCGCCGTCCTCGTCGCGCGAGAGGACCCGGTAGTCCAGGACCGCCGCCCAGAAGGCGGCGAGGGTGTCCGGGTCGCGGCAGTCGACGACGAGCTCGGTGAAGCGGCAGGCCATGACGGGCACGGTAGGCAGGAACCGCACCCGACTAACCTCGGGACGTGCGCATCGTCCGCTTCGCCTCACCTCAGGGCATGTCCTTCGGCGTTCTCGACGGGGACGGCCAGGTCGCCCAGATCGAGGGCCACCCGTTCGGCCGGATCTCCTTCACCGGGGCCCGCTACGCGCAGGCCGACATCCGGCTGCTGTCCCCGATCCTGCCGAGCAAGGTGGTCTGCATCGGCAAGAACTACGCCGAGCACATCGCGGAGATGGACACCGGGGACGCACCGAAGGCCCCGCTGATCTTCCTCAAGCCCTCGACGGCGGTGATCGGCCCCGGCGACGCCATCCGGATCCCGCCGGGCAGCACCAACGTGCACCACGAGGTCGAGCTCGGCGTCGTCATCGGCGCCCGGGGGGCCCGCAACGTGACCGAGGAGCAGGCCATGGCCAGCGTCTTCGGCTACACGATCGGCAACGACGTCAGCGAGCGGGACATGCAGAAGTCCGACGGGCAGTGGACCCGCGCCAAGGGCTTCGACTCCTTCTGCCCGCTCGGGCCCTGGATCGAGACCGATCTCGGCGCGCTGGGGCTGGACCCGGCCGATCTCGAGATCAGCTGCACGGTCGACGGCGCACCGCGCCAGTCCGGCCGCACCAGCCAGCTGATCTTCGGGCTGCCCACGCTGATCTCCTACATCTCGCAGGTCATGACGCTGCTCCCCGGTGACGTCGTCCTCACCGGGACGCCGTCCGGCGTCGGCCCGATCCGTCCGGGTCAGCGGGTGGAGTGCTCCATCGAGGGGCTGGGCACGCTCACCAACACCGTCGCCGAGGCCGAGGGCGTCTCCACCGCGGGCGGCGCCCGATGAGTGGTGTGCGCACCCGCTTCTGCCCGTCGCCGACCGGACTCGTCCACGTCGGGCTGATCCGGACGGCGCTGTTCAACTGGGCGCACGCCCGCCACACCGGAGGCACGTTCGTCTTCCGCATCGAGGACACCGACGCGTCCCGCGACTCCGAGGAGTCCTACCGCCATCTCCTCGACTCCCTCCGCTGGCTGGGCCTGGACTGGGACGAGGGCCCCGAGGTCGGCGGACCACACGGGCCCTACCGGCAGTCGGAGCGGCACGACATCTACCGCGAGGTGGCCGCGAAGCTGCTCGTCGCCGGGCACGCCTACGAGTCCTTCTCCACCAACGAGGAGGTCGACGTCCGCCGCCGAGCCGCCGGGCAGGACCCGAAGCTCGGCTACGACAACGCCGACCGCTTCCTCACCGACGAGCAGAAGGCCGCCTTCCGCGCCGAGGGCCGCGAGCCGGTCCTGCGGCTGAAGATGCCCGACGAGGACCTGACGTGGACCGATCTCGTCCGTGGAGAGGTCCGGTTCGCGGCGGGCGCAGTGCCCGACTTCGTCCTCGTCCGGGGCAACGGCGTTCCGCTGTACCCCTTCGTCAACCCCGTGGACGACGCCCTGATGGGCATCACCGACGTGCTCCGCGGTGAGGACCTGCTGCCCTCGACCCCGCGCCAGCTGGCGCTCTACGCCGCGCTCACCGACATCGGGGTCGCCTCGGGCACGCCGCGGTTCGGGCACCTTCCGCTGGTCACCGGCGAGGGCACCCGGAAGCTCTCCAAGCGCGACCCCACGTCCAATCTCGACGTCTACCGGGAGCGCGGGTTCCTGCCCGAGGGCCTGGTCAACTACCTGGCCCTGCTCGGCTGGTCGATCGCCGAGGACCGCGACATCTTCTCGATGGCGGAGCTGGTCGAGGCCTTCGACGTCACGCGGGTGAGCGCCAACCCCGCGCGCTTCGACCTCAAGAAGGCCGAGGCGATCAACGCCACCCACCTGCGCGCCCTGCCGGTCGAGGAGTTCACCGAGCGGGTCACGCCGTACCTGGCCGCGGCCGGTCTGGTGAGCGAGCCGCCGACGGCGGAGCAGCGGCGCGTGCTGGCGGCGATCGCCCCCATGGCCCAGGAGCGCATGATCGTCCTGTCGGAGGCCGTGGGTCTCCTGCGCTTCCTGTTCGTCGACGACGTCGAGATCGAGCCGGCCGCGGCCGAGAAGCAGCTGTCCGGGCCGGACGCCGCCGAGGTGCTCGACGCGGCGACGACGGCGCTGTCCGAGCTGGCCGACTGGTCGACGGCCGCGATCGAGGAGGCGCTGAGGACGGCGCTGGTCGACGGCCTGGGCCGCAAGCCGCGGCAGGCCTTCGGTCCGGTGCGCGTGGCGGTGAGCGGCCGCACGGTCTCCCCGCCGCTGTACGAGTCGATCGAGCTGCTCGGCAGGGACCGCACGCTGGGCCGGCTGGCGGCCGCGCGCGAGTTGACCGGCCAGTCCGCCGGATGAGCGAACCGACTTCCGGGACGGCGGCGGGCGACGAGTCCTACAGCGGTCCGCCCCCGACCCAGCGACCGGAGCCGGGCCAGTGGGCCCCCGCACCGTGGCAGCCCGCCCCGTGGCAGCGCGCGCCGTGGCAGCCCGCGCCGTGGGCCGGCGGACCCTGGCCGCCGCCGAACCCTCCGGGGGGTCAGGCCCCGTGGGGCCCGGCGCCGTGG
>NZ_SPQL01000020.1 GCF_004570385.1 Blastococcus sp. CT_GayMR19 | reverse complement strand
CGATATCGACAAGTAGTGGACGGCGCGCTGGTCAGAGTCTGCGGTGCCGCAACGCGTGTCACATGCGACCCAGGAGACTTCATGCGCCACGCGGGTTGCGTTCCCCACGCTCAGAATTGCCCGGGCGAACGGCTCGATTCCTGCACACGACAAATGCGCCCGGGGCGCATTCCGCCAAGGGAATGCGCCCCGGGCGCACAATGTCGCCCACGCGGGTGCGCGGGAAGAGTTCTCCGGCTCAGCCGGCGAGTGGCTCCTGCGACTGCAGGCTGGTGACGGCCTTGAGGTCGCGCAGGATGCCGGCGAGCTCCTCCGCCGTCCACGCCTCGCAGCAGCCGCAGTCCTCGTCGAAGGTGACCAGCCCGAGGCGGCCACCGGCCTGGTCCTCGGCGATCGCGAGGTGCCCGGACGAGGGGTGACGGTGGCAGGCACAGCCGGCGGCGCAGAGTCCGAGACCCCAGCCGGAGATGACGACGGTACGACCGTCATCGCGGACCTTGCCCACCTGGAAGACGGACGGCTTACGACTCCGGCTCATGGAGTCCTCCCCTCGACAGCCCGTCCGGAGTGGAGACCCCGGATCGGGTTGAGAAAAGCTGTACTGACAGAGGTATCGGCAGGAATTGGGCGGTTCTACATCCCCTGGACGTAAATTTCCGCGCCGCTCCCGTGTGGCCGCATCGCCTCACTGGTACTGAGCGTAATCACCCGCGCACAAGTCGTCGCCGTCATTACTTCCCAGGCTCGCCGACGGGCGTTGGCGGAACTACACGGGCGTGATTCTCACCCGTCACAGGAGTCTCAGCTGGCTGGGCTGACGCTGCTCATGTTGAAGTCGGGCACCCGGAGCGTCGGCATCGCCGTCCGCGTGAACCAGTCGTTCCACTCGCGCGGGAGCGTCCGCTCGGTCGTGCCGGCCTGGACCGCCCGGCCCAGCAGGTCGACCGGGGACTCGTTGAACCGGAAGTTGTTCACCGCGCCGGTCACCTCGCCGCCCTCCACCAGGAAGACGCCGTCGCGGGTGAGCCCGGTGAGCAGCAGCGTCTGCGGATCCACCTCGCGGATGTACCAGAGGGTCGTGAGCAGCAGGCCGCGCTCGGTCGAGGCGAGCATCTCCTCCTGGGTCGCGGTCGCCGTCGGGTCCTCGAGGATCAGGTTGTCGACGGCGGCCGTCGCGGGGGCCGTCGTCTTCAGCGCCCAGGCGCGCGGCCGGATCAGGTTGGTCAGCGTGCCTCCGGAGATCCACTCCACCGCCGGCGTGGCCATGCCGTTGTCGAACACCGAGGCAGTGCCCGACGAGGCGCCCACCACCTGGAAGGGCGCCGCCTCCAGCCCCGGCGCCGCAGGGTCGCTGCGCAGGGTCAGCGGCAGGTGCGCCAGCCGCTCCCCCACCCGGTTGCCGCCGCCGGGCTTCGCGAACACGTTGCGGCCCTCGTCGGCGTCCCGGGCCTCCATCGTCCAGTACAGATAGATCATCAGGTCGCTGACCGCGGACGGCGGCAGCAGCGTCTCGTACCGCCCGGCCGGCAGCTCGATCCGGCGCTGCGACCAGGCCATCTTGCGGGCGACGTCGGCGGCGAGGTCGGGTACGGACACGTCGCGGAAGTCGCGGGTGCCGGTGCCGGCCCACACCGAACGCGAGAAATCCGGGCTCTTGCCGTTGAGCTCCACCCGGCCGGTGGGCTGGTCGTGCCGCAGCCGCAGCCCGGTGGAGCTGCCCAGGTAGGTGGTCTCCATCGAGTGCTCGGCGAAGCCGAACAACAGCTCACCGCGGTCCCGCGCCTCGCCGAAGGCCTGCCCCAGCGCGGGGGCGAAGTCGGCGAACACCTCGATGGACGTCGACGCCGGGTCGGCGTCCCAGTCGCCGGCGCCCGGGGGCTTCTCGCTCACCAGCGGGACGGCGTCCTCGGCCGGTCCGGCGTCGCGGGCGGCCTGCTCGCTCGCGGCGACGAGGGCACCGATGTCCGGCGTCCCGGTGCGGCTGACCGTGCCGGCCGCCATGCCCTTCCCGCCGTCCACGAACGAGATGACGACGACGGAGCGGGAGCGCATGGCGCCGTTGGTGGTCAGGCTGTTCCCCGCCCAGCGCAGGTTGGCCTCCGAGCTCTCGACCACGAAGGTGATCTGGTCGTCGGCGGTGGATGCCGCCAGCGCCCGCTCGACGATCTCCTGAGCCCTGTACTGCGTCATCGCTCCGCTCCTGGGGCCGTGCGTCGTGCCGGTCGCCGGGCGCCGGTCACCGGCCGGCCTCGTGGACCGTGTTGAGGATGTTCACGTTCTCGAACAGCGCCGTCGGGCAGCCGTGGCTCACCGGCGCGGTCTGCCCCGGCTGCGCCTTGCCGCAGTTGAAGGCGCCGCCGAGCACGTAGGTCGACGGTCCCCCGACCACCGACATCGCGCCCCAGAAGTCCGTCGTCGTCGCCTGGTAGGCCACGTCGCGCAGCTGCCCGGCCAGCCGTCCGCCCTCGATCTTGTAGAACCGCTGGCCGGTGAACTGGAAGTTGTAGCGCTGCATGTCGATCGACCAGCTCTTGTCGCCGACGACGTAGACGCCGCGCTGGACCCCGCCGATGAGCTCCTCGGTCGTCGGCCCGTCGGGGGCCGGCTGCAGCGAGACGTTGGCCATCCGCTGCACCGGCACGTGCCGGCTGGAGTCGGCGAACGCGCAGCCGTTGGAGCGGGGCAGCCCGCGCAGGCGGGCCATGTTCCGGTCCACCTGGTACCCGGCCAGGACGCCGTCCTTGACGATGTCCCACTGCTGGCCCGCGACGCCCTCGTCGTCCCACCCGACCGTGGACAGCCCGTGGACGGCGGTGCGGTCACCGGTGACGTTCATCAGCGGCGAGCCGTACTGCAGGGTGCCGAGCTTGTCGACGGTGGCGAACGACGTCCCGGCGTAGGCGGCCTCGTAGCCCAGGGCACGATCGAGCTCGGTGGCGTGCCCGATGGACTCGTGGATCGTGAGCCAGAGGTTGGACGGGTCGACGACGAGGTCGTAGCGGCCGGCCTCGACCGACGGCGCCTTCGTCTTCTCGCGCAGCAGCTCGGGGATCTCGGCGAGCTCCGTGCGCCAGTCGTAGGAGTCGCCGGTCAGGTACTCCCAGCCGCGGCCGGCCGGCGGGGCGAGCGTGCGCATGCTCTCGAACGAGCCGGTGGCCCGGTCGACGGTGAGCGCGGTGAAGTCGGGGTGCAGGCGCACCCGCTGCTGCCGCGTGCGGGTGCCCGCGGTGTCGGCGTAGTACTTCTGTTCCTTCACCAGCATGCAGCTGGTCTGCACGTGCTCGACGCCGTCGGCGGCCATCAGCTGCTCGGAGAACTCGGTGAGCAGCCCGGACTTCTCGGCGTCCGGCACCGTGAAGGGGTCGATCTCGTAGTCGGAGACCCAGGTGGCGTCGGGGTACACGGGCTCGGGCGCGAGCTCGACCCGGTCGCTGTTGATCGCGGCCGAGACCGTCGCGACGGCGACGGCCTGCTCGGCCAGCCGGACGGCCTCGGCTGCGGTGAGGACGACGCCGGCCGCGAAGCCCCAGGTGCCGTCGAGCACCACGCGGACGGCGAGGCCGAGGTCCTCCCCGTCGAGGAACGCCTCGGGGCGCGCGTCGCGCAGCCGGATCGTCTGGGTCCGGATCCGCTCCACCCGGAGGTCGGCGTGCTCGCAGCCGAGGTCCCGCGCCCGGGTGAGGGCGGCGTCGGTCAGCGCGGACAGCGGCAGGGCGAGGAACGACTCGTCGACGGTGCGCGGCACGGGCCTCTGTCTACCAGCAGGCTCCCGCCCCCCGGGTGTCGGAAGACCGAGGTGCGGGGTACGGCGGCAGCCATGGCCGGATCCGGGGACGACGTCACGCTGACCTTCGGCGGGAACGCCACGATGCTGCTGCGCGTCGGCCCCTTCACGGTGCTGACCGACCCGAACTTCCTGCGCCGCGGCCAGCGTGCCTACCTGGGTCACGGGCTGCGGGCCAGGCGGCTGACCGACCCGGCGCTGCAGCCCACCCAGCTGCCGGCCCTCGACGGGATCCTGCTGTCGCACATGCACGGCGACCACTGGGACCGCATCGCCACGAAGTCGCTGCCCAAGGCCACGCCCGTGGTCACCACACCGGAGGCCGCGAAGTGCCTGGCCCAGCGCGGCTTCACCGGGACCGCCGACCTCCAGCCCTGGCAGACGCACGAGTTCACGCGTGGCACCGACACCCTGCGGATCACCTCCGTGCCCGGCGTCCACGGGCCCGGACCGCTGGCGCGGGTGCTGCCCCAGGTCATGGGCAGCGTCGTCGAGCTGGTCCGGGGCGGGGTGGCGGGTGGGCGGGACTCGGACGACACAGTGGCGTGGCGGGGCTACATCTCCGGCGACACCCTCTACCGGCCGTTCCTGGCCGAGGTGCTGGAGCGGACCGGCCCGCTCGACGTCCTCATCCCGCACCTCGGCGGCACGAGGGCGCTGGGCCTCACCGTCACCATGGACGCCCGTCAGGGCGCCGACCTGGTCGAGCTGCTGGAGCCGCCGGTCACCGTGCCGATCCACTTCGACGACTACGACCGGTTCAGATCACCGCTGGGGGACTTCCTGGCCGAGGTCGGCCGCCGCGAGCTGCCCGGTGAGCTGCGCACCGTTGCACGCGGCGACACGATCTCGCTGCGGCCCTAGCGGATCAGAAGGCGTCGCCAGTGCGCCACGGCATCAGCTGCAGGGTCAGGGAATTGCCGTCCGGGTCCTCGAAGCCTGCGTAGGTGACCCCGCCTCCGACGTCCTGGATCTCGCCGACGTCGACCCCGCGGCCGATCAGCTCGGCGCGCGCCGCCTCGATGTCGGTGACGACCAGGTGCAGGCCCCGCACCGATCCGGGCGTGCCCTCGTAGGCAGGGACGCCCGTCCCGATGCCGATGGAGCAGGCCGACCCCGGCGGCGTCAGCTGGACGACCCGCACCCCGTCGGCCGGGCGCACGTCGACGTCGACGTGGAAACCGAGCTGGTCGGCGTAGAACGCCTTGGCCCGGTCGACGTCGGTGACCGGGATCGGTACCAGTTCGAGCTTCATCTCCACGAGGTGCTCCTCTTCAGTGGGACGTCGTGTCTTCAGTGGGACGTCGTGTCTTCAGTGGGACGTCGTGTCTTCAGTGGGACGTCGTGTCTTCAGTGGGACGTCGTGTCTTCAGTGGGACGAGGTGCCCCACGTTCCCGCGGGAACATGGGGCCCGATGGTTCAGCTGCGAGCGAGGAGCTCGTCCAGCTTGGCGTAGCCCTCGTTCACGCCGACATCCATGCCGCTGGCGAGGAAGCCGTCGCGGCCCTCGAAGGAGTCGACCAGGGACGTCGCGGTCAGCCGGGTGCGGCCGTTGCCGAGGTCCTCGAGCACCAGCTTCTCCAGCGCGACGCCGTCGGGGAAGCCCTCGAAGGTGAAAGTCTGGACGATGAGCTCGTTCGGCCGGACCTCGTGGAAGCTGCCGTAGAAGCGGTACTCCTCGTCCCCCTGGATCGCCACGTAGCGCCAGGAGCCGCCGGTGCGGCAGTCCCACTCGTCGATCCGGGTCTGCGTGCTGTTCGGCCCCATCCACTGGGCGACCAGCTCGGGGTCGACGTGCGCGCGGTAGACCTTCTCCGGCGGGGCGTCGAACTCGCGGATGATCCGCACGATCGGGACGTCGGGGTCGGCGACGATCTGGGTCTCGTGGTGCGTGGTGCTGGTCATGACGGAGTTCCTTCCTGTTTCGGTGGGGTGGTGTCAACGGCATCGGGCATGGAGCGCAGGACGTCGTCCAGACGGCGGTAGCGCTCCTCGGCCTGCCGCCGGTAGCGCTCGATCCACTTGGTCATCAGGTCGAACACATTCGCCTCGAGGTGCACCGGGCGGCGCTGCGCCTCCCGGCTCCGGCTCACCAGGCCGGCGTCCTCCAGCACCCGGAGGTGTTTGGAGACGGCCTGGACGGTCACGTCGTACGGCGCGGCGAGTTCGTTGACAGTGGCGTCGCCGATCGCGAGCCGCGCCACGATGTCTCTCCGGGTGGGGTCGGCCAGCGCCGAGAACACCCGGGAGAGCGGATCTGCCGCCACGTCGTCCTCCTCTTATTCAACCTTGCGGTTGAGTAAGAGACTGAACCCTTCGGTGTTCGTTGTCAACCATTTGGTTGAGAAAGATCCAGCGAGTCCGGAGCGGGCTCCGGACCGGGGACGCTCGACCACCCGGCGCGCGGCCGGGCGCGCTCAGCCCGTTGCCAGCCGGGCGGCCCGCCGGGCGACGTCGACCCGCAGCTCCTCGGTGTCCACGGTGGTCGACGTGCCGTCCCGCACGACCCGGCGGCCGCCCACCCACACGTCACGGACGTGCCGCCCGGCACCGGACCAGACCAGGTGCGCGAGCAGGTCCCCCGGGTCCCCGACGGGTTCGAACACGAGGTCGCGGGTGTCCACGTGCACGATGTCGGCCCGCCGGCCCACCTCGAGCTGTCCGAGGTCCGGCCGGTCGATGGCGTCGGCGGCGGCGCCGGTGGCCAGCCACAACGCCTCGGCCGCGGTCAGCGCCTCGGCCGAGCGGCCCGCCAGGCGGGCGAGCTGCGCGGCCAGCCGGAGGTCGGCGAAGAGGTCCAGACCGTCGTTGGACGCCGGGCCGTCGGTGCCCATGCCCACCCGGATGCCCCGGTCGAGCATGGCCCGCAGGGGCGCGATGCCGCTGGCCAGCTTCGCGTTGCTGGCCGGGCAGTGGGCGACGGCGACGTCGTGCTCCCGCCACAGCGACAGGTCGGCCTCGTCCAGGTGGACGCAGTGGGCCGCCAGCACCCGCCCGCCGAGGACGTCGTTCGCCGCGAGCAGCGCGGGCACCGAGAGCCCGTGCTCGGCGAGCAGCCCGGCGTCCTCCGCCACGGTCTCCGCCACGTGCAGGTGCAGCAGCAGGCCGTGCTGCCGTGCCGCGCGGGCGGCGTCCCGGAGCACCGGGAGCGGCACGGTGTACGCGGAATGGGGCCCGATCCCGTACTCGACGCTGCCGTCCGACGGGGCACCCGCGGCCAGGTCGACGGCCGCCTGCAGCTGCTCCTCGAGCGGGCCCATCCCGGGCAGCGGCACCAGCGGCGCGGGGATGACCGCCCGCGCCCCCGTCGCCCCCACCGCTGCGGCGATCCGCTCGGCGTGGAAGTACATCTCGACGCTGGTCGTGATCCCGTTGCGCAGCATCTCCGCCGACGCGGCGGTCATCGCGACCTCGACGTCGTCGGCGGTGAGCCGCGCCTCCCGCGGCCACATCACCTCGCGGAGCCATCGGTCGAGCGGCAGCCCCTCGCCCTGGCCCCGGAACAGCACCATCGGCGCGTGCGAGTGCAGATTGACCAGGCCGGGGACCAGGATCCCCGGCAGCGCGGTGACCTCGGCGTTCCCGGCCGGAGGCGCGTCCCCGGCCGGGCCCACCCACGTGATCCGCCCGTCGTCGACGTCCAGCACCGCATCGGGGACGACGGTTCCGGACCGGTCCCCCACGACGACTGCCCGGGCCGTGATCCGAAGCCGCATGGGACCCGAACCTAGCGGCGGATCCGGCTCGGGTCGCGGCGCCCGCCCGGACCCGCCGATACCGTGGACCCCATGTCGCTCCTCGCCGCCGCCGCATCCGACGAGGGCGGCATCACCGGCTTCCTGCTCGACCTGGTCCAGGGCCTGGGGCCCATCGGCGTGGGCCTGGCCATCCTGGCCGAGACCGTCATCCCCCCGATCCCCAGCGAGGCGGTGCTCGGACTCGCCGGGGTCCTGATCCGCAGCGGCGACATGAACGTCGTCCCGGTGGTCCTCTTCGCCACCCTGGGCTCGGTGCTCGGCGCGATCTTCTTCTACTGGATCGGCAAGGCGCTGGGCCCGCGCCGCTCGCACGCCTTCCTCGACCGGCTGCCACTGGTGGAGACCGAGGACGTGGACAAGACCTTCGACTGGTTCGCGCGGCACGGTCGCTCGGCGGTCTTCTTCGGCCGCATGGTGCCGATCGTGCGCAGCTTCATCTCGGTGCCGGCGGGCGTCGTGCGGATGCCGTTCGGCCAGTTCCTGCTCTTCACGACCGCTGGCAGCCTGATCTGGAACAGCGTGCTCATCGGCCTCGGTGTGGCCGCCGGGGACTTCGTGCGGAACAACCTCAAGTACCTCGACTACGCCGTGGTCGCGGCCGTCGTCCTGGCCGTCGGCTGGATGGTCTACCGGCGGATCACCCAGGTCTACCGCGGTCGCGCGGGCCGGTACGGGCCGGACGGGGACCAGACGCTCAGCGCGGACCCCGACGCCGACCGCCCGACCGCATGACCCGCACCCGCCCCGAGGTCGTCGCGTTCGACGTCAACGAGACCCTGCTGGACCTGGCTCCCGTCCGTGCGGCACTGGTCGAGGCCGGCCGGCCGGAGTCGCTGCTGGCGACCGTCTTCGCGCGGACCCTGCTGACGGGCATCGCCGCGTCCTCCACCGGTTCGTGGTGCCGGTTCCGCGACGCCTTCGACGCGGCCCTGGCCCAGGAGAGCGACCTCGATGCCGCCACCCGCAGGCAGGTCGCCGAGGCATTCGGTGAGCTCGCTCCGCATCCCGACGTGGAGCCGGCCCTGCGCCGGCTGGTCGCGGCCGGCATCCGCGTGGTCACGCTGACCCACGGGTCCCCCGGGGTCGCCGAGGCTGGCCTGGAACGGGGCGGGGTGACGGCGCTGGTCGAGCGCTCGCTGTCCAGCGAGGTGATCCGGGCATGGAAGCCCGCCCGCGAGGTCTACCTCTGGGCGGCCGGCGTCTGCGACGTCGCCCCGGCGCGCATGGCCCTGGTCGCGGCCCACGGCTGGGACGTGCTGGGCGCCCAGCGCGCGGGGCTGACCGGCGCCTGGTTCCCGCGCAGCGAGCGGGTCTACCCGGCCGTCTACGAGCCGCCGCACGCGAGCGCTCCGAACCTGGCGGGTGCCGTCGAGGCGCTGCTGGCGCTCCCCGAGGCATGACCCCCGTCGAGATCGCCACCTCCCTCGGCCCGGCGCGGACGCACACCACCGAGGCGGATGGGGCCGTGCGGGGCACGCTGGTGCTGGGCCACGGGGCAGGTGGCGGCGTGGAGTCGGTGGACCTGCTCGCGGTGGCGGTGGGCGCGGCCGCCGCGGGCTGGCGCGTGATCCGGGTCGAGCAGCCGTGGCGGGTGGCGCGCCAGCGGGTCGCCCCGGCCCCGCCGAGGCTCGACGAGGCCTGGCGGACGGTCCTGGACCAGTTGGATGCCGACGGCCGGATCACCGGGCCGCTCGTGCTCGGCGGCCGGAGCGCCGGGGCTCGGGTCGCCTGCCGGACGGCGGCCGAGCGCGGCGCGGCCGGTGTGCTGGCCCTCGCCTTCCCGCTCTACCCGCCCGGCCGGCCCGAGAAGAGCCGCGCCGCCGAGCTGACCGCCGTGGCGGTGCCCTTGGTGGTCGTGCAGGGCGAGACGGATGCCATGGGCCGGCCGGCGGAGGTGGCTGCCGCATTGTCCGGCCGGGCGCGCGCGTCGGTCTACGCCGTCCCGGGCGACCACTCCCTGAAGCGCAACGTCGACGTCGTCGCGGCGGCGGCCCTGTCCTGGCTGAGCGAACTCACCTCCGGCTGAGTACGGGACACGCTGGTGTCGTGGGATCAGTAAGGCGTTCCGGAACCGTCGCCCAGAAGGCGGCCTAGGGGACAGTCGTCGCCTTGCCTGAGCGCGAACGTCGGTGCAAGCCGGGCTCGACCTGTCGGAGCGACCCGTGATTCCGCGCGAGGCTCAGGCCTCCTCGGCGCCCCAGCGTCCGAGCGCGACGATCGCCTCGCGCAAGGCAAGGCCGCGATCGGTCAGCGCGTAGGCCCGGGTGTTGTGCCGGAGCGGCAGACGGGTCAGTACGCCGGCCGCTTCGAGCTCGCGCAGGCGGGTCGCGAGCATGTTCGTCGGCACTCCGAGGTCGCGCTGCAGATCGCCGTAGCGCTGCGGCCCGTCGAGCAGCCGCTCCACGACGAGCAGGGCCCACCGTGCTCCGACGATGTCGAGGGCCGCGGCAAGGTCGCTCATGCGGTCGGATCGGCGGCCGGCTTCATCCAGAACGGCGAGTAGTGATAGCCGTCGGGGTCGTCGAACTGGCGCTGGTACATGAAGGGGTAGTCGTCGGTCTCACCGATTCGCCCGCCGGCGGCGCCGGCGCGCTCGGCGAGCTCGTCGACCGCCTCGCGGCTGCCGAGGTCGAACGAGACCGTGACTTTCGAGGGCGTGTGGGGTCCACCGACCACCTCCTCGACGCCGCCGACGCTCGCGTACATCTCGCGGCTGCCGAGCATGACGTACTGCTCGGGCGCGATCGCGAAGCACGACACGTTGTGATCGGACATCTCGGCGTTGAGGGTCCAGCCGAGGGCTGTGTAGAAGGCGGTCGCGCGCTCGACGCTCTCGACGGGGCAGGTGATGAAGAGGCTCATGCGGCCAACACTTGCAAAATGCAAGTGCGACGTCAAGGCCCGAGCCCGCATCGCCCGCCGCCTCGACGCGCTGCGGTTCGACCGTGTCCTGACTTCCACCGGGCCAAGAGGTGTCCCTAGGTGGGCCGCTCTGGGACAGGCAGGGTGCCTATGGGTCACCTCGTCGCGGTTCGCCGGCAAATGCGAGCCTTGGCGAGACGGCGCGGCGGTGCGTTCCGGCGTCTGCATCGGCTCGAGACGACGGCTGGTGGTCACGGCGGTCGAACCAGCGTCCCGATGAGCTGGCGAAGCTCCCTCGCTGATAGGGCCGTCGCCCCCTACGACCAGCGCACCGGCTCCAACTCATCGGCCGGCTGTCTGGGCGATCCCCCTCGGCCTCGCGCCGCCGGGCACCGACCGCCCACGTGGCTCGGTCGTTCGAACGCCTCGGTCAGAAGGGCGGTGTGTCATCGTCGAACGGGTGCGTCCCCGGTGGTCCGGCCGATACGTGCACCCCTGGCGGTCGGGTGGTGCGGGTGACGCCGCTGGGTGTGGTCACCGCCAGCACGCGGTCGGCAGTCATGACGAATCGCCAGCCGGCCGCGTGGGTCTTCAGCCGGTGATGACTGCGGCAGAGGCAGCAGAGGTTCTCACAGGCGGTGTTGCCGCCCAGGGAGTGCGGGACGACGTGGTCGAGGTCGGCCCACGCGGCACCGTTGCGGCAACCCGGATGACGGCAGGTGCGATCCCGGGTCGTGACGAAGCGGCGCTGAGCCGGAGTGGGGACGTACCGATCCACCGGAGGCGGCCCGTCCACCACCGGGCACCGACATGGCCCCCCAGGATGCTCGGGACAGCCGCGTCGGACGAGGCGTTCGAGTTCAGAGCGGGTGACGATGGCCCGAAGTGCGCCGGTGCCGGGATCGACCAGGGCGATGTTCAGCGAACCCCCGGCCGGAGCCTGCAGCCCGCCAGGGCAGAACGCGTCCAGCTGCTCGAGCAGATCCCGCAATTGCGCGACGGTGATCGGCTGGCCGTCGACCGCCGCTGCCTCATGTTCCTGGCAGCCGGTGGGCGATGTGTGGGCCGAGCCCGCGGCGTGCGCGGGGAAGTGCGCGACGGCGCAGGCGTCGTGACCACTCGCGCCCGACGCCAGGGCTCCCAGCGGTGCGAGCACGGCGAGGTGCGCGGTGACCGGTGGCCGGGTGTCGTCCCACGGGCGAAGGACGAGGTCGCCGAGGACGCCCGCCCGCAGCTGACCGATCGGGCGGGGATCGCCGTCGCGCTTGGCCATCCCCGCGTAGGGGTCGACGGTCTCCCGGATCGCAGCGGCCAACGGCGCCGGAAGGAAGACAGACAGCTCGGCCATCCCGTCGCGGGCGGGGCGCACCACGACGTCGGCGGCCCGTTCGGCCTGCCGGCGGCGCCGGTCGGCCGCTGCCGCGTCGTGGCGCAGCAGCTCGCTGCGCACCGCAGCCTGGAGCCGGGTGATGGAGAGGGCCCTCGCCCGGGGAAGTACGGCCGCCTCGACCTGGGCGATCACGTCAGGCTCCAGGTCGCGGGCCGGCTCGAGCAGTTCGGCGGCCAGCGCCCGGGCCCGTGGCCAGTCCAGCAGACCGTCGGCGAGCGCGGCCCACGTCTCCGGTAGCCGCTCGGTCAGCATCGCGGCGCCGTCGGCGAGCTTCGTCGCGGCCGTCCGGGAGCAGTTCAGCACGAGCGCCAGCTCGTCGGCGAAGAACTCACTCACCCCGGGCGCCGCCTCGCGGCCGGGGCCCGGAGCCCAGTCCGGCGACGCCGCCCCCGGCTCCCCGATCTGCCGGTCACCGCTGTCCGGACGACGAGACGCCAGCTCGGCGATCAGCTCGGCCGTGTAGGCAGCGAGCCGTGCCTCCATCTGCTGGATCCGCTGCAGCTCGACGGCGATCTCGGCATCTGTGCGCGCGTCGGCCGGCATCATCTCGCCCAGCCGCGTCGGGCGGTCGGTGACGCCAGGGGGCAGCAGTTCCACCGGCCACGGCTCGACATGGAGCTCGGTGACGGTCACCCCGACCCCGAAACCGCCGCCTTCGAACACATGAGCGAATCTACGGGAGGGGTCCGACAATTCTGGGCGGTCCGGTCCCTGTCCCGGTGCACGACGGGGAGGCGCCCGGCCCCGCCGGGAGAAGCGGCCGAGGCCGCGCTCAGCCGCGGCGACGGCGGCGCACGACCAGCAGGACGAGAACCACCACCGCAGCGATACCGGCGGCAGGTGCCGCGTACCGGGCCATCGCGGCGCCGCCGGCGACCTCGAGCAGGTCGATCGGCTCCGGCTCCACGACCGGGCGCGGCCGCGACGCGGCGGGAGTGGTCGACGGCACGCTGCGCACCGGGCCGCCCGACGCTGGCTTGCTCGGCGGAGCGGTGGTTCCCTTCGGCGGCCCGCTCGGGGCCTTCGCCGTCGCGGGCGCCTTGTCCTTGGCCGCCGGGGCGCCGGCCTTCGCCGCCGACGTGGTGTCCGCGGTGGCGGGCACTGTCTCGGCCAGCGGCGGCACGGCCTTCACCGGCGCCTTCTTGTCGGCAGCGGCCGGCGCATCGATGGCAACGGTGTCCGTCGTGCCGGTCGCCTTGTCCGTGGCGGCAGCAGCGGTCTTCTTGGTCGCCGCCGCTCCCTTCTTCACGGCCTGGCCGGCGGGACCGTCCCCGGCGGCCTGCTCGGCGGAGGCCGCGATCTCCTCGACGGCCCCGGACGCGGTGGCGGCCACCTTCGCGGCGGCGCTCTCCGCACGCTCGGCGTCGCCCTGTGCGTCACCCTCCCCGAGCTGGGCGGCGAGCTTGTCGGCGAACTGGCCCAGGAGCTTGTTGCCGACGTCGGTCATGACGCCGCGCCCGAACTGGGCCGGCCGGCCGGTGATGTTGAGGTCGGTCAGCACGTCGACGCGGGTGATCGACCCCTCGGCCTTCAGCTTCGCGGTGACGACGGCGGCCGCGGTGCCGTTGCCCCGCTGGTCCTTGCCGCGGGCGTCGATGACCGCCTTGTGCGCGGCCTCGTCCTTCTCGATGAAGGACGCCTTGCCCTGATAGGTCAGGTTGATCGGGCCCAGCTTGACCTTGACCCGACCCGTGAAGTCGTCACCGTCGACCGAGTCGAGCGCCGCACCCGGCATGCAGGGCGCGATCCGCTCGATGTCGAGGAGCACCCGCCAGGCCTCGTCGATGGGCACGGGCACGGTGAACGAGTTCTCCAGCTGCACGGCGAACCTCCTCAGATGTTGCGGCTCGGTCGGTCCCCCGCTGCGGAGGAACCGACCGAGACGGACGAGTACGGACCGGCAGACCGACGCTACAGCCCGGCGGCCGCAGTCACCGCACGGCGCGTGAGCACCGTGACGAGGTGTTGCCGATAGTCCGCCTGCGCGTTCAGGTCGCTGCTGGGACTGGTGCCCTCGGCCGCCCGGTCCGCTGCCGCGGCGATCGCCTCGGCCGTCGCCTCGGCCCCGGCCAGGGCCGCTTCCACGCCGCTCGCCCGCAACGGGACCGGGCCCATGTTGGTCAGCCCGATCCGGGCCTCCGCGATGACGCCCCCCTCGCGCCGGACGGCCGCCGCCACCGCGACGATCGACCACGCCTGCGCGACGCGGTTGAACTTCTCGTAGTGCATGCCCCACGTGCCCTGCAGCTTGGGCACCCGGATCTCGACGAGCAGCTCCCCCTCCTCCAACGCGGTGGTGAGGTAGTCGACGAAGAACTCGGCGGCACCGACGGTGCGCCGGCCGTTCAGGCCGGCGATGACGAACTCGGCGTCGAGCGCCAGCGCCACGGCGGGCAGGTCACCGGCCGGGTCGGCGTGTGCGAGAGCACCGCCGAAGGTGCCGCGGTGCCGCACCTGCCGGTCGGCCACCGTCTCCGTCGCGTCGGCGATCAGCGGGGCCCACTGGGCGATCAACGGGTCGGAGAGGACGTCGGAGTGCGTCGTCATCGCGCCGATGACGATCGCGTCGCCCTCCTCCCGGACCCCGCGCATCTCGGCCACCCGGGTCAGGTCGACGACCGTCTCCGGCGCGGCCAGCCGCAGCCGCATGACGGGGATCAGCGACTGCCCCCCGGCCATGATCTTGACGTCCTCCCCGCCGTCGGCGACGGCCTGCAGCGCCTCGTCGATCGTGGTGGGACGGGCGTAGGCGAACGCTGCGGGAATCATCGGTCCCCTCCCAGGGAGGAAGCGTCGGTGGACACGCCGGTGGTGGTCTCGGTCGAGGCGCCACCCCAGGCGATCGTCCCGGCGGTGGCGCGCTCCCCGCCGTCCCCGCCCTGATGGATGGCCCGCCAGACCCGTTCCGGCGTCAGCGGCATCTGGATGTCCGTGACGCCCAGGTGCCGGACGGCGTCCAGCGCGGCGTTGACCACCGCCGGGGTGCTGGCGATGCAGCCGGCCTCGCCCACGCCCTTGGCGCCGATCGGGTTCCCCGGCGCCTCGTGCACCGTGTTGCCGGTGTCGAAGTGCGGCAGGTCGGAGGCCGCCGGGACCAGGTAGTCGACGAAGGTGCCGGTGGTGAGGTTGCCGTCGTCGTCGTAGACGGCCTCCTCGTACAGCGCCTGCGCGATGCCCTGGGCCAGCCCACCGTGGATCTGCCCCTCCACGATGAGCGGGTTGACGATCTTCCCGATGTCGTCGACGGACGCGTACTTGCGGATCTTCACCATGCCCGTCTCGGTGTCGACCTCCATGGCGCAGATGTGCGTGCCGTGGGGGAAGGAGAAGTTGACCGGGTCGAACGTCGCGTCGGCGTCGATCGAGGGCTCGATCCCCTCGGGGTAGTTGTGGGCGGCGAAGATCGCCAGCGCGATCTCCTGGATGCCGAGACCGGTGCCCGGCGTCCCACGGACGGAGAACTTGCCGCCGGTGAACTCGAGGTCGTCCTCGCTGGCCTCCAGCAGGTGCGCCGCGATCTTCCGGGCCTTGGCCACGACCTTCTCGGCGGCCTTGACCACGGCGGTGCCGCCCACCACGAGCGAGCGGGAGCCGTAGGTGTCCAGGCCGCGGGAGGAGATGGAGGTGTCGCCGTGCAGCACCTCGACGTCCTCGAACGGCACGCCGAGCTCATCGGCGACGAGCTGGCTCCAGGCCGTCTCGTGCCCCTGGCCGTGCGGCGTCGAGCCGGTGACGACCTCGACCTTGCCGGTGGGCAGCATCCGGATCGAGGCGTGCTCCCAGCCGCCGGCGCCGAAGGCGAGCGAGCCGAGCACCCGGGAGGGGGCCAGGCCGCACATCTCCGTGAAGGTGGAGAACCCGATGCCGAGCTGGACCGGGTCGCCGGACTCGCGCCGCTGCCGCTGCTCGGCGCGCAGCTCGTCGTAGCCGATGAGCTGGAGCGCCTGCTGCGTCGCCTGCTCGTAGTCGCCGCTGTCGTACTCGAGGCCGGCGATCGTGGTGAAGGGGAACTCCTGCGCCTGGATCCAGTTCTTGCGGCGCAGCTCGAGCGGGTCCATGCCCAGCTCGACGGCGAGCTCGTCCATGATCCGCTCGACGGCGAAGGTCGCCTCGGGCCGCCCGGCGCCGCGGTAGGCGTCGGTGGGCACCTTGTTGGTGAAGACGCCGTCGCACTCGAAGTGGTAGGCCGGGAACTTGTAGATGGCCGGGAACATGAACGCACCGAGAGCCGGGACACCGGGGGTGATCAGCCGCAGGTAGGCGCCCATGTCGGCGAGCAGCCGGACCTTCAGGCCCTTGACGTTGCCCTCACGGTCGGCGGCGATGTCGATGAACTGGATCTGGTCGCGGCCGTGGTGCGCCGTCATCAGCGACTCGCTGCGGGTCTCGGTCCACTTGACCGGCTTGCCCAGCCGGCGGGCGACGAGGAGCGCCAGCACCTCCTCGGGGTTGACCTGCAGCTTGCCGCCGAAGCCGCCGCCGACGTCTGGCGCGATGATCCGCAGCTTGTGCTCGGGTACACCGGTCACCATCGCCAGCATCACCCGCAGGATGTGCGGGATCTGAGTGGACGACCACATCGTGTAGTTGTCGCCCTGCGGTGAGACGACGCACGACCGGGGCTCCATGAACGCCGGGATGAGCCGCTGGTTGACGAACCGGCGGCTGACGACGACCTCGGCGTCGGCGAACGCCTGGTCGGTGTTCCCCCCGAGGCCGGCGTCCCCGGCGTCGAAGACGAAGTGGTAGCTGGTGTTCGAGGAGAGCTCGTCGTGGACGAGGTCGGCGCCGTCCTTGACCGCCTCCTCCATGCGCAGGACCGGCGGGAGGACGTCGTAGTCGATGTCGACGAGCTCGACGGCGTCCTGCGCGGCGACCTTGCTGCGCGCGACGATCAGGGCGACGGCCTCGCCGACGTGGTTGACCGAGTCGACGGCGATCGAGGGGTGCCCCGGGTTGACCATGTCGGGGGTGACCGGCCAGGCGCACGGGAGCGAGCCCTGCTCCTCGGCGAAGTCGCGACCGGTGTAGACCTCGATGACGCCGGGCGCCGCCTTGGCCGCGCTGACGTCGACGTTGGAGATCCGCGCGTGCGCGACGGGGCTGCGGACGACGGCGATGTGCAGCATCCCCGGCAGCGACATGTTGTCGGTCCAGGTCGTCTTCCCGGTGATCAGCCGGGCGTCCTCCTTGCGGCGGCGCGCCTTGCCGACCTCCTTCTCCGGCGCCTGGGTGCCCGTGGGCTCGTCGACCATGGTCATGACTGCGCTCCCAGCGTCTCGGAGGAGGTGGGTGCGCCGCCGCTCATCTCGGCGGCCGCCTGTTGCACGGCGCGCACGATGTTCTGGTAGCCGGTACAGCGGCAGAGGTTGCCCTCGATGCCCTCGCGCACCTCGTCGTCGGTCGGGTTCGGGTTGTCGTTCACCAGGTCGATCGAGGCCATGATCATCCCGGGGGTGCAGAACCCGCACTGCAGGCCGTGCATCTCGTGGAACGCCTTCTGCATCGGGTGCAGGCTGCCCTGCGGGGCGATCCCCTCGATGGTGGTGACCTCGCACCCGTCGGCCTGTACGGCCAGCACGGTGCAGCTCTTCACCGCCTCGCCGTCCAGGTGGACGGTGCAGGCCCCGCAGTTGCTGGTGTCGCATCCGACGACGGTGCCGACCTTGCCGAGCTGCTCGCGCAGGTAGTGGACGAGCAGGGTCCGCGGCTCGACGGCGTCGGCGTAGGCCACCCCGTCGACCCGCACGTTGATCTCGGTCATGTGCCCTCCACTCTGAGGTGTGGCACCGGTCACTCCCGGCCCGCACGGCGGAGTCTGGCCGTGAGAGGCGCGCTTGACCAGACCTGACCGGCCGCCGAGGTCCCCGGCACGCCTCCGCGGGCACCATCGAGCACCAAAAGACCGGAATTCCGGGGTCTTCCGCCGGAACCCCACGGCGGTGGGCGCGGCTGCAACGTTGCAGCCTGGTTGCAGCCGGTCAGGCCGCGGGCACCCGGACCTGGCGCGTCGGGGCCGGGGCGAGCCGGACCGGCGTCCGCCCGGCACGGCGGCGGAGCACGGCGGAGATCGCCAGCGGCAGCAAGCCGAGCGCGGCCAGGCCGGCACCGACGACGCTGGGCGCGCGGTAGCCCAGGCCGGCCGCGATGACCAGTCCGCCGAGCCAGGCGCCGAGCGCGTTGGCGAGGTTGAGCGCGGAGTGGTTCAGGGCGGCGCCGAGCATCTGCGCCTCGCCCGCCGTCTCCATCAGCCGCATCTGGAGGCAGATCGCCAGCGTGGACGCCGCGACGGAGACGAGGAAGACGCCGACGAACAGGGCGACCGGGTAGGGGGACGTCAGCGCGACACCGACCAGCAGCACGCCGAGGACGACGAGGGAGCCCACCAGGGAGCGGAACAGCGAGAGGTCCGCCAGCCGCCCGCCGAGCACCGTCCCGACCACGCCACCCGCCCCGTACGCGAGGAGGACGACCGGCACCGTGCCCCGCGAGAGCTCGGCGACGTCGGTGACGACCGGGGCGATGTAGCTGTAGAGGGCGAACATGCCGCCGAAGCCCACGATCCCGACCAGCAGGGTGAGCAGCACCTGCGGACGCCGGAGCGCGCCGAGCTCCCCGCGCACGGTTGCCTCCGACCGGCCGGGGGACGACGGCACCACGGCGAGGACGGCGGCGACGGTCATCGCGGCCAGCACGACCACCGTCCAGTACGCCGACCGCCAGCCGAACTGCTGGCCCAGCCAGGTCGCGGCCGGCACGCCGGTGAGCATGGCCGCCGCCAGGCCGAGCATGACGGAGCTGACCGCCCGTCCGCGCAGGTGCGGGGCGACCAGCGAGGCGGCGACCAGCGAGGCGACGCCGAAATAGGCGCCGTGCGGCAGGCCGGTCAGGAAGCGGGCGAGCAGCAGGGTGCCGTAGCCGGGCGCGAGCGCGGTGAGCCCGTTGCCGACGAGGAACGCGGCCATCAGGCCGATCAGCAGCGCCCGCCGCGGCAGCCGGGCGCTGAGCGCCGCGATGACCGGGGCACCGACGACGACGCCGAGGGCGTAGACCGAGATGACGTGGCCGGCCGAGGGGATGTCGACACCCACGCCCTCGGCGATGTCGGGCAGCACGCCCATGGTGACGAACTCGGTGGTGCCGATCGCGAACCCGCCGATCGCCAGCGCGACGACCGCGACGACCACGCGGGCGGTGCTGAGGGGCGGACGGACGGTCGAGGGAGGTGCGGCACTCACTCCTGCTGCCAAGGGCGAACGGCTCGCGGGCATTCCCCGGACGGTCAGCGGAGAGGTGAGCTCCGTCGCAGCCGCAGCAGGTGCGCGGCGGCCGCCGCACGGCGCGGCGAGCTCGCGGGCAGGCAGTCCAGGCAGGCCTGCCAGACGGCGACGTCGTCCCGCGCCTCGGGCAGCTGCCCGTACCGCAGGAGCAGCTCGGGCCGCCGGCTCCTCAGGACGGACTGGCGCAGCAACGCGGACACCCGCTCGCGCGCGCTCGAGACACCCGGCGCGCGCGAAGCGGGCAGTACCGCGCCCGGATAGCGCTCCAGCGCCGAGCCGACCGAGCCGCGGGCCAGCAACCGGCGCACCTGGTCGAGGTCGGTCTCGACGCGGCCGAGCAGCCGGTACGGGCGGGAGCCGACCAGCTCCGCGCCGACGAGCCGGCGCAGCCGGGAGAGCTCCGCGCGCACGGTGACCGCCGCGGCCTCCCCGCGGTGGACCTCCGCGGCGAGCTGGGCGGCGGTGCGGCCCTCGCTCGCGACGGCCGCCTCGGCCAGGAGCAGCAGGAGCTCCGAGTGCCGCAGCGACAGCTCCACCGGCCCGCTCGGCAGGCTGAGCCGCGCCCGGTCGCGGCCGAGCACCTCCAGGCGGGGCGAGACGCGCTGCAGCGGCGGGGGACGGCGGCCGGCGCCGCGCTGCAGCTGCTCCCGCCGCTGCCACCTCAGCTCCGACTCCACGGCCGCGACCGTGGCCCGGACGAGGGTGAGCATGTGCGGGCTGGCGACGTGGTCGCCCCCGGTCACGTCGATCGCCCCCAGCAGCGAGCCGGTGACGGGGTCGTGCACCGGCGCCGCCGAGCAGCTCCACGGCTGCACCGGCCGGCGGTAGTGCTCGCTGCCGTAGATCTGGACGGCGTGGTCGAGGGCGAGCGCGGTGCCGGGCGCGTTGGTGCCGGCGACCTCCTCGGCCCAGCGGGCGCCCTCGACGAAGTTCATGCCGGCCGCCTGCGAGCGCAGCCGCGCGTCCCCCTCGACCCAGAGCATGCGGCCGCCGGAGTCGGTGACGGCGACGATCATCCGGTCGGCCTCGGCGTCCTGGACCAGCAGCCGCCGGATGACGGGCATGACCGGCGCCAGCGGGTGCGCCTCGCGGTAGGCGAGCAGCTCGTCGTCCAGGAGCTCGACCGGGGGCGTCCCGCCGTCGGGGTCGACGCCGCAGCTGAGCGAGCGGCGCCAGGAGTCGCGGACGACCGAGCGCACCGCGTCGTCGGGGGGCAGCGCGGTGCCGGTGACGAGCCGCTCGTGGGCAGCCCGCAGCCGCCGGGTCAGTGCCGGACTGGGCCGCCCCTCGGGGAGCGCCAGCCACGGGTTCACGACCGGGGGCATGGGACGCTCCGCCGACGATGGCTCATGTCGGGCCCATGGTGGCTGGCCGCGGGCGATTGCACCAGCGATGCCGTCGTGGCCGCCAGAGTCGATGGACCCTCCCGCCCGGCGGCCGGCACCGGCGCCTCGGGGAGAGCGGCCCACACCGGCGCACGTCGCCGCACCCGGCGAGCGTAGGAACCTCCGGATGCGGGCAGGGACCACGCATGACGACGGAGGAGGCGACCAAGGTCGCCGAGCTGCTGAAGGACGAACGGTTCGGGCTGTTCACCACCATCGCGCCCGACGGGACCCTGATCAGCCGCCCCATGGCGATGCAGGAGGTGGAGTTCGACGGCGACCTGTGGTTCTTCGCCTCGCGCAGCTCGCGCAAGGTGGCCCACATCGCGGCGAACCCCCAGGTCAACGTCTCCACGGCGGGCAGCTCGAGCTGGGTCTCGCTGACGGGGCACGCCGTCGTCATCGACGACCTGGAGAAGAAGCGCAGCTTGTGGAACGCCGTCGTCGAGGCCTGGTTCCCCGACGGCCAGGAGGACCCCGACGTCGTCCTGCTGCGGGTCGATGCCGCCTCGGCCGAGTACTGGGACTCGCCCGGCGGCCGACTGGCGAGCGTGATCAGCTTCGCGAAGGCGAAGCTGACCGGGACGGCCTACGACGGCGGCGAGAACGAGCGGGTGCAGCTGTAGGCGGGCGTAAACCGCCGAGCAGGCCGCCGAGTCCTCCGCCGCCGCCCAGCTTCTTGACCAGGTCCATGGGGTCGATGCCGACCTTGGACAGCAGCCCGGCGTCGCGGTCGGTGTCGACCTGGTCGGGGAGCTCCTGGTCGGCCTGCTGAGCCTTGCTGTCGTCGCCCTGCGAGCGGAGCAGGTCCAGGATCTGGCTCTTGTCGCTGTTCATGCCGGCCGCCTACCCGCCGCCGGCCGGCCCGACCCGCGGATCGACGTGCGACGAGCGGAGCCGACGATCCGGTCAGGGCGCACGTGCACGGCCGCGGCGCCCCGCATCCACGCGGTCAGCGTCCCGGCGGGCTCCTCGACCACCACCTCGGTCCCGTCCGAACGGCGCACCAGCAGGTCCGCGGTGATCTCGGCGGAGCCGGGCCCGAGGACGTCGTCCAGCCGGCAGCGCCGCCCGTCGACCAGCACCTCCGGCTGCGGGATCAGCGTGCCGGCCAGCCGCCGGCCCGCCCTCCCCCGGCGTTCGACCAGCGGTCCGCGCAACGGCGGCGTCCGGCTGTCCGTCGCCAGCCGCGCCACGGCCGGGATCCGCCGGACGGCGGCGAGCACACCCCGGCGGACGACGTCGCCGAGCCGGCCGCCGCCGGTCATCAGCCGGCCGAGCAGCAGGGCGACGCGGATCAGCGACCGGGCATGCGGCTCGCGCTCCGCCTGGTAGGTGTCCAGCAGGTCGTCCCCGGCCTCCCCCGCCAGCACGGCGGCGAGCTTCCAGGCGAGCTGGTGCACGTCGCGCAGGCCGAGCCCCAGACCCTGCCCGATGAACGGGGGGCTGAGATGAGCGGCGTCCCCGGCCAGGAAGACCCGGCCGGACCGCCACCGGTCGGCCACCTGCGCGCGGAACGTGTACTCGACGCTGCGCACGAACTCGACCGCCGCCGGGTCGACGGGTGCGAGCAACCGCGCGAGTCGCTCGGGGGTCATCGCGTCGGCGACCGTCTCCCCCGGGCGCAGCCGGCACTCCCAGCGGTACCGGTCGCCGGTGACCGGCATGAACGTCGCCGGACGGCGGGCGTCGCAGACCTGGTGCGCACCCGGCCACACCGGCAGCTCGGGAGCCGACCGGACGTCGAGCACGAGCCAGCGGTCGGCCGGCCCGAGGTCCCGCATCGCCGCGCCGATCAGGCCGCGGACGGTGCTGCCGGCGCCGTCGCAGCCGAGCACCGCAGCCGCCCGGACGGACCGGTCCGCCCCGCCGGACCGGTAGACGACGGAGACCCCGGCATCGTCCTGGCCGGGGCCGGGGCCGGCGTCGTCCCGGTCGAGCCCGGTGACGACGGCGGCGCGCCGGAGCGTGATGCGCGGGTCGGTCGCTGCCGCGGCGGCCAGCACGTCCTCGAGGTCGGGTTGGTGCACGAGCGAGCCCTGCGGCCACCCGTGCGGGCCGGCGTGCCGACCGAACTCGGCGAGCACGCGGTGCTGCCCGTCGAGCAGCCGGAGCCCCGCCATCGGGCGGGTGTGCGGGAGGAGCGCGTCGGCCACCCCGGCGTCCTGCAGCACGCGGAAGACCTCGTCGTCCAGGTGCACCGCGCGGGGCAGCGGATAGGGCTCGGCGTGGCGTTCGAGCACCAGGACGTCGAGCCCGCGGCGGGCGAGGAGCAACGCGGCCGTGAGCCCCACCGGCCCGGCGCCGACGACGACCACCGGGAGCGAGGGCACCAGCGCATTGTGATCGACGACATGAACCGCGCACTGCGGGTGGTCGAACGTTGCACGAGCACGCCGGTTCGGCCCGCAACGTTGCACGCCCTTTTCACGGTGTGACCCACGCCATAGCGTGCACATCAGCCATGCGCGCCGACGCATGCAATCCCAGCCCCTCGACGCGAGGGCCACCAGGAGGTCCCCATGCCCGTGAACACCCGCGGCGCGATCATGCGCTCCGCACCCGGACAGTGGGAGGTCGTCGATCTCGTCGTCGACGACCCCCAGCCCGGCGAGCTCCAGGTCAAGGTGGCCGCCTCCGGGTTGTGCCACTCCGACGACCACGTCGCCACCGGTGACATGCCCGTGGGCAAGTACCCGTTCCTCGGCGGCCACGAAGGGGCCGGCGTCGTCACCGCGGTCGGCCCCGGCACGAAGGGCTTCGAGGAGGGCGACCACGTCGTCTTCTCGTTCCTGCCCGGCTGCGGACGCTGTCGCTACTGCGCCAACGGTCAGCAGTACATCTGCGACTCCGGCGCGAACCTGCTGGTCGGCTCGCGGTGGGACGACGCCACGAGCTTCCGGTTCCAGACCTCCGACGGCACCGACGTGGGCCAGATGTGCGGGCTGGGCACCTTCGCCGAGATCACCACGGTCGACATCCGCTCGACGGTGAAGATCGACAAGAGCATCCCGCTCGAGGTCGCCTGCCTCGTCGGGTGCGGCGTCGGCACCGGCTGGGGCACCGCTGTGCAGGCCGGTGAGGTCAAGGCCGGCGACACGGTCATCGTCATGGGCATCGGCGGCATCGGCATCAACGCCGTCCAGGGCGCGGCCCACGCGGGCGCGAGCCACGTCATCGCCGTCGACCCCGTCGCGTTCAAGCGCGAGAAGGCCATGGAGCTCGGCGCCACCCACGCCTTCGAGAACATGGACGAGGCGGCCGACTTCGCCCGCAGCGTCACCAACGGGCAGGGAGCGGACAAGGCGCTGATCACCGTCGGGGTCCTGAAGGGCGAGCACGTCGCCCAGGCGTTCGAGGCGATCGGCAAGGGCGGCCGGGTCGTCATCACCGGCCTCGGCGACCTCACCGACGTGGGCATCCCGATCAACCCCAGCATGCTCGCGCTGTTCACCAAGGAGATCCGCGGCGCCCTCTTCGGCGACCAGAACCCGAGCTCCGACATGCTGAAGATGCTGCGGCTCTACCAGGAGGGGAAGCTCAAGCTCGACGAGCTGATCACCACCCGGTACAAGCTCGACGACATCAACAAGGGCTACGAGGACATGCACGCCGGCAAGAACATCCGCGGCGTCATCGTCCACGACTGAGCCGATCGAGCCGGGGTGCCGCCTCCCACCCGGGGCGGCACCCCGGTCCGCGTCCCGGATCCGGAGGACCTGCCGTGACCCCGTCGAGCGCCGTCCGGCTCGACGTCGGCGGCATGGTGCGCGTCGCCCGGGACCGGGTGGTCGCCCGGATCCGCGAGGCGGAGGTGGTCGCCGCCGCGCTGTCGGCGGGCCGCAACGTCGTCCTGGAAGGCCCGCCGGGGACCGGCAAGACGACGCTGCTGCGCTCGCTCGCCGACGGCGCCGGGGTGCCGCTGGTCCTCGTGGAGGGCAACGCCGAGCTGACCCCCACCCGGCTGGTCGGCCACCACGACGCCTCCCGGGTGCTCGTCGAGGACTACCGGCCGGAGAACTTCGTGCCCGGGCCGCTCACCCGCGCCATGACCGAGGGGGCCCTGCTCTACGTCGAGGAGTTCAACCGGGTCCCCGAGGAGACGATGAACATCCTGCTCGGCGTGCTGTCCGAGCGGGAGATGCACGTGCCCCGCTACGGCCGCGTGGCCGCCCGCCCGACCTTCCGGCTGGTCGCGGCGATGAACCCGTTCGACGCGGTCGGCACCGCGCGCGTGACCCCCGCGCTCTACGACCGCTCGTGCCGGGTCGCGATGGGGTACCAGGACGAGGACGCCGAGCTGCGGGTGGTCGCGACGGTGACCGACGGTCCGGCCGACCTCGTCGCCCGCGCGGTCCGCGCCGTGCGGATCACCCGCGACCACCCGGAGCTGCGCATCGGCGCCTCCGTCCGCGGCGCGATCGACACCGTGCTGATCGCCGTCGAGCTGGCCGCCGTCCGGGACACGGCGGCGCTGGAGGACGGGACCGGCCTGGACGCGGCACTGGCCGCCATGACCGGGAAGGTCACGCTGGGGGACGGCGTCGCCCGGCCGGTCGAGGACGTCGTCGCCGACATCTGGCGCCGGGCCGGTGAGGAGCTGGGAAAAGCCTGACGCCCGGGGAGGAGGCCCCCGGGCCGCCCCCACCGCCGGGCCAGGGCGGCCCGCCCCCCGCCCGGCGCCCGCCCCGGGTGGTGGAGGACCCCGACGCCGTCGCGGAGCTGCTCCGCTCCCAGGCCGCGCGCCGCAGCAGCCGGGACCAGCTCTCCCGCAGCAATCCCGACTTCGACGCGGTGTCCCCGCAGGCCGGTGAGCTGGACGCCGCCGCCGTGGCCGACCTCGCGGCCCGGGATCCCGACGCGGTCGCCCGGGTGCTGGCCGCTGCCGCGCGTGCGTTCGACCCCCAGCTGCGGGCGGCGGCCAGGTCGCTGGCCGCCCGGCTGCCGCTGGGCAACCCACGCGCCGGGACCGCCGACCGGCCGGGCACCCGCCGCGTGGTGACCCGCAGGGAGCCGACGGGGTCCGACGTCGACCTCGACGCGACCCTCGCCGCCCGGGGCGCGGAGCCGCACTGGCGGGCCGAGCACCTGCACACCCGCGGCTGGCGGTCCACCGGACGGGCGGTCGTGCTGCTGGTGGACGCGTCCGGGTCGGTGGCCGGCGACGAGCTGGCGGCCGCCGTCCTCACCGCCTCGGCGCTGGTGCAGCGCATGCGGCCGGGAGACGAGCTGGGGGTGGTCGCCTTCTGGTCGACCGCGGTGGTGCTCCGCCCGCTGTCGGCCGATCCGCGGGTCGACGGCGTGGTGAACCGGCTGTGCGACCTGCGCGGCGGCGGCACCACCGACCTGGAGCTGGGCCTGCGGACGGCGGCGGCGCAGGTGGCGCGCTCGCGTGCGGCCGACCGTCAGGTGCTGCTGCTCTCCGACGGCATCGCCACCGAGAGTCCCGACCCGGTGAACGCGGCATCCGCACTGGCCCGGATACCCGCCCGGCTGCAGGTGCTCGCCCTGTCCGGCGAGGAGGAGGCGATGGCGTCCTGCGCCGCGCTGGCCTCGGCCGGGGGCGGGAAGGTGGCCGCCCTGCATCGCCCCTCGCAGGCGCCGGCCGCCGTCCGGGAACTGCTCGGGTGAGGCGGCCGGCGCAGCGGGAGACCACCCGCCGCGTCAGCCGCGGAGCTCCGGGAAGTCCGCGTCGCTGAACTCCGTCGGCGAGCCGCCCGTCGGGTACAGCTCCTCCTCGCGCGTGCGGAGCTCGACGCGGCGGATCTTGCCCGAGACGGTCTTGGGCAGCTCGTAGAACTCGATCCTGCGGACCCGGAGGAACGGGGCGAGGTTCTCCCGTGCGTGCCGCAGGATCGACAGCGCGGTCTCCCGCGTGGGCTCGTGCCCCTGCGCGAGGGCGACATAGGCCTTGGGGACGGCGGCCCGCACGGGGTCGGGCACCGGCACCACGGCGGCCTCGGCGACCGCCGGGTGCTCGATCAGGACGCTCTCGAGCTCGAACGGGCTGATCTTGTAGTCGCTCGCCTTGAAGACGTCGTCGGCGCGCCCGATGTAGGTGATGTAGCCCTCGGCGTCCCGCTTCGCGACGTCGCCGGTGTGGTAGTAGCCGCCGGCCATGGCCTCGGCGTTCCGCTCGGGATCGCCATGGTACCCGGTCATAAGCGCCAAAGGAGGGCCGGACAGGTCCAGGCAGATCTCGCCCTCGTCGGCCTGTTCCCCGCTGACGGGGTCGACCAGCACCACCGGCATGCCGGGCAGCGGCCGGCCCATCGAGCCGGGCTTGACCGCCGATCCCGCGGTGTTGCCCACCGCCGCCGTCGTCTCGGTCTGGCCGTAGCCGTCGCGCAGGGTGAGCCCCCACTGGGCCTTCACCTGCTCGATGACCTCGGGGTTGAGGGGCTCACCGGCGGCCACGACCTCGCGCAGCGATCCGGGCCCGCCCGACAGGTCGGCCTGGATCAGCATGCGCCAGACCGTGGGCGGCGCGCAGAAGGTGGTGATGCGGTCCCGGCGGAGCCGCTCGAGCAGCGCCGCCGGGTCGAACCGCGTGTAGTTGTAGAGGTAGACCGTCGCCTCGGCGATCCACGGGGCGAAGAAGCAGCTCCACGCGTGCTTGGCCCAGCCCGGCGAGCTGATGTTCAGGTGCACGTCGCCGGGCTGCAGGCCGAGCCAGTACACGGTCGACAGATGCCCGACGGGATAGCTGACCTGGGTGTGCTCGACCAGCTTCGGCCGGCTCGTCGTCCCGCTGGTGAAGTACAGCAGCAGGGGGTCACCGGGCAGCGTGCCCGGATGCCCCGGCGGGGTGTCGTCGGCCTGTGCTGCGTCGCCGTACGCGAGCCACCCGTCCGGCGCCTCCCCGACGGCGATCCGGGTGTAGTCGCCGGGGACGGCGTCGAACTTCCCCGCGTCCGCGGCGTTGACGACGACGTGGCGGGCGCCGCCGCGCTCGATGCGGTCCGCCAGGTCGGCCGGTCCGAGGGCGGTGGTGGTCGGCATGATCACCGCGCCCAGCTTCATCACCGCGAGCATCGCCTCCCACAGCTCCACCTGGTTGCCGAGCATCAGGACGACGCGGTCGCGGGGGCCGACCCCCTGTGCCCGGAGCCAGCCGGCCACCCGGTCGGAGCGGCGGACCAGCTCGTCGAAGGAGTACCGCGCCTCGCGGCCGTCCTGCTCGACGATGTGCAGCGCGGTCGCGGCGTTGCCGCGGGCATAGCTGTCGAACCAGTCGACCGCCCAGTTGAACGGACCGTCGAAGCGGGGCCAGTCGAACTCGGCGAGCGCCTTCTCGTGATCGCCGCGCAGCGCGAGGATCTGGTCGCGGGCGGCGCGGTAGAGCTCGGTCGCGGAGCTGGCGGGCATGGAAGGACCTCCTGATTCCGGGGTGCGGCCGGATCGTCCTCCCCCATCGGGCGTGCGACCACCCCACCGGTCAGGACTCGGGCCCTCCCGGACGGCGCCCGGACGGCTCGGTCGAGTCGAGGAGCCCGTAGGCCCGCGCCTCGTCCACGCTCAGCAGCCGGCCGGTCCGCATGTCGGCGGCCAGATCGTCGACCGGGCGCCCGGAGGCGGCCGCCAGCCGCTCCTGCAACGTGCGGAGCCGACGGGCGTGCTCCGCGGCCAGCGTCTCCACCTCCCGGCCCGGGATGCCGTGCGGGGCCCGCGGCTCGCACAGGTGGATCGCCGAGTGCCGCCCCGCCACCCGCCTGTCGGCGACCGCGAGGATCGTGACCGCGGCACCGGTGAGCGTGCCCAGGGACGTCGCGTGCACCGGGGCACCCATCAGGTCGAGCGCGTCGACCAGCGTGAGGGCGGCGTCGAGATCGGCGCTCACACCGGACAGCCGGAGAAGGACCGGCGCGTCGCCGGAGGCGTCGAGCAGGCCGAGCGCGGCCACGGTCCGGTTGACCGTCTCGGGGTCCAGCTCACCGGCCAGGGCGATCTGCCGCTGGTCGAGCAGCCGCTCGGCCAGCCAGTCCGGTCCGCCGATCACCACGGACGCCGATGCGGCCCCCGGGCCCGGTGGCCGGGCGTCGGGCTGCCACGGGTTGTGCCGGGGACGGGGCGGGTCGGGTGGCTGCGGCGGCAGCGGCGGGAAGGTGTTCACGGACGAACCGATCGGCATGCTCATGGGGACTCCTCGGACGGCCCTACCTGCCAGGTGACGGTGCGGCCCAGGGCGGCCGCGTAGCGCTCCAGGGTGGACAGCCGCGCGTCCAGCTCGCCGCTCTCCAGCCGGGCGACGGCCGACTGGGAGGTGCCCATGCGCGCAGCGATCTCGGTCTGGCTCAGCTCGCTCTCGCGGCGTGCCCGGACCAGCTCCTCGATGAGCGCACGACGGCGGCCGGCCAGGTCCTGCAGACCGGGGAACAGCGTCCGGCGTGGCGGCGGCATAGCGGAGATGTTATCGCTTCTCGGCTATACCGACATCGTGTTCTCCCGCGGCGGAGCTCCTCGCGAGCGGCCGCCGACCGGCCGGGGCACCCCGGCGTCCCGACGACCGGCGACGCTCCTCCCGGTCCTCCGGACGTCGGGCAGCAGCGCGCTCCACGCGCGGGCGCGGACGGCGCCGATCCACACCCCGGTCCCGTAGGCGACGTCGTCCAACCGCCTGGCGACGAGGAAGGCGGCGAGGGGGAGGTGCGACGAACAGCGCCGGTGCTCGGCGACCCCTCTGCACACGGCGGCGACGACGAGGAACCGCCGGAGGGCCGCGGACCGGGCACCGAGCAGTGCACCGACGGGCCACCAGTGCCGCAGGCCGAGATCGGCGGCCTGCGACAACGCGGCGAGGAGGCCCTGCACCGCGAGCGCGGCAGCAACAGCCGGGCGGTGCGGCGCATGGGGAAGACTGCGGCGGATGCGTTCGGCGGTCAGGCCGGTGACGAGCCCGCAGAGCGGCACCGACCATCGCCGCTGCAGGACCAGAGCCACGACCGCGGCGACGCTCCACGGTGCGAGGACGGCGGGTGCGACGGCGGCGCCGTGCCGGCGGGCGAGGTCGCCGGCGCTGGTGCCGTACAGCAGCCGGCGGGAGAGGACGTCCCAGCCCCCGGCCCGGGCCTCGTGGAACACCTCGACGGAGGCGACGTAGAGGACCCGTCTGCCGTCGCCGGCGAGTCGCCAGACGAGGTCCACGTCCTCGCCCACCCGCATGTCCGAGGCGAACCCGGCGCCGAGCGCGTCGGTCCGGGCCACGAGGCACGCGGCCGGGAGCCAGGCGACACGGGCTCGGGGACGAACGGTGCCCCCGTCGGCGCCGAGGTCCAGCGCGGAGTGGTCGGCGTCGTAGCGCGCCATCCACGAACCGCCCGGCGACGCGAGGCGTCCCCGCACCCGGGGGGCGACGAGGCCGACGCCGGGGTCGGCGAAGCAGCGGGCCAGCCGGGGAAGCGCGTCCGGCGTCAGCTCGACATCGGAGTCGAGGAAGGCCACCAGGGACGTGCGAACGTCCGCGAGGCCGGCGTTGCGGGCGCCGGCGGGCCCGCGATTCCGGTCCAGCCGGACCAGGTCCGCCCCGGCCGCGGCGACCACCGCTCCGATCTCGCCGGGACGTCTCGAGGCATCGTCGACGACCACCACCCGATGAGCGCCCTCGATCGATGCCAGCAGACGGCGGAGCGATTCGGGTCTGTCCCGCACCGGCACGACGACGGTGATCGGCTCGCGGCAGGGCGGCAGGAGCTCCAGCACGGGTTCGGCCATGCCCAGGTCGAGCAGTCTGCCCGCCAGGGCACCGGTCGCGGGATCGGTGACGGTGAGCTCTCCCTGCGAGAGGCTTGCCGCGGCGCGGGGGGCGAGGGACAGGGCCGTGGCCGGGGAGCCGCCGATCAGGATGCGGCCACCGTCGAGGACACGAACCCGGCGACCGAGCCGTACGGCGAAGCCTTCCGGCAGGCCGGCGGTCACGGCCGGAAGCCTCCCCCGGCAGGGATGACCGAGGAGTTGAGCGGAGCGGCCTCCGGGGAGCAGCAGAAGGCGATGATCTCGGCGACGTCGTGGGGGTCCTGGATGCGGCGCATCAGGGATGAGCCGGCGAAGCGCTCGACGTCCTCGAGGCCGTAGAGGTCCGCCGTGGCGTGCAGCATGTCGGTTCTCGTCGAGCCCGGCGCGACTGCCACGGCGGTCACGCCGGTGCCAGCGAGGTCCTCGGCCAGCCCCCGGACCAGTCCGACGACGGCGTGCTTGGCGGCGCCGTAGGCCGAGAGCCCGAAGAGGCCGGTGACCCCGGCCGCGGAGGAGACTGCGACGAACCGGCCGCCGCGTGGTTCGGGTCCGGCCAGCAGAAGCGGCACGGTGACGGCGGCGGTGTGCCACACGCCGATCAGGTCGACGTCCAGGAGATGCCGGAGCTCCGCCTCCGAGGTCTCCCACTGGGGCCGGCCGCCGGTGATGACGGCCGCGGCGGCCACCGCGGCATCGAGGCGGCCGAACCGGTCCAGGGCCGCCTGGGCGGCCGCCGCGAGCGCCGGCCGGTCCCGGACGTCGGCCACCGCGGGCAGCACCTGACCGGGGTGGCGCCCTGCGACCGCCTCCAGTTGGTCCGGCGTGGCCAGGTCGTAGCCCAGTTGTGGTCGGTCCTGGTCCGCGGCGCAGGAGTCGACGGCCACGACCCGGTAGCCGCGCAGGCAGAGCGCGTCGACGGTGGCGGCGCCGATCCCGCGGGCCGCTCCGGTGACCAGCGCGACGCGGGAGGAGGAGCCCGTCACACCCGCGTCCCCGCCGGGAGGCGTAGCCGGCCGGTGCTGTCGGGCTGCCAGGACTCGATGCTGCGGGTCACGTCCGCCGCCATCTGCGCGAACAGGCGAGCGCCCTCGGCCGCGCTCGCCCCGGTGGGATCGCCGAGCACCCCGTTGACCGAGACTGCGGCGACCCCGTCGGCGACCAGCCGAGGCAGGAGCCGTTCGATCGGCGTGGTGTTGCCCGGCTCGGCCCGCTCCAGCCGGACGGCGCGGGGTCGCAGGTGCAGCATCAGCGAGGTCTCCGAGAAGCCCGCGTGCGCGTCCCCCTGCCCACCGGTGTCCCGGGTGGCGCAGGAGGCCCAGGCCACGGCGTGCCCCTCGGCGCGGAGCTGGGACACCGCCGCCCGGAGCGCCGGCACGTTCCCGCCGTGCCCGTTGACGAGCACCACCCGCTCCGCCCAGGTGCGGATCGAGCGGACCAGCTCCACGGTCACCATCCGGAGCGCCTCGGTGCCGATCGAGCAGGTGCCGCGGAAGGCCTGGTGCTCGCCGCTGGCGCCGTACGTCACGACCGGCGCCACGAGCACCGGTTCATCGGCACGGTGGCGGGCCAGGGACTCGGCGCACCGATGCGCGACGGCGTCGGCGATGGCCGAATCGGTGTCCAGCGGCAGATGGGGTCCGTGCTGCTCCGTCGACCCGACGGGGACGAGCACGAGGGACCCGGGAGGGACGTCGAGCCACGGCGCATCCGCGAGGACGGCGGTCACGTCACGGCGTGGCGACGGCGAACGTCGCCGGCGCGGGGGTGTCCTCGGTCCCGCCGAGAGCGCGGTGGAAGCCCTCGGGTATCACCAGGTGCCCGGGCGTCAGGTCGTGCACGGAGGCGGCGCCCATGCCCAGCAGCGCGGAGTCGATGCCCATCCGCATGATGTCCAGCACGTTCTCCACCCCGGCCTGCCCGTTGGCGGCCAGCCCCCACAGGTAGGCGCGGCCGATGAGCACCGCCCGCGCGCCGAGACAGAGCGCCTTGACCACGTCGGAGCCGCGCCGGATCCCGCCGTCCATGACGACCTCGACGTCCTTCCCGACCGCGTCGACGACCGGCTTGAGCATCCGGATGGCGGCGGGGGTCCCGTCGAGGTTGTTGCCGCCGTGGTTGGACACCGAGATGGCGGTGACCCCGGCGTCGACGGCCCGCCGGGCGTCGTCGACCCGGCCGACGCCCTTGAGCATGAAGGGGCCGCCCCACTGCTCCCGGATCCAGGCGACGTCGTCCCAGGTCGGCGGCGGGGTGTTCATCCACTCGTAGTACGCCCCGAAGAATCCCGGCGCGGGCTGGCCGGCACGGGCCAGGTTGGGTGCGGTGAGGTCGGGCAGCCGCCCGGTGCGGGCGAACGCCGCCAGCCAGCGCGGCTTGTGCACGACATGGGGCGCCATCCGGACCATGGTGCGGAGGTCGACCTTCTCCGGGATCTCCGGGCTTCCCCAGTCCCGGCCGATGGAGAAGGACCAGTCCAGCGTCGCGATCAGGCCGATCGCCCCGGCGGCGCGGGCACGCTCCATCCGCTCGACCATGACGTCACGGTCGCCGGTCCAGTACATCTGGAACAGCGTCCGCGGGTTGGCCGCCACCACCTCCTCCACCGACTTGGAGGCGAAGTTGCTCAGCCCCATCAGCGTCCCCCGGGCCGCGGCGGCGCGGGCCACCGCGACCTCGCCGTCGGGGTGGACCGCCTGCACTCCGGTCGGCGAGATGACCACCGGCAGCGCGATCTCCTGCCCCATCAGCGTGGTGGCCAGCTCCCGTACCGGCGGATTGCCGGCCACGTGCGGGGCCAGGCCGAGCTCGCGGAAGGCCGACTCGTTCTCTGCCACGGTCTGGCCGCGCTCCGAACCCGCCATCAGTGCCGCGTAGAGGGGGGCCGGCAGCCGCTTGCGGGCACGCCGCTGCGCGACGGCGACGGACTCGAACCACGGGTTCTGCGCCCAGGGGTTGGCCAGCCAGGCAGGCTTGGACATTCGGCTCTCGTCTCCCGGTGCGGTCAGGCGGTGGGTGCTATCAGGCGGTGCGCGATCAGGCGGTGGGTGTGAAGCCGGCCAACGGGTGCTCCGCACACGCCGATACCGGAGGTGCCGCCGGCGACCAGGGCTGCTCCTCGCGGCGTGACAGCTGCAGCAGCACGGGTTGGTTCCTGGTCGGCGTCCGGCGGGAGTGGTCCTGACTGGGCGACGGAACGGTGCGTTCCCCCGCCAGCGCCGTCTCGCCGTACCCCTGCACGCACTCGGGGTCGGGGCCGTCCAAGGGCAGGCCCGTGAAGAACTTGGCCGCCATGCAGCCACCGCGGCACGCGTCGAAATGGCTGCACTTCGTGCACGCGCCGCCGGTCTGTGGCGAGCGGAGGTCGGCGAACAGCGGCGAGGTGCGCCACACCGCCGCGAAGCCGCCGTCGGTCAGCAGGTTGCCGGCACGGAACGTCTCGTGGATCGCGAACGGACACGCGTACACGTCCCCGACCGGGTCGATGAGGCAGACGACGCGGCCGGCGCCGCACAGATTGAGTCCTGGCAGCGACTCCCCGAATCCCGCGAGGTGGAAGAAGGAGTCCCCGGTCAGCACCCGCTCGCCGTGCTCGCGCAGCCAGTCGTAGAGCTGCCGCTGCTGGTTCGGCAGCGGGTGCAGCTCGTCCCACACGTCGGCGCCGCGGCCGGACGGTCGCAACCGGGTGAGCCGCAGCGTCGCACCGTACCGGTCCGCCAACGCCTGGAAGTCGTCGAGCTGCGGGATGTTCGTCCGCGTCATGACCACGGAGATCTTCGTGTCCGTGAAGCCTGCCTCGGCGAGATTCTCGAGGGCCGTGACCGCGGTGCGGAAGGACCCCGCGCCCCGTACCTGGTCGTTCACCTCCGGCGTCGCGCCGTCCAGCGACACCTGTACGTCCACGTAGTCGGTCGAGGCCAGGAACCGCGCCCGTTCCGGCGTGATGCGCACCCCGTTCGTGGAGAACTTGACCCCCACGGAATGGCCGACCGCGTAGTCCAGCAGGTGCCAGAAGTCCGGCCGGATCGTGGGCTCTCCCCCGCCGACGTTGACGTAGAAGACCTGCATCCGCTGCAGCTCGTCGATGACGCCCTCGCACTGCGCGGTGGTGAGCTCCCGCGGGTCCCTGCGGCCCGACGAGGACAGGCAGTGCGCGCAGGACAGGTTGCACGCGTAGGTCAGCTCCCACGTGAGGCAGATCGGCGCGTCCAGCCCGTACTCGAACTGCTCGACCAGTGAGCCGGCCAGCGGCCCGCTGGTCCGCTCGACCTCGTTCATGGCTGCTACCGGTGTCACGGCCGCTCATCCCCTTCGTCGTGACCAGGTTCTCCGTGTGCATGGCCTTCACGTCGCTGGATCAACCCGGCCGTGGCCAGTCGCGCCAGCGCGCCGGCATAGGCCGGCCAGTGGCGCTCCGCGACACCTGCTGCCGCAAGGGCTCCACGTACATCAGCGGCGGCGGCCAGGCCGCGCACCACCGTCACCAGCTCCGGGCGGCGCAGGAACACCAGACGCCGGTTGCCGAAGTGGTAGGCCAGCGCCCCGAAGGGTTCTGGGCGCAGCGTCACCAGCGGGGACAGCGCCCATGCCTGGGCCAGGTCCACGCTCTCGCCGTCAGCCGGGTGGGTGCCCGGGGGCCCGGCAGCAGCCGTAGCCATCGTCCGACGGGATCAGTAGACGCCGCACATGCCGTCGATGGAGACCTCCTCGACCAGCAGCTCGCTCGTCAGGACCTCCTCGTCCGGAACCGGCGTCTCGCCGGCGAGCACGTCGGCGTCGGTCGTGGGCAGCTGGGTACGGGGCTCGGGCATGGTGCCTCCTCCAGGTTGATCCGGCAGTGCCATCGCCGAGTATGGCGTGGAACACACTCCGGCACCCGGGATACCTGGGAACGGCCGCCGCCACGACCCGTCCGGCCCCCCAGCGGGAACTCGGACTCGACGTCTCAGCGCTCGGCCGTGCGGTGGATCGGCCCCGCGGTGCCGGCCAGCCGCTCCCCGCTCCCGCCCCAGCGCCCGGCGATGATCTCGGCGGCGATGGAGACCGCGGTCTCCTCCGGCGTCCGCGCACCGAGGTCCAGGCCGATCGGCGAGGACAGCCGGGCGATCTCCGCCTCGGTCAGTCCCGCCTCGACCAGCCGCGCCAGCCGCTCGTCGTGCGTCCGCCGCGACCCCATGGCGCCGACGTAGGCCACCGGGAGCCGCAGCGCGACCTCCAGCAGCGGGACGTCGAACTTCGGGTCGTGGGTGAGCACGCAGAGGACCGTGCGCTCGTCGATGCGGCCGGCGTCGACCTCCGCCTGGAGGTACCGGTGCGGCCACTCGACGATCACCTCGTGGGCGTCGGGGAAGCGCTTCGGCGTCGCGAACACCGGCCGGGCGTCGCAGACGGTCACCCGGTAGCCGAGGAACGCGCCCACCCGGGCGACCGCGGCCGCGAAGTCGATGGCGCCGAAGACGACCATCCGGGCCGGCGGCGCGAAGGAGTTCACGAACAGCGTGAGGTCGTCCCCGCGGCGCTCGCCGTCGTGGCCGACGTGCAGCATCCCGGTCCTGCCCGCGGCGAGCATCCCCCGGGCGTCGGCGGCGACGGCGTCGTCCAGGCGCTGCAGGCCCAGGGTTCCGGACTCCCGATCGGGCCACAGCACCAGCCGCCGGCCGATCCGGTCGTCGGGGCCCTTCACCACGGTGACGACGGCGACCGGCTCGTGGTTCTCGACCGACTCGGCGACCTCGCCGAGCTCCGGGAACGACTCTCGGGAGATCGCCTCGACGAAGACGTCGAGGATCCCGCCGCAGGTCAGTCCCACGGCGAAGGCGTCGTCGTCACTGACGCCGTAGCGCTCGAGGGTCGGCTCCCCCGTCTCGACGACGTCCTTCGCCTCCTCGTAGACGGCGCCCTCGACGCACCCGCCGGACACGCTGCCGACCGCCGTCCCGTCCGGGCCCACCAGCATCGAGGCGCCGGCGGGGCGCGGCGCGGAGCGCCAGGTGGCGACCACGGTGCCCATGCCGACGGTCTCCCCCGCCTGCCACCAGCCGACCAGTTCGTCGAGCACGTCACGCACGCTGGATCACTCCCGTCAGCTCCTCGAACGCGGCCATGCTGTGCCCGGACACGAAATGGTCGATCGCCGGCAGCGCCGCCTGCATCCCACCGGTCAACGGCTCGTAGCCGGCCCGGCCCTTGTGCGGATTCACCCAGACGACGGCATGCGCCAGCCGCTGCAGGCGGGTCATCTGCTCGCCCAGCAACTCGGTGCCGCCCCGCTCCCACCCGTCGCTGCAGACGACGATCACCGCGCCGCGCGCCGTCCCCCGCTGCCCCCACCGGTCGAGGAAGGCCTTGAGCACCTCGCCGAGCCGCGTGCCGCCCGACCAGTCCGGAATGGCCGAGGCACTGGCGGCCAGGGCCTTGTCGGGGTCGCGCAGCCGCAGCTCCCGGGTGACGCGGGTCAGCCGGGTTCCGATCGTGAAGACCTCGGTGGCCGACGGCCGGGCGCGGACCGCCGCGTGGGCGAACCGCAGCAGCGCGTCGGCGTACGGGCTCATCGACCCGGAGACGTCGATCAGCAGGACGACGCGGCGCGGGCGGGGCTGCGGCCGCCGGTGCATCAGCCGGGTCACCTCACCGCCGCTGCGCAGCGCCCGGCGCACCGTCCGGGCCGGGTGCACCGCACCACGCCCGCTGGGACGACGGCGCCGGGCGGGCCGCATCGGCGAGGCGGGGACCAGCAGCGCGAACAGCCGGCGCAGGTGCTCGCGCTCGGCGACGCTCAGCTCGGCGACGTCCCGGTGCCGCAGCACCTCGTCGGCGCTGGCGCGGGTGGCCAGGTCGGGGGTCTCCCCGTCGTCGTCGCCCTCGCCGTCGCCCGCGTCCAGCGGCGCGGTGGTGGCCAGCTGGGGCTGCTGGGGGGCGGAATTCCTGCTCGCGCGCGGGGCCTCCCCGGCGAAGTACGCGGCGAAGGCCGCGTCGTAGCGGTCCAGATCGTCGGGGCTGCCGCACAGGGTCAGCCGGCCCGCCCAGTAGACGTCCGTGGGATCCAGGACGTCGAGCGAGCCGAGCGCCTCCAGCATCGCCTCCACCCGGTCCGGCGAGGCCGTGACGCCCGCGTGCCGCAGCGTCCGGGCGAAGCCCAGCACGGTGTCGACGACGTCCCGCGACAGGGCGGGGGACGCCGGGGGTGCCGCCGTCTCAGCCACCGAAGAGCGCTCCCCGGGCCAGGGCGTGCACGCGGTCGGTGTCCTCGCGGTACTTGAGCACCGCGCCGAGCGTGCGGGCAGCCAGATCGGGGTCGAGGTCGCGCGCACCGAGGGTGTGCAGCGCCGTCGCCCAGTCCATCGCCTCCGCGATACCGGGCGGCTTGAGGAGGTCCAGCGTGCGGAGCTTGGCGGTGGCGCGGGCGACCTCGCGCGCCAGCGTCTCGGTCACCTGCGGCAGCCGGCGGCGCAGGATCGCGACCTCGCGGTCGAAGTCGGGGTGCTGCAGCCAGTGGTAGAGGCAGCGCCGCTTGAGGGCGTCGTGCACCTCGCGGGTCCGGTTGGAGGTGAGGACGACGAGCGGCGGGGTCTCCGCGCGGATCGTGCCGAGCTCCGGGATCGAGATCGTGAAGTCGGAGAGGACCTCGAGGAGGAACGCCTCGAACTCGTCGTCGGCCCGGTCCACCTCGTCGACGAGGAGAACGCTGGGCGAGTCCTCCAGCGCCTGCAGCAGGGGGCGGGCGAGGAGGAATCGCCGGTCGTAGAGCGAGGCCTCGAGCGTCTCCATGTCCTCGGGCGCATGGGCCGCCTGGCTGGCGCGCGCGGCCTCGGCGGCGCGCAGGTGCAGCAGCTGCCGGCCGAAGTCCCAGTCGTAGAGCGCCTGGCTGGCCTCGAGCCCCTCGTAGCACTGGAGTCGGTAGATGGGCCGCCCGGTGACCTGGGCGAGCGCGTGGGCGAGGGCGGTCTTGCCGACGCCCGCCTCCCCCTCGAGGAACAGGGGGCGGTGCATGACCAGCGCCAGGTAGGCGGCGGTGGCGAGCCCCTCGTCGGGCAGGTAGCCGGTGCCCTCGAGCGCGGCACCCAGCTCGTCCGGGCCCGCGAAGGCGGGTGCCGCGGGATCGGGGGCGGCGATCGGCTGCGCGGTGGACTCGCTCACACCCGCGAGCATCCCACCTGCGGTGCGGGCGGCGCGCCCTCGCCCGGGGGACGCCCGCCGCACCCTCCGGATCGGCTACGGGATCGTTCTTCGCGCTCCGGGACCGCTGCAGGGCTCCCATACGACGAGAAACCCTCCTGGAGCGGCGTCCGGAGACGGCAAACGGCGGCCGGTCGAGTCCTGGCCTCGACCGGCCGCCGCCGCCGTCAGATCGTCCCGGCACTACGCCGGGGCGGGCTCAGATCCGCCGGTCGCGGTCCTCGAGCGTGTCGCCGCGGGTCGTGTCGGCGGCGCCGTCGACCTCGATCTCCTCCTTGCGGAGCCCCTCGGTCACCGTGGCCTGCTCGGTGACGGTGTCCTTGTCGAGGCGCACGCGCTCGACCGGGACGGCCTCCTTCTCCACGACCGGGCGCTCGGCGTGGAGGGTCACCTCGTGCTCCTCCTCGGAGATCGCGGGCCCGTCCAACGCGTTGCCGACGTTGGCGTCGGTGATGGGCTCACGCTCGATGCGCACCTCCTCACGGGTGACGGGCACGGTCTCGGTGACGTTCTCGGTGACGACGAACTTGCGCAGGCGGGCGCGGCCGACCTCCTCGGAGCGGGTGCCCACGTTGAGGCGCTCCTCCGAGCGGGTCATCGCGTTGTCGGTCGTCGGGCCGGAGGTGTCGT
The DNA here is from genome assembly GCF_004570385.1 of Blastococcus sp. CT_GayMR19. GTDB lineage: Bacteria > Actinomycetota > Actinomycetes > Mycobacteriales > Geodermatophilaceae > Blastococcus_B. The sequence continues at coordinate 15,520 of NZ_SPQL01000020.1, read as the reverse complement.
GGCCGACGGTGCCGTGGGTGTTCAGGTCCGTGTCGGCACGGCCCGTGCCGGCGAGCCCGGTGTCGGTGCCGGCGGTCCCGGTGTCGGTGCGGGTCTGCGTCCCGGCGAGACCGGTCTGCGTGCCGGCGATACCCGTGTCGGTGCCGGCGCCCATGCCGTAGTAGCGGTAGAGCTCCTGCTCCTCCTCGGGGGAGAGGTGCCCGTCGGTGTCGATCTTGGGAGCGTCCTTCACCTGGGACTTGCTGACCGGTACGCGGACGCCGTCGTTGGTGAGGTCCGCGTTGCGGATCGGGACGAAGGACTCCTTGGTGCCGAACAGTCCGGTGCGGACGGTGACCCACTCCGGCTGGCCGGTCTCGTCGTCGAGATAGACCTCCGCGGCCGACCCGATCTTCTCGCCGGACTCGTCGTAGACGTCCTGGCCGATCACGCGGCTGATGGTGTCGGTGCCGATCATCGTCGTATCGCTCCTTTTCCATGCACGGGGCTGGTGCGGTCACTCCAATGGGTGACCGGGATGAACGCAGCGAAACAAGGCCGTCCTCTCCGTGACCTCGGTTCACAGGCACATCCGGCGCTCCGCGGACGGGATCCGCGGCGGCGGCCGACCGGCCGGAACCATGTCCGTGCAGGTCACGCGCGAGCGCATGGCGCACAACCAGCCTTGCTCACCCAGGTCGACATCTCGTCACGCTCCGCACCCGGGACCGGTTCCGCGCGTGTCGTCTTCCCGGCCACCGGCGCGTCTCCGGAGACCGGCGGGCACGCGTGCCTAGCGTCACGGAGTGCCTCCCCGGTCGCCGTACGACAACCTCGTCCATCCACGCACCGTGAAGCAGCCGGTGCCCAGCGTCGAGGCCGAGAAGGACCTCGTCGTCGAGGACCCGAGCTCGGGCTTCGTCGGTGCCGTGGTCCGCTGCGAGAAGGACGTCGTCCACCTCGAGGACCGCTTCGGCAAGGTGCGCGGCTACCCGCTCGGCCCGGGCTTCTGGGTGGACGGCCGGCCCGTCGTCCTCGTGCGGCCGCGGCAGGCCGCCCCCGCCGGACCGCTGCGGAGCGCGTCGGGCTCCACGTACGTCGTGGGCGCGCACGCCCGGGTGGCCCGAGCCGGGCGGATCTACGTCGAGGGCAAGCACGACGCCGAGCTCGTCGAGAAGGTCTGGGGCCACGACCTGCGGATCGAGGGCGTCGTCGTCGAGCCCCTGCACGGCGTCGACGACCTGCCCGCGATCGTGAAGGAGTTCCGCCCGACCCAGGGGCGGCGCCTCGGCGTGCTCGTCGACCATCTGGTCAAGGGCTCGAAGGAGTCCCGGATCGCCGAGCAGATCACCGGCGAGCACGCCCTCGTGGTGGGGCACCCCTTCGTCGACATCTGGCAGGCGGTCAAGCCCCAGGTCGTCGGCATCAGGGCCTGGCCGGTCGTCCCCAAGGGCCGGCCGTGGAAGGAAGGCGTCTGCGCGGCGCTGGGCTGGGAGGACGACACCGGCTACGTCTGGGCGCAGCGCATCCTCGCCCGCGTGAAGAGCTTCACCGACCTGGAGCCGGCGCTGCTGGGCCGGGTGGAGGAGCTCATCGACTTCGTCACCACCGACTGAGACATTGCGGTCCTCCGGACCGCACCGCGGCCACGGGCCGTCCCCGGCCTGCGTGGAGCCGTTTCGTCGAGCCTGCGCGGAACCCTCCGGGTCCCACTCGGCTCGACCCGCCTCCATGATCACTTGCGCAGCGTCACTGCCAGTGCCATTGTGTCAATCACTTGATTCAATGAGTCACCGGAGGACGACGTGGGACTGGTACCGCTGGGTCTGCTGCTCGCCGTCGTCGTGACGGTCGCGATCGGCACGGCCGTCGTCCGCCGCTCACCACCCAGCCGCGAGACGGCGGTGGCAGCCGCCCGCAGGCACGCGGTCCAGGCGGCGGTGGCCGCGCTCCTGCTCGGCTTCCTGGCCGCCCTGTACGTCGGTGCGACACAGCTGGGCAACGGCTCGCCGGGCGGGCTGGGCATCACCGTGCTGCTGGTCCCGATCACCTTCGGCATCGTGCACACCCTCGTCCTGGCCGCCGGGGAGCTGAGCTGGCCCCGACCCGAGGGCGAGGTGCGGCGGGCGCGACTCGTGCACCGCGGTCTCCTGGACGCCGCCCCGCGCTGGCTCGTGCGGACGGCGGGAGGGTCTTTCGCGCTGGCCGCCGCGACGCTCCTGGGCGGCGCCCTCCTGGCCGACGCCGACGGCCGGAGCGTCAGCTACGGATACGCCAGCGCGGTGGGGAGGGGCATGTCCACCGCCAGCCCCTTCCCCGGCTCCTTCTACGGCGTCCCGGCCGGCATCGGCCTGCTCGTCCTGGCCCTGGTCACGGCGATCGCGCTCTGGATCGTCGCCAACCGGCCGGCCGTGGCCACAACCCACGAGGACATCGAGACCGCGCTGCGCCGGGCCTCGGCCCACCGCGTGCTGCGGGTGGCGGTCGGCGTTCCACTGTTCGTCTCCGGGGGCCTGCTGTTCGTCGGCGGCCGGGCGCTCCACTCGGTGTCGACCAGCAGCGCCTCCGCCGCCCTCCTGGACGTGGCCGCGGCGGCGGCATCCGTTCTCGGGGGCGTGGCGATGCTCGTCGGCGTCGTCGTGGCCTGCCTCCGCGCACCGGGCGTCCCGGCCGATGCTCCCGCGGTGCCCGTCGGCTGATGGCCCTCGACATCACGGTGGACGTGAAGGCGGCGACGCCCCCGTACGAGCAGATCCGCAGTCAGATCGCCGCCTATGTCCAGGGCGGGGTGCTGACGCCCGGCACCCGGCTGCCCACGATGCGGGCACTCGCGGCCGATCTCGGCGTCGCCACCGGAACCGTCGCCCGGGCCTACACCGAACTCGAGGCCGGAGGGCTGATCGCGAGCCGCCGGCGGACCGGCACGGTGGTCACCGGCCCGGCACCGGCACCGGCCCAGGACGGCGTCCGGACGGCCGCGGCCCAGCTCGTCGCACAGGCGCGCGCCGCCGGGGTCGACGCCGAGACGGTTCTCACCATCGTCCGCGCGGCCCTGGTCTCGCCGGCCCGCTGACACCGTCCGTCTCCCGCCCCGGCGCGACGAAGCGGCTCACCTCACGCCGGGACGGCACCTGAACGCCGGGCGCCCGCTGTGTCGTGCCGAGTGGGGGCCGGAGGCTCCCGCGCAGGCGCGACGAAGCGGCTCACATCACGCCGGGCGCCCGCTGTGTCGTGCCGAGTGGGGGCCGGAGGCTCCCGCGCAGGCGCGACGAAGCGGCTCACATCACGCCGGGACGGCACCTGGCCGCGGTGCGGTCCGGAGGACCGCAATGTCATAGCGGTGCGGTCCGGACCGCCATGTCATGGAATCCAGTTGAACTCGTCGGGGTCCGGGCCGGTGCGCTCGCCGCGGTCGAGCGCCGTGATGGCGGCCATCGCGGCGTCGTCGAGCTCGAAGTCGAAGATCGCGAAGTTCTCCTCCATGCGCGAGCGCTGGACCGACTTCGGGAAGATGACGTCGCCGCGCTGGACGTGCCACCGGAGCGTCACCTGGGCGGGGGTCCGTCCCAGCTGCTCCGCGACACCCCGGATCACCGGGTCGTCGGCGACCTTGCCCCGCGCGATCGGCGACCAGGCCTCGGTCACGATCCCGTGGTCGGCGTCGAACGCCCGGATCTCGTCCTGCACGAGGAACGGGCTGACCTCCACCTGGTTCACCGCGGGGCGCACCTCGGACGAAGCGAACAGATTGCGCAGGTGCGCAGGCTGGAAGTTGGAGACGCCGATCGCCTTCACCCGGCCACTGGCGTAGATCTCCTCCATCACCTTCCACCGGGCGACGTAGTCGCTGGCGGCCGGAAGCGGCCAGTGGATCAGGAACAGGTCCAGGTAGTCGAAGCCCAGGTCCGCCAGGGTCTGGTCGAACGAGGCGAGCATGGCGTCGCGGTGGAGCCGGTTGTTGTTGACCTTGCTGGTCACGAAGATCTCGCCGCGGTCCAGGCCCGAGTCGCGCACGGCCTCGCCGACCTGCTTCTCGTTGCCGTACATCTGCGCGGTGTCGATGTGCCGGTAGCCGATCTCGAGCGCCGTGCGGGTGGCCTCGGCGGTCTCCCCGGGCTTGATCTGGAAGACGCCGAAACCCAGCTGGGGGATCTCGACGCCGTTGTTGAGCGCGATGGTGGGGACTGCCACAGGGTTCCTCTCTGTCGGGGAGGGCCGGTCCGCGACGTCGTCCGCGTCCGGCCCGTGTCCCGCCTACCCGTGCACCGCCCGATCAACCCGCGCCTCAGAGCACCGTGCGGGCCGCCCACAGGTCGGGGAACACCACGCGGGCGGCGCTGCGCTCGAGCCAGGCCAGCCCGGCGGACCCCCCGGTACCCGGCTTGGCGCCCATCGCGCGGCGCACCGCGGTCACGTGCCGCTGCCGCCAGGTCGTGAAGACCTCGGCCACGTCGGTGAGCGCCTCGCCGAGCAGAAAGAGGTCGTTGCCGGGACGCGGGTCGCGGTAGACCTCGGCCCACAGCGCCGTCATCGCGGGATGCGCCTCGTGGTGGACGGACCGGTCCCGCTCGAGCACCTCCAGCGGCACCGGCAGTCCGCGCCGTCCGAGGTAGGCGTGCACGTCGTCCTCCAGGGACGGCGCCGCGAGCGCCCGGAGCAGGTCGGCGTGGACGGCCGGGAGCGCCTTGTGCGGGCGGACCACCGACTCCGCCTTGATGCCGAGGAGGAACTCCACGAAGCGGTAGCCGTAGGACTGGAAGCCCGAGGCCTCGCCCAGCTGGTCCCGGAAGCCGTTGAACTCCGCCGGCGTGAGCCAGAGCAGCGATCCCCAGCTCGCGTCCAGCGAGCGGAGGTGGTGCACCGACCGGTGCACCGCCGACAGGGCGCCGTCCAGGTCATCGACGCGGAGCTGTCGCTGGGCCAGCTCCCACTCGCGGCGCAGCAGGAGGAACCACAGCTCCATCACCTGGGTGACGACGAGGAAGGACGGCTCCGCGGGGTGGGCGGTGACCGGCCGCACGAGCCCCTCCAGCGCGCGGACGCCGACGTACTCCTCGTAGGGCGTGAGAGCTGCGAACTCGATCACCGGCTCCGCAGGCTCTTCCGGTGCGGGTGTCGGTCGGCTGGTCACTGGATCTCCCTCGTCGTGGTGGTCGTCCGGAGCCCGGAGCCGACCGGAACGCGATTCTGATCGGTGCTGCGCAGGATCGGTGCGCCCGCCAGGGCCAGGACGCCGGCCAGCGCCGCGGAGAGGGCAGGAACGGCGAAGGCCGCCTCGGCACCCCAGGCATCGACCGCGGACCCCGCGATCGCCGAGCCGGCGGTCACCCCCAGGGTCAGCCCGGTGACCACCCACGTGAGGGCCTCGGTCAGGGCCGCGCGGGGTATCCGCGACTCCACCAGCGACATGCCGGCCACCAGGACCGGGGCGATGGCCAGGCCGGCCACGAAGCCGGCGCCGATCAGGGCGGGCAGCGAACCGACGGCCAGCAGCATCTGGGCGGCGACCGCGAAGAAGACCGCACAGCCGACGAAGCGGGCAGCCAACGTGCCGGGCAGCCGGACGACGCCGTAGACGAGGCCCGCGACGAGGCTGCCCCCGGCGTAGACGGCGAGCGCCACCCCCGCCATCGCGGGGGCGCCCTCCGCCTCCGCGAACGCCACGACGACGACGTCCATCGCGCCGAAGACCGCGCCCACGGCCAGGTAGGTGACCCCGGCGACGAGCACCGTCGCGTGCCGCAGGGCCGATCGCGGCCGGGGCCCGTCCTCCTCCACCGGTTGGACCGGCGGCTCGGTCGCCCGGAGCGCGGACAGCCACATGGCCCCGGCGAAGCCGATGACCACGCCGGTCAGGAAGCCGACCGGCGGGTTGATCAGGGTGGCGAGGAACGTGACCAGCGGCGGGCCGACGACGAAGACCACCTCGTCCACGACCGACTCGAACGCGAACGCTGTCGGCCGGGCGTCGGGATCCAGGGCGTCGGCCCAGCGGGCCCGCACGATCGCGCCGATGTTCGGGCCGCACGCGCCGGTCAGCCCCGCCAGGACGAACCACGTCCACTGGGGCGCGCCGAGGACGACGCCGGCGACGAAGGCGAACCCGAAGAGGAGGTAGCCGCTGAAGGCCACCCGGAGGACGACGCCCTGGCCGCGCCGGTCCATGAAGCGGGCCCACTGCGGGCTGGCCAGCGAACCGACCAGCGCCAGCGTCCCGGCGACGGCGCCGGCGAGCCCGTAGCTGCCGGTCTCCCCCTCGACGAGGAGGACCGCGCCCAGGCCGAGGATCGGCATGGGCAGCCGGGCCAGCCAGCCCGCCATCGAGAAGGCGGGCGAACCGGGTACGGCGGCGAAGATGCGGGCGTAGGGACCGAAGATGGTGCGGGATGCCACGGTTGTCTCGCGCTCTCTGGCCACAGGCGAGTGCGGGTCGGTCCTCCGCCGGTCTCTCGGGTGGCGGCCCGAGCCTAGCTTTGCCGCTCGAGATTCCCGACCGCTTATCGCCGTCGCGGCACTACATTCAGGCGGTGAGCAGGAAACCGTTGCCGGACCCGTGGGTGCGACCTGCCCATCCCGCGCCCGGAAACGTGGCACCGGGCACCGGCGGTCTGGTCGACCGGCACGGCCGGGTCGCCACCGACCTGCGGGTGTCCCTGACCGATCGCTGCAACCTGCGGTGCACGTACTGCATGCCGCCGGAGGGCCTGGACTGGCTGCCCAAGGTCGAGGTGCTCACCGACGAGGAGATCTCCCGCCTGGTCCGCATCGGCGTCGAGCAGCTCGGCATCCGCGAGGTCCGCTTCACCGGCGGCGAGCCCCTGCTGCGGCCGGGCCTGGTCGGGATCGTGGCCGCCGCGACGGCGCTCCGCCCCCGCCCCGAGGTCAGCCTGACCACCAACGCCATCGGTCTCGCCCGTGTCGCGCCCGCGCTCGCCGCGGCCGGGCTGGACCGGATCAACTGCAGCCTGGACACGGTCGACCGGGAGCGCTTCGAGCAGCTCACCCACCGCGACCGGCTCGACGACGTCCTGGCGGGGATGGCCGCCGCGCAGGCCGCCGGGCTGAGGCCGGTGAAGGTGAACGCCGTCCTGCTCCGCGGGCTCAACGAGAAGGACGCCCTGCCGCTGCTCGACTTCTGCCTCGAGCACGGCTACCAACTGCGCTTCATCGAGCAGATGCCGCTGGACGCACACCACGCCTGGACCCGCGGCGAGATGGTCACCGCGGAGGACATCCTCGAGCAGCTGTCGGCCGCGCACACGCTCACGCCCGATTCCGAGGAGCGCGGCTCGGCGCCCGCCGAGCGCTGGCTGGTCGACGGCGGCCCGGCCACCGTCGGCGTCATCGCCTCGGTCACCCGCTCCTTCTGCGGCGCCTGCGACCGCACCCGGCTCACCGCCGACGGTCAGATCCGCAACTGCCTGTTCGCCCGCGAGGAGTCCGATCTGCGCGGGGCGATGCGGGCGGGCGCGACCGACCAGGAGCTCGCCGACCGCTGGCGGATCGCGACGCTGAACAAGCTGCCGGGGCACGGCATCGACGACCCCAGCTTCCTGCAGCCCAGCCGGCCGATGTCGGCGATCGGCGGCTGAGCGCGGTGTCGTCCGCCCACCCCTCCGCCCCGACAACCGTGACGGTGCGGTACTTCGCGGGGGCGCGGGCGGCTTCCGGCGTCGACACCGAGACGCGCGAGGCGGCGACGCTCGACGCTCTCGTCGCGCAGCTCGTGGACACCCACGGGGAGCGGCTCGAGCGGGTGCTCACCGCGTGCTCGTTCCTCGTGGACGGCACGTCGACCCGCGACCGCGCGGCGGCGCTGTCACCCGGGAGCGTGGTCGACGTCCTCCCGCCCTTCGCCGGGGGATGACGATGGATGACGGGCGCCTGGCCTGCGGAAGGATGGCGACATGAGCATCTTCGACAAGGTGAAGGTCAAGGCACAGGAGCTCCTGGGCCGGGCCGAGCAGGTCTACGGCGAGTCCCACGGCGATGCCGCGGCCACCGCGGCGGGCGAGGCCAATCAGATCGAGGCCGAGGCCGAGGAGGCCGAGCTGGAACGCAAGGACGGGCACCGCGACGACGACGGACTCGCCGGCGCCCGCTGACCGATGCGCGCCGAACAGGTGACCGGGCCGGTCGCCTATCACGGTGAGGGCCCGGTCTGGTCGCCGCGGTGGGGCGGCCTGCGCTGGGTGGACATGCTCGCCGGCGACATCCTGTCCCTCGACGAGAGCGGGAGCGTCCGGCGTCACCACGTCGGGACGATCGCGGCCGCGGTCCGCCCCCGCGCCGGTGGTGGGGCCGTGATCGCCGTCGAGCGCGGCTTCGCGCTGGAGGACCCGGACGGCACCGTCACCGCGCTCGACCCGGTGTGGGACGACGACTCGGTCCGCATGAACGAGGGCGGCTGCGACCCCGACGGGCGCTTCTGGTGCGGCTCGATGGCCTACGACAAGCGCGCGGGCGCGGCGGCGCTCTACCGGCTCGACCCGGACGGGTCGGCGCACCGGGTGCTCGACGGGGTCACGATCTCCAACGGCCTGGACTGGAGCCCCGACGGCTCGATCGCCTACTACGACGACACCGCCACCGGCCGGGTCGACGTCTTCGACTACGACCCGGCCGCCGGGCTGACCGGCCGGCGGCCGTTCGTCGAGCTGACCAGGGGCGAGCGGCCGGACGGCCTGACCGTCGACTCGGAGGGCGGCGTGTGGGTGGCGCTGAACGGCAGCGGCGTGGTGCGCCGCTACCGGCCCGACGGCGTCCTGGCCGAGGTGGTGGAGCTGCCCACCGCACAGGTCACCGCGTGCACCTTCGGCGGGCCGGGCCTGGACCAGCTGTTCATCACCACGTCCCGCGAGGGGATGGCACCGGACGAGGACCCGGTCGCGGGCTCGCTGTTCCGGGCGGACGTCGGCGTGCGCGGCCTCCCCGTGCGCGAGTTCGCGGGCTGAGAGTCACGGCTGCTGCACAGTCCGGCGAAACCGGTCGGCGTGGCGCCGATCACCGTCGTCCGCACCCCGATGGGGTGGAGGGTGGAGCCGACGGGCAGTGTCGCGCGTCCTCGGGCCTTCTCGGCCCGCTCTGTGTTCAGCCACGGCCCGCTTCCGGGTCGTGCCACGTCCCACCCCAGACGCCGCGGAAGAACGCCCATGACTCGCTCAGCAGACCGCCCGACCATCCTCATCGAGACGAACGGCCACACGCTCGCCACCGCCGAGGTGCGCCCCACCGACGTTGCGGGCGTCGTCCACACCGACCTGCATGTGGAATCCGGCCATCTGCCGGCCGGGACGGGGGCCCGCCTCGTCGACGCGGTGCTGGCCCACCCGGACGTCGATCACGCCGACCGCATACTGGCCACGATGCCGCTGGGCGACGTCGAGATGCTCGAGCGGGTGCGAGAGCGCTGTGGCGAGGTGGAGGCCCATGCCGCCGGGGCGACCAAGCTGGTCGAGGCCCGGGTGAAGCACCAGGTGCCCACACCGCGCTAGGGGCGGGCCACCCACGATTCCGGGGGCGGCGGCCCTTGATCACGGTGCGCGCGGATGGGCAGGTTCGGGCCGGGAACTGCCCGTTCGCGCACACTGACGGCCGAATCAGGGGCAGGCGACCCACTCCTCCTCGCCGTCGGTGAAGACCTGCCGCTTCCAGATGGGCAGCCGCTTCTTCACCTCGTCGACGAGCTCGGCGCAGGCGGCGAACGCCTGGCCGCGGTGGGAGGCGCTGACCGCGCAGGCCAGCGCGACGTCGCCGATGCCCAGCAGCCCGATCCGGTGCGAGACGGCGACGGCGTGCACGTCGGGGCGGGCGGCGAACTCCGCGGCCAGCTCGACGATCACCTCGGCCGCCGACGGGTGGCCCACGTACTCGAGCTCGGTCACCGAGCGCCCCCCGTCGTGGTCGCGCACGACCCCGGCGAAGGAGACGACGGCGCCCGCGGCCTTGTCGGCCACGGCGTCCTCGTGCTCCGCCACGGACAGCGGCGCGTCCACCACCTGCGCGATCACGGCGCCGAACCTACTCCGGGTGGCGGGACGTCGAGGTCGGTCGGATCGGCCAGCCCGGTGCAGTCGATCTCGACGACGTCGTGCTCCGCGAGGTAGCGGCGGGCCCCCTCGTCGCCGGTCAGGGTCTCGATCACCCCGTCCCAGTGGTCACGGCCCAGCAGCACGGGGTGCCCGCGGACGCCGTCGTAGGTCGCGACCGCCAGCGCGCCGGGGGAGGCCTGATGACGCACCTTCTCCAGGGCCGCCGGGGTCATGCCGGGCATGTCCACCAGCGTGATCAGCGCCGCGTCGACCTGGTCCGGCCAGCCGCGCAGCCCTTCCAGGCCCGTGCGCAGGGAGGACGCCATCCCGCTCTCCCAGTCCTTGTTGGCCAGGACGGCCGATCCGCCCAGGTCCGCGTGCCGCCAGACCTCGACCGCCTGCGCGCCGAGCACGACGAGCACCGGATCGCACACCGCGCGCGCCGTCCGCACTGCCCGCTCGACCAGCAGGCTGCCCTCGTACTCCACCAGCGCCTTGGGCATGCCGTAGCGACGGCCACCCCCCGCGGCGAGGACGACGGCGGCGACGATCGGTGAATTCATCCGACCCACCCTCCCAGAGCGGCCGACATGGCCATCCTGGCCCCTCTCAGCGGGCGTAGACGGCCACCTCGGAGGCCTTCACCGTGGCCCAGACGTCCGCCCCCGGGACGAGACCGAGCTCGGCGAAGGCGGTGGCGGTGACGTCGGCGACCAGCGGGACCTCCCCGGCCAGCTCGCAGCGCACCGTCGTCCCGTGCGGGGTCGCCCCGGCCAGGCGGGCCGGCCACACGTTGCGCGGGCTGCCCTCGGGACGTGCGAGGTAGAGGGCGACCGACTCCGGGCGGACGGCGGCGAAGACCGGTCCGGCGGTCTCCTCGCCGACCGCGACCACTCCCCCGCCGTCCAGCCGGACGCTGCGCCCGTCCCCCGTGCCGGGCAGCAGCGAGAGCCCCACGAGGCGGGCCACGTAGTCGGTGCGCGGGCGCCGGTTCACCTCGTCGGGGGTGCCGGCCTGGACCACCCGCCCGTGCTCGACCACCAGGACCCGGTCCGCCAGGGCCATCGCGTCCACCGGGTCGTGCGTCACCAGCACCGTGCTGCCGCCGAACTCCGCGAGGTGACGGCGCAGCTCGGCGCGCACGGTCAGCCGGGTGCGGGCGTCCAGCGCCGACAGGGGCTCGTCGAGCAGGAGCAGCGCGGGGTCCCCCACGAGGGCGCGGGCCAGCGCCGCCCGCTGCGCCTGGCCGCCGGACAGTTCCGCGGGCCGCCGGTCGCCCAGCCCGTCGAGCCCGACCCGGGCCAGCCAGGCGGCCGCCGCCGCACGGGCCGGCGCCTTGCGGACCCCGCGGGTGCGCAGCCCGAAGGCCACGTTGTCGCCGACGCTCAGGTGCGGGAAGAGCAGCGAGTCCTGGAAGACGACGCCGAGGGGACGGCGGTGCGGCGGCAGGTGGGTGGCCCCGTCGTCCCAGGTGGCGCCGTCGACGGTGACGGTGCCGCCGTCGGGGCGCAGCAGCCCGGCGAGCACGCGCAGCAGCGTGGACTTGCCGGCGCCGTTCGGGCCGAGGACGGCGAGCACGTCCCCGTCCGCCACCGTCAGGTCGACGACGAGGTCGAGCGAGCCCAGCCGCAGCGCGATCGACGCGTCGAGGGTCACGGCGCCACCCGGCCGAGCCAGCGGTCCCGCAGCAGGAGCAACGTCGCCAGCGAGACCACGAGGAGCAGGAGCGAGAGCACGATCGCCGCCTCGGGATCGCGCTGCAGGGCGAGGTAGACCGCGAGCGGCATCGTCTGCGTCGTCCCCGGGAAATTGCCCGCGAAGGTGATGGTCGCGCCGAACTCGCCCAGCGCCCGCGCCCAGCAGAGCACTGCTCCGGCAGCCACGCCCGGTGCCACCAGGGGGAGCGTGACCTTCCGGAAGGTGGTCCAGCGGTCGGCGCCGAGCGTCGCGGCGACGTCCTCGAACCGCGTGTCAGCAGCCCGCAGCGCACCTTCGACGCTGATCACCAGGAAGGGCATGGCCACGAAGGTCTCGGCGATCACCACCGCGGTCGTCGTGAACGGGATCGTGACGTCGAACTGCTCGAACAGCCAGCGCCCGACGATCCCCTGCCGGCCGAGCACCAGGAACAGCGCGACGCCGCCCACCACCGGAGGCAGCACGAGAGGCACGGTGACCAGCGCGCGGAGCACGCTCCGGCCCCGGACCCGCGACCGCGCCAGCACCCAGGCCAGCGGCACCCCGAGCAGCAGGGACAGCACGGTGGCGAGCGTGGCGGAGACCAGGGACAGCCGGAGCGCCTGACCCACCTCGGGCTCGGCGAGGGTCGGGCCGATGGCCGACCACGGTGCGCGGAGGACCAGCCCGAGCAGGGGCAGGACGAGGAAGAGCACCGCGAGGCCGGCGGGTACGAGCAGCGGCGCGGGGACGGTCCGTTCGCGGCGGCTCACGAAGCCTGCGGGCGGAAGCCGGCGCCCTCGAGGGCGGCCTGCCCCTCCTCCGAGCGCACCAGGTCGACGAACGCCCGCGCCGCGTCGGGATTGGGGGCGGCGCCGAGGATGCAGATCGGATACGCGTTGACCGCCTCCTCCGCCTCGGGGAAGGGAATGCCCTCGACCGCGGATCCGGCGCTGCGCACGTCGGAGGCGTAGACGAGGGCGGCGTCCACCTCGCCGAGCTCGACCTTGGTGAGGGCGGCGCGCACGTCCTCCTCCTCGGTGTCGGGCGCGGCCGTGACGCCCGCGGCCTCGAAGACCTGCCGCGCGGCCGCGCCACACGGGACGTCGGCCGCGCAGATCGCGAGCGCGAGGTCAGGGTCGGCGAAGTCCGCGAGACCGGTGACCCGGCCCGGGTTCCCCGGCGGGACGGCGATCTCCAGGACGTTCTCGGCGAACAGCGTCGGGGCGCCGGCCTCCAGACCCGCGTCGGTGACCACGCGCATCTGGCTCTCGTTCGCCGAGGCGAACACGTCGGCCGGCGCCCCCTGGACGATCTGCGTGGCCAGTGCCGAGCTGCCGGCGAAGCTGAACCGGACCTCGAGCGAGCGGTGTTCCGCCATCAGCCGGTCGCCGAGACCGGTGAAGACGTCGGTCAGCGATGCCGCCGCCAGCACCGTCAGGGTGCCGGTCAGCTTCCCGTCCGCGGAGCCGGGCGCGACGTCGGAGGACGACGCCGGCGAACCGCAGCCGGCCAGGACCACGGCCAGGCCGAGCGCGGTCACGAGTCGGCGCGGGTGTGTGCTCATCGGGGTTTCCCGGGCGCTATGGCCCCGATCAGCGCGCAGTCGCGACGGCTCATGGCACGTCCACGCTGACCTGGGTGGCCTTGACCGTGGCCACGGCACGGACGCCGACGTCGAGGCCCAGCTCGTCCGCGGCTTCCCGGGACATGAGCGAGACCAGCCGGAACGGCCCGGCCTGGATCTCGACCTGGGCCATCACCGTGTCGCGGACGACCCGGGTGACTATTCCGGTGAGCCGGTTGCGGGCCGACGACGACCGCGTCGTCCCCGGGTCCGGGGGCTCGCGGAGGGTGGTCGCGACGGCCGCCAGGTCGGCGCCGTCGACGACGGCGGGGCCGCTCCCCTCCCGATGCGCCGGCAACCGTCCGCTGTCGATCCACCGCCGGACGGTGTCGTCGCTGACACCGAGCAGCGCGGCGGCCTCGGCGATCCGGTACGTAGTCGGCACGGCCTACACCGTAGATCCGTATCTGCGGAAGAGCAATGGAAGCGAGGCTCCGCAGACGCGGGATCGGCGTTCCCGCGGAAGCGTCGACGAGGTGCGCCATCGCCCGGCGGGCCATCCCGGCGATCCGACGGCAGAGCGGCCGGCAAGACGGTAGACGCCACTGTGGACGCGGGCCGTTGTCCACAGCCGGCGCGGGCCCGCCGTCGGCAGCGCGGGGCAGCATGCTCGACGTGGCGAACGACGCGTGGCTCTCCGAACTCCTGCGGCATGGCGCAATGACCGATGGCGGGGTTGCCCAGGAACTGGCGGCCACGTTCGCGACGCGAGATCCCTCGGTCGACGCGCAGGGGACTGTCACCCAGGCCCTGCTCACGGCGCTCGAGGAGACCTGGGAGCGCGGCTGGCAACCGGCCGACGTCGTGCACGTCGCCCGGCGGGAGGCGACGGCGGGCAGCGTGCCGCTGGTGGTGGCCCTGATCGCGGAGCACGCGCGCCGCAGCGACGCCGTGCACCGGGCGCCGGACGCCTGGGTCGAGCAGTTGTCCGAGCTGGACGCGCTCGGACCGGGCGATCCCGCCGTGGTGCATGCCTGGCATCGCGCCGGACGACTGGCGCCCGCGGAGGCATGGCGGATCGTGATCCGGCTCGCCGGCGCGCTGCAGGCCACCCTCTCCATCGACGCCTTGCTGCCGCCGCCGTCGCGCTGGGGACCGCGTCACTCGCGTCGCGCCGAGAACCCGGCTCCCAGCGACGACCGGGTCCTGCGCCGGATCCGCGGCCTGCTCGCCAAGGCCGAGTCGACCGAGTTCCCGGACGAGGCCGAGTCGCTGACGGCCAAGGCGCAGGAGCTGATGACGCGGCACGCGATCGACGCGGCACTCCTCGAGGCCGGACCGTCATCCACCGATGGCCGTCTGGTAGATACCCGGCGCGTGCACGTCTCGGACCCGTACGTCCGCGCCAAGATGCAGCTGCTCGCCGCGGTCGCCGAGGCCAACGACGTCCGGGTGGTCTGGTACTCGACCCTGGGGATCGCCAACCTGGTGGGCGTCCGGGCCGACGTCGCCGCCGTCGAGCTGCTGTTCACGTCCCTGCTGCTCCAGGTGGCCCACGCCCTGTCGGCTGCCGAGCGCCTGACGGGAGACCGATCGGCCTCCCGGTCGTTCCGGCGGTCGTTCCTGCTCGGCTACGCCCACCGGATCGGCGAACGGCTGCGCACTGCCAGGCAGAGCGCCACTGCTGAGGCAGCGGCCGAGCACGACATCGACCTGCTCCCGGTACTGCGCAGCCGCCAGGTGGCGGTCGAGGAACGCGTCGCCGAACTCTTCCCGCGCGTGCGCGCAACCCGCAGCCGGGCGTCGGTCGACGCAGATGGTTGGTACGCGGGCCGCGACGCGGCCGAGCGCGCCGACGTCGGCTTTCGCCGGTCCTCACTGCGCTGATGCCCGATGCGGGCGCTTCCGCGGAAGCGCCCACCCCTGCTCGGAGACCCCCGCCCGCCGTTCCCCCTCACCGGCAGAGCTCGCCGCGCGGACGGTTCCGCGGAAGCGCCCCCTGTCCCCCCGTCTCGCGCGCACCGACCGGGATCCACCCCACCCCACGGACGCTTCCGCGGAAGCGTGACGATCCGCTGACCAGCGAGTTTTGTCGGTGGCGCCCAATACCATCCGAACATGAGTTCGATAGCGGACGCGGAGCATGGGTCGGGTTCGCCGCTGCCGGAGCTGGCGCGGGCGATCACCGCGGGGGCGGTGCGGTTGGCGGCGGCGACCGCGGCGTGGTTGCGGCTGGTCGCCGAGTTCGACGACCGGGGCGGCTGGC
>NZ_SPQL01000001.1 GCF_004570385.1 Blastococcus sp. CT_GayMR19 | reverse complement strand
CCGGAGGACCGAACCCCGAACCATCAGCCACCGAATCGTCATCGGTCACAGTCACAGCGTGCTCCCAACTGAGGCACCAACCTCAGGCTCGGACCACGAGCTCTTACACAGACCATCTGACAGGGCCGTCCTCGATGCGCCGGACTGGGCGATCCTGGGCACGTACCTGACCGCGGTGCTGGTCCTCGTCGCCGTCACCAGGGGGCGCCTTGGACTCGACGGCGTACACCCAGCAGCATCGCCCGTTCCATCAGCAGGTGCACCGGCTCCAACAGGAGTGGGATGAGCAGTCCGATCGCGCGGGGGCGATAGTCCGCTCGCGCCCGGACGAACAACCGGCTCGACCGCGACCCGACGGGAACGACGACGAATGCCCACGTCCAGTCAAGTATCGCGCGGTCTTCCACCCGGGCCGGAGCGCCGGTCAGCACGCTCATCCCCATCCGCAGCACCAGCGCGCGGGGCGGGTCCACGACGGCCGCGGTCATGCCGCCCACCGGGCTGAGAGGCACGGTGTCACCGACGGCCAGCGCCTGGAACTGCGGCAGGACGCTGCGGGCGGATCCGCCCTCGGCGAAGTCGCCCGCGCCGGCCAGTCGCTCGAGCCAGTCGTAGCTGTACCAGCCGGCGCGGCCGAAGCCCATCTGCACGAGCCAGGGCCATATGTCCGCCGCCGTCGCGCTGATCGTGATCGCCCGGGTGGTCCGCCACCGTGCTCGGACGATGTCGTCGCCGGGGAGTGCGGCCATCGCCTCGGTGCGGGTGGCCCCCCAGGTCAGCAACCGCGGTCGGAGGAGGACGGCGTAGGCCAGAGCGGCACCGACGACGACAGAGCGGCGGATCAGGGCAGCTGTCACGGGTGACGGCTGGGCGCGGCGGGGGAGGGCCGGCGGACGGAGATCGCCGGGCCTCGCCGGAACAGGGGGCGGTAGAGGGCGACGGCGTATCCGGTCACGGCGGCCGCGATGGCCGTCGCTCCGACGGCGAGGCCGGGGGAGGCGTCGTCGGCACCGCCGCGCACCATGCTCCAGCCCATGGCGGCCACCGACCAGCCCAGTAGTGCGTACCCGCCCAGCACGGCGGCAGCCGGGGCCCTCGCCCAGGAGTGGCCGCGCAGCAGCCCGATGCCCATGAGCAGCGAAGCCGGCGCGATGATCCCCAGGTCCATCATCTTGATCAGCCAGAACGCGTTGGGCGTGCCGAGCAGCCCGGTGCCGACGGGGTGGTCGCGGAGCGCGTCGATCAGCTCGGCAAGGTGGATGCCGACGGCGACGAAGCCGGCCACTGCCAGCAGCAGGACGCCGGTGGCCCGCTCCATCCGGCGGCTCCACGGGAGTGGGGGCTGGCCGCGCAGCGCGCGGGTCGCCCGGATGGCTACCGCCACCCCGACGCCCACGACCGCGAGCAGGAGGGGGGCGAACCACTCGACGTTGCCGGGCAGCCGACCCCACTCGTTGCCGAACAGGAGCTGCGTCCAGATGTAGACGCTGAACCCGGCGGGCGCCATGGCCAGCAGCGGCGCTGCCGGGTGACCGCCCCGGGCCAACGTGCCGATCCAGACGCAGAGGGGGGCCATGACGGTGAGCGCGGCGAGATCGGAGCCGCGGATCTGGTCCAGCCCCGACGCGGAGGTCCGGTAGTGCAGCACGTCGAGTACCAGCGGCCCCAGCACAGCGGCGGTCGTCACCAGGGTCCCCTCGGCGAAGAGCAGGACTGCCAGCGTGCGGTCATCGGACCGGTGTGCCGCTGCGGCCTCGTGGACGGGCACCGCGGTGCTCCCGGCCGCAGCGGTCGGCTCGGTCATCGACGACATCGGTTTCGGGTCACGGCGTCATCCTGGGCCGCTCCGGGCGTGCTGCGGACGGGTCCCCGGTCCCCGGCAGGGTGGACCAACGTCCCGAGCCCGGCGCACGACTAGCGTGGAGCCCGGTTGCCCCGCGTTCCGAGCCCGCGCACCCGCGAGGGTCCTTCGCGCGGCCGAGGAGCGTCATGAGCAGCACCGCACAGCCGCCGGCGATCCGGGTCTTCTTGCTCGACGACCACGAGGTGGTTCGGCGTGGGGTCGCCGACATCCTCTCTGGCCATCCGGACATCACCGTGGTCGGCGAGGGGAAGAACGCGGCTGAGGCGATCAGCCGGGTGCCGGCACTGCGTCCGGACGTCGCCATCCTCGACGTCCGGCTGCCTGATGGTGACGGGGTGACGGTGTGCCGTGACCTGCGTGCCCAGCTGCCAGACCTCGGGGTCGTGATGCTGACCAGCTATAGCGACGACGAGGCACTGTTCCAGGCGATCTTCGCTGGTGCCGCGGGCTACCTGCTCAAGCAGATCCTCGGGCAGGATCTGGTGACGGCCGTGCGCACGGTCGCCGCCGGCGGGTCGCTGCTCGACCCGGCTGCTACCACGGCGGTGCTCGACAGGATGCGCCGGGCCACGGAGCCTGCGGGGCCGCTGGCCGGACTCAGTGAGCAGGAGCGCACCGTCCTGGACCTGATCGGCGAGGGCTTGACGAACCGGCAGATCGGGGAGCGGATGTTCCTGGCCGAGAAGACGGTGAAGAACTATGTGTCCCACCTCCTGGCCAAGCTCGGCATGGGCAGCAGAACTCAGGCGGCGATCCTGTCCACCGAGCTGAAGGCCCCCGCGCCGGGCCGGTCCACTGGGCGCTGAGCAGCTCAGGTGTGCAGCGGGGCGTGCCGCGTCCCGGAGCCTGATCGAAGCGACCAACCGGAGTGGGGAGGCGGTGCCTGACACGAGGCCGCAGCGGGACGTAGTGGGTGTCGGCGTGGCACTGGTCGCGGGGATTGGGATGGCCGTCGGGCTCGTGGTCGCCGGCGGACCCGGCATAGCGCTTGGTCTCACCATGGGGGGCAGGGCTGGGTGTCCTCGTCGGTGCTGCCTGGCCGGTCTTGCGCGCGCGGTGGCAAGTCAGCTGCTAATCCTTCGACCTGATCCGGCGGCGGTGCGGCCAGCAGATCGGGCAGCGAATGTTCCCGACCGGGGACGGTGAGAACCATGTATCCCACCTGCTGGCGAAGCTCGGCACGGGGAGCAGGACTCAGGCGGTGATCGCTCTTCAGCGAACTGAAGGCCCCGCGCCGGGCCCGGTCTACGGGCCTCTGAGCAGCTCAGACTGCAGCGGGGCGTGCCAGCGCAGGCGTGTCCCGCCGTCCTCCAGGCGAACGATCGAAACCCCGCCCGCCCGGCGGCGAGCTCGCTCCTCCAAACTCCGCAGACCGCTGCGCGGTGCCTCCGGGTCGATGCCCCTGCCGTTGTCAACGATCTCCACCACGAGGTTCTCGCTGACGTCGAGGGTGACGGTCACCGCGCCCGCGTGAGCGTGTCGCACGGCGTTGCTGACCCCCTCGCGGACGACGGCTTCCACGTCAGCGGCGAGGTCGCCGGTAACCAAGTTGTCGACGGCACCCGACATGCGCACGGAGGGTCTGAGATCGGCGCCGGCCGTCTCGGTGACGATGTCGAGTAGACGGCGACGGAGGCTGAACCCGTCCCGGGCACTGTCCGAGGTGTGCAGGTCGAAGATCGTCGTGCGGATGTCCCGTACGGTCTCGTCGAGTTGCTCCACCGCCGAGCGCACTCGCCTGGAGGCCTCCGCGTCGTTGATGCGGGGCAGCGCGCTCTGCAGACTCAAGCCCGCGGCGAAGACCCGCTGGATGACATGGTCGTGCAGGTCGCGCGCGATCCGGTCGCGGTCCTCGGTCACATCGGTCCGGCGGATCGCCTGTTGCCGGGCAGCCAGGTCCAGGGCCTGTGCGGTCTGGTCGGCAAAGGCGCTGATCAGGGCGGCGAGTGAGGCTTTGAAGGGCGGTGAACCGGCCCGTCGCAGTGCGATGACGACCGACCCGCCACCGACCGCGCTGCGCAGCGGAACGGCGATGCAGGGCCCCCACCGGATCTGTTCCGCACCGCCGGAGGACGCCGATCGGGACATGTCGAGGAGGACGACGTCCCCTGCGTCGGCCACAGCCTTAAGGACCGGGCCGGCTCGCTCGTCCAACTGCACCCCGGGAAGTTCCTGCGGAGCAGATCCGGTGAACGCCCGGAGCGCATAGGAACCGTCTGCGTCGGCCGGGCCGTTAACCAGAAGCGTCGCGGTGGCGCCGGTCAGCACGGCCACCCGGTCGACCACGAGATCGAGGACGTCCTGTGGCGAGCGGCCCTGCAGCAGCGCGTTCCGCACGTCGGTCACCGCGGCGAGCCAGATGCGGCTCACCTCCGCGGCCTCGTACATCCGTGCGTTTGCGATCGCGATGCCGGCCGCCCCGGCCAGTGCGGAGAGAACGGTGTCGTCCTCGGCGCTGAACAGCGCGTCCCGCTTTGCCGTCAGGTACAGGGTCCCCAACGCCTCACCGCGACTGGTCACAGGCACGCTCAGGAAGCTGACGGTCTCCCGGTCCACCGACCTGAGTGGTCGCGGCTCTGCGGCGCGCTCCGGATCCGGGCCGACGTGAACGAAGGAGATCATCACACCGGCGGGATCCAGGACGCCCAGCGTTCCGTACTGCGCATCGATCAAGGCGACGGCGGCCTCGACGATGTGGCGCAGTGTCTCGTCGAGGTCCAGGCCGGTGGACACGTCGAGGAATGCGTCGAACAGTCGCTGCATCGTGCCCAGGGACGCCCCCGTGATCGAGGTCGCCGGGGCGTGCTGCTCCTGCGAGTCTTGCGCCACTGTCGCTCCGGCCGTCGAGTCGCCGCCCACTGTGCCAGCACCCGCTGCAGGCGGAAAGTCGGCAGGGCGGCCACCGCGTGCCCTGCGGCCCGGCTTGCCGTGCGTCTCCCTGGCGTTCACTGACCTGCCCGAGCCGTCGGTTCGCGAGGCGTGAACATTCCTGTCCGGACTCGACTTCCGCGGGCCGCCGCAGGCCATCGTCGCCTTCAGTTGTCGGCGGCGACTGCCCTCGACTGTGCCCGTCGAGCGGCCACCAGCTTGGCGAGGGCGTCGGCGGCCAGCACGGCCGGCACCGCACACCCGGCGATGACCAGGCCGAGCACCGAGGGCGGCCGGTGGCCGAGCAGGTCCGCCACCGCCGGAACGGCGAGCATGCCGACCAGGATCAGCAGCTCGACCACGACCGCCCCGAGCAGCAAGGGGTTGCTCCGCCAGCTCAGGCGCAACGGCGGCCGGGTGCTGCTCCGACAGGCGAAGGCGTTGGCCGCCTGCCCCAGCACTACGGCGGTGAAGGCCGCGCCCGAGGCGGTCGCCAGCGATACCGCCGACGGTGTTTCCCCGTAGCTCCACCCCGAGCTCAGCAGCACCGCCAGGAAGGCGGTCATGGACACGGTGGCCTCGACTGGCCCCAACAGCCCGAAGGCGCGGGCCAGCAACCCGCGGTCGATGAGGCGGTGTCGAGGTGGCGGGCCGTCGAGTACGCGCGCTGAAGGCGGTTCGGCACCGAGCGCCAGAGCCGGCAGCTGGTCGGTCGCGATGTCCAGGGCCAGGACCTGCAGGACGCCCAAGGCCAACGGCACTGCGCCGCCGGTGACGGAGAAGACCAGGAACGGCGTCAGTTCGGCCACGTTGTCGGTCAGGTGGTAGGTCAGGAACCGCCGGATGTTGGAGAACGTCGCGCGCCCCTGGCGTACTGCGGTCACGATGGTGGCGAACTGGTCGTCGAGCAGCACCAGGTCGGCGGCCTGGCGGGCCACGTCGGTGCCCGAGCGGCCCATCGCCACCCCGATGTCAGAGGCACGCAGAGCCGGGCCGTCGTTCACCCCGTCACCGGTCATCGCCACCACATGACCGCGGGACTGCAACGACTGGGTGATCCGCAGTTTGTCCTCTGGGGCGACTCGGCAGACCACGGCCCCGTCGACGTCGAGCAGCTCGGCGAGCGCGTGCTGGTCAGCAGGCAGGTCCCGGCCCTCGACCACCAAGCTGCTGCCTGTCAGCCACAGCCCGGTCTCTCGGGCGATGGCCTCGGCCGTAGCACCGGAGTCTCCGGTGACCATCGCGATCCGGATGCCGGCGCGCCGGCACTCGGCCAGGGCAGCGTCCACCCCTGGTCGGGGTGGGTCCTCCAGGCCCACCAGGCCGAGCAGGCTCAGCCCTCGCTCGGCATCGTCGCCGGAGGCACCGACGGGAACGGGCGCGGTGCCTACGGCGACGGCCAGCACCCGCAGCCCGCGTCGGGCCATCTGCGCGGCCGCCTCGGCCGCTCCCTCGACGTGCGCGCAGCGGTCCAGCACGGACTCCGGTGCGCCCTTGACGTACAGCACTCCGTCGACGAGCACCGACATCCGGCGCCGGCGGGGATCGAACGTGAAGCGTCTCGTGCCCGGTCGGTCGGCGGCTTCCAGAGCGGTCGCTCCGGCCCGTCGGGCCAGGGCGTCCAGCGCCGCCTCCATCGGGTCCCCGAAGGCGACCCACGCACCTCCCTGCTGCCGGATGCGGCCGGTCGAGCACAGCACCGCCGCCCGTGCGAGCTCCCGGGTCGACGTGATCGCCGCAGCCGGCCCGGTGACCTCGGCGACGGGTTCGTATCCCTGGCCGTGGACCGCCGTCGTCCCGACCGGCGTCCAGACCTCGATCACCGCCATCCGGTTCTGGGTCAGCGTGCCGGTCTTGTCTGTGCAGATGAAGGTGGTGGAGCCCAGGGTTTCGACCGATTCCAGCCTCCGGACCAGTGCGTTGCCGCGCGCCAGCAACTGCGCGCTGCGCGCCAACGAGAGGGTCACGGTCGGCAGCAGGCCCTCCGGGACGAGGGCGACGGTGATCCCCACGGCGAATAGAAAGCCGTCGCCGGGTGCCAGTCCGAGCAGCAGTCCGACGCCGAAACAGACGACCCCCAGACCCACGGCGAGCAGGGTGATCGCCCGGACCACGCGGTCCAGCTCACGGCTCAGCGGGCTCTTCACCTGCTGCACCGTCTGGGTCATGGTCGCGATGCCAGCCAGCCGGGTGTTGCCACCTACGGCGGTGACCGTGGCCGAGCCCTCGCCTTCGACGACGAAGCAGCCGGCGTGGACGGCATCGCCCGGCCCCTTGGCGACAGGGGCGCTTTCCCCGGTCAGCATCGCTTCGTCAACCCGCAACCCGTGCACTTCGAGCAGTTCGAGGTCGGCGGCGAGCCGGTCCCCGGCCTCCATGAGGACGAGGTCACCGAGCACGAGCTCCACGGCGTCGACGTCCTGGCGGAGTCCGTCCCGCAGCACGGAGACCCGATGGGGGACGAGGTCCTGCAGCGCGTCGGCGGCCCGATCCGCCCGGAACTCCTGGACGAAGGAGAAGACCCCGTTGAGCACGACGACTATGGCGATCGCCACCCCCAGCTGCGGCATGCCGCCGATCACCGCCAGCGCCGCCGCGGCCCACAGCACGAGGGCGAAGAAGTGCACCATCTGTGCCGCGAGCATGCGGACCGCTGACGGTGGAGGCTCTACCGGAAGCCGGTTGCCTCCCGGGACCTGGCGGGCGTCGACCTCCGCACTGGTCAGTCCGCGAGGGGGATCGAGGGACGCTTCCCGCGACTGACCTGGCGATCGGGGGGCCGTGCCCTGCTCGGTCAGCCGCATGGCGTCGACGCCCACCGAGATCCTCTTCTCGTCGTGTTCGCGGGCCGCCGGCACGTGAACTCTTCCCGACCCTTGCTGTGCGATGGGCTGGCGACCAGGGAGCAAGTGCGCTGAGCGGCTGGGTCAGCGGGAGTCAGCGCGCCTGGGGGCCGGGGGAACGCGTGAGCCGCGGCGGCCTGGCGGGCGCCCATCTCGCGGATGGGATACACCCGGGGCCGGGAGTGCGACCAGCGCCCTGCAGCTGCCGATCCCGGCGACGGTCCTGGCCACGATGGGGTCGGACGCTCACGAGCCCGCGCGGCCGGGCGGCCGGCCGGCGCGTCGCCGGCGCAGAGTCCGCCCGTGCAGGCAGCCGATGGCCACCAGCAGCGGCAGGTGGATCGCCGGCAGGTTCCGGGCGAACCAGGCAGGCAGGTAGATGTCGGTGACGGATCCACCGGCGGCGCCGGCGTTCTCGGCCAGCGCCGTCATCGGGCAGCGGAACCCGCCGGCCGTGAACACCAGGCACTCGCCGGCGACGACCGCCGCGGCCGCGCCGGCCCGCCGGTCGCTGCGGCCGGTCAGCCCTGAATAGAGCAGATAGCCGACGCAGGACTCGATCGAGAACCAGGCCGCAGTGTGGACCCGGCGGATGAGGGCGAGCCGGCGGCCGTCGACCTGAAGCGGTACCAGGCGGCGATGCTCGGCCTCGGCCCGTTCGCGGATGCCCCGCAGCATCCGCCGCATCATCGGGAAGTCTCCGAACTCCATCAGCGGCACCCAGAGCGCGGTGCTGACGCGGTGCCAGTCGTAGACCGCGTGCAACCTGGTGATCAGCCGGGTGCCTCCGTCGGGCAGCGCGACCAGGCGCCAGGCCCAGCTGCTGCTCGGGGTCCGCCACAGCATCCATCGGGGGGCCTCGAAGCCGTCGACGACGAACGCCGATGTCGCCGACGGCGTGGGGGCCATCGGCAGCCACGCGCCGACCTTCAGGTCCTGCAGATGCGGAACGATCTCCCGGGCGCTGGGATGGGACAGGTCGTCCAGCAGTTCGTCGCTGTACCAGCCGGCGCGCAGGCACCCTACCTGGACCAGCCACGGCCAGACGTCCTCCGGCGGGGCGGCGACGGTGATCGCCCGGGTGCAGCGGTACTGGGCGCGGGGGAACAGGTCGTCCCCCGGCATCCCGTCCGCGACTTCCGCGGGGTCTGCGCCCCAGCGCAGGTGCCAGCTCCGCAGCAGAGGTGCGGTGAGGAACCGAGGCAGGTCTGCCACGACGTCCCGCACCTGTCGGGCCAAGTCGGCCGGCGTCGGCGGGGACGGCACCCACGGGGTCGTCGCCAATCCGGTGGACGGGCCGCTGGCCGGGTGGGTGCGGATCGGGATCAACGGAACCACCGCGCGACCCCGCGAGGGCGCCTGCCCCAGCGGAACCAGGCCAGGGGCCCCACCACGTTGACGGCGATCACCGCCGCCCACGTCGTCCGGCTGCCGTTCACGTCCGTGGACGTTCGCGTCGCCAGGTCGGCCCAGGCTGTGGCGGCGAGCGAGAGCTGGACCGAGGCCATGACCAGCACGGCGGTCTGCTGGCGCGGGCTGAGGTCGATCCACCGTCGTCGTCGCACGGACACTCCTCGGTCAGGCATCGTGGTCGGGGGTCAGGACGAGCACCGGTGTCGCGTCCTCCATGGGGACGCGCGGGTACCGCCGGCGGTAGGCGTCGCGCGCCAGCTGGTGTTCGGCGGTACTCGGCTCCAGAAGCCGAGCCCGGAAACTGTGGCGCCGACCGGCCACGGTCGCGGTCACCGGTCGGGCGTCGCCGGTGAAGTTGCGCCACCAGGTCTTCGTCTCCGGCTGCCCAGCGACCACGACGTAGCGGTCGTCGAGGACGGCGAACATGGCCGGCAGTTCCCGGCGCACGCCTGAGCGCCGGCCGGTGTACGCCAGGAGCAGCACTGACCCGGACAGCAGCCGGTGCGCCGGCGTTCGGAGCAGGTAACGGACGACCGGGTTCACGAGGTGGCCACGGAGCGTGGCGGCGAGCGTTCGTCGCGGTCGAGTGTCGGCGTCCATGGGTCCACCGTGGACCAGGAGTGGCCTCGACAGCAGGGGCGCCGGACCTCTCAGGTGGGGGCCGTGGTCCTCTGACGCTGAGGGACCGAGCTAGTCAGCAGCGTACGGCCACCACCCCGGGGACCGTGCGGGCGAGCGTTCGCACGGCCTCAACGTCCACGGCGGCGTCCCGTTGGGCGACTGCGGCGTCCTCGGCGGGTGGCTCCGGCAGTACCGCGACCGGACGGCTCAGGCTGGCCACACCCTCGCTGACCGCCACCGACCATGCACCCGGGCGACCGGTGTAGGAGTCCACAAGTCGGAGGACGTCGCGTCCGATCTCGTCGTCCGGTCGGCCGAGTGCGCGCAGCACGTCGCGGCGGCTGACGATCCCGACCAGCCGCCCGTCGTCGAGCACGGGCACGCTGCGCAGTCCCTCGTCGAGAAAGAGGTTGGCCAGCTCTGCCACGTCGGCCGTGGCCAGCACGGTCCGGACGGCAGTGGTCATCACCCCGCGGACCAGGAGCGGGGGGATCGGCCCGTCTCCAGCATCGCGCCGTAGGTGCAGCCGCGGGTCCTGGGCGAGCCGGTCGCGAAGCACGTCGGCCTCAGCGACGATCCCCATGACGGCGTGGTTGCCGTCCACCACGGGCAGAGCGGCGAAGCCCCGCGCGGCCATCACCTGACCGGCGGACTTCGCCGACGAGTCGGGTGCGACGGTGGTGACCTGGGTGGTCATGATCTCGCTGACCTGCACGAGTGCCTCCTCGCGGACCAACCCACCGGGGTCCCGGTGGGTCACTCCCGGCAGGGCCGGGCTCAGAACTGGAAGACGACGCGCGCGGGGACGCTTCCGGACAGGACGTCGGCCATCGCCTCGTTGACCTCCTCGAGCTTTCGTTCGACCGCGATCACCGTGGTGCGACCGGCCGCGTGCAGCGCGAAGACGTCGGCCAGGTCGTTGCGGGTGCCGACGATCGAGCCGATCACCGACTTGCCCGAGAGCACGGTGTCGAAGATCGGCAGCGACATCGTCCCGTCGGCAGGCAGGGCCACGCAGACCATTCGCCCACCGCGGCGCAGAGACCGGTAGGCCTGGTCGAACGACTGCGGTGAGGCGGCCAGCGCGACCGCGACATCTGCGCCGCCCAAGGCTTGGATCGCCTGGACCGGGTCGGTTGTCGCGGCGTTCACCACCTCGTCGGCGCCGAGCCCACGGGCCATGGCCAACTTGTCGTCCTGCTCGTCGACGGCGATGGCGATACCGCCGGCGATCCGGGCGTACTGCAGCGCGAGGTGACCGAGCCCGCCGATGCCGAACACGGCGACCGTCTCGGCCGGCGCTACGTGGGCGACTTTGATCGCCTTGTAGGTGGTCACACCCGCGCAGGTCAGCGGAGCGGCGTCCAGGCTGCTGACGGCGTCGGGCACGGGGGTGGCGAAGGCGGCGGCGACGACGGCGTACTCGGCGAACGTGCCGTCGACTGAGTACCCGGAGTTCACCTGTCGCTCGCAGAGGGTCTCCCATCCGCCGATGCAGTGCCGGCACGCGCCGCAGGCGAACCCCAGCCACGCGATCGCCACCCGCTCGCCGACCGAGCGGACGGTCACGCCCTCGCCGAGTTCCTCGATGACGCCGACACCCTCGTGTCCGGGCACGAACGGCGGAGTGGGCTTCACCGGCCAGTCGCCGTGCGCGGCGTGGATGTCGGTGTGGCAGAGCCCGCTGGTCTCCATCCGCACGAGCACCTGGCCGGGGGCGGGTCGGGGGATGGGGATGTCCAGGATCTGCAGGGGGGCACCAAGTTGGGTGACGACGGCGGCCTTCATGGGGATCTCCGATCGCAGGACGTCCGCGGTTGCGTGTCGCCATCGAGCGTCGCCAGTCCCGGCCCACGCCGGGCAGGGGACAACGTCACCAGTGACAGGGACGTCGACCCTCGGTCAGCTCGGTGACCTGACCGGCGCCTGGGGTGTGCCGAGGGCCAGTACGGCCAACTCCTCGGCGATCTCGTCGGCCCAGGCGCGGAGGGCGTCCCAGTCGCGGAAGTCGCCGACCGGCGCGCGCATGGCGGTGACCACTGCCCGCGCTCCGATGCCCAGCAGGTGCTTGTCCAGCCGTCCGGAGAAGACGCGGTGCGCGCGTGCTCCCACGAGCGAGCGGAGCGGCTCGGCGTCGTGCGGCTCGTCGGCCGGGAAGGGAGGCTCGCCGACCGGGCCACTGCTCAGCAACCAGACCGGCCGGGCGCGCAGCGCCGCCGCGTGCTCGCCGGCGTAGTGCCGGGCGGGCTCCAGCCACCGTCCGGCATACACCGCGCTGGCCAGCACCACCGCGTCGTACTGGGACGGATCGGGCCGTTGCTCGATCGGCACGGACACCGCTACGAGCCCACAGCGGCGACCTGCGGCCGACTCCTGCAGGGAGCGGGCCAGGTGCTCAGCCATCTCCGTGGTGGCGCCGTGCTTGCTCGCGGCCGTCACCAGGACGTGCGGTCGGTCTGCGCTCATCGTGTGCTCCTAGATTCTCGAGTTGCCACTGAGGCCATCGCCCCATGGGGCGGCGACTGGTTCCAGGTTCGCGGTGGCACTGGCCACCGGTCAGAGGAGGAGGGCACTGGGCGTGCGGGACCTGTGGCGCCAGGCGCACTGCGTCGTGCGGGTGCTCACCCGGTCGTGAGGTCCCGGCGGCGGAAGGCGACCGCGCCGGCGGCGAGCAGTGCCGTGGCAAGCACCAGCAGCGTCAGCACGGGCGTCGCCGACCAGCTCTCCGCCGGCAAGGTCGGGGTCTGGGCCAGCGGAGACAGGTTGCTGATCCACTCCGGCCAGTCGAAGCTCTCGGCGAAGAGCGTGATGACCAGCAGAGCGCCGAACAGCGCCCACGCGGTGCTCACTGCCGCGAAGGGCGCCAGGCCGATCAAGGTGGCGGTCAAGCCCTGCCACTACCCACACCGCGGGCACGTAGCCGAGCGCGGCGCCGGTCATCCGCCCACGGGTGCGTGGCCTGCGCCCAGCCGATCGGCGACGCCCAGGACAACCCGTTCCCGGTGATGTCGCCGACGGCCCGCACGACGAACGCGAGGCCGAGCAGGCCGCCGACCATGCCGTAGACGCCCCTGGACACGCCGGTCACCTGGGCGCAGCCCGCCGTCAGCCCGGTGAAGACCAGGCCGACCGAGGCGGTGGCGGCCCCGAGCACCAGCGCGCCCGGAGCGGGCAGGCCGCTCAGCACCGCCCCGGCGGCGATGGCTCCCCCGAGGATTCCGCAGCAAGACGCGGACAGCAGCGTTGCCGCCAGCAACGGGGCGTGCCGGCCCACCCGTGCCGAGCGGACGAGCTCGGTGCGGCCGGCCTCCTCATCGGCTCGGGTGTGCCGCACGGTGGTGAACATCGCCATCAGCACAGTGAGCAACACAACGGGGCTGGAGACCTCGAAGGCGATCGTGCCGGCCACGGTTTCCAGCCCGATCGGTGGCCCGGAGAAGGCGATGCTCGCGGCGTTGCTGCCGGCTGAGGCGCGGTACGCCGCGGGCGACTCCGGGGTCCGGTAGAACGACTGGTTCGACGACGACTGCGTCACGACCAGCGCTGCGCCGGCCAGCACCCAGACCGGCAGCCTGACCCGGTCCCGGCGCACGGCGAACCGGAGCAGCGCACCGGTGCCGGCCAGTGTCGGACTGGCCATCAGAGTCGGGCCGCGGCGAGGTCGATGTCACCGGCGGCGGCCAGCTCGTCGCCGTACTGCCGGAGGAACAACGCCTCCAGCGTCGGTGGAGCACTCGCCAGGGTTCGGAGGCCGGCGTCGGTGAGGTGCCGGACTGCGCCATCCAGGTGCGCGCTGTCGACGTCGAAGGTCACCCGGCTGCCGTCGATGTGCAGGTGGTGCACCCCAGGCAGGTCAGCCAGCCCGCGCGGCGGGACCCGGGTCTCCGCGGTAATCGACGTGCGCGTCAGGTGGCGGAGCTCAGCGAGCGTGCCGCTCTGCACCGTCCGGCCCTTGCGGATGATGCTCACCCTGTCGCAGAGCGCCTCGGCCTCGGCGAGGATGTGGCGACAGCAGCACGGTGCGGCCCTGGGCGCGCACCTCCTGGATGCAGCTCTGGAAGGTGGCCTCCATGATCGGGTCGAGGCCGGATGTCGGCTCATCGAGCACGAGGAGCTCGACGTCGGAGGCCAGTGCGGCGACCAGGGCGACCTTCTGCCGGTTCCCCTTGGAGTAGGTCCGCGCCTTCTTGTGGGGATCCAGGTCGAAGCGCTCAAGCAGCTCGGCCCGTCGGCGCGGGGCCACCCCACCGCGTAGCCGGCTGAGCAGGTCGATGACCTCCCCACCGCTGATCGTCGGCCGGAGCACCACATCCCCAGGCACGTAGGCCAATCGCCGGTGGAGGGCGACGGCGTCACGCCAGGGGTCGCCACCGAGCAGGGTCACCGCGCCGCGGTCGGGGCGCAGCAGCCCGAGGAGCACTCGGATGGTCGTGGACTTGCCCGATCCGTTCGGCCCCAGGACGCCGTGCACCTCCCCGGCCCGGACGTCGAGGTCCAGGCCGTCCAGCGCGCGCGTCCGCCCGAAGGACTTGACCAAACCGGACACCGAGATCACCGCCGTCATGCCAGACCACGCTGCACCCGGCGTGGGCCGGTCGGAAGGCCCGCAGGCAGCGGATGTGCAGGACTGTCGGACCTGGCGGGTGGCGGCAGCCTCGGCGTCGCTCCTGCCGCCGGCGTGGCTTGGCTGACTTCGCTACCTGGTGGATCGTCGCCGCGACTGCGCGACGAGGCCGGCCGTGTCACTCGGTGGTCACGGCCCGAAGGATGTCGACCCGGCTGGCGCGCCGCGCCGGACCGACCGCGGCGAGGATCCCGACAAGTGCGGCGATGACGAGGTAGAGGGTCAGCGTTCCCGCCGGGACGGCGAGCCGGGTGACGCCCTGGTCCAGGAGCGCGCGGCTGAGCGCGACGCCGGATACCGTGCCGAGCGCGATGCCGGTGACCGCCCCGAGCAAGGACATCAGCACGGACTCCCGGCGGACCAGCGTCCGAATCTGGCTCCTGGTCGCTCCCACGGCCCGGAGCAGACCCAACTCCCGGGTCCGCTCCACGACTGAGAGCACCAGCGTGTTCACGATGCCGAGCACCGCGACGACGACAGCGAGCAAGAGCAGCGCGGTGACGAGCCCGACAGCTGGTCCACCGAGGCCTGCGCGTCCGCGGTCAGCTCCGCGGGATCGCTGATCGTCACGTTCGGATACTCCGCCAGTGCCTGGGTGAGGCTGCGCTCGACGGCAGCGGAAGAGGCGCCGTCCCGGATGGTCAGCAGGACAGCGCCGTCCAGCCGAGAGGTGACGTTGTCCTCGAAGTCCGCCAGGGGGATCAGGTAGTCCGTTTCCAGGATCGTGTCATTCGTGAAGGTGCCCGCCAGGGTGACCGTGTGCTCGCCGGTCTCCGGAAAGGTGAGGCGCACCGGGTCGCCGACTTCCACGCCGAGCACCTCGGTCGCCTCGGCGCGCATGAGCATCGTCCCGGGCGTGAACGCGGCCGGCGTGCCGTCCCGCACACCGAGGTCCACAACCTGGTCGAGCCCGTCCGGGTCCACCCCGACGACGGTCCTGCTGCCGCCCTGTACCAGCGCACTGGTGTACCGGAGCTCCTCGACGGTGTCGATGTCGTCGAGGCCGCGGACCAGATCGGCCGCGGTCGGGCTGATCCCGAGGCCGGCCCCGGCAGGCTGGAGGGCGAAGTCCGACCGGTTCCCCCCGGTCACCGAGTCGGCTACGGACGCCTTCATCGAGGACGCGGTGACCGCCACGGCGCAGACGACGGTGAGGCCGATGGTCAGGGCCAGCGCGGTGGCCGCCGCCCTGCGGGGCGCCCGGGCGATGTTCCGGGCGGCCATCCG
Organism: Blastococcus sp. CT_GayMR19; assembly: GCF_004570385.1. Classification (GTDB taxonomy): domain Bacteria; phylum Actinomycetota; class Actinomycetes; order Mycobacteriales; family Geodermatophilaceae; genus Blastococcus_B. The sequence goes on along the minus strand of NZ_SPQL01000001.1, from coordinate 513,875 downwards.
CCATCCGCCGCCGGGGCGCCCGTGGTCGGCCAGCCGGGCCATGCCCTCGGCCAGCGACGGACCGGCGGTGACGAGTCCCGCGAACGCGGTCAGCGTCGCCAGCGCGGTGAGGACGGGCTGACTGCCCACCACGGCGCACGCGGCCAGCCCCGCCAGCCCGGCGGCCAGCAGCAGCCACCCCCCGATGCGACGGCGAGTGCCGATCCCGGCCGAGGTCGGCGCCGCATCGCGCAGTGCCTCGATCGGGGCCATCCTCGAGGCAGTCCAGGCCGGGACGAACGCCGCGACCATGGTGACGACGACGCCGACCGGCAGCGCGGCGACGATCGTCCTCGGCTCGATCACCGCGGACGTGGTGGGCACCTCGATGCCGATCAGCTTCAGCAGGCTGCGGATGCCGACGGCGAGCCCCACCCCTGCGAGCAGGCCGACGCCGGCCGACACGAGCCCGATGAGTCCGGCCTCGACCATGATCCCGGTGAGCACCTGGCGCCGGGAAGCGCCGACCGCGCGGAGCAGCGCCACCTCGCGTCGGCGCTGGGCGACCAGCACGCTGAAGGTGTTCCAGATGACGAATGACCCGACGAGGACCGAGACTGCGGCGAAGATCAGCAGCACCTGGCTGAACACGGCCGTCCCGTCGCGGACGGCGGCCGAGTTCTCGTCGGCCACCTGCTGGCCGGTCCGTGCCTCGACGTCGTCGGGCAGCACCGCGGCGATGTCGTCGCGCAGCTGGGCTGGGCTCGTGCCGTCGGCGGCTCGGGCGTCGATCTCGTCGACCACGCCGACCTTCCCCAGCAGCTGCTGGGCGGTCGGCAGGTCGAACCCGGCGAGGGTGGCGCCGGCCAGGCTGTCGGTCTTCCCGAAGCCCACGATGCCGACCACCGTGAAGGTGTCGCGGCCGTCCTGGAACACGATGTCGACGGAGTCCCCGACCTCGTACCCGGCCTTCTCGGCTGAGCCGGCGTCGATCGCGACCTCGTCGGGGTCGGCCGGAGCACGTCCCTCTCGGAACCCGAGGGCGCCGGCGAGGCCGTCGTCACCGCCCACGCTCGATCCCAGGGTGGGGGCGCCGCCGGGCTGAATGGGCACACCGTCGGCATCGAGGATGAGCGCGAACCCGGTCACCCCGCCTTCAGCGGCGGCCACGCCAGGGACCTGCTGGATGTCGGCGACCAGGTCCTGGTCGATCGGCCGCGGCTGCTCCTGGGTGGCGGCGCCGGTGGCGTAGGCCGACTGACCCCTGACGACTACGTCGGTGCCGGAAGTCAGACCGGTGAACAGTTGGTCGAACGCCCCGCTCATCGTGTCCGAGAGCACGAAGGTGCCTGAGACGAAGGCGACGCCCGACGGTGACCGCGGCGATGGTGAGGAGCAGCCGGAGCTTGTTCGCCAGTACGTTCCTCAGCGAGACGCGCAGCACGTCAGTCGCCCAGCCGCTTCATCGTCTCGAGGACCGAGTCGCGGGTAGGCGCGGCGAGCTCCTCGACGACCGAGCCGTCAACGAGGAAGACCACGCGGTCGGCGTAGGCGGCAGCCACCGGGTCGTGGGTGACCATGACGACGGTCTGACCCAGGCCGTCGACAACCGAGCGGAGGAAGCGCAGCAGCTCGGCGGAGGCCTTCGAGTCAAGGGCGCCGGAAGGCTCGTCGGCGAACACGACCTCGGGCCTGGAAACGAGCGCACGGGCTGCCGCAGTCCGCTGCTGCTGGCCTCCGGAGAGCTGGGCAGGCCGGTGGGTGAGCCTTTCCTGCAGCCCCAACGTCGAGACGACGGTGTCGAACCACGCGCGGTCAACCGGCCGGCCCGCCAGGTCGGCGGGCAAGGTGATGTTCTCCTCGGCAGTCAGCGTCGGGAGCAGGTTGAACGCCTGGAAGACGAAACCGAGGCGGTCCCGGCGGAGGACCGTCAGGTCCCGGTCGGACAGCGTGGCCAGGTCGGTGTCGCCGATGAAGGCTGTCCGGACGTCAACGTGTCGAGGCCGGCCATGCAGTGCATCAGCGTCGACTTGCCGGAGCCCGACGGGCCCATGATCGCGGTGAACTCACCGGCCGCGAAGCCGACCGTCACGTCGTCGAGGGCGACTACGGTCGTCGCGCCGACGCCGTAGGTCCGGCGGGCACCTTGCACGAGGGCGGCGAGCCCACCGGTCGGGCGGCTGCTGTCGGACGCGGGCGACGAGACGCGGTCGAGCGTGCCGATGCTGGACGGCTGCGGTGCGACACGAAGTTCAGGGGACACCGGGGTGCGTTGTGCGGGCATGGTTCACCCTGACCCCGATGGCCGGTTGCCGCACGGGGACCGATGCCCTGCAACCCGCGGGGAGAAGTCCTCTCGCGCTCCTGAGAAGGACTGGTGGAGGCGACCCGCACGCACACCCAGCGACCAATGGCCCGCGCCGTCGGGCCGCATGCCTCTACCCGGCTTGCCGGGGCGCGAGGATCGGGCTGTGCCCGTTGGAAGACTGGCCTGCAGTTGGCGGCGGTTGTTGAACCGTCGCCAGCACCTCCTCGCCGAGACGGCAGGGGCCCGCATTGCTGATACGCCTGCCTGGCAACGCTCAGCGTCCTGGCACTGACCGTCGTGCGGGCTGGGTCCGGGCGCACCTCATGCCGGCCCGGCGGGTTGGACAGCCGGTGGCCCAGGAGATCGCCTCGGATCGTCGCCTACCCCTCGGCCTGGACTACTGCGTAGGGGGTCGCGGCGGGGGATCCCGATGGTCGCGGCGGCACCTTTGGGCAGTGCAAACACGGGGCGATCGCTATTCCATCGACGCGCGCTTCACACCCGAAAGCGGCGTCAGCCACACACTCGGGTCGGCGACCGGGAAACGCCGACCGCTGGTCGTTGTCGGAACGATTCGCACGAAGCGTCCTTTGTCTCCTGCCTGCCATGGGAAGAGTGCTAGCTCGACGGTGTCGAGCAAAGCCTGACTTGTGGTGATCTCCTCGGCGTGTCCGGTGATGACGACGCTCCACGCCTCTGCGCTGTCGGCGTCGAAACCGTCAGCTTCGAGGCCGACCAGGGAGTCGGACAATGCGGCGGACATCTTGGTGCCGGCCGCCGAGCGGAAGACCACGGTTCCGTGGTCGACCGCATAGTTGATCGGGAAGATGTCGGGTTGGTTGTTCATGCACACGGCCAGTCGGCCGACGCTGGTTGTACGGAGCAGCGCCCAGCACCCGTCTTCGGACAAGTTCCGGACCGTCGATTCCGTCTCAGCCATGGCTCTCGCACTCTCTCGATCGCGGCAACAGGGACATGTCTCCTTGGACCAGCGGCACGCGGGTGACACCTCTCGGGTGAGGAGGACCCGGTTTCCCGCCGCCCTCACGCCTTGCGCTGACTGGACCCGCCCAACAAGGCGGACGACTGGGCGCGTATGACCACCCCTTTCGCTGGCCCAGCGGAAACCGACTGTCCGTCCCTCCACGGTTCAGGAGCCGCATGTCTCCGCACAGGGATGTAGGCCGAGAGAGCGCCCGGAACTCTGGGCCATGGCGAACATCGTGGCCGAGGCATCAATCCGCCGTCCACGGTCGAACGACCCGGATCGGTCGTCGAACGGCCTCACTTGTGGTCCGTCACCGTGCGCGAACCGCCCGACAGACCTTGGTGGACGCCACTCCCGCGACATCGCTGGAGCGGGTGACCGGGATCGAACCGGCATGGCCAGCTTGGAAGGCTGGGGCTCTACCATTGAGCTACACCCGCGGGACGTGGGACAGGTCGGGGGATCCCGGCCGCTCCCGGTGAGTGACCCGCCGGATCATGGCTCCGCGGGACCCTCGGTCCGGGTCGAGAGTAGCGCCCGACGATTCCGGGCTGCGTCGGGGCGCGACAGCACGTCGGTCGCGCGCATGTCGAGTCTCGGCAGGTGGGGCTCTCCGAGTCTCCAGCCAGGACCGCCGGCAACGTGGGCGAGCACCTCGAGGACGACACGAGGTGGCGCACGGCCACCGCCGCCGCCACCCTCGCCGGTCGTACCGCGATCCCCACAACGGGAGCCGACGCCCCGCCTCCTCCTCCTCGCGAGGATCTTTGCCGCCGCCCGGCCCTACGGTGACCGGGTGCGCATCGCCTCGCTCCTGCCCGCCGCCACCGAGATCGTGAGCGAGCTCGGCATCGCCGATGAGCTGGTGGGCGTCACCTTCGAGTGCGCCGGAGACGCTCGGGAGCGTTGTCCTGTCGTCGTCGACACCGCCCTTCCGCCGGACCTCTCGCCGCAGGAGATCGACGCGTGGGTGCGCCAACGCACCGCCCTCGGCCTCCCGATGTACGAGCTCGATCGCGCTGCCCTCGTCGCCCTGGCGCCGGACCTGATCCTCACCCAGGACCTCTGCCGCGTGTGCGCGCTCCCGGCCGGCACGGTGGAGGAGGCGTGCAGGGCGATCGGCACCGACGCCGCTGTGCTCTCGCTCGACCCCCATTCGCTGGACGACGTCCTGGACTGCATCACCGCCGTCGGGAATGCCGCCGGCGCAGCAGACGCGGCGACGGCGTTGAACGCGGAGCTCCGGACACGGTTGTCCGCAGTCGAGCGGGCCGTGGCCGGCCGGTCCAGGCCACGGGTACTGGTCCTGGAGTGGACCGATCCGCCGTTCCTCGCGGGGCACTGGGTGCCGGAGCTGGTCGTCCGGGCCGGGGGTGATCCGGTCGGTGGGGCGGCCGGCGGCCGCAGCGTGGCCACCCGGTGGGCGGACCTCCCCGCGGCCGACGTCGTCGTGGTCGCGCCGTGCGGCTTCGGGCTGGACGCCGCCCTCGAGCAGTGCTCCCCGGTGGCAGCCCGGCTGCCAGAAATCCCACTGGTCGCGATCGACTCCGCACGTCTCGTCGTCCAGCCCGGTCCGGGGCTGGTCTCGGGCGTCGAGGCGCTGGCGTGGCTGCTGCACCCCGATGCCGTCGCCGAGCCGCCGCCCGGGCGGGTGGCTCGGATCGGCCACAGCTGACACGAGGCGCGGTCGGAGCCGTACGACCGCGGCCACGGCGACGGGGCGAGGACGAGCGGGCTTGGGGAGGCGTCAGGGCCGGAAGGGCCGCGCCACGACCTCCGAGTCGGGGGAGGGCGGCTCCTCGTCGAACTGGCTGTCCACCAGCAGCAGGCGCCGCTCGGCGACGTCCCCGGTGGTGAACACCCGGTCGGGATCGGTCGGCACCTCGGCGAGCAACTCCGCCGACGTGACGTCGTCGTCCAGCCGCAGGTAGGTGAGCACCTGCGGGAAGTTGCGGACGGCGACGAGCGTGTCGCCCTTCACCACGAGACCGTCGGTGGACGTGAGGTCGACGTCGCCGGCGTCGATCCGGGTCGGTTCCGCCGTCTCCAGGTCGTAGCGCCACAGCGCGCCGACGTCGCTCTGCGCGACGATCACCGACCGGCAGTCGGGGCCGACCTCGATGCCGTTGAGTCCGAATCCTTCTCCGGGCTCGGGTGCCCCGGGCGCGTCGGCCGCGGCCCAGACCGTGGCCTGCCAGTCGCCGTCCTCGCGGGCGATCCGGAAGATCTGCGGGGTCACCGAGTCGGTGACGTACGCCGCGCCGTCCGGGCCGACGACGACGTCGTTGAGGAACACCGGACCGTCGGCGGGCACGCGCAGGGAAGCCAGCAGTTCGCCGTCCTCGTCGTAGACCCAGAAGTCGGGATCGTCGGCCGCAGCGTCCGGTTGGGTCGCGTTGTCACCACCTGCGACGTAGACCCGGTCGCGGTGGTCGGTGGCGAGTCCGATGGCGGCGCGACGGCCGTCCCTGATGGCGTCGTCCGCGTCGAGCCAGACCTCCGTCCCGGCCTCGTCGACCTCGCCGCGGTGGATCTCCCCGCCGGTGATCTCGCTGACGTAGAAGGTCTCCCGGTCGCGCGACACCGCGATGCCCTCGAACAGCGAACCCTCCGGGTCACCGTGCAGCCGGTAGGCGGCAGGGAGCTCGTCGTGCGCGAGGGCGGGCGCCGCGGAGGCGAGGAGCAGCGGAGGGAGGAGAACGACGGCCGCGGCGGCGTGCCGGAGTGGACGGCGCATGAGGTCCCCCTGAGAACTCGTCATGGTTGCCCGTCGTCGGTCAGCCTGGCGCGGACCGGCGGGTGCCGCCAGGGCCTCCTGCGCGAGAGGCCCGCAGATCCGCCCGCGCCCCGGTCGGGCCTGGACCTAGACTCGGGCGGCCACGGGGTGTGGCGCAGCTTGGTAGCGCACCTGCTTTGGGAGCAGGGGGCCGCAGGTTCAAATCCTGTCACCCCGACCGTGAGCGCTGTAGGTGGCGCAGCCCGCCACACGACGTCAGGTTCGGTCAGAGGCTGCCTGCGAAGCCGCGGATGTCGCGGACCGTCGCCTTGTACGCGTCCATCACCGCCTGACGGAACGACATGTCCGCGGCATGGGTCAGACCCAGGTTCACCCGCCCGACCACCGGGACGCCGGCGCGCTGCAGCAAGCGGAAGTAGGCGATCCCCTCGTCCCGCAACGGATCCAGTTCGTTGACGCTGATGACGTGCGGCGGCATGCCCTCGACGTCGGCCTCGGTGGCGAAGTACGGCCAGCAGAGCGGGTTCTCGGCGTTCTCGCCGGTCGGGTCGTAGACCGCGACCAGCATGTCCATCATCGCGCAGTTGAGGTAGTGCCCTTCGTTCTCCACCATCGACGGCAGTTCCCGCAGCTTGCGGTCGGTGTACCAGCCGTAGCCACCGCTGATGTAGGGCACCATCGCGTAGACGCCGTCGATCCGGTCCAGGCGCCCTTCCCGCTTGGCCTTCAGCGCGGTCGCGAGCACGAGGTTGGCGCCGCCGGATTCCCCCTGCAGCACCAGCGTCGTCATGCCCAGTTCGTCGCGGTGCTCGTGGATCCAGTCCAGGGCGGTGCTGCAGTCGTTCAACCCGGCCGGGAACGGCTTCGCTCCGTCCGGGGTCCACGCGTTGCGGAAGCCCACGGTCACCACGACCATCCCGGACGCGGCGAGGTCCTCGCTCCACTGCCGGTGCACGCGGTTGTGCGCGTCGAGGATCGTCATCCCCCCGCCGTGGATGTAGACGGTGCCCGGCAGCGGTCCGTCCGCCCCGGCCGGTCGGTAGATGTGCAGCGGGATCTCGTTGCCGTCCACGCCCTGCACCGTCTCGGTCCGGTGGGTGACGCCGGACGGCGCCTCGTCGGGCCATTCGTTGGGCAGGGCCGCGTACAGCCCCTCGAATCCTGCGTGCACCTGGCCGACGAACTCGGCGAGTGCCTCCGGCGGCGCGCTCCGATCGATGGACGGGCCCGCCGCGTGTCCGTCGAGACCGAACGCGGCCAGCGCGGCCAACAGCCGCGGGTGCAGCCGGGGGTCGTTTCGCAGCTCGATGGTCGGGTCACCCAGCCGGCCTTCCTGCCGGGCGTGCTGGGACGGCGGCGCCTGGCTCGTGTCGGTCATGCCGGCGACTGTGTCGTGGGTCACTCTGCTCGTCAAGATCGCCGGAGGCACGCAGCGAGAGTGGATCGGTCGGCGCGGGAGGACGCGCACCTCGGCGGTGGAGAGTCCGTCCGGCCGGCGGTGGACCCGGGGCTCCGGCCGGTGAGCACCGTCAGCAGCCCCGGGCCTCCTCGGCCGGCTCGGTCCCTTCGTCACCGGTCAGCCGGTGGAATGCGGTCGCCTCCGCCCTGCATGTCCAGGGCTGCTCCGCCCGCCACGGCGGCGGCGCGCCCGACGTCTCTAGACTCGGGGGCGATCCGGCGCCGTCCACCCCCTGGACGCGCCCCACCCCCCGCCTGCGATCGAGGAGCACTGCCGCTGTGAAGAGCACCATCGAGGAACTCGGCCCCACACGGGTCCGGATGGCGATCGAGGTGCCCTGGGGGGACCTGGACCACGCCTTCGGTGAGGTCTACAAGGAGCTCGGCAAGCAGGTGCGCGTGCCTGGCTTCCGCCCCGGCAAGGTGCCCAACCGCGTGCTCGACCAGCGGATCGGCCGCCCCGTCGTCCTGGAGCAGGTCGTCCAGCACGCCATCCCGGAGGTCTACTCCGAGGTCGTCCGCGAGAACCAGGTCCGCGTCCTGGGCCAGCCCGACATCGAGGTCACCCGCCTCGACGACAACGACACCCTCGCCTTCACCGCCGAGGTCGACGTCGCCCCGCAGGTGGAGCTCCCGCCGCTGGAGAACCTCGCCGTCACGGTCGAGGACGTCGAGGTCGCCGACGAGGACATCGACAAGCAGGTCGACGTCATGCGCGAGCGCTTCGCGATGCTCACCGGCGTCGAGCGCGCGGCGCAGGACGGCGACTTCGTCTCGATCGACCTCGAGGCCAAGCTGAACGGCGAGGTCCTCGAGGACGGCTCGACGACCGGCATGTCCTACGAGGTCGGTTCGGGCAACCTGATGGAGGGCCTGGACGACGCCGTCCGCGGGCTGTCCGCCGAGGAGTCGAAGACCTTCTCGACGGCCCTGCTCTCCGGGCCGAACGCCGGCGAGTCCGCCGACGTCACCGTCACGGTCCGCTCGGTCAAGACCAAGGACCTGCCGGAGCTGGACGACGAGTTCGCCTCCACGGCGAGCGAGTTCGACACCCTGGCCGAGCTGCGCGACGACGTCCGCACCCGGCTGGCCCGCACCAAGACGCTCCAGCAGGGGGCGCAGGCCCGCGACAAGCTGGTCGAGCACCTGCTCGAGGTCGTCGAGGTGCCGGTGCCCGAGAAGCTGGTGGAGCGCGAGATCGAGTGGCGCAACCGCGCCTTCGAGCAGGAGCTGCAGCAGGCCGGCATGGACTGGGACAGCTACCTCAAGATCGCCGGCACCGAGGACCGCGAGGCCTACGAGGCCGAGCAGCGCAAGACGGTCGAGGAGGCGGTGCGCACCCAGTTCATCCTGGATGCGATCGCCGACGCCCGTGAGGTCACCGTCGACAACGAGGACCTCTCCGCGCAGATCATGGCCCAGGCCCAGCGCAGCCGGATGAGCCCGGAGCAGTACGCCCAGCAGCTGCAGCAGGGCGGCAACATCGCCGAGTTCGTGGCCGACGTCCGCCGCACGAAGACCCTCGCGAAGCTGCTCGAGGAGACGACGATCACCGACGCATCGGGCAACGTCGTCGACCTCGAGGCGCTGCGCCCGAAGACGGTCCAGGCGCCGGCCGCGGCCGCCGACGACGACGCCGCACCGGCCAAGGTCGCCGACGTCGAGGTCCAGGAGGGCGCCGACGGCTGACGCCGGCGAGCCCGACGACGCCGCCCCCTCCCGATCCGGGACGGGGCGGCGCTGTCGTTTCGGGGCGTTCTGCTGCGCCGTCGGCGAACACCGCCCCGAGGAGGACTGCGACGTCGGAGGTGCGCGTTAGGGTCGACAGGACTCAGGCGACCGCCGGGGGGTACCGCTTCCCGGGGCGCCGCTCTGGCCCGCACCACCGACTCATTCGCCCACCGAGACCGACTGCATCGACAGTCCTACGGAGGTCATTCCACCCGTGAGCACCCTCGACCCGAACCTGGCGAGCGCGCCCGTGCTGCGCGGCGCCGGGGGGATGATGAACCTCGGCGACTCGGTCTACGAGCGCCTGCTGCGCGAGCGGATCATCTTCCTGGGCAGCCAGGTCGACGACGTCATCGCCAACCAGCTGGCCGCTCAGATGCTCCTGCTGTCCGCCGAGGACCCGAAGCGCGACATCCACCTCTACATCAACTCGCCCGGTGGCTCGGTCACCGCGGGCATGGCGATCTACGACACGATGCAGTTCATCGACTGCGACGTCGCCACCTACGGCATGGGGCTGGCCGCCTCGATGGGGCAGTTCCTGCTCACCGCCGGCACCAGCGGCAAGCGGTACGCCCTGCCGCACGCGCGGATCATGATGCACCAGCCGTCGGCCGGCGTCGGGGGCACCGCCTCGGACATCGCCATCCAGGCCGACCTGTTCCGCCGCACCAAGCAGGAGCTCAACGAGCTGCAGGCGCAGCACACCGGTCAGCCGGTGGAGCAGATCGAGAAGGACTCCGACCGTGACCGCTGGTTCACGGCGAAGGAGGCCCTGGAGTACGGCTTCGTCGACCACGTGGTCAGCCGCGCCGCCATGACCGACAGCACCAACCCGGTCACCGACAACTGACGGTTCGGAGAACAGACGATGAGCTTCCAGATGCCCTCCAGCCGCTACATCCTGCCTTCCTTCGTGGAGCGCACGAGCTACGGCATGAAGGAGTCCAACCCCTACAACAAGCTCTTCGAGGAACGGATCATCTTCCTCGGCGTGCAGATCGACGACGCCTCGGCCAACGACGTCATGGCCCAGCTGATCACGCTGGAGTCCACCGACCCCGACCGTGACATCACGATCTACATCAACTCGCCCGGCGGCTCGTTCACGTCGCTCATGGCCATCTACGACACGATGATGTTCGTCCGCCCCGACATCCAGACCGTCTGCATGGGCCAGGCCGCCTCGGCCGCCGCCGTCCTGCTCGCGGCCGGCACACCGGGCAAGCGGCTGGCGCTGCCGTACTCGCGGGTGCTGATCCACCAGCCCTCGGGCGAGTCCGGCGGTCAGGTCTCGGACCTGGAGATCCACGCCGCCGAGATCCAGCGGGTGCGCTCGCAGATGGAGGAGATCCTGGCGCGGCACACGGGGCAGACCGTGGCGCAGGTCCGCACCGACATCGAGCGGGACAAGATCCTCACCGCCCAGGAGTGCAAGGAGTACGGCATCGTCGACGAGGTCATCCAGAGCCGGAAGCTGAACGCGCTCCCGGCGGTCTGACGGAGTGGGCCGAGGGCGCGCGTGTCGCGTCCTCGGCCCGTACCGTCGGTCGTCTCGCGGTCACGAGGAGCGCAGTCGTCCGAGGGGCGCGGGGCACCAGCGGGACAGAAGTGGGACGGTCGGCAGAACCGGGTGAGTCACTGCCCGGGGACGTCGGTGGCGAGGGTTACGGTCTTCGAGAGCCCGATCCCCGGCCACGAACGCCGGGAGGAATGCCTCGCAGGGCCGCCCGAATTGCAGCCCGAAACATGAGGCCGATCAGGGGCAGAGCAGCCAGAATCAACCGCAGGCTCCTGAGACCAGGGCCCGCGCTTCACAGGTGGAGGTCAGCAGGTGGCACGAATCGGTGAGAGCGGTGACCTGCTCAAGTGCTCGTTCTGCGGGAAGAGCCAGAAGCAGGTCAAGAAGCTCATCGCGGGCCCCGGGGTCTACATCTGCGACGAGTGCATCGATCTCTGCAACGAGATCATCGAGGAGGAGCTCTCGGAGTCCTCGGACCTCAAGTTCGACGAGCTGCCGAAGCCCAAGGAGATCCACGACTTCCTCGAGCAGTACGTCATCGGCCAGGACAAGGCCAAGCGAACCCTGTCGGTCGCCGTCTACAACCACTACAAGCGCATCCAGGCCGGCGCGGCCAGTGGCTCCCGCGACGAGTCGGTGGAGCTGGCCAAGTCCAACATCCTGCTGATGGGCCCGACCGGCTGCGGCAAGACGCACCTGGCCCAGACCCTCGCCCGCATGCTCAACGTGCCCTTCGCCATCGCCGACGCCACCGCGCTCACCGAGGCCGGCTACGTCGGTGAGGACGTCGAGAACATCCTGCTCAAGCTCATCCAGGCGGCGGACTACGACGTCAAGCGGGCCGAGACCGGGATCATCTACATCGACGAGGTCGACAAGATTGCCCGCAAGAGCGAGAACCCGTCGATCACCCGCGACGTCTCCGGTGAGGGCGTCCAGCAGGCGCTGCTGAAGATCCTCGAGGGGACGACGGCGTCGGTTCCCCCGCAGGGTGGCCGCAAGCACCCGCACCAGGAGTTCATCCAGATCGACACGACGAACGTGCTGTTCATCGTGGGTGGCGCCTTCGCCGGCCTGGAGAAGGTCATAGAGCAGCGCACCAGCAAGCAGGGCATCGGCTTCGGTGCCGAGATCCGCGGCAAGGCCGAGATCGCGGAGGCCAACGCCTTCGCCGAGGTCATGCCCGAGGACCTGCTGAAGTTCGGGATGATCCCCGAGTTCATCGGCCGTCTGCCGGTGATCACCAGCGTGCAGAAGCTCGACCGTGAGGCGCTGATCAACATCCTCACCGAGCCGAAGAACGCCCTGGTGCGTCAGTACCGGAAGCTCTTCGAGCTCGACGGCGTGGAGCTCGAGTTCACCGACGACGCGCTCGAGGCGATCGCCGACCAGGCCATCCTCCGCGGCACCGGCGCCCGTGGGCTCCGCGCGATCATGGAGGAGGTGCTCCAGTCGGTGATGTACGACATCCCCAGCCGTGAGGACGTCGGCTCCGTCGTCATCACGAAGGAGGTCGTCCTCGAGCACGTGAACCCGACGATCGTCCCGCGCAAGCCCACCCGGGCCCCCCGCGAGAAGTCCGCCTAGTCCCTCCCGAACGAGCCCGTCCCCTGCGGGGGGCGGGCTCGTTCGCGTTGGTGGGCTGCTCAGCGTGCGACCGTTGTCCCTGCACCGGACATTCCGGGCGGTGAAATGTCCGGCATAGCGACATCGCTCAGCCGGCTCCGGTAGGCGGCAGCGATCTGAGCGCGGCACGCGGTCGGATCGCGGGTCACTCGTCGATAGCTGAAGCGGATCACGAGCCAGCCCATGGCCGCGAGGGCGGCATCCCGGCGCAGGTCGCGTTCGCGTGCCTCCTGGCTTCCGTGGAATGCCGCACCGTCCAGCTCGATCGCGAGCTTGACCTCGGGCCAGGCCGCGTCGAGGAACACCGGGCCGTCGGGGAGCAGCACCCGGTGCTGCTGTCGTGCCGGGGGCAATCCCGGGACGGCGAGCACGTGACGGACGGCGAAGATCTCCAGCTCGCTCTGCGCGCCCGAGCCGATCAACCCCAGCAGTTCGACCAGTGCGGCGCGTCCCGGGAGCTCGGGTCGCATCTCCAGTTCAGCGTGCAGTTCGACGACACGTACCCGCCGTTCGCGCGTGGCCCGAAGGAAGGCCTCACGTGCGACAGCGTCGAATCCGCGCATGGCCCGCGAGCGGTGAGCGTCGCCCCACGTGTCCACGAGCGAGCGCGCAATCGTCGTCGCCGGCAGTCCCCGTGCCCGGACGACCACGAACGGATTCCGGCTGCGATGCACGCGCAACCAGCGTGACGTCCTGACCCGTGAAGGCGACGCGACGGTCACGTTGAGCCGGGTGACCTCGTTGTCGACGACTCCGTGGACGGCCAACGCACTCATATGGCTCAGCGGCCCACCGGCATAGCCGGTCGCGGCGTGGGCCCGGACCGTCCAGTCGTCGGCGAGTCCGGGACGGTGACCCAGCCGGGATGCAGCCGCACCAGCCGCCCGGACGCGAGCCATCGGGTCACCGTCCGGGGATCGACCTCCGTCGACAGGGCAGCCGTGGACGAGGTACGGGAGGGGCCGAGGAGTGCGAGGAGGTCGTGCACGCGCAGATCCTGCGCGGCGGCGCCGTTGTCGTGCGGCCACGACGACGAAGGCTGTGGACAGCCGACAAGCGTTGTCCCTGCACCGGACGTTTCACCGCCGGGAATGTCCGACTCAAGGACAACGCTCCGACGCCCGCAGGAGGATCGACGCGGGTCAGGCGTCCGGGAGCGGGGCCAGGACGACGTCCACGGTCAGCGGGCCGGTGCCGGCGACGATCGAGAGCGTCGCGATGCGGCCGGCGTCCACCAGGTCGGAGCGGGCGGCCTCCACCAGCGCCACCTGCTCGGCGGGGGCGGTCACGGTCGCCGTCTCGACGTCGGCCCGCATCGACTGCTTGGCGTCCGACTTGGCCTTGCGCACCCCGGCCAGCGCCTCGGCGGCCGCCGTCACCACCGCTGGGTCGCCGCCGGCTGGCAGCTCGGAGACGACCGGCCACGCGGCGCGGTGCACCGACCCGGCCTGCCACCACGACCAGACCTCCTCGGTGACGAACGGCAGCACCGGGGCGAACAGCCGCAGCTGCACCGACAGCGCCAGGGCCAGCGTCGCCTGGGCCGACTCGGCGGCCGGGCCGGAGCCGTAGGCCCGCGACTTCACCAGCTCGACGTAGTCGTCGCAGAACGACCAGAAGAACGATTCGGCCACCTCGAGCGCGCGGGTGTAGTTGAAGGACTCGAACGCCGCCGTGGCCTCGTCGACCACCACAGCCAGCGACGCGAGCAGCCCGCGGTCGATCGCCTCGGTGACGCGGTCGGCCGGAAGATCCGCCGAGGCGCCCAGCCCCAGCACGAACTTGCCGACGTTGAGGACCTTCATCGCCAGCCGCCGGCCGACCTTCATCTGCGCCTCGTCGAAGGGCGAGTCCGCCCCTGGCCGGGCGCCTGCCGCACGCCAGCGGACGGCGTCGGTGCCGTACCGCTCCAGGACGTCGATCGGCGTGGTCGCGTTGCCCTTCGACTTCGACATCTTCTTGCGGTCGGGGTCGACCACGAAGCCGGAGATCGTGGCGTGCGTCCAGGGCACCGCGCCGTGCTCGAAGTGCGCGCGGACCACGGTGGAGAACAGCCAGGTGCGGATGATGTCGTGGGCCTGCGGGCGCTGGTCCATCGGGAAGACCTTGGCGAAAAGCTCCGGGTCGGTGTCCCACCCGGAGGCCACCTGCGGGGACAGCGACGACGTCGCCCAGGTGTCCATGACGTCGGGGTCCGCCATGAACCCGCCCGGGATGCCGCGCTGGTCCTCCGAGAACCCGTCCGGGACGTCGGACGACGGGTCGACCGGCAGCGACTCCTCGGCCGCGAGGATCGGCGAGGTGTAGTCCGGCTCGCCCTCGGCGTCCAGGCGGTACCAGACCGGGAACGGCACCCCGAAGAAGCGCTGGCGGCTGATCAGCCAGTCGCCGTTGAGCCCCTCGACCCAGTTCTCGTACCGGTGCCGCATGTGCTCGGGGACCCACTGGATCTCCCGGCCGCGCTCGATCAGGGCGGCCCGCAGGTCGGCGTCCCGGCCGCCGTTGCGGATGTACCACTGCCGCGTGGTGACGATCTCGAGCGGGCGCTCGCCCTTCTCGAAGAACTTCACCTGGTGGGTGATCTGCCGCGGCTCGCCGTGCAGGTCGCCGGACTCGCGCAGCAGCTCCACGGTGCGGGCCTGGGCGCTGAACATCGTCTTGCCGGCGATCTCGTCGTAGGGCGAGGCAGGCACCCCCGGCGGCGGATCGGCGAGGATCCGGCCGTCCCAGCCCACGATCGGGCGGGTGGGCAGCTGCAGCTCCCGCCACCACGTGACGTCGTTGAGGTCGCCGAAGGTGCAGATCATCGCGATGCCCGAGCCCTTGTCCGGCTCCGCGAGGCGATGGGCGACGACCGGCACCTCGACGCCGAACAGCGGCGTCCGGACCGTCTTGCCGAACAGCGGCTGGTAGCGCTCGTCGTCCGGGTGCGCGACGAGTGCCACGCAGGCCGGGAGCAGCTCGGGCCGGGTGGTCTCGATGAACACCGGGCCGTCGGGGCCGGAGAAGGAGATCCGGTGGTAGGCGCCGGGGCGCTCGCGGTCCTCGAGCTCCGCCTGGGCGACGGCGGTCCGGAACGTGATGTCCCAGAGGGTCGGCGCCTCCTGGGCGTAGGCCTCGCCGCGGGCCAGGTTGTGCAGGAACATCCGCTGCGCCGTGGCGCGGGAGGACTCCGAGATGGTCCGGTAGACGTCCGACCAGTCGACGGAGAGCGCGACGCGGCGCCAGAGCTTCTCGTACTCGGCCTCGTCCTCGCCGGTCAGGCGCATGCACAGCTCGACGAAGTTGCGCCGCGAGATGGGCACCTGGTCCTTGCCCGGGTTCGCCGGCGGCTCGAACGACGGGTCGTAGTGCAGCGACGGGTCGCACCGGACGCCGTAGTAGTTCTGCACCCGCCGCTCCGTCGGGAGGCCGTTGTCGTCCCAGCCCATCGGGTAGAAGACGTGCCTGCCGCGCATCCGCTGGTAGCGGGCGACGAAGTCGGTGTGGGTGTAGCTGAAGACGTGCCCCACGTGCAGGGAGCCGCTGGCCGTTGGCGGGGGAGTGTCGATCGAGTAGATCTGCTCGCGCGGCCCGGCGAGAGCGGCCGCCCGGTCGAAGGCATAGGTGTCGTCGGCCGCCCAGCGGTCGACCCACTTCTCCTCGAGCCCGTCCAGCGAGGGCTTCTCGGGTACGCCGACGGTCGCTCCCAGGGCAGGGGTGGCCGGGGTCGCGGTGTCGGGAACCATGTGCCTCATCCTAGGAACCCTGCGGCTGACGACAGCCCCGGGAGCATCGCAGCGAGGAACGAGCGAGGAGCGGACCGGGGCGCGGAGCCAGCCAGGTGTCACGACTGACCACAGCCCGGGGAGCATCGAGCGAGGAGCGGACCGGGGCGCGGGGTCGGTCCAGTGTCCCGGCTGGCATCCTGACGAGGATGAGCAGCAGCAGCACCGGTGAACTGGCCCGGGTCGAGGGTGAGCTGCTCGCCCGCTGGCCGGAGAGCCGGGTCGAGCCGTCCCTCACCCGCATCCACGCCCTGGTCGACCTGCTCGGTTCCCCCCACCGCGCGATGCCGGTCATCCAGGTGGCCGGCACCAACGGCAAGACGACGACGGCGCGGATGGTCGACGAGCTGCTGCGCGGCTTCGGGCTCCGGGTGGGCCGGTTCACCAGCCCGCACCTGGAGTCGATGCGGGAGCGGATCGTCCTGGACGGCGAGCCGGTGAGCGCGGAGCGGTTCGTCGAGACCTACGCCGACATCGCGCCGTACGTGCAGATGGTCGACGCGGGCAGCGACGTCCCGATGAGCTTCTTCGAGGTCATGGTGGGCATGGCCTACGCGCTGTTCGCCGACGCTCCGGTCGACGTCGCCGTGATCGAGGTGGGCATGGGCGGGACGTGGGACGCGACCAACGTGGCCGACGCGCGGGTCGCCGTCGTGACGCCGGTCGACCTCGACCACGCCGAGTACCTCGGTCCCGACGTCGCCACGATCGCGGGGGAGAAGGCCGGGATCATCAAGACCGAGGCCATCGCGGTGCTCGCCCACCAGCAGCCGGGCGCCCTCGACGCGCTGGTCCGCCGGGCGGTCGAGGTGGAGGCCGTGGTGGCCCGGGAGGGCACCGAGTTCGGCGTCCTGGAGCGGCGGGTCGCCGTCGGCGGTCAGCAGGTGCGGCTGCAGGGTCTGGGCGGCGAGTACGAGGAGGTCTTCCTGCCCCTGTTCGGCGCGCATCAGGCGCAGAACGCGGTCACGGCCCTGGCCGCCGTCGAGGCGTTCCTCGGCGCGGGTGCCGCGACCGGGCCGATCGAGCAGGAGACCGTCCGCGCGGCGTTCGCCGCCGTCCGCTCGCCCGGCCGCCTGGAGCGGGTCCGCACCAGCCCGACGGTGCTCGTCGACGCCGCGCACAACCCGGCCGGCATGGCGGCCAGCGTGGACGCGCTCAAGGAGTCGTTCGACTTCACCCGGCTGGTCGGCGTCGTCGGCTGCGTCCGCGGCAAGGACGTCGCCGGGATGCTGGCCGCGCTCGAGGACGTCTGCGCCGAGGTCGTCGTCACCCAGAACAGCTCGCCCCGCGCCATGCCCGCCGACGAGCTGGGTGCCCTGGCCGTCGACGTCTTCGGGGCCGACCGGGTCAGCGTCTCCCCGCAGCTGGCCGACGCGATCGGTGAGGCGATCGAGCTGGCCGAGGCCGGTCCCGACGACGCCCTCGGCGGTTCGGGCGTGCTGGTGACCGGCAGCGTGATCACGGCGGGGGAGGCGCGCACCCTGCTCGCGGGACGGCGGACATGACCGCGCCCGACCCGGTGCGGGCCGGCCGGGCGCTGGGCGGGGTCGCCGCCGGCCTCCTGGTGCTCGAGGGCATCGCCACCCTGTTCGTCCCCCGCGGGATCGCGCAGGCCGAGGGTGGACTCAGCGGTGCCCGGCTCACCTACCTGCTCGCGCTCGCCGTCGTCCTGATCCTGGCGTCGGGGATCCAGCGCCGTCCGCCCGGCGTGCTGGTGGGCACCGCGCTGCAGGTGCCGCTGCTGCTCACCGGCCTGTTCAACAGCGTGATGTGGTTCGTCGCGGGCGCCTTCGCGCTGATCTGGCTGTACCTGCTGCAGGTGCGCAAGGAACTGCTCGGCTCGCCCTTCGGAGTACCGGCTCCCGGCGACGGCGGGAGCGCCGGCCCGGCCGCCACGTAGGCTGCCGCCCCGTGACCGATCGCACCCTGATTCTCGTCAAGCCTGATGGCGTCGCCCGCGGCCTGGTCGGCGAGGTGATCTCGCGGCTGGAGGCCAAGGGCCTGCGCCTGGTCGCCGCCGAGCTGCGCACCCTCGACCGCGAGACCGCCGAGACCCACTACGCCGAGCACCGCGAGCGGCCGTTCTTCGGCTCCCTCGTCGAGTTCATCACCGGCGGGCCGCTGCTCGCGCTGGTGGCCGAGGGCCCGCGCGCCGTCGAGGCGTTCCGCGCGCTGGCCGGCGCGACCGACCCGGTGAAGGCCGCCCCCGGCACGATCCGCGGCGACTTCGCCCTCGAGGTGCAGAACAACATCGTGCACGGCTCCGACTCCGACGAGTCCGCCGAGCGCGAGGTCAAGCTCTTCTTCCCCGACCTGGGCTGATCCACCCGAGGGGCCGAGATGGCCATCTTGGCCCCTCGGATCGCGCGGGTAACCGGTTCACGAGGGGCGGCTACCCTGGACCGGTCATGACTGGTGAGACTCTCTACCCCCGCCTCGAACCGCTGCTGGCTCAGATCCAGAAGCCGATCCAGTACGTCGGCGGTGAACTGAACTCCCAGGTCAAGCCATGGGACGGCGCCGCCGTGCACTGGGCGCTGATGTATCCCGACGCCTACGAGGTGGGCCTGCCCAACCAGGGCCTGATGATCCTGTACGAGGTGCTCAACGAGCGCCCCGACGCCCTGGCCGAGCGCACGTACGCCGTCTGGCCCGACCTCGCCGCCCTCATGCGCGAGAACGGCGTCCCCCAGTTCACCGTCGACGGCCACCGCGCGGTGAAGGACTTCGACCTGCTCGGCGTCAGCTTCGCCACCGAGCTCGGTTACACCAACCTGCTCGAGGCGCTCGACCTCGCCGGCGTCCCGCTGCACGCCGTCGACCGCGACGAGACCCACCCCGTCGTCGTCGCCGGTGGGCACGCGGCCTTCAACCCCGAGCCCGTATCCGACTTCGTCGACGCAGCCGTCCTCGGTGACGGCGAGCAGGTGGTCGGCGACATCACCGACGTCGTCAAGGCGTGGAAGGCCCAGGGGCGCCCCGGCGGCCGCGTCGAGCTCCTCGCCCGCCTGGCGCGGGTGGACGGCGTCTACGTGCCGTCCTTCTACGCCGTCTCCTACGCCGCGGACGGCGCGATCGCCGCGGTCACGCGGACGCGCGACGACGTCCCGGTCAAGGTCGGCAAGCGCACCGTCATGGACCTCGACGAGTGGCCCTACCCGAAGACGCCGATCGTGCCGCTGGCGGAGAGCGTGCACGAGCGGATGAGCGTGGAGATCTTCCGTGGCTGCACCCGGGGCTGCCGCTTCTGCCAGGCCGGGATGATCACCCGCCCGGTGCGCGAGCGGACGATCACCGGCATCGGCTCGATGGTGGAGCAGGGGCTCAAGGCGACCGGCTACGAGGAGGTCGGGCTGCTGTCGCTGTCCAGCGCCGACCACTCCGAGATCGGCCAGCTGGCCAAGGAGCTCGCCGACCGGTACGAGGGCACCAACACCAGCCTCTCCCTGCCGAGCACCCGGGTCGACGCCTTCAACGTCACCCTGGCCAACGAGCTCTCCCGGAACGGACGGCGCTCCGGCCTGACCTTCGCGCCCGAGGGCGGCAGCGAGCGGATCCGACGCGTGATCAACAAGACGGTGTCCAAGGAGGACCTCGTCCGGACGGTCACCACCGCCTACGCCAACGGCTGGCGCCAGGTGAAGCTGTACTTCATGTGCGGTCTGCCCACCGAGACCGACGAGGACGTGCTGGAGATCGCCGAGCTGGCCGTCGAGGTCATCCGGGCCGGCCGGGAGGCCAGCGGCCAGAAGGACGTCCGCTGCACCGTCTCCATCGGTGGCTTCGTGCCCAAGCCGCACACCCCGTTCCAGTGGGCGGGTCAGGCCAGCGCCGACACGATCGACCACCGGCTGCGCATCCTGCGGCAGGCGATCAACGCCGACCGGCGGATCGGCAAGTCCATCGGCCTGCGCTACCACGACGGCAAGCCCGGCGTGATCGAAGGCCTGCTCTCCCGGGGCGACCGCCGCGTCGGCCGGGTCATCGAGCGCGTCTGGCGCGAGGGCGGGAAGTTCGACGGCTGGAGCGAGCACTTCTCCTTCGACCGCTGGACGACGGCGGCCGCCGAGGAGCTGGCCCCCTTCGGCGTCGACCTCGACTGGTTCACCACCCGGGAGCGCACCGAGCACGAGATCCTCCCGTGGGACCACCTCGACTCCGGCCTGGACAAGGAGTTCCTCTGGGACGACTGGCAGGAGGCGCTGAACGAGGAGGAGGTCGCCGACTGCCGGTGGACGCCCTGCTACGACTGCGGCGTCTGCCCGACCATGGGCACCGAGATCCAGATAGGCCCCACCGGCCGCAGTCTGATCCCGCTCACCGTCGTCTGATGGCCCGTCAGCCCGAGGGCCCGCCCCCGCCGCCGACCGTCCAGAAGCTGCGCATCCGGTACGCCAAGCGCGGCCGGCTCCGGTTCGCGTCCCACCGCGACCTGGCCCGCACGCTCGAGCGCGCGCTGCGCCGGGCCCAGGTGCCGATGGCGTTCTCGGCCGGGTTCAGCCCCCATCCCAAGATCTCCTACCTCGGTGCCGCGCCGACCGGGTCGGCCAGCGAGGCCGAGTACCTGGAGATCGGGCTGAGCGTCCGGTGCGACCCCGAAGCGGTGCGGGCCGCCCTGGACGCCGCCCTGCCGGAGGACCTCGCCGTCGTCGAGTGCGTGGAGGCGCTGGAGGGGACCGGCTCGCTGGCCGACCGGATCGACACGTCGGTGTGGCGCGTGGAGCTGCCCGGGGTGGCACTCGCGGAACTGGAGCCGGCGCTGGCGGAGTTCCTCTCGCGGGACGTCGTGACCGTCGCCAAGCGCACCAAGAACGGCCTCCGGGACATCGATGCGCGCGCGTCGGTCACCAGCGCGTTCGCGGTCGAAGAGGCAGGTTGTGCCATACTGCACATGGTCGTCCGGCAGGGAACGCCCGCCGTACGACCGGACGACGTGTTGGCCGCCCTGACTGCCGTCGCCGACCTGCGCCCGCCGTTGCCCCCACGGGCCGTGCGTGCGGCGCAGGGCCGGCTCGACGACACCGGGACCGTGGCCGATCCGCTCGGGCCTGACCGTGCGGCGCGCACCCGCTGCCAGGGGGAGCACGCGACGATCTGACCTGGGTGGACCCGGAGGCCTCGCGCCGTCGAGCGGCACGGCTGCCAGACGTGACGCACCGCTCCGGACCAGCCGGCCCGGACGACGCAGACCACCGCGCGACCCACGACCCAGCTCCCGAAGGACCAGCACCACCGAAGACCCGGCACGACGCATCCAGGCACCGCGCATCCAGGCTCCATCGGGTGCGGCACCACCAGCACTCCGGCTCCCGGCCGCGGCAACCACCGCCCGGGGGACGGCCCACCAGACTTCAGCAGGACGAGCCACCACCGCCGTACCCCGTGCGGCGGCCCGTCCCGCCCAACCCGTGCTCCTGCGCGGTCGCCAGTCATCCGATCGGCGCCCGGGAGCCTTGAGGAGACGACCCTCGTGGCCGACGACAACGACACCACCACCGACGAGACCGGCGCAGGAACCCCGGGCAGCGGGAGCGCCGCGGAGCCCGAGACCGCCGCGGAGACCGAGACCGCGGCGGAGACCCCCGGGACTCCGGAGGGCCACGCCGACGAACTCGCGGCCCCCGACGACGAGGCCGACCCAGAGCTCGAGACGGAAGCGGAGCCCGAGCCGGAGCCCGAGCCCGAGCCGGAAGCGGAGGCCCAGCCGGAAGCGGAGGCCGAGCCGGAAGCGGAGGCCGAGCCCGAGCTTCCTCGCTTCGCCACCGCCTTCAGCTCCCCGGAGCCGACCGCGGTCGTCGCGCGCCCCCGGCGCCGTGCCACGCGGCCGTCCTTCGCTGCCGAGCCGGTCGAGGCCGCCGAGTCCGCTCCGCCGGCCCCCGCCCCGGCGTTCATCACGTTCGTCGCCCCGTCGGAGACCGACGCCCCGCCCCCGCCCCGCCGTCGCGGCCGCCGTCCGGCCGAGACGGTGGAGGCCGACGGCGCCGGCGACGAGGCCCTCGACGCCGAGGCGACGCCCACCGAGGACCGCGACGACCTCCCCGAGCCGAGCACCGGCCGCAGCCGTTCCCGGCGCAGCCGGTCGCGGCGCGGTCCCGCCGACGAGCCCGACGTCGCGGAGATCACGGAGGACGACGCCGAGGACATCGTCGACATCACCGACGAGGACACCGAGGACGAGACGGGCGCGGGCAGCCGTCGCCGGCGGCGTGGCCGCCGTGGCCGCGGTCGTGGCCGGACCGGCGAGGACGCCGCCGAGGGCGAGGACGAGAGCTCCGACGAGCTCGCCGAGACCGAGGGCGACGACGAGGACGCCGAGGAGTCCGGCGACACCGACGAGGAGTCCGCGTCGAGCACGCGGCGCCGTCGCCGCCGCCGTCGCCGCGGTGGCAGTGCCGGCAGCGCGGACGCCGCCGGCGAGGAGGTCGACGACGACGACCGGCCCGAGCGGGCCGGTCGCAACGGCCGGACCACCAGCGACGACGACGTCCGCGGCGTCGCGGGCTCCACGCGCCTCGAGGCGAAGCGCCAGCGCCGCCGGGACGGCCGGGACACCGGCCGCCGCCGCGCGCCGATCCTGACCGAGAGCGAGTTCCTGGCCCGCCGCGAGGCGGTCGACCGCAAGATGGTCATCCGCCAGCGGGGCGAGCGCACGCAGATCGCCGTCCTCGAGGACGACGTCCTGGTCGAGCACTACGTGACCCAGGCGTCGGCGACGTCCTTCGCCGGCAACGTCTACCTCGGCCGCGTGCAGAACGTGCTGCCCTCGATGGAGGCGGCCTTCGTCGACGTCGGCAAGGGGCGCAACGCCGTCCTCTACGCCGGCGAGGTCAACTGGGACGCGGCCGGCCTGTCCGGCAAGTCGCGCTCGATCGAGACGGCGCTCAAGTCCGGCGACAAGGTCCTCGTGCAGGTGACGAAGGACCCGATCGGCCACAAGGGCGCCCGGCTCACCCAGCAGATCAACCTGCCCGGCCGGTTCCTGGTCTACGTGCCCGGCGGGTCGATGACCGGCATCAGCCGCAAGCTGCCCGACACCGAGCGGCAGCGGCTCAAGGACATCCTGAAGAAGATCGTCCCCGAGGACGCCGGCGTCATCATCCGGACCGCCGCGGAGGGCGCCTCGGAGGAGGAGCTCACCCGCGACGTCAACCGGCTGACCGCGCAGTGGGAGGTCATCCAGAAGAAGGCCGAGTCGACGTCGAACGCGCCGACCCTGCTCTACGGCGAGCCCGACCTGGCGATCCGCGTCATCCGCGACGTCTTCAACGAGGACTTCAAGGAGCTCGTCGTCCAGGGCGACGACGCCTGGGACACCGTCGAGGCCTACGTCGCGCACGTCTCGCCCGAGCTCACCGGGCGGCTGACCCGGTTCACCGGCGAGGGCGACGTCTTCCACAACCTGCGCGTCGACGAGCAGCTGGCCAAGGCGCTCGACCGCAAGGTGTGGCTGCCCTCGGGTGGCTCGCTGGTCATCGACCGCACCGAGGCGATGACCGTCGTCGACGTCAACACCGGCAAGTTCGTGGGCTCGGGCGGCAACCTGGAGCAGACCGTCACGCGGAACAACATGGAGGCGGCCGAGGAGATCGTCCGCCAGCTCCGGCTGCGCGACGTCGGCGGCATCATCGTCATCGACTTCATCGACATGGTGCTCGAGAGCAACCGGGACCTCGTCCTGCGGCGGCTCACCGAGTGCCTGGGCCGCGACCGCACCAAGCACCAGGTCGCCGAGGTCACCTCGCTGGGCCTGGTGCAGATGACCCGCAAGCGGGTCGGCCAGGGCCTGCTCGAGGTCTTCTCCGAGCCCTGCGACCACTGCCGCGGCCGCGGCGTGATCGTCTCCACCGACCCGGTCGACGAGAAGCGCCGTTCCGGCGGCAACGGCGGCACGAGCTCGGGGAGCGGGAGCTCCGGCAGCGGCGGCGGGGCGAGAGGTCGCGACCGGTCCGGCTCCCGGGACGGTGCCAGGGACGATGCGGGCAGGGTCGAGGCGAAGGGCGACGTCATGGACGCGGGTCAGGAAGCCGGCGAGGACGCAACCGGACCGGCGGAGACCGGCGACGGCGACGCCGCCCGCACCGGGGGCCGGCGCAACCGTGGGCGGCGCGGCCGGGGCCAGTCCGGTGAGGAGCGCGCCGCGGAGGACGCCGCCGTGCTCGACGGCGTTCCGGCCGCGGGGACCGGCGACGAGACCGCCGGGGCGGACGAGGTGGCCGACTACCGGCCCGAGGACACCTCCGAGGACCTCCCGCCGGCCGCGCAGACGCCGGTGGAGAGCAACACCATGACGATCGTGCCGGCGCCCGACGGGTCCTCGTCCGAGCCCGTCGCGAGCGAGATGGCCGTCCTCGAGACGGGGCCGGTCGAGCCGGCCGGCGTCCCCGAGGAGATCCCGGCCACAGGCCGACCGCGCCGTCGTCGGGCCGCCAGCCGTCCGGCGGGCCCGCCCGTCTGAACAGTGCGTCCGGAACCCCGGACGCAGACCGTCGCCCGACCGGGCCGTGTCGACCGGCTGCGCGCCGCTCGGGTACGCTGGCCGGGTTGCCTCGCCACCGGCCGCGCACCGTCAGGTGCTGCCGGGTCCGGCGTCCGCAGCCCGTCCAGCACCCGGCGCCCGCTCCGGTCGTGCGCGCAGGACACGAAGAAGCGATCGAGGAGTCAGTGGTGTACGCAGTGGTGAAGGCCGGTGGCAGCCAGCACAAGGTTGCCGTGGGCGACACGTTCACGATCAACCGGCTCGCCGGTGCGGCGGGCGACACGGTCGCCCTCCCGGCGATCCTGCTGGTCGACGGCGAGACCGTCACCAGTGACGCCGCCGCGCTGGCGAAGGTCACCGTGACCGGCGAGATCGTCGGCCACGGCAAGGGCCCGAAGATCCACATCCACAAGTTCAAGAACAAGACCGGCTACCACAAGCGGCAGGGGCACCGTCAGCCCCTGACCGACGTCGTGGTCCGCGACATCTCGAAGGGCTGACGCCGACATGGCACACAAGAAGGGCGCCTCGTCGTCCCGCAACGGTCGCGACTCCAACGCCCAGCGCCTCGGCGTGAAGCGTTTCGGCGGTCAGGTCGTGAAGGCCGGCGAGATCATCGTGCGCCAGCGCGGCACCCACTTCCACCCGGGTCTCGGGGTCGGCCGTGGCAGCGACGACACGCTGTTCGCGCTCGACGCCGGTGCAGTGACCTTCGGTATGCGACGGGGACGCAAGACCGTCTCCATCAGCGCCGTCGAGGCCTGATCACCCGCACGTCCGCCATCCGAGCGCACGGGCCTTCGGGCTCGTGCGCTCGCTGGCTTTGTCAACCGCGTAACAGCTAGGAGGCGGCGGAGATGGCCGCTTTCGTCGATCGGGTGACGGTGCACGTGGCCGCCGGCAACGGCGGGCACGGTGTGTCCTCGGTCCATCGGGAGAAGTACAAGCCGCTGGGTGGGCCCGACGGGGGCAACGGCGGGAACGGCGGCGACGTCGTCCTCGAGGTGGACCCCAACGTGCACACGCTGCTGGACTTCCACCACCGCCCGCACCAGAAGGCCGGCAACGGCCAGCCGGGCGAGGGCAGCAACCGCAGCGGCGCCCGTGGTGAGGACCGCGTCCTCCGGGTGCCCGCGGGAACGGTCGTCAGCACGCCCGACGGCCGGGTCATCGCCGACCTCGTCGGCGCCGGAACCCGCGTGGTGCTGGCGCAGGGCGGCAAGGGCGGGCTCGGCAACGCCGCGCTGGCCAACTCCCGGCGGAAGGCTCCCGGCTTCGCCCTGCTCGGGGAACCAGGCGAGGCCTTCGACGCCGTCATCGAGCTCAAGAGCATCGCCGACGTCGGCCTCGTCGGCTTCCCGTCGGCCGGTAAGTCCTCGCTGATCGCGGCCATGTCCGCGGCGCGGCCGAAGATCGCCGACTACCCGTTCACCACGCTCGTCCCGAACCTCGGCGTGATCCGGTCGGGCGACGTCACGTACACGATGGCCGACGTCCCGGGGCTGATCCCCGGCGCGTCCACCGGCAAGGGCCTGGGCGTGCAGTTCCTCCGCCACGTCGAGCGCTGCGCGGTCCTGGTGCACGTCGTCGACATGGCGACGATGGAGCCCGGCCGCGACCCGGAGACCGACATCGAGGCGCTGGAGCACGAGCTGGCCGAGTACGGCGGCGACGAGCTCGACCTGGTCGGCCGGCTGCGGATCGCCGTCCTCAACAAGATCGACGTCCCGGACGCCCGGGAGCTGGTCGATCTCGTGCGCGATTCGCTGGAGGAGCGTGGTCTCGAGGTCTTCGCGATAAGCGCCGCCACCGGCGAGGGGCTGACCGAGCTCGGCTACGGCCTCGGCCGCGCCGTCGAGGAGCACCGCGCGAGCCTGCCGCCGATGGAGTCGGTCCGGGTGACGATCACCCCGCGCGCCGTCGACGACTCCGGCTTCACGGTCGAGCGGGACACCGAGTACACGGACGGCTTCGTCGTCCGCGGCGTCCGGCCGGAGCGCTGGGTCCGGCAGACCGACTTCAGCAACGACGAGGCCGTCGGCTTCCTCGCCGACCGGCTCAACCGTCTCGGGGTCGAGGAGCAGCTGGCCAAGGCCGGTGCCGTCGAGGGCGACGCGGTCACCATCGGCGGCGTGACTTTCGACTTCGTGCCGACCCTGCCGGCCGGCACCCTCACCGCGGAGGAGTCCGCCGGTCTCGGCGGCCGGGGTACGGACAACCGGCTGGAGCCGGCCCACCGGGTCCGGGCCGAGGAGCGGCTGGCCGCCAAGCGCGAGCGCCGCATCCCCTACGAGCTCAGCGAGTCCGGGTGGACGGACGAGGACCTCCCGGACGACGCGCAGTGACCGGGGTCGCCTCCTCCGGCGCGGCCCGCCCGCAGATCGCCGGCGCGCGCCGGGTCGTGGTGAAGGTCGGGTCGTCCTCGCTCACCACGCTGCCCGGGGGCCTGGACGCCGCGCGGCTGTCGGCGCTGGTCGACGTCCTGGGCGCGGAACGCTCCGCCGGCCGCGAGGTCGTGCTGGTCTCCTCCGGGGCGATCGCCGCGGGCCTGGCGCCGCTGGGGATCGAGGGCCGGCCCCGCGATCTCGCCACCGCGCAGGCCGCCGCCAGCGTCGGGCAGCTGCGGCTGGTGCAGACCTACGCCGACGCGTTCGCCCGGCACGGGGTCACCGTCGGGCAGGTGCTGCTCACGGCCGACGACCTCACCCGGCGCAGCCATTACCGCAACGCCCGCCAGACGGTGGAGCGGCTGCTGACCCTCGGCGTGCTGCCGGTGGTCAACGAGAACGACACGGTGGCCACCGAGGAGATCCGCTTCGGCGACAACGACCGCCTGGCCGCGCTGGTCGCGCACGTGGCGCGGGCCGACGCCCTCGTCCTGCTCTCCGACGTCGACGGCGTCTACGACGGCGATCCGCGTACCGGCCCCGCCCGGCTGGTCGACACGGTGCACGGGCCCGCCGACCTGGGTGCGATCTCGCTCGGCTCGGCCCGCCGCAACGGGGTCGGCACCGGCGGGATGGCGACCAAGGTCGAGGCGGCGCTGATCGCCTCGCACGCCGGCGTCCCCGTCGTCGTCACCTCGACGGCGCAGGCGGCCGCGGCGCTGGCCGGCGAGGCGGTCGGCACCCTGTTCCCGGCCACGGGTCGGCGGCCCAGCGCCCGGCAGTTCTGGCTCGGCTACGCCAGCGACCCCCGCGGCCGGCTGCTGCTGGACGACGGCGCGGTCCGGGCGGTCCTCGAGCGGAACGCGTCGCTGCTGGCGGCGGGCATCACCGGCGTGGTGGGTGACTTCCTGGCGGACGACCCGGTCGAGCTCGTGGGCCCGGACGGCGCCGTCGTCGCCCGCGGGCTGGTGGCCTACGACGCGCGGGAGATGCCGGCCCTGCTCGGCCGCAAGACCGGGGACCTCCCCGCGGAGTACCGCCGCGAGGTCGTGCACCGCGACGAGATGGTGCTGGTCAGGTCCCGGACCGACGGCTGAGAGACTGCACCGCGTGACGATCCGCCCGATCCGGGAGCTCGGTGACCCGGTGCTTCGCACCCCCGCCGACGAGGTGCGCGTCTTCGACGGCTGGCTGGCCGCCCTGGTGCGCGACCTCGTCGAGACCGTCGACCACCCCGGGCGGGCCGGCCTGGCCGCCCCGCAGATCGGGGTCAGCGTGCGGGCGTTCTCCTACAACATCGACGGCGTCATCGGCCACATGGTCAACCCGGTGGTCGTCGAGCTGTCGGAGGAGATCCAGGACGGCGACGAGGGCTGCCTGTCGGTGCCCGGTATCTGGGCGCCGACGGTGCGCGCGAACCATGCGGTCGTCGAGGGCTTCGACGTGGAGGGCAAGCCCCTGCGGCTCGAGGGCGAGGGCCTCATGGCGCGGTGCCTGCAGCACGAGGTGGACCACCTCGACGGCAAGGTCTTCCTCGACCGGCTGACCGGCGACGCCCGCAAGTCCGCGCTTCGGGCGCTGCGCTCGCGCTGACGGCCGGGGTCAGACCGCGATCCCGGCCGCAGGGACGACGAGACCGCGCACGTCGAACTCCCTGACGACCGGGGCCTCGCTGGCTGGTCCGTCGGCGCCGGTCAGCTCCGCGAGCAGTGGCCCGATGAGTTCCGTCTGGTATCGCTCGAACCGGTCCTTCGACTCCCACACGTCGACGATCTGGAAGCCGGTCTCCGTGGCTCGCGCCAGGTGGACCAGCAGGCCGTCGGCCTTGCCGCCCGTGAGGTCCAACAGGCGCGCGTGCATCGCGTCGTAGACCTGGGCCGGGGCCGCGACGTCCGTGATCAGACCCCACGTCATCTCTGCCTCCTCGATTCGTTGGTCCCGCCGGCCAGGGCACCGACGCCCTCGCCGGTCAGCTCGTCCAGTGCGGCGTCGCGACCGGTGACCAGGAGCAGGAGCGCGGAGATCGGGCCCTCGATCGGCGCTCCCGAGCCGACCGTCCAGTCGGCGTCCGTGGCGGCCAGCCGGACGCCGGCCAGCCGTTTGCGGGCGCGGAAGGGGAACCCCACGTCCCACGCTCGCTGCGCGGCCGCGGCCGCGGCTGCGGTGGGCATCGGCCGGGTCCGGCCCAACGGGACCGCGATGTCCTGGCCGTGGACCAGTACGTCGATGAGCGGCTCCATCGGCGTGAGGAACGGTGCCGTACGCCGGGAGCCGACCATCGCGCGGAGTCGCCGGGCGTACTCCGCGGGTGGCAGGGATGCGGCGCGGAGGGCGGTGTCCCGGAT
The DNA here is from genome assembly GCF_004570385.1 of Blastococcus sp. CT_GayMR19. Taxonomy (GTDB): domain Bacteria; phylum Actinomycetota; class Actinomycetes; order Mycobacteriales; family Geodermatophilaceae; genus Blastococcus_B. Next base: position 484,551 of record NZ_SPQL01000001.1, on the reverse strand, counting down.
CATCCCGTCGAAACTTCCCCGCGCCCGTACGGCGGCGACGACGGCCGCGCGGTAGCCCATGTGCGCCAGCGTCAGGTGGGCGGCGACGTCGCCCACCCGCCAGGCGGCGCACAACGAGGGCGCCTCCCACTCGGCGGGGGAGAGGTCGTCGATGAGATCGGCCAGGTCGGCCCGCTCGGCGTCGATGCTCGGCCATACGTCGTCGAGGTCCATGACGTCTCTCCGCGATTGGTAAGATGCACTGACTATTTTCGTCAGAGCATCTGACCATCGTCAAGGGGTCACGTGACCGAGGATCCGGCGGAGCGACAGAACCTGGGCCTGCTGTGCTTCTACCCGTCCAGGGCCATGGAGACCCGCCTGTTCGCGGCCCTGGCCGCGGCCGGCTTCGACGACATCACCCCCGCCCAGGGCCGCATCGCCGCGCGTATCGGCCCTCACGGCACCCGGCTCACCGACCTCGCCGAGCAGGCGCTGGTCACCAAGCAGACCGCTGGTCACCTGGTCGACCAGCTGGAGCGGGCCGGGTACGTCCGCCGCGTGCCCGACCCGACCGACGCACGCGCGCGCCTCGTGCAGATGGCCGGCCGCGGGGAGGCTGTCGTCGCGCTGGCGCGGAAGGTGGAAGCCGAGGTCGAGGCGGAGTGGACCGCGTACCTCGGTGCGAAGGCCGCCGGCCAGCTGCGAGCGGCGCTCGAGCGGCTGCGGGAGATCACCGATCCTTACGCCTGACCGGGTCCCGTCCGTCGCGGAGGCTCGGGACGAGCCCGTCCGCCCGCGTACCCTCGCGGACGTGTCCGACGTCGCAGACCTGCCGCTGATCGGTGCCGCCGCGCTGCGCGCGCGGGCGGCCGCCCGGGTGCTGCGCACCCTGCCCACCGACACCAAGGACGCCGCACTCGCGGCGATGGCCGACGCGCTGGTCGAGCGCACCGAGGAGGTGCTGGCCGCCAACGCCGCCGACGTCGAGGCCGCCGCTGCCGCGGGAACGCCCGAGTCCGTGCTCGACCGGCTCCGCCTGGACGCCGCCCGCGTGGCCGGGGTTGCCGAGGCGCTCCGCCAGCTGATCGCCCTGCCCGACCCGGTGGGCGACGTCGTCCGCGGCTCCCGGCTGGCCACCGGCCTGCAGCTGCGCCAGGTGCGGGTGCCGATGGGCGTCGTGGGGATCGTCTACGAGGCCCGGCCCAACGTCACCGTCGACGCGACCGGGCTGTGCCTGAAGAGCGGGAACGCGGCGCTGCTGCGGGGCTCGGCGTCGGCGTTCGGCACCAACACCGCCCTGGTCGCCGTCCTGACCGAGGCGGGGACGAAGGCCGGCCTGCCGGAGGGCTTCGTCGAGCTGCTGCCGGCCGACCGCGCATCGGTGGGGGAGCTGCTGGGCGCCCGCGGCGTGGTCGACGTCGTCATCCCACGAGGTGGGGCGTCGCTGATCGAGCGGGTCGTGCGCGAGGCGACCGTGCCGGTGATCGAGACCGGGGTCGGCAACTGCCACGTCTACGTCGACGCCTCCGCCGACCCCGCGATGGCCGAGGCGATCGTGCTCAACTCCAAGACCCACCGCGTGAGCGTGTGCAACTCCGCCGAGACGCTGCTCGTGCACCGCGACGTCCCCTTCCTGCCCCGGCTGCTCGCCGCCCTGGCCGACGCGGGCGTGACCCTGCACGGGGACGACGCCTCGCGGTCCGCGCACGACGCCGTCGTCCCGGCGACCGATGAGGACTGGGCGACGGAGTACCTGTCGATGGACATGGCCGTGCGCGTGGTCGATGACCTGCCGGCCGCGCTGGAGCACATCGCGCGGTGGGGGAGCGGCCACAGCGAGGCGATCGTCACCGACTCCGCGACCGCGATCGCCGACTTCACCGCCGGTGTCGACGCGGCCGCCGTGCTGGTCAACGCCTCGACCCGGTTCACCGACGGTGGCGAGTTCGGTTTCGGCGCCGAGATCGGCATCTCCACCCAGAAGCTGCATGCGCGCGGGCCCCTCGGCCTGCCCGAGCTGACCTCCACGACGTACGTCGTGACCGGCAACGGTCACACCCGCTGACCCCGCCCTGTACGAGGAGCCGCATTGCCCCGCCCGCCGTCGCAGTCCCCGCAGTTCTCCTCGGTCGCGGACGTCAGCAAGCGGCTGTCGACCGCCGGGTACCTGCCCGACGCCCAGATCGCCACGACGGTCTTCCTCGCCGACCGGCTCGCCAAGCCCCTGCTGGTCGAGGGGCCGGCCGGCACGGGCAAGACGGAGCTGGCCAAGGCGTTGGCGACGGCGACGGGTTCGGAGCTGATCCGGCTGCAGTGCTACGAGGGCCTGGACGAGGCGCGGGCGCTCTACGAGTGGAACTACAAGAAGCAGCTGCTGCGGATCCAGGCGTCGCAGGGGACCGACGGCGCGGACTGGGACACCGTCCACGACGACATCTTCGGCGAGGAGTTCCTGCTCTCCCGCCCGCTGCTGACGGCGATCCGGCGCACCGACCCGACCGTGCTGCTCGTCGACGAGACCGACAAGGCCGACGTCGAGGTCGAGGGTCTGCTGCTGGAGGTGCTGTCGGACTTCCAGGTGACCATCCCCGAGCTCGGTACGATCACCGCTGAGCGCCGTCCCATGGTGGTGCTCACCTCGAACGCCACCCGTGAGCTGTCCGAGGCGCTGAAGCGGCGCTGCCTGTACCTGGCGCTGGACTACCCGTCGGCCGAGCGGGAGCGGGAGATCGTGCTGTCCCGGGTGCCCGACCTCGCGCCGGGCCTGGCCGACCAGCTGGTCCGGACGGTGCGGGCGTTGCGTGCGCTGGAGCTGAAGAAGTCACCGTCCATCTCCGAGACCCTCGACTGGGCGCAGACCCTGCTGGAGCTGGGCCTGGACACGCTCGACGAGCCGGCGATGCGGTCGACCCTCGGCGTCGTCCTCAAGCACGCCAGCGACCAGGTCCGCGCCGCGGCCGAGCTCCGGCTCAACTGATGACCGCCTCGGCTGCTGCCACCGGCGGACTGGCCGGGCACCTCGACGGGTTCGTCCGCGCGGTGCGGGAGGCCGGCATCCCGGTCGGGATCAGCCAGGCCGTGGACGCCGCGGAGATCCTCACCGTCGTCGACCTGCTGGAGCGGGAGCAGTTGCGGCACGGGCTGGCGGCGGTGCTGCTGCAGCGGGCCGCGCAGCGACCGACGTACGACGTCCTGTTCGACCTGTGGTGGCCGTTGTCGGACCGGCCGGCGGCGTCGTCGGACGACGGCGACGCCGGCGAGGCGGCGGAACGGCGGAGCTCGACGCTGGACGTGCCGGGGTCCGACGACGCCGACCTGTCCGAGCTCATGCGCGCGCAGCTGCTCCGCCTGCTGATGGACGGAGACCCGGAGGCGCTGCGGAGGTTCGCGCGCGAGGCGGTCGACCGGCTGGGCCGGGGTCAGCCCTCGCCGTCCGGGCAGTCGTTCTTCAGCTACCGCGTGCTGCGGGCGCTGTCGCCGGACACGCTGGTCGCGCAGTTGCTCGCGGGGCTGCTCGCTGAGGGCGACCGCGGCGGGCTGGCCGAGCAGGTGGCCCGGCAGACCGTGCGGGAGCGGCTGACCGCGTTCCGGGCCGCGATCGAGGCCGAGGTGCGCCGGCGGACGGCCGCGGAGAAGGGGCGGGAGAAGGTCGCCAAGAACGCGATCCGGCCGCTGGCCGACCAGGTGGACTTCCTCCGTGCCCAGGCCTCGGACCTCGCGGAGCTGCGGCGGGCCGTGGCGCCGCTCGCCCGCCGGCTCGCGGTGCGCCTGTCCGCCCGCCGGCGGCTCGGACGCGAGGGCCGGCTCGACTTCCGCAAGACGGTGCGGGCGTCGCTGGGCACGGGTGGGGTGCCGGTGGTGACCCACCACCGGCCGCGGAAGGTGCACAAGCCGGAGCTGGTCGTGCTCTGCGACGTGAGCGGCTCGGTGGCCGGGTTCAGCCACTTCACCCTCATGCTCACGCAGGCGCTGCGCGAGCACTTCACCGGCGTGCGGGCGTTCGCGTTCGTCGACACCACCGACGAGGTCACCCGCTTCTTCCGGCCCGGCGCCGACGTCGTCGACGCCGTGGCGCGGATCGGCCGGGAGGCCGACGTCGTCGGCTTCGACGGGCACAGCGACTACGGCACCGCCTTCGAGGTGTTCGCCGACCGGTGGGCCTCGGCGATCGGCCCGAAGACGTCGCTGCTCGTGCTCGGTGACGGTCGGACGAACTACCGGCCGGCGGGCCTGCCGGTCCTCGCCGACCTGGTCCGGCGGTCGCGGTCGGCGCACTGGCTCAATCCCGAGCCGCGGCGGATGTGGGGGAGCGGCGACTCGGCGGCCGATCGGTACGGCGAGGTGATGGACATGGTCGAGTGCCGCAACGCGGCCCAGCTCGCCGACTTCGTCACCACGCTGTGAGCGGCTGACCGGCTCGCTTCCGGTGTCGACACGGGAATCCGGTGTCGACACGGCGCTTCGTCGACAGGGCGCTTCGTCGACAGGGCGCTTCCTCGACAGGGCGCTTCCTCGACAGGGCGCTTCCTCGACAGGGCGCTCCGGCGGTCGTCCGCGCGTGGATCCGCCCGGCCGGCGCCGCCGGACGCGCCGTTCTGTTGCCCGGGGGGCCGGTGGGACCTCTTTTTCGCAAGTTTCGGGGCTGAGCCGTAACCGAACTCGTTCCATGCCGTTGTCATGGCGGTGCTGGCATTCCTTCCCGCATCAGCTCCGCCTCCGCAATGCCGCGGACGGGGTGCGACCGGCTGCACGGGGGAGCCGGTCGCCGGATGGGGTCGGCCCGGCTCAGGGTCGGGGGTACCCGGATCTGCCGGCCGGAGCCGGTCCTCACGGACCGGCTCCGGCCGGCACCGATAGGCTCCGGCGATGGCAGGTGGCCGGGTCGGCGTGATGGGCGGGACGTTCGATCCCATCCACCACGGTCACCTGGTCGCCGCGAGCGAGGTCGCCGGGCTGTTCGGCCTCGACGAGGTCGTCTTCGTGCCGACCGGTCAGCCGTGGCAGAAGACCGAGCGGGAGGTCAGCCCTCCCGAGGACCGCTACCTCATGACGGTGATCGCCACGGCGTCCAACCCGCGGTTCTCCGTCAGCCGGGTGGACGTCGACCGGGGCGGCCCGACCTACACGATCGACACGCTCACCGATCTCCGGCGGCTGCGCCCGGAGGCCGAGCTGTTCTTCATCACGGGCGCCGACGCGCTGGCCCAGATCGTCAGCTGGCGGGACAACGCCCAGCTGTTCGACTTGGCCCACTTCATCGGCGTGACCCGACCGGGTTTCCATCTCGCCGACTCGCACCTGCCGGAGGGCGTGGTCAGTCTGGTGGAGGTGCCCGCGATGGCGATCAGCTCCACCGACTGCCGCGAGCGGGTCGGGAGGGGGATGCCGGTCTGGTACCTCGTGCCCGACGGCGTCGTCCAGTACATCGAGAAGCGCGGGCTCTACCGCGGTGGCACCCGCGGGCCCGCCCGGGCACCCGACCACCGACCGCCCGACACCCATCTCCAGGAGGTACCCCGATGACCGCCTCGGCCGAGGCGCGGGAAACCGCGCTGCTCGCCGCTCAGGCGGCTGCGGACAAGCTCGCCACGGACGTCTCCATCGTCGACGTGAGCGACCGTCTTGCCATCACCGACGCCTTCGTCCTGGCCGCGGCACCCAGCGAACGCCAGGTGCAGGCCATCGTCGACGAGGTGGAGGAACGCCTGCGCGGGCACGGCATCAAGCCGGTCCGGCGTGAGGGTCTCGCCGAGGCCCGCTGGGTCCTGCTCGACTTCGTCGACGTGGTCGTGCACGTGCAGCATGCGGAGGAGCGCGCGTACTACGCCCTCGAGCGCCTGTGGAAGGACTGCCCGACCATCCCGTTCACCGACCGTGGCCCCGCAACCGCCGATGCCGTCCCGTCCGCCGAGGAGACGGCCGGACCGTGACCAGCTCCACCCTGCCCGTGCTCCCGGTGCCGCGGCTGGTGCTGTGGCGGCACGGCCGGACCGAGTGGAACGCTGCCGGCCGCTTCCAGGGCCAGCTCGACCCGCCGCTCGACGCTGACGGGCATCGGGAGGCCGCGGTCGCGGCGGCCCGCCTCGCCGTCACTGCCGGGCTCGACCCGGAGAGCTCGGTCGTCGTCTCCAGCGACCTCGATCGCACGGTGCAGACCGCGAGGGTGCTCACCGGCCTGCTGGGCGTGCCGCTGCGCCTGGACCGCCGGCTGCGGGAGCACGGCATGGGCTGCTGGGAGGGACTGACCCGCGCCGAGGTGGCCGAGCGGTACCCGGACCAGTACGCGGACTGGATCGCCGGCCGGCCCGTGCTGGGCCGCGGCGGCGAGGAGTCCGCCGCCGTTGCCGAGCGCGCGCTGGCGGCCCTGGTGGACCTGCCGGAGGCATCGGTGGCGGTCGTCGTCACGCACGGCGGGACAGCCGGGCGCCTCCTCGAACGCCTCCTCGGCCTCGGCCCCGAGCACCGTCGAGCGTTCGGTGCGCTGGACAACTGTGCGTGGAGCGAGCTCGTCACCCAGGGCGGGCGCTGGCGTCTGCTGCGGCACAACGTCTCGGCCGTGCCCGCCTCGGACGGCCGGGTCGACGGGGCGAGGGAGCCGGCGCCCGCGTCGTCGTCGGCGGGCGGCCGGCCCGAGGGCGCTGATCGGGTGCCCGCCGCGGACGCCGACGCCGTTCTCTGACCCGACGCCGCCTGTCCTCGCGATCGCTGGGGTCCCGGAGGCGGGCGCTAACCTCGCCGGGTGTCCGTCGCCGTCATCACCGATTCGGCGGCATATCTCCCCCCGGATCTGGTCGAGGGCTACGGCATCCACGTCGTTCCGCTGTACGTGGTGCTGGCCGGCCGTTCGGGCCGCGAGGGCCAGGACATCGGGCCCGACGACGTGGCGCGCGTGCTGTCGGCCCGTGGGCAGACGGTCTCCACCTCCCGGCCGACGCCGGGCGACTTCGTCGCGGCCTACCGTCGCGCGCTGGACGCGGGGGCCGACAGCCTCGTGTCCATCCATCTGTCCTCCGAGCTGTCCGGCACCTGGGACGCGGCGCGGCTGGCGGCCTCGCAGGTCGGCGAGCACATCGTGACGGTCGTGGACTCGCGGTCGGCGGCGATGGGCAACGGCTTCGCGGTGCTCGCGGCCGCCCGCTCCGCCGCCGCCGGGGCGGGGGCCGCCGCGGTGGCGCGGACAGCTCGGGAGATGGCGGCCGCGACCCGGACGATGTTCGTCGTCGACACCCTCGAGCACCTGCGCCGAGGTGGCCGTATCGGAGCGGCAGCCGCGATCCTCGGTTCGGCCCTCGCCGTCAAGCCGGTGCTCCACGTCCTGGACGGTCGGGTGGTCCCGCTGGAGAAGGTCCGGACCACCGCCCGTGCCCTGAACCGGCTCGTCCAGCGGGCCGTGGAGGCGGCCGGCCCGGGACCCGTCTCGGTGGCGGTGCACCACCTCGCCGCTGCCGAGCGCGCCGAGCGGCTGGCCACGGAACTCCGGGACCGCCTGCCGTCCCTGCGGGAGCTGCACGTCAGCGAGCTCGGGCCCGCGATCGGGGCGCACGTCGGCCCGGGCGCGGTCGGCATCGTGGTGGCGCCCTTCTGGCGGCAGCCGGACGACGACGAGTCCGACCTGTCCCCGGACGCGTAGTCCGGTAGACGCATCCCGGACAGCACTGGGCCGGCGTCAAGGCGACCGGCGAGGCTGGCTCCTGCCGGGGTCTAACCCTTCTCCGGCGTCCAGGCGGCGAGCTCGCGGTCATGCTGCGCCCGGGGGACGCCGGCGTCCGGGTCGGCGTCCGCGGTCCGCGGCTCCGACGTGACGAGAGCCAGGGCGAGGCCGAGCACGAGCAAGCCCGCCAGGGCAGGGATCCGGTCGTCGCTCGTGAACACGGGCGGCGGCACCGCTTCGCGGGTGAGCGCCTCGTTCTGCTGCTCGGCCATGGTCGTCAGCAGGTCCTTGGCCAGCCAGCCGTTCACCACCGCCTGCTGGGGGGCTCCCTGGGTCCGGGCATTGTTCAGCTCGTACGCGGAGAGCGCTGCGTCGATCTCGCTGCTGCGGTCGCTCACGGGTGTCGGGGCCTGGATCACGGGCTCGTCGGGGGCCAGGAGAAACCAGACGGCGAAGGCAGCGACGGCCAGGACTGCAGCGCCCACTCGTCGGACCATGATCACGAACTGCTCCTCGAACTCGTTCCGGAATGCGCGCAAGCGCGTCCGGGTCCTCCGGCTCACTGCTTGACGAAGGTCCCGCACCGGTTGTTGGTGAAGTCCTGGCCCGCGCTCAGCGTGACGGTTGGGAAGCCGCCCTTGACGATGTCGTTCCGGACGATGTCGCCGCCGTTGGTGCCGGAGCGGGTGATGGCCCAGTAGCAGTCCCCGGTCACTGCCTGGGCCGTCGTGTAGGTACCCGGCTCGACGTCGCGGCCGACCGTCCACGTCCCCTCGTCGATGGAGGTTGCCGCGATCCGCTGCTCCACAGCGGCAACGGCCTGCTCGCGGCCGGCGATGTCCTGCTCCCGCTGGTCGAGTGCAGCCTGCCGGCTGTCCGCTGACGCAACCGCCGAACTGGCGCTCGCCTCCGCGCTGGTCGCACGGCCGTCGGCCCGGCGCGCGCGGTCCTCGAGCTCTTGTGCCTCACCCTGCAGGAAATCGACCTGCGCCTGGAGCCCGCGGTACTCATCGGACCGCGTGGGGTCGCTCAAGGCGAGCGCCATGCTGGCGCCGGTCGCACCGCCGAGCACCAGGCCGGCGACGAGCGCGCCCACCGCCAAGGCCCAGCGGCCACCTGGTCGGCGCGTCTTCGGCGGTCGCGCCGGAACGGGTCCGGACCACGGCGCGTCCGAATGGCCCGATGCGGACGGCGCAGCATTGTTCTCGATCACGCGAGTTCTCCCCGTTGAGATGGCTGCGCGAAGCTACCGGTCCCGGCAGGTACCGGATGGGCACGCGGCCGGGGCGCCACCCCAAGGAGTGGCACTCGCGGAAGCCGGGTTCGTCGCGTCCGGGTCCGCCGATCCGGTTCATCGCGGACCTTCGGGCTGGGGAGTCACGGGCGTGATGCTGCCCGTGCGAACTGTCGGGACGCGGATCCTTGTCCACAAGCGGACCGCGGATCCACAGATGCCGCGGAGGCAGTCGTCGCGGGAGTCCTGGTCCCTAACGTCCCGGCGGTGCGCTTCTCCTCCCGCCGCAGTGACGCCGACGCGGACGTCATCCGAGCGCGACTGCGGGCACTGCTCGAGGACCGCCCCGTCGGGGGATGGGTGCCGGACGCCGACGACGAGCCGATCGAGGGCGAGCCCCCGTGGACGGCCGGCTCCGCTCTCCGGACGCCTCTCGGCGCTGCGGGCTCCTTCCCCGACGAGGAGGAGGCGCCGTACTCCGCTGACCTGCCTCCCGGTATCGGAAGGCACCGGGCGCCCGGCCGCGCCGCCCGGTGGGATCCCGGCCGAGGGGGCGCCAGGTCGCTCTGGATCGCCGGGCTGCTGGCCGCCCTCCTGCTGGCCGGCTGGACCTGGCTGGACCGCCCACGGGTCGAGGCCGTCCTCCCGGCCCCGGCCGGCGCCACCGCCGGTGCGGCGACGAAGGCTGCCACCCCCACGGTCGGGGAGGCTGCCGGCACGTCGGCCGTCGTGGTGGTCTCGGTCGTCGGCCTGGTGGTCCGCCCGGGGCTGGTCACGCTCCCGGCCGGCGCGCGGGTCGCCGACGCCGTGCAGGCCGCCGGAGGTCTCCTTCCGGAGGCCGATCCGGCCTCGGTCAACCTCGCCGCCCTCGTCGCAGACGGCGCGCAGATCTCCGTGGGCGTGCCGGGCAGCGCGCCTGGACCGGGATCCGGCAGCGCCGGCGCGCCGGGCTCCGGGGGCCGCGTCGATCTGAACACCGCCACCGCGGGGGACCTGGACGCCCTGCCGGGCATCGGCCCGGTCCTCGCCCAGCGGATCGTGGACCACCGCACCCGCAACGGGCCGTTCCGGTCCGTCGATCAACTGGACGACGTGCCGGGCATCGGACCGGCGACCGCCGCGGAACTGGCCGAACTGGTCGGGGTGTGAGCAGAATCCCGAGCCCCGTGGCCGAGGACCGGCCGGCCGGGCGCTGGGTCTGGGTGGATCTCCGTCTCGTGCCGGTTGCCGCGGCCGTCTGGGCGGTCAGCGCCGGCGCGCCGCTGCTGGCCCCGACCCAGCTGGCGCTGAGCGCTGTGGGCGCGACGGGGTGCGCCGCGGCCGTGGCACGCCGACGGCAAGGATGGACGGCGACCGTCGCCCTGGCGGTGCTCGCCGGACTGGCCGTCGCCACCGCGACCGCCGCCGTCCGGGGGGCCGCGCGCGAGGCCTCCCCGCTCCGCTCGCTGTCGGAGGCGGGACGCACGGTGGAACTCGTCCTCGAGCTGAGCGACGACCCGCACGTGCTGCCGGGGTCCGGCGGCTCACGGGTCATCGCGGACGCGACCGTCGCCGTCGTCGGCGACGGGACGGTGACGCACCGGCTGGGCGCCGAGGTCCTGCTGTTCGCCTCCGCCGACGGCTGGCGCGACCTGCTGCCCGGGCAACCGGTTCGTGTCCGCGCGGATCTGTCCGCGCCACGGCCGGGCGACGACGTGGCCGCCGTGGTCACGGCCCGGGGTCCGCCGACTCCGCTGGGCCGGCCCGGCGCGCTCCTCCGGGCCGCGGGATCGCTGCGCGACGGGCTGGCCGGGTCGGCGGAACGGGTCCTGGACCCGAGGCCGGCCGGACTGCTCCCCGGACTGGTCGTCGGCGACACGCGGGCCATGGACCCCGTGCTCGACGAGGACTTCCGGCGCGCGGGGCTCGCTCACCTCACGGCGGTGTCCGGGGCGAACGTGGCGATCATCCTCACGGCGGTGCTCTGGCCCCTCCGCCGCCGGGCCGTGGACCGCCGGATCCAGGCGGCCGTCGCGGGGCTCCTGCTCATCGGTTTCGTCGTGCTGGCGGGGGCGGGTCCGAGCGTCGTCCGTGCCGCCGCCATGGGTGCGGTCACGCTGCTGGCGCTGGCTGCGGGGCGACCACGCGCCGCCCTGCCCGCGCTGGCGGCGGCCGTCTGCGTGCTGCTGCTGGTCGACCCGGGGCTGGCGCGCGACGCCGGGTTCGCCCTCTCGGTGGCCGCGACCGCGGCGATCGTGCTGGTTGCGCCCGCCTGGTCACGGCGACTGCGGAGCCACGGGTGCTGGCCCGTCCTGGCCGATGCGCTGGCGGTGAGCGCCGCCGCGGGCCTGGCGACCGCGCCCCTCGTCGCGGGCCTCTCCGGAACGGTCAGCCTGGTCTCCCTGCCGGCCAACCTGCTCGCGGTGCCCGCCGTCGCGCCGGCCACCGTGCTCGGCCTGGCCGCTACCGTCCTCGGTCCGCTGCTGCCGGCCGCCGCGGACCTCCTGGTCCGGTGCGCCGGCTGGCCGGCGCGCTGGCTGGTCCTCGTCGCCGAGCGCGCGTCCGCGCTGCCGGACGCGGCCACGGGATGGCCGGCCGGAACGGCGGGTGCCGTCCTCCTGACGCTTCTGCTCCTTGCCGGATCCTGGACGCTCTGGCGGTTTCCGGGCATCCGACCGCTCGCGCTGGCCGCGCTGGTCGGTCTGGTCGCGATCGGCTGGCCGCTGCGGCAGGTGGTCCGGGGCTGGCCACCGACGGACGCCCTCGTGGTCGCGTGCGACGTCGGGCAGGGAGACGCCCTCGTCGTGCCGACCGGGGCGAGGGCCGGCGTGTTGATCGACGCCGGGCCGGACGTCGGGGCCGTCGACCGGTGCCTGGACCGGCTCGGGATCGACTCGTTGCCGCTGGTCCTGATGTCGCACCTGGACGCCGACCATGCGGCCGGTCTGGCCGGCGCGCTGACCGGGCGGAGGGTCGGGATCGTCGCCACCGGCACGCTGGCTCCCGACGACGAGCGGGTGGCCGCGTTCGACAGCCTCGTCCGTCGCAGCGGCGGGGAGCGCGCGGTCCTCGTGCCCGGGGACCGGCGCACGGTGGGAGAGGCGGCGGTCGAGGTGCTGGCCCCGGAACCGGAACGGGCCACCGCGGCCGCCGAGGCGAACGACCTGTCGATGGTCGTCCGGATCACGCAGCGCGGGGTGCGGATCCTGTTCACCGGCGACCTGAGTGCCCAGGCCGAGGCGCGGATCCTGGCCTCGGGAACCGACCTCAGCGCAGACGTGCTGAAGGTTCCCCACCACGGCAGCGGGGACGCCGATCCGGCGTTCCTCGCGGCCAGCGGCGCCCGGGTGGCGCTCGTCTCGGTCGGGGCGGACAACACCTACGGGCATCCCACGCGTCGGCTGCTGTCCTGGCTGGCGCGGGCCGGGATGCGGGTGCACCGGACCGACCGCGGCGGGGACCTGGCGGTCGTCGGGTCGGCGGCGTCGTGGGGTGTGGCGGAGCTGGACGGCGATGCCTCGGCGGGTGCGGCAGCGGCTCGTCGGAGCTCCGGAACGGCGCAGCGGTGTCAGCTCCCCGTGACACCATGCAGGCGTGCCGGCCGACCCCGTGGAACCCACCTCCCGCCTGCGCGTGGTGATGGGGGAGGAGGAGCTCCTCCGATCCCGCGCGGTCGCCGCGGTCCGGACCGCGGTTCTGGCCCACCACGAGGATGCGGAGGAGCACGAGCTGGCGGCCGGAGGGCTGCCGGTCGGCCAGCTGGCCGACGTGCTCGCGCCCTCCCTGTTCGGCGGCCACCGGCTGATCGTGGTCACCGGTGTGCAGGAGGCGGCGGGGGCGCTGAACGACTCGCTGACCAGCTATGCCAAGGATCCCGACCCAGAGCTCACGCTGGTGCTGGTCCACAACGGCGGAAAGCGCAACGACGGGCTGGTCAAGGCCTTCAAGCAGGCCGGCGCCGCGATCGACGAGTGCCCCAAGCTGAAGTCCCCTGGCGACCTGGCGAACTTCGTCCGCAACGAGGTCCGCACGTTCGGCGGCCGGATCACGATGGACGCCGTCAATGCGGTCGTCGAGGCCATCGGCAACGACCTGCGTCAGCTGTCCGCGGCCGCCGGCCAGCTGGTCTCCGACTTCGGCGGCACCATCGACGCCGATGCCGTGGCCCGCTTCTACCGGGGCCAGGCCGAGGTCACCGGCTTCGACGTCGCCGAACGGGCCTTGATGGGCGACCGGGAGAAATCCGTCGAGCAGCTGCGGTGGGCCCTGCAGCGCGGGGTGGCCCACGTGCTGATCGCCGACGCCCTCGCCGACAGCGTGCGCACCGCCGCCCGCGTCACCAGCCTGAGCACCTCGGACCCGGGCGAGCTGGCACGCATCCTGAAGCTGCCCTTCTGGAAGGTGAAGAAGGGCCTGGCGCACGCCCGCGGCTGGAGCATCGACGGCCTGCAGCAGGCCATCGGCGTGACGGCCGAGCTCAACGCCGACGTGAAGGGTGCCGCCGCGAGTGCGGACTACGCGCTCGAGCGTGCGGTTCGCCGGATCGTCACGATCCGGGCCGAGACCGGACGAGGCAGCCGGCTGCGCGCGGGCCGCTGAACGGGGTGCGGCCGAGCCGGGGGCGGGTCATCCGGCGGGCCGAGGTTCCGTGCGGGGAGTCGACCCCAGAGGCACACGGGAACCAGAGCTGCCCGGACATGCGACGAGCCCCGTCCCGGAGGGGGAGGGGGCTCGTTCGCGACCGCGCCGGCACCGGCGCGGAGCACCGGCTCAGATGCCGGCGACCTGCTTGGCCAGACCCGACTTGCGGTTGGCGGCCTGGTTCTTGTGGATGACGCCCTTGCTGGCGGCCTTGTCGAGCTGCTTGGCGGCGACCTGGAAGGCGGTGGCTGCGGCGGCGGCGTCACCGGACTCGGCGGCGGTGCGGACGCGCCGGACCGCCGTCTTCAGAGCCGACCGCACCGCGACATTGCGCTGACGCGCCTTCTCGTTGGTGCGGATCCGCTTGATCTGGGACTTGATGTTCGCCACGCGTGAGCCTCGGGTGTCTCGCAGGAGGGAGTACTTCTGACAGTGCGTCCAGGCGCCGTGCTTCCAGGGCAGGCACCAGCGGACCGGTCTGCCAAGATACCAGCGTCCGAGCGGAGACCCCAACCCGCGTCCGGCACACGCTCCAGCGGCGGTCGCTCGGTCCGCCCCGGTGCCGTGGGACGATGGCAGCACTGTGACGACTCCCGCTGCCACCGATCCGGCGCTCATCCGGAACTTCTGCATCATCGCCCACATCGACCATGGCAAGTCGACGCTGGCCGACCGCATGCTCGAGGTCACCGGCATCGTCGAGGGCCGGAACATGCGCGCCCAGTACCTCGACCGCATGGACATCGAGCGCGAGCGCGGCATCACCATCAAGGCGCAGAACGTCCGGCTGCCGTGGACGCCCCGCACCGGCGAGCACACAGGCACCGAGTACGTGCTGGACATGATCGACACACCGGGCCACGTCGACTTCACCTACGAGGTGTCCCGCTCCCTGGCCGCCTGCGAGGGTGCCGTCCTCCTCGTCGACGCCGCCCAGGGCATCGAGGCCCAGACCCTGGCGAACCTCTATCTGGCGCTGGAGAACGACCTCACCATCATCCCGGTGCTGAACAAGATCGACCTCCCGGCCGCCCAGCCGGAGAAGTACGCCGCCGAGATCGCGCACATCATCGGCTGCGAGCCCGACGACGTGCTGCGGGTCAGCGGCAAGACCGGCGTCGGCGTCCCCGAGCTGCTCGACCTGATCGTCGACCGGATCCCGGCGCCCACCGGCCGGGCCGAGGGCCCCGCCCGGGCGATGATCTTCGACTCGGTCTACGACATCTACCGCGGAGTCATCACCTACGTCCGGGTCGTCGACGGCCGCATCTCCTCCCGCGACAAGATCAAGATGATGTCGACCGGCGCGACCCACGAGCTGCTCGAGATCGGCGTCATCTCGCCGGAGCCCAAGCCCGTCGAGAGCCTCGGCGTCGGCGAGGTCGGCTACTTCATCACCGGCGTGAAGGACGTCCGCCAGTCCCGCGTGGGCGACACCGTCACGCTGCAGCACAAGCCGGCCACCGAGTCGATCGGCGGCTACCGCGACCCGAAGCCGATGGTCTACTCCGGCCTCTACCCGATCGACGGCAGCGACTACCCGCTGCTGCGCGAGGCGCTGGACAAGTTGCTGCTCAACGACGCCGCGCTGGTCTACGAGCCGGAGACCTCGGCCGCGCTGGGCTTCGGCTTCCGCGTCGGCTTCCTCGGCCTGCTGCACCTGGAGATCGTCCGCGAGCGGCTGGAGCGCGAGGCGGGCATCAGCCTCATCTCGACCGCGCCCAACGTCGTCTACCGCGTGGTCATGGAGGACGGCAGCGAGATCACCGTGACCAACCCCAGCGACTGGCCCGAGGGCAAGATCGCCACGATCTACGAGCCGGTCGTCAACGCGACGATCATCGCCCCCAGCGACTACACCGGCGTGATCATGGAGCTCTGCCAGGGCCGCCGGGGTCAGCTCGGCGGCATGGACTACCTGAGCGAGTCCCGCGTCGAGCTGCGGTACACGCTCCCGCTGGGCGAGATCATCTTCGACTTCTTCGACGCCCTGAAGTCACGCACCCGCGGATACGCCTCCCTGGACTACGCCGAGGCCGGCGAGCAGGAGTCGAAGCTGGTCAAGGTAGACATCCTGCTGCAGGGCGAGGCGGTGGACGCCTTCAGCGCGATCGTGCACAAGGACAAGGCCTACAGCTACGGGGTGCTGATGGCCGGCAAGCTGCGCGAGCTCATCCCGCGCCAGCAGTTCGAGGTGCCGATCCAGGCCGCCGTCGGTTCCCGCGTGATCGCTCGCGAGACGGTCCGCGCCATCCGCAAGGACGTCCTGGCCAAGTGCTACGGCGGTGACATCACGCGGAAGCGGAAGCTGCTGGAGAAGCAGAAGGAAGGCAAGAAGCGGATGAAGATGGTCGGCCGCGTCGAGGTCCCCCAGGAGGCGTTCGTCGCCGCCCTCTCCACCAACGAGTCGACCGCCTCCAAGAAGTGATCGACCGGGCCACCGGCCAGAATGGCCATTGTGGCCGGGTCGAGGCGGTCTGCGTCTCGGGCGCGGACCTGCTCCCGCTGCCCGACCGCAGACCGAACCGCAGCGGTATCGACAAGAGGCCGGTGACCGGCCGCGTCGCCGTCCACCCGCTCGGCCTCGACGGCGACGTGCAGGTCAACCGCAAGTACCACGGCGGGGACGGCCAGGCCCTCTACGCCTACGCCCAGGAGGACGCCGACTTCTGGATCGCCGAACTCGGCCGCGACCTCCCGCCCGGCCGGTTCGGGGAGAACCTCCGCACCACCGGCCTCGACCTGACCGGCGCGCTGCTCGGCGAACGGTGGCGGGTCGGGACGGTGCTGCTCGAGGTCAGCGCCCCGCGCATCCCGTGCGCCAACTTCGCCCGCTTCTGGGGCGTGCCCGACCTGGTCAAGCGGTTCGCCGCGCACGGCGCGACCGGCGCGTACCTGCGCGTTCTCGAGCCGGGCGAGATCGGCGCAGGGGACGTCGTGGAGATCGTCTCCCGGCCGGACCATCCGGTCACCACGGGCCGGGCCTTCCGTGCCTTCACCACCCAGAAGTACCGCCTTCCGGAGCTGGCGCCGGCGCAGCAGTTCCTCCCGGACCGGGACCGGGCGAAGTTCGGTGCCCGCATTCTGGCGCCGGTCGCCGCGCCGAGCGGCGTCCGGGCCTGACCACCGCGGCGCGCTAGTGTCCGCCGCGGTAGGCCGGGAGCGCTCCCGGCCCGACGGGGAGGTCGCCATGGGGATGCGCCGGACGGGCATCCGGCTGCTGGCCGCCGTCCTGCTCACGGCGCCCGTCCTGGCCGGCTGCAGCGGGGGCGAGGCCGAGGAGTCGGCGGCCGACCTGCTGGCGCGGGCGAAGACGACGCTGGACGGCGCCACCAGCGCCCACTTCGTCCTCGAGAGCGAGGGCGCGCCCGAGAGCGGCACCGT
Organism: Blastococcus sp. CT_GayMR19; assembly: GCF_004570385.1. Classification (GTDB taxonomy): domain Bacteria; phylum Actinomycetota; class Actinomycetes; order Mycobacteriales; family Geodermatophilaceae; genus Blastococcus_B. The sequence goes on along the minus strand of NZ_SPQL01000001.1, from coordinate 467,680 downwards.
GCTGGTCGGAGGTGAAGGCGACATCGCGCGGCCGGCGGCGTTCGACGGGACGTTGAAGGTCCGGGCGATGGGGTCGACCCTCGACCTCCCGGTGATCTCCGTCGACGGCACCGTCTACGCCCGGGTCCCGTTCACGCCCGGCTTCAGCGAGGTCGACCCGGCGGCGTTCGGCTTCGGCGACCCCGGTGACCTGCTCGACCCGGAGACCGGGATCTCCCAGCTGCTGGAGTCGGCCGAAGGCGCGGAGCTGGGGGAGGAGCGCCGGGTGGACGGCGACGTGGTCCGCGAGGTGACCGCCGAGCTCACCGGCGAGCTGGTCGAGCAGCTCCTGACCAGCGAGGACCCGAGCACCGCCGTACGGGCACGGTTCTCCATCGCCACGGAGAGCGGCCAGCTGCGCCGGGCCGTCCTCACCGGACCGTTCTTCGCAGCCGGGGACGACGCGACGTACACGCTCGATCTCAGCGACTTCGGGGCCGATGTCGAGATCACCGCGCCGCCCACCGGCTGACCCGCCCGTCGATCGGGGGACGCCGAGCCTCGCCCTCGTCGTCCTGGCGACCCTCGCCGTCCTCGTCACCGCGGCCGACACCTACGTCGTCGTCCTGGCGCTGCCGGACATCCTCAGCGGGGTCGGCGTCGGGCTCGCCGAGCTGCAGCGGGCCACGCCGATCATCGGTGGGTTCCTGCTCGGCTACACCGCCACGCTGCCGCTGCTCGGCCGGCTGGCCGACGTGCACGGCCGGGTGCCCGTGCTGGTCGGCTGCCTGCTGCTGTTCGCGTTCGGCTCGCTGCTGACCGCCACCGCCGACTCGCTCGGCCCGGCCGTGCTCGGCCGCGGGCTGCAGGGCATCGGCGCCGGTGGGCTGGTGCCGGCCACGCTCGCGCTGGTCGCCGATCGCTGGCCGCCCGATCGCCGGTCGATGCCGCTCGGCGTCGTCGGTGCGGTCCAGGAGGCCGGCGCCGTGCTGGGTCCGCTCGCCGGCGCCGCGGTCCTGGCGGTCGCCGACTGGCGGGCGATCTTCTGGCTCAACCTGCTCCTCGGCCTGGGCCTGGCGGTCGGCGTCGCTGGATCCGGCCGGGTCGGGCGTCCGGACGGCGTCGGCATGGCGCTCGCCGTCGTCGCCGCCGTCGCCCTGGGGCTCCAGCTCGCCGCACCGGCCGCGCTGGCCGAGGACGTCACCGTCGGGCTGCTCTACGTCCCCCTCGTGCCCGCGATCGGGGCCAGCACACCGTTGGTCGTGGTGGCCGTGCTCGCCGCCGCGGGACTCGTGGCGCGCAGCCTTGCCCGGCCGGAGGGCGCCGTGCTGCCGCTGCGCGGGCTGGGCCGGCTGACCGCCGAGATCGACGTGCTCGGGTCCGCGCTCGCGGTGGTGGCCCTCGGCAGCCTGGTCTGGGCGTTCGCCGCCGCCGACCCGGCGACCGAGATCGTGGCCCACGGCGCCGTCCTGCTGCCCCTGGCCGTCGTGGCCGGTGCCGCCTTCGTGGTGCACGAGCGGCGGACGCCCGATCCGGTGCTGCCGCTCCGTGCGCTGCGGCCGGTGGGGGCGTGGGGCGCGCTGGTGGTCAATCTGCTCGTGGGTGCCGCGCTGGTGGCTGCGCTGGTCGACGTCCCCCTGTTCGCCCGCAGCACCACGACGCCCGGGGACCAGCTCGGGGCGGCCCTGGTGCTGCTCCGGCTGCTCGTCGCCGTCCCGGTGGGGGCGGTGGCCGGCGGCTGGCTCTGCCGCACCGTGGCCCCGCGGGTGGTCGCGGCGGGTGGGATGGCACTGGCGGCGCTCGCCTTCGTGGCCATGACGAGGTGGGACGCCGGGTCGCTGGACGGCGTGGCCTCGACGGCCGTGCTCCTGGCCGCCGGCCTCGGGTTCGGGCTGGCCATCGCGCCGGTCACCACCGTGCTGCTGGCCGTGACCGGTTCGGAGGTGCACGGCAGCGCCGGCGCGCTGGCCGTCGTGGCCAGGACCGTCGGGATGCTGGTCGGGCTGTCCCTGCTGACGGCGGTCGCGCTGCGCCGGTTCACCGCCGAGGTCGAGGCGATCGGCAGGCCGTTCGAGCTGTGCCCCTCGAGCCCGGCCGACTGCGCCGCCTACGACGCGGCCACCTCCGCCGCCGTCCTCACCCAGCTGCACACCGTGTTCGGCGGGGCCGCGATCGCCGCCGGGCTGGCCGCCGTCGCGGCGCTGACGCTGCTGCGCTCCGCCCGGCCGACGGCGGTTCCGCGGCGCTGACGGCACGATTCCTCCACAAGACCGCTCTCCTCGTCTAGCTTTCCCGCGGAGGGGGTGTCGTGGAGGACTCGGGGCAGCTGCACATCAGCCTGCTCGGCACCTGCACGGCCTCGTTCGGAGGCGCCCCGCTCGACCTCGGCGGGCCCCGCCAGCGCGCCGTCCTCGCCGTCCTCGTCCTGGGCCGGGGCGAGGCGGTGCCGGTGGAACGGCTCACCGAGTCGGTGTGGGGAGAACGGACCCCGGCCGATCCGGCTGGCGCGCTGCAGGCCTACGTCTCCCATCTGCGCCGCCGTCTCCAGCCGGGCAGCGCCGCCCGCACGCGCTCGGCCGTCATCGTCAGCGAGGGCAGGGGGTACGCCGTCCGGCTGCCGCCCGATGCGGTCGACGTCTGGCGGTTCGAGCGGCTGCTGGACCGGGCCGGGACGACGACCGACCCGCGCGCCGCCGCCGGACTGCTCGCCGAGGCGCTGGCGCTCTGGCGGGGACCGCCGCTGGCCGAGTGGGCCGACGAGCCGTGGGCCGAGCCCGAGATCGCGCGGCTCACCGGGTTGCGGGCGGCGACCCGCGAACGGCTGCTCGCCGCCCGGCTCGAGCTGGGCGAGGCCGCGATGCTCGTGCCCGACCTCGAGGCCATGGTCGCCGAGGAGCCGCTGCGCGAGGAGCGGTGGCGGCTGCTGGTCCTCGCCCTCTACCGCGCGCACCGGCAGGCCGACGCGCTGGGCACCCTCCGCCGGGCACGGACGACGCTCGCCGACGAGCTCGGCGTCGATCCCGGGCCCGCCCTGCGGGAGCTCGAGCAGCAGGTGCTCGCCCAGTCGCCGACGCTCGTCGTCCCCGAGCAGCGGTCCCGGCTGCGGCCGACGGCGGACTCCCGGACGACGCCGCCGACCGATGCGGCACCCGCCGCCCCCGCGCCCGACGACCTGCTCGACCGCGACCCGGAGATGCGGGCGGTCCGCTCGGCGCTCGACGACCTGATCGCGGGGGAGCCGCGGCTGCTGCTGATCGAGGGGCCGGCGGGCATCGGGAAGACACGCCTGCTCACCGAGGCCCGGCGGCTCGCCGGCGAGCGGTCGCTGCGGGTGCTCACCGCGCGGGGCAGCCAGCTGGAGAAGGCGTTCGGCTTCGGCGCCGTCCGCCAGCTCTTCGAACCCGAGCTCACCACCGACGAGCGACGGCAGCAGCTGCTCGGCGGCGCCGCGGCCAGCGCGCGGACGGTCTTCGACCTCGCGCCCGGTGATGCTCCGGACGGCTCCTTCGCCGTCCTGCACGGCCTGTACTGGCTGGCGGTGAACCTGACGGCGGACGGTCCGCTGGTCCTGGCGATCGACGACCTGCAGTGGTGCGACAGCGCCTCGCTGCGCTGGCTGGCATACCTCGTGCGCCGGCTGGACGCGCTGCCCGTGCTCGTCGTCGGCACCGTGCGCACGGGTGAGCAGCACGCGGACGAGGAACTGCTGACCGAGTTGTCGCTGGAGCCGGCGGCCGCCGTGGTGCGGCCGGCCGCGCTCTCCCCGGAGGCCACCACGGACCTGGTCGAGCGGCGCCTCGGCGGGCCGGTCTCGCCGCTGTTCACCCTGGCCTGCCAGCGCACGACGTCGGGCAACCCGCTGCTGCTGCGGCAGTTGCTCCGGGGGTTGGAGGCCGACGCCGTGCGGCCCGATGCGGCGCACGCCGACATGGTCGTGGCCGTCGGTTCGCGCGCCGTGTCCAGCATGGTGCTCATGCGGCTGCGGCGGCTGCCCGGCGCGGCCGCCGACGTGGCGCGGGCCGCAGCGGTCCTCGGTGACGGCGCGCCCCTGCCGGCGGTGGCGACCCTGGCCGAGCTGTCCGAGGGGGAGACCGCGGGTGCCCTGGCGGCGCTGGCGCGCTGCGAGATCGTCAAGGACGAGCAGCCGATGGCCTTCGTGCACCCCCTGGTGCGCGAGGCGGTGTACCGCGACCTGCCCGCGGCCGAGCGCGCGCTGCGGCACGAGCGGGCGGCCGCGCTGCTGGGCGCCGCCGGGGCCAGTGACGAGCAGGTCGCCGCGCACCTGCTGCGTGCGCCGAGCCGCGGCGACCCGGGCACCGTCGAGGTGCTGCGCCGGGCGGCGCGCACGGCCGCCGACCGGGGTGCCTCCGACAGTGCGGTCACGCTCCTGCGCCGGGCCCTGGCCGAACTGCCCGCGGGGGAGCTGCGCTGCGAGGTCCTGACCGAGCTGGGCCTGCTGGAGTCGCTGATCGACGGCGCCGCCAGCACTGAGCACCTGCTGCAGGCCTACGCGCTGCACCAGGACCCGGAGGCCCGCGCCGTCATCGCCGTCGCGATCGCCCGCACCGAGGTGTTCGCCAGCCCGCCGGGCGTGGCCATGGCGTTCGCGCGGGAGGCGGCCGCCGGCCTGCCCCCCGAGCTGGCCGACCACCGCCAGGCGCTGCTCGCCATCCAGCGGACCAGCGGCTACATGCACGGCCTGGAGCGCGACGTGTGGGGGCGGACGGCGCCGCCGGAACCGGACGGGACCGGACACGGTGCCCAGATGCTGGCGGCCACCCTCGCCTTCGAGACGATGATCGAGGGCAGGGATCGCGACCGCGCCGTCGCCCTGGCCCGCTTCTCGCTGGACGGCGACCGGCTCTGGTCGGTCGACAGCGGCCTGTTCTGGGTGGTGGCGGCCGACGTCCGGATGCTCGCGGACGACGACCTCGGCGACTTCTGGGCGCGGGCGCGAGCGCAGGCGCACGCCCGCGGCTCGTTGTTCATGGTGATGTCGACCAGCCTCTGGGAGGGCTACTGGCGCTGGCGGCGCGGCGAGCTCGACGAGGCGCTGGCCTGCCTGACCGCGGCGCTCGACCAGGACCGGATGTGGGGCGGGTCCGGGATCGGGGAGCCGTACACGCGGTCGTTCCAGATCGGCTGCCACCTCGACCGCGGAGACGTCGCCGCCGCCCGGGAGGTCGCGGACGCGGCGCTGAAGGGACCGGCGCTGGGGGAGGGCGGCCGGCTGCTCCAGCACTCGCTCGCCCGCCTGCTCGCCGTCGAGGGCCGGCCCGCCGAGGCACTCGCCGCGCTCGACGCCATCCCCATGCCCGTGCCGGTCCGCAACCCGGTGTGGAACCCGTGGCTGACCACCGCGGCGATCGCGCTGGACCGGCTGGGCCGCACCGACGAGGCGGTGACCCTCATGCAGGAGGAGGTGGCCCGGCTGCGTCAGTGGGGCGCGCCGAGCTACCTCGGGACGGCGCTGTGCCGCCTCGGCCAGCTGCGCGGGGACGCCGGGCTCGACGACATGCGCGAGGCCGTGGAGGTGCTGACCCCCACGTACGCCGCGGTGGAGCTCGCGCGCGCCCGGTGCATGGTCGGCAGCCGCCCGCAGGTGCCGGACGACGAGGCCGTCGCGCTGCTCCACGCCGCGCTCGACACCGCCCTCGACCGGGGCGCACTCGGCATCCAGCGGCGCGCCCGGGCGGCACTGGCCCGCCGCGGCCGGCCCGACGACAGCGGGCGGGACGCACAGCGGTGCCCCACCTCGACCGAGCGCCGGATCGTGGAGCTCGCCGCCGCGGGCAACGGCGTCCGCGACGTCGCCCAGCAGCTGTTCCTGACCCCGGGCACCGTCCAGGCGGTGCTCGAGACGGTGTCCGCCGACGGCCTCAAGTTTCCCTCAAGTCCGGCGTTCGATGCTCGGTCCCTGGCAATCGGGAGGACCCTGTGACGCGTCAGTCAGCGCCCGCCCGCGCCGAGGGGCTGCGTGGGCTGTGCGGCGGCTCGGTGCAGCTGCCGGGTGACCCCGCCTACGACATGGCCCGCTCGCCGTGGAACCTGCAGATGCGGGACTACCCCGCCGCGGTGGCCTACCCCGCCTTCCCCGACGAGGTCGCGGAGGTGCTGCGAGCGGCCGCGGACGCCGGCCTGCAGGTCGCCGCGCAGGGCACCGGCCACGGCGCCCCGCCGCTGGAGGGCCGGCTCGGGAACGCCGTGCTGCTGCGGACCTCCGCGATGACCGAGCTGGAGGTGGACGCCGACCGGCGCACCGTCCGTGCGGGCGCCGGCGTGCTGTGGGGCGATCTCGCCGACGCCGCCGGGCACGCCGGTCTGGCGGCCCGGCACCCGTCGTCGCCCGACGTCGGGGTGGTCGGCTACACCCTCGGGGGCGGGATCGGCTGGTACGCCCGCCGGCTCGGCCTGCAGTGCAACGCGGTGACGGCGGTGGAGCTGGTGCTCGCGGACGGCACACTCGTGCGGGCAACGGCGGAGACCGAACCCGACCTGTTCTGGGCGTTGCGGGGCGGTGCCGCGCCCCTGGGGGTGGTCACCGCCCTGGAGTTCGAGCTCTTCCCCCTCGAGACCGTGGTCGCCGGCGCGCTGGCCTGGGACTGGACCGCCGTGGAGCGCGTGCTGCCCGCGTGGGTGGCCTGGTGCGCCGACGCGCCGGAGGCCGCGACCACCGCCTTCCGGCTGGTGGACGTGCCGGCCGTGGACCCGATCCCGGCCGAGCTGCGCGGCCGGCAGATCGCGATGATCGACGGCGCCGTGCTGGGGGACGACGCCTTCGCCGCCGAGGTGCTGGCGCCGCTGCGGGCGCTGCGACCGGAGTTCGACACGGTCGAGCGGGTGCCGGCGGCGTCCCTGGTGCGGCTGCACCTCGACCCGGAGGGTCCGACCCCGGCCTACGCGAGCAGCACGCTGGTCGCCGGACTCCCCGACGCCGCCATCGCCGGCGTGCTGGCTGCCGTGGGTCCCGGGTCCGGCACGCGGCTGGCCGCCGCCGAGCTGCGGCAGCTGGGCGGCGCCCTGGCACGGCCGGATCCCGACGGCGGTGCGCTGTCCTTCCTGGACGGGCAGTTCCTGGCGCTCGGCCTCGGCCTCGGCGGCGGCAACGACGAGGACTGGGAGCGGCAGCGGGCCGATGCCGCGCGCTTCCTCTCCGCGGTCGAGCCGTGGGCCACCGGGCGGCAGTACCTGCCGATGCTGGACGACTCGACCGACACGCGGAAGGTGTTCCCCCCGGGCGTGCACGCGCGGCTGTCGGCGATCCGGCGCGCCGCCGACCCGGGCGACCTGTTCCTCGCCCCGCACCCCGGCCACACCTGACGAGACTTGAGACGGTCGCCTCAAGGCGATCGCAGCCGGCCGTCAAGGACGTCGGCGCACGGTTCCTCCATTCGTTCGATCCGAACTGGAGGACATCCCCGTGACGCTCACCCTCGACGCCCCCGTCGTCGCCTCCGACGTCTCCTTCGACAGCCTGCGCGCGCGGCTGACCGGCTCGGTGCACACCCCGGACGAGCCGGAGTACGACGCGCTCGTCTCGCCGTGGAACCTCGCCGTCCCCATGCGGCCGGCCGCCGTCGTCGCCGTCCGCACCGCCGAGGACGTGGCCGAGGCCGTCCGCTTCGCCGGGGCCCACGGCTTCACCGCCGGTGTGCAGGCCACCGGCCACGGTGCCGAGCGCTCGCTGGCCGGGCACCTGCTCGTGATGACCCGCGGCCTCGACGAGGTGACCGTGCACCCCGAGGGCTGGGCCCGGGTGGGTGCCGGCGTGAAGTGGTCGCAGCTGGTTCCGGTCGCCGCGGCCTACGGCCTCGCCGGGGTCAACGGCTCCACCACCGACGTCGGCATCGTCGGCTACACGACCGGCGGCGGCGTCGGTCCCCTGGCCCGCACCTACGGCATCAACGCCGACCGGGTGCGCGCCTTCGAGGTGGTCACCGGTGACGGCGTCTTCCGCCGGGTGACCCCGACCGAGTACCCGGACCTGTACTTCGCGCTCCGCGGGGGCAAGGGCGCCGCCGGCATCGTGACCGCGCTCGAGTTCGACCTGATCCACATGCCGACCTTCTACGGCGGGGCGGTCTACTTCGACGGCGCCGACGCGGCCGAGGTCATCGACCGGTGGCGCGGCTGGGCCGACGACCTGCCGGAGCAGGGGACGACGTCGTTCGTGATCTTCCAGCTGCCGCCGCTGCCGGAGATCCCGCCGCCCCTGGCCGGGCGCATGAGCCTCGGGATCCGGTTCCTGTGGACCGGTGAGCCGGAGGAGGGGGCCCGGCTGCTGAACCAGATCCGGGCGGTCGCGCCGGTGATCCTGGACGACGCGAACCTGCGGCCCTACACCGAGATCGACCACGTGCACGCCGACCCGGTCGACCCGATGCCGGTCGTCGACCCGGCGATCCTGCTGAACGGGTTCCCGGCCGAGGCGGCCGAGAAGCTGCTCGCCGTCGCGGGCTACGGGTCGGGCTCGCCCCAGGTCCTGGTCGAGGTGCGCCACCTCGGCGGCGCGTACGCCCGCGAGGGCGCCCACCCGAGTGCCTTCAGCCACCGGGCGGCGAAGTTCAGCGTGCTGACGGTCGCGATGGCGGCGGACGAGGAGATGGCCGCGGGCGGGCTGGCGCACGCCGACCAGGTGTTCACGGCGCTGGCGGACTGGGACACCGGCGGGGTGTGGCCGAACTTCGGCATCCCGCACGACGCCGTCTCGGCGCGGCGGTGCTACGACGAGGCGACCCTCGCCCGGCTCCGGGAGGTCACCGCGACCTACGACCCCCAGGGCGTGCTGCAGGCCGGCGCGTACACGCGAGCCTGACAGGTGTTCGTTCCTCCGGTGCCCGGACGGGTTCGCCCGTCCGGGCGCCGTCGCCCCGTGCGGAAGGGTCGGTCAGGACGCCAGCGCCGCCGTGAGGTCCCGGCGCAGGTCCAGCGGGTCGACCCCCCGGTCGTGGATGACCTTCAGTGCCAGACCTTCGCCGGCGCGGAGCAGGGCGAGTGCGAGGTGCACGTCGCCGATGCTCCTGGACTTCAGCGCGATGGCCTCGCGGAGGGAGAGCTCGAGGACCTTCTTCGCGGGCCGCGTGAACGGGATGTGGTTGCCCGGCCCGTGACCGCGGCGACCCGCACTGTCGAGGGCCCCCGGACCGAACGCCGCCTCGACGCTGCTCCGGACCGCGTCCAGGTCGATGCCGAGGGTGGACAGGGCGTCGGCGTCCAGGTCGGTGCCGCGAACGTGGCCGGCCACCGCGTCGGTCACGACGTCGTGCGTGAGCCCGTACCGGGTCAGGACGGCGCCGCTCGCCGTTTCCGGCTGCGCCGCCAGTGCCAGCAGCAGGTGCTCGGTGCCGATCCAGTCGTGGTGCAGCGCCCGGGCCTCCTCCTGGGCGGCGACCACGGTCAGCCGGGCCTCGGTGGTGAAGCGTTCGAACATGTCAGTCCTTCCGCCGGAGCGGCCCGCGGCCGCTCGCGTACTTCTTGTGCACTGCCTGCCGGGTGACGCCCAGGAGCTGGGCGATCTGGTCCCACGTCCAGCCCTGGTCGCGGGCGTTGCCGACCTGGAGGGCCTCCAGGCGCTCGACGAGCGTCCGCAGCGAACGGACGGCGCGAAGTCCCACCGCCGGATCGCGGCTGCTGGCAGCGGATGCCACCTGCGCTGTGTCTGCCATGCCTGTCAACCTAGGTTGATTTCTGGCGCCCTGTCAACCTCGATTGACAGGATCGGGACGAGAACGCGCTGAGCGCCCTCACCCGGGTGGGATGTGGGCGCTCAGCGGGTGGTGATCTTGCGGCGCTAGACCGTGAAGACGATCTTCCCGGCGGTCCGGCCTTCGAGCATGCGCTCGAAGCCGTCGCGCGCCTGGGACAGCGGCAGCTCGACGTCGATCTGCGGGCGGATCCCGCTGACCCGGCACAGCTCGATCAGCGACTCCAGCTCCGCGCGGGTGCCCATCGTGGAGCCGATCACCGAGAGCTGGGTGAAGAAGATCCGGTTGAGCTCGGCGCCGGGGTTGAAGCCGGTCGTCGCGCCGGAGATGACGATCACGCCGCCCGGCTTCAGCGACTTGACGCTGTGCGACCAGGTCGCCTCGCCGACGGTCTCCATCACGCCGTCCACCCGGCCGGGGAGGCGCGCGCCGGTCTCGAACGCCTGGTCCGCACCCATCGCGATCGCGGCGGCCCGCTTCTCCTCGGTCCGGCCGGTCACCCACATCCGGAAGCCGGCGGCCCGGCCGAGCACGATCAGCGCGGTCGCGACGCCGCCGCTCGCGCCCTGCACGAGGACGGTCTGCCCCGGCCGCAGCCCGGACTTCACGAACAGCATGCGGTAGGCGGTGAGCCAGGCGGTGGGCAGGCAGGCGGCCTCGGCGAAGGACAGCTCGGCCGGCTTGGGCAGCAGGTTGCGCTTCGGGACGGCGACCCGCTCGGCCATGGTCCCCTGGTGCAGCTCGGAGAAGAGCGAACGCTTGGGGTCCAGCGTCTCGTCGCCCGTCCAGCCCGGGCTGGCCACGACGCCGTGGACGACGACCTCGTTGCCGTCCGCGTCGATCCCGGCGGCGTCGGTGCCGAGGGTCATCGGCATCCGCTCCTGCGGCAGCCCGACCCCCTGGAGGCTGAAGAGGTCGTGGTGGTTGAGCGATGCGGCCTTGACCTGCACCGTCGTCCAGCCGTCCGGCACCTCGGGCTCGGGACGGTCACCGACCTCCAGAACGGACATCGGGTCCTTCGGTGCGGGCGTGGAGACGAAGGCTGCAAGCATGTTCGGACGTTAACGGAGCGCCCCGGCAGCGGCGACGCGGGGACTTTCCGCGCGGAACGTCCCGCTGCTCACCGGACGACGACGACGTGCTCCCCGCGCGGCACGAACTCCCCGATCACGGCCGCCCCCGGGATCTCCCCGCCGAGCAGCAGCCCGCCGGAGGTCTGCGCGTCGGCGAGCAGCAGCGCCTCGTCCTCGGACACCGCCGACAGGTCGGTGTGCGGCCGCACCCAGTCGAGGTTGCGGCGGGTGCCGCCGGAGACGAACCCCTCCGCCAGCGCCTCCCGCGCGCCGAGCAGGTAGGGGACGGCGGCGGCGTCGACGACCGCGGTGACTCCGCTGGCCCGCGCCATCTTGTAGAGGTGCCCGAGCAGGCCGAAGCCGGTGACGTCGGTGCCGGCGCGGATGCCGGCGGCGACCGCCGCCTGCCCGGCCTCGCGGTTGAGTGCGGCCATCGAGGCGACCGCCTCCTCGGAGACCTCGCCGGTCGCCTTCATCCGGCTGTTCAGCACTCCCACCCCGAGTGGCTTGGACAGCGACAGCGCCGTCCCCGCGACCGCGGCGTCGTTCCGGAGGAGCCGGTCGAGATCGACCAGGCCTGTCACGGCCATCCCGTACTTGGGTTCCGGGTCGTCGATCGAGTGGCCCCCACCGACGTGACAGCCGGCCTCCTGCGCCACCTCGAGCCCGCCGCGCAGGACCTCCGCGGCGAGCTCGGCGGGCAGCACGTCGCGCGGCCAGCCGAGCAGGTTGACCGCGACGACGGGCGTGCCGCCCATGGCGTAGACGTCCGACAGCGCGTTGGCCGCCGCGATCCGGCCGAACGTGTAGGCGTCGTCCACGACGGGGGTGAAGAAGTCGGTGGTCAGGACGAGGCCCTGGCCGCCGGCGATCCGCACCACGGCGGCGTCGTCACCGTCGTCCAGGCCCACGACGAGTTCCGCGTTGGGTGCGGCAGGGCCGGTGGCGGTCAGCCCCGCGACCACCGCCTCCAGCTCACCGGGCGGGATCTTGCAGGCGCAGCCGCCGCCGTGCGCGAACTGGGTGAGCCGGATGCGGGCAGGTGCGGTGGTCACCCGTCGAATCTAGGTCGCGACGGGGACCTGCCGCCGGGCAGCACGACCAGCCGGGGAGGCGCCGCCGCGGTGACCGTGCCCGGGGACCGCTCCGCAGGGTGGGTCCTGCTCAGGGCCCGGCCCGCGGGATGCCCGTCGGCCGGAGGGGTGCCGAAGTCGGTGAGCTCCCGCCGCGGCGACGTCTCCGCGGTCAGCTCGACGCTCTCGATGCGGTCCTCCCGGAACCACCGCATCGCGTCCCGCTCCCGGCACCACGCCACCAGGAACCAGTGCCGGCCGCTCTTGGCGAGCAGCTGGGGCTCGACCTCGCGACGCGACGTGGCGCCCTTGCCGTCGCGGTAGCGGACGATCAGCACCCGCCGGCGGGTCACGGCCTGCTCGACGACCGACCGGACCTCGGCGGAGTGACCGGCCTCGGCGCTGACCCACAAGCTCGTCGCGAGCAGCCGGGCGCGCCGCTCCGGATCGGGCTCCAACGCCTCGAGGACCTTCTCCAGCGCGCCCCTGCCGTTCGCGGCGTACGGGCCGTCGGGCTGGGCCGCGAGCGCGACGGCCACGGCGGCTGCCTCCTCGGGGGCGAGGGTGACCGGCGGCAGCGTCGCGGCGGGGCGGAACTCGGTGCGGGTCATGGCGGGATGGTGACAACGCCCTCTGACATTTTCCGGCGGCCCCGGCACGTAGGCTCCCGATCGGAGGCGTCAGGGTGTCTGGTGACCCCCGCGGCCTCTAAAGCCGACGTGGCCGAGTAGCTCGGTCAGGCGGGTTCGATTCCCGTCCGCCTCCGCCATACCTCCCTGCCGCCTACGCTGCGCAGCGATGACCGATCCCCGCCGGCAGGTGCCGCGCACCGACACCCTCCTCGCCGACCCGCAGCTGGCCGCGGCCGGCGAGCGGCTGGGTCGCGGCCTGGTCAAGGGCGCCGTCCGACGCGTGCAGCAGCGGATCCGCGACGGCGAGGTCGCGCCCCCCGACGCCGTGGACGCCGTCCTCGCGTCCCTGCCCACGACCGCGGGCAGCCTCCGGCCGGTCCTCAACGCCACGGGCGTCCTCGTGCACACCAACCTCGGCCGTGCGCCGCTGTCCGAAGCCGCCGTCGAGGCCGTCGCCGCGGCCAGCGGCACCACCGACGTCGAGCTGGACCTCGGGACCGGCCGCCGCGGCCCGCGCGGGGAGGCGGCGATCGCCGCGTTGGTCGCCGCCGTCCCGGCGGCCGAGGCCGCGATCGTGGTCAACAACTGCGCCGCTGCCCTCGCCCTGGTCGCGACCGCACTGGGCGCCGGGCGGGAGCTGGTGCTGGCCCGCGGTGAGCTGGTCGAGATCGGCGACGGGTTCCGGATCCCCGAGCTGCTCGGTGCGACCGGCGCGCGGCTGCGCGAGGTGGGGACGACGAACCGGGTCACCCTCGCCGACTACCGGGGCGCCCTCGGGCCGGACACCGGAGCGGTGCTCAAGGTGCACCCGTCGAACTTCGTGGTCCGCGGGTTCACCCGGGCGGTCGAGGTGGGTGAGCTCGCCGCGGCGCTGGCCGGCACGGGCGTCCCGCTGATCGCCGACGTCGGCTCGGGTCTGCTCCGCCCGCATCCGACCCTGCCGGACGAGCCGGACCTGCAGAGCACGCTGGAAGCCGGTGCCGACCTCGTGCTGGCCAGCGGGGACAAGCTGCTCGGCGGTCCGCAGGCGGGTCTGGTGCTCGGGCGCACCGACCTGGTGCAGCGGCTGCGCCGGCACCCGCTCTACCGGGCGCTGCGGGTGGACAAGACGACCCTCGCCGCGCTGGAGGCCACGCTGCGCGGTCCGCTGCCGCCGGTGCAGGAGATGCTCGCCGCCGACCTCGAGGGACTCCGCGCACGGGCCCGCGCGCTCGCCGCCCGGTTCGCCGAGGCCGGCATCGACGCGGTCGCCGTCGACGCGGACGCGCGGGTGGGCGGGGGAGGGGCGCCGGAGCAGCCCCTGCCGAGCGCCGCGGTGTCGCTGCCGCCGTCGTTCGCCGAGCGCCTGCGGCAGGGCGCCCCGCCGGTCGTCGGCTACCTGGAGGGCGACCGCACGCTGCTGAACCTGCGCAGCCTGCCGCCGTCGTCCGACGAGGACCTCGCCGTCGCGGTGCTGGACTGCGCCTCTCCGTGACCGGCATGGACGTCCTCGCCACCGCCGGCCACGTCGACCACGGCAAGTCCGCGCTGGTCCGCGCGCTCACCGGCATGGAGCCCGACCGCTGGGCGGAGGAGCGCCGCCGGGGCCTCACGATCGACCTCGGGTTCGCCTGGACGACGCTGCCGTCGGGCCGGCGGCTCGCGGTCGTCGACGTCCCCGGTCACGAACGGTTCGTCGGCAACATGCTGGCCGGGGTGGGCTCTGTGCCCGCCGCGCTGCTCGTGGTCGCGGCCGACGACGGCTGGTCGGCGCAGACGGCGGAACACGTCGCCGTCCTCGACGCCCTGGGCGTCCGGCACGCGCTCGTGGCGGTGACCAAGGCCGATATCGCCGATCCCGCCCCGGTGCTCGCCGACGTCCACGAGCGGCTGACCGGGACCTCGATGGGCGACGTGCCCGGTGTCGCGGTCAGCGCGCTCACCGGCGCCGGGCTGCCGGAACTGGCCGAGGCCCTGGAGATACTGCTGGCCGGCCTGCCCACCGCCGACGCCGATGCGCCGGTGCGGCTGTGGATCGACCGGGCCTTCACGATCCGGGGCGCCGGCACCGTCGTCACCGGCACCCTCGCCGCCGGGACCGTGGCCACGGGCGACCGCCTCCTCCTCGGCGATCGCGAGGTGGGCGTGCGGGGGATGCACTCGCTCGGCGAGCCGGTCGAGCGGGCCGCCGCGACGGCGCGGGTGGCGCTGAACCTGCGGGGCGTGGCGCTCGAGGAGTTGTCCCGGGGCGACGCGCTGCTCACCCCCGCGGCGTTCCGCCGCACCTCGCTGCTCGACGTCACCCTCGCCGCGGGGCCGGAGGAGTCACTGCCGGCCGAGGCGGTCGTGCACGTCGGATCGGCCACCGTGGGCGCGAGGCTGCGTCCCCTGGACGGCGCGGTGCTCCGGCTGCGGCTGGCGTCCCCGCTGCCCGTGCGGATCGGTGACCGGCTCCTCCTCCGCGACCCCGGGAACCGTCGCGTGCTCGGTGCCGACGTGCGGGACGTCGATCCGCCCGAGCTGCGTCGCCGGGGAGCCGCCCGGCAGCGGGCCGCCGAGCTCGCGGCCCGGCCCACGCTGCTGGCCGGCGCCGCGGCGGACCTCACCCGCCGTCGGGTGGTCCGTGCCGACGACTTCGCGGCGATGGGCTGGCCGGTGCCGGAGGGCGCCACGGTGCACGGACCGTGGCTCGTGGCCCCGGGCCTGGCCGACGGGCTGGCCGCGCGGCTGCCCCGCGCCGTGGCGGCCTACCGGAAGGCGCATCCGCTGGAACCGGGGCCGCCGGCCGAGGTGGTGCGTCGGGTCCTCGAGCTGCCGGACACCGAGCTGCTGACCGCCGTGGTCCGGCCGCCCCTGCAGCTGCGGGAGGGGCGCGTCGTCGACGGTTCGGCCGACCTGCCCCCGGCGGTGCAGCGGGCGGTGGACGGCGTCCGTGCCCGACTGGCCGCGGACCCGTTCGCCGCACCCGAGGCCGGCGACCTGACCGCCGCCGGGCTGGGCGTGCGCGAGCTGGGGGCCGCCGTGCGCAGCGGGCAGCTGCTGCGGATCGCGGAGGGGGTCTACCTCGCGCCGGGGATCGAGGGAGAGGCCCGCGCCCGGCTGGCCGACGTCGCGCAACCCTTCACGCTGAGCCAGGCGCGGCAGGCCTGGGGAACCAGCCGCCGGGTGGCCGTGCCGCTCATGGAGTGGCTCGACCGGCAGGGCGTCACCGCCCGGCTGCCGGACAACACCCGCCGCCTGCGGTAGCCGGCGCGAGTCGGCTCCGCCGACCGCGCGGAGCATGCCGCCCCGGCGGGCGGTCGCGCCTGTGGGGATGGCGCGTCGGGCCGGACGCGCTCGGGCAGCGGAGCCCGGGCCGGTGACGGAGCGTGAGCGGTCGCGCGGAGCGACCCTTGGGCGGCCCCCGCCGTCGAGGGCCCCGCGGCAGGCCGGGAACGGCGTGATCAGGCCCGCAGGGTCATCCCATGGGGTAGCTGGTGGCCCGTGGGGTGATGACACTGTGCGCGGTTAGCGGGTTACTGAGGGTGCGATTCAGGGACGAGTCGTTCGCGGTGCATCACGCAATCGAAGGCAAAGGTCACGCAATGTCATCAGGAAACGGAAACCGGCTCCCGCGGCGCCCCCTCGGCCGCCGCGCGGTCCGCGGTGTCGCGGTCTCGACCCTGGGCGCCCTGCTCGCCGGCTCCGGCCTCGGGGTCGCCCACGCCGAGGTGAACCCCGCGCTGGGCTACGACGCAGCGGCCGACAAGGGCTCCCTGTACAACATCGCGGAGGTCGTCGGCGCCCACGACGCCTACCGCAAGGGGCTCACCGGCAAGGGCGTCGGCGTGGCCCTGATCGACACCGGCGTCGCCCCGGTGCCGGGTCTCACGAGCGGCAACGTGGTCAACGGGCCCGACCTGTCGTTCGACAGCCAGCTGCCCGGTATGGCGCACCTCGACGCCTTCGGGCACGGCACCCACATGGCGTCGATCATCGCCGGCCGGGACACCGCCGGGACCCCCTCGTCGTATCTAGACCCGGCGCGCTTCACCGGGATCGCGCCCGACGCCACCCTGGTGAACGTCAAGGTCGGCGCGAGCAACGGCGCGGTAGACGTCACGCAGGTCATCGCGGCCATCGACTGGGTCGTCGAGCACGCGAAGGACCCGGGGCTGAACATCCGGGTGATCTCGCTCGCCTACGGCACCGACTCGGTGCAGAGCAGCACGGTCGACCCGCTCGCCTTCGCCGTCGAGAACGCCTTGAAGAAGGGCATCGTCGTCGTCGCCGCCGGCGGCAACGACGCCGAGCCGAACAAGACGCTGGCCAACCCGGCCTACGACCCGCACGTCCTCGCGGTCGGTGCGATGGACAGCGCCGGCACGGTGAGCCCCTCCGACGACACGGTCCCGGACTGGTCCACCCGAGGCACCGACGCCCGGCACGTCGACGTCGTCGCCCCGGGTGTGTCGGTGCTGGGGCTCCGCGTGCCCGGCGGCGTGTCGGACTCGAACAACCCGCAGGCGCGGGTCGGGGAGCGGTTCGCGCGCGCCTCGGGCACGTCGCAGGCGACCGCGGTCGCCGCGGGAGAGGCGGCGCTGATCCTGCAGAAGTACCCCTGGCTCACGCCCGCCCAGGTCAAGCAGCTGATGACGACCACCGCCAGCGGCATCCTCTCGACGCTGCCGATCTTCGGCGGCAGCGGCCTGGTCAACCTCCGTGCGGTGCTGACCAATCCCCTCAACTCTCTCCTCGGGACCGTGGGCGGGCTGCTCGACTCCCTCACCGCCACCCGCTGGGGGTCGGGCACCGGATCCCTGGAGAAGGCGCGCGGCAGCTTCCACGTCGGGGCGGACTCGTCCGAGCTCCGAGGTGAGATCGACATCTTCGGCCGCGCCTGGAGCGGCTACACGTGGTCCCGCCAGACCGCCGGCGGCACCGCCTGGAGCTACGGCTCCTGGCGCGGGGAGCGCATGACCGGCGACGCCTGGCAGGACGGGACCTGGCCGACCGCCACCTGGCTCGACGCGGACTGGACCGGCGCGGCCTGGACGTCGGACGGCTGGTCGGCCCAGACCTGGCGCGACGGCACCTGGACCGCGCAGACCTGGCGCGACGACGGCTGGTCGGCCCAGACCTGGCGCGAGAACGGCTGGTCCGCCCAGACCTGGCGCGACCACGGCTGGTCGGCGCAGACCTGGCGCAGTGACAACTGGTCCTGACCCAGCGGGGTGAGGCGAACGGGGTGGGACTCAACGTCCCACCCCGTTCTGCCGTCCTCGGTAGAGGAAGGAGGTGAGGCATGGACGTCGACCGGACGCCGCCGCGCCCCGCGCTGCTGCGGCGCGTGCGCCCCACGCTGCTCGTCGTCGCCCTGACCCTGGCCCTGCTGACGCTGGCGGCGCTCGCCGGGATCCCGTTCATGGCCGAGCCGGCACCCGCAGCCTTCCTCGACCTTCCGTGGTGGGTACTGGCGGCCGGTTTCGCCGCGACCGAGGCCTGCGTCTTCCACCTGCAGATCCGGCGTGAGGCCCGAACCGTCTCCATCAGCGAGCTGCCGCTCGTCCTCGGCCTCTTCCTCGCCTCACCGGTGCAGCTGCTGATCGGCCGCCTCGCCGGTTCGGCCGCGATCTTCGTCCTCCACCGTCGGTCCTCGCTGCTCAAGACCGTGTTCAACCTGGCCATGATCGCGCTGCAGACGTCGGTCGCCGTTGCCGTCTTCCACCTCGTCGGCGGCGGCCGGGAGGTCACCAGCTCCCTGGTCTGGCTCGGCGGGTACGCCGGTCCCATCGCGGCCAACTGCGTGGCCAGCATCGCGCTCGCCCTGGTGATCGCCGTCTACGAGGGGGACCTGCGGATCCGGCCGATCCTCCGCAACATGGTGAGCGGCGATCCCGCGGCCCCGCTGGTCATCACGGTCGGCCTGGTCGCCGTCCTCAGCCTGACCGTGGCACCGCACAGCGCCGTGCTGCTGCTGCTCACCGGAGCCGCCCTCCTGCTCGGCTACCGCGGCTACGCGGCCCTGGCCGACCGGCATCTGAACACCGAGCGCCTCTACCGCTTCGCGCAGGCGGTCACCAGCGCACCCGAGGTCGACGAGACCCTGCGCAACGTGCTGCGGGAGGCCAGGGAGCTGCTGCACGCCGAGCGCGCCGAGGTCGCCTTCGTCGCGTCCGACGGCGGCGACGTCGCGCACGTGCGGCTGGGCGCCACCGGGCGTCTCGGCCGGTCCTCGGAGGCTCCCGCGCCGGCGGACCAGTGGCTGCTCTCCCGCGTCGTCGGGGACGGCGAGCCGCTCCTGATCACCCGCGGCACGCGGGACGCCGACGAGCGCCGATGGCTCGACGCCCAGGTCGCCCGGGAGGCCGTCGCCGTGCCCCTGCGCGGTGGCACCGGCATCCTCGGGGTCCTCGTCGTCACCGATCGGCTGGGGGACGTCCGCACCTACGCCGAGGACGACGTCCGGCTGCTCGAGACGGTGGCCCACCACACCAGCGTCGCGCTGCAGAACGGCAAGCTCATGGACCAGTTGCGGCATGACGCGTTGCACGACGCGCTGACGGGGCTGCCGAACCGGGCCGCGCTGCAGCGCCAGATGGCGGCAGCGCTCGAGGAGGTGGCCGACGGCCGCTCCCCGGGAGCAGCGGTCATGATCCTCGACCTCGACCGGTTCAAGGAGGTCAACGACACCCTGGGTCACCAGCACGGCGACCTGCTGCTGGTCGAGGTCGGCACGCGGCTGCGCACAGCGGTCGGACCGGCCGGTTTCGTCGCCCGCCTGGGCGGGGACGAGTTCGCCATCCTGCTGAGCGGCATCGACGACGAGGATCGCGCCGTCCGCGTGGGCCGCCGGCTGTTGCGCTCGCTGGAGCAGCCCGTGCCGCTGGACGGGCTCGAGGTCGAGGTGGGCGGCTCGCTGGGCCTGGCGATGGCGCCCGCGCACGCCACGGACCCGGCCGGGTTGCTCAAGCGGGCCGACATGGCGATGTACGACGCGAAGGCCTCCACCGGGGGTCTGCGGCTGTACGAACCCGACGCAGACTCGGACAACCCCCGCCGGCTCATGCTCGTGTCGGAGCTGCGCACCGCCCTCAGCCACGGCCGGATCGAGGTGCACGTCCAGCCGCAGGGGCGGCTCGCCACCGGCGAGACCGTGGGCGTGGAGGCCCTGGTCCGGTGGAACCACGCGGAACTCGGCTTCATCCCGCCCGACGAGTTCATCCCGGTGGCCGAGCGCAGTGGCCTGATCGGCCTGGTCACCACCCGGGTCCTCGACCTGTCCCTGGCCGCCGTCGCCGACTGGCGCCGCCAGGGCGTCGACCTCGGGGTGGCCGTGAACCTGTCGACCCGGAGCCTGCTGGACGCCGACCTCGTCGACGAGGTGTCCCGCCTGCTGCGCCGGCACGGCGTCCCGGCGTCCCGGCTCACCCTCGAGGTGACCGAGGGCTCGGTCATGGCCGACCCGGCGCGGGCGATCGCGCTGCTGCACCAGCTCCGCGCCCTGGGCGTCCGCCTGTCGGTGGACGACTTCGGCACCGGCTACTCGTCGCTGTCCTACCTCAAGAGCCTTCCCGTCGACGAGGTGAAGATCGACCGCAGCTTCGTCACCAACCTGAGCGGGCAGAACGAGGACGTGGCGATCGTCCGGGCGATCGTCGACCTCGGCCGGCACCTGGGCCTCGAGGTCGTCGCCGAGGGCATCGAGGACCAGCCCACCTGGGACCTGCTGTCCTCCATGGGCTGCGACCTCGGGCAGGGCTGGCACCACGGCCGCCCCATGCCCACGGCCGAGTTCGTCCCGTGGCTGCGGGCCCACGCCGGCAGCGCCGGCCAGCGTCCCGCCCTCCGGGTTCTCTGAGCTCTCGGAGCCGGTCCGCGCGTCAGTCGGTGGTCGGCACCCAGCGGGCCGGGCGCTTCTCGCGGAAGGCGGCGATGCCCTCCTGGCCCTCCTCGCTCGCGAAGTAGCGGGCGGAGAGCTCCAGCAGCGAGTCGAAGTCCTGGGACGGCGTCCGGGCACGCAGCAGCCGCTTGGTCTCGGCGAGGGCGGCCGGCGCCCCGGCGGTCAGGTGCACGAGCTGCGCCCGGACCTCGCCGTCCACGTCGGCGTCGGGCACCACCAGGTCGACCAGCCCGCCGTTCGCCGCGATCTCCGCGTCGAACACCTGCCCGGTGAGGAGCAGGCGGTGCGCCACGTGCGGCACCATCCGCGGCACGACGACGGCGGAGATCACCGCAGGCACGATGCCCAGGCGCACCTCGGCGAAGGCGAACGTCGCGGACGTGCCGGCGACGACGACGTCGCAGGCGGCCAGCAGGCCCACCCCACCGGCGCGCGCCGGCCCGCGCACCACCGCGATGACCGGCTTGGGGGAGGACCAGATCGCCTCCAGCAGCGCGGGGAACTCGCGCACGCCCTGGTCCTGCTCCCCGCCGCCCGCGGCCTCGGAGAGGTCCATCCCCGAGCAGAAGACGCGGCCGGTGTGGTCCAGCACGATCACCCGGACGGCGTCGTCGGCCAGCGCTTCGGTCAGGGCGGTGCCCAGCTGGCTGCGCATCGCCCGGGACAGGGCGTTGCGGTTGGCGGGGGAGTCGAGGGTGAGGGTCGCGACCCCGCGCGACACCTCCACCTGGAGCACGCGGTCCGAGATCACAGCGGCATCCTGCCGGGCGGTGGCACCGGCGCGGCACACTGGGCGTAGATGAACACCGTCCTCCCGCTCCTCGCCGCACCCGGCCCGCCGCCGGGGAACCCCGGCCCCGACCGGCTGCCCGAGAGCGCCCGCGAGGGGCTGGCCACCACGCCGTTCGGTCTCTACGTGCACGTCCCGTTCTGCGCGACGCGCTGCGGATACTGCGACTTCAACACCTACACCTCCGACGAGCTCGGCCCGGGGGCCAACCGCAGCGAGTACGCCGGCACCGCGATCGCCGAGCTGCGGCGGGCCGCACGGACCCTCGGCCCCGACCTGCCGACCGTCTCGACCGTCTTCGTCGGCGGCGGCACGCCCACGCTGTTGCCGGCCGACGACCTCGCCGCCGTCCTCGGCGCCGTGGGCGAGCTCTTCCCGGTCGCGGACGATGTCGAGGTCACGACGGAGGCGAACCCCGAGTCGGTGGGCCCGGCCTCACTGGCCCGGCTGCGGGAGGCCGGCTTCACCCGGATCAGCCTCGGCATGCAGTCGGCGGCCGAGCACGTGCTGGCGGTGCTCGACCGCGTGCACACCCCCGGTCGCGCGGTCGAGGCGGCGCACGAGGCGCGCGCCGCCGGCTTCGAGCACGTCAACCTCGACCTCATCTACGGCGCACCGGGGGAGTCCGACGCCGACTGGCAGGCCTCGCTCGACGCCGTCCTCGCCGCGCCGGTGGACCACGTGAGCGCCTACGCGCTGATCGTCGAGGCGGGCACCCGCCTGGCCCGCCGGATCGCCCGCGGAGAGCTGCCGATGCCCGACGACGACGTCCTCGCCGACCGCTACGAGCAGGCCGACGCCGCCTTCGGCACGGCGGGGCTCGACTGGTACGAGGTCTCCAACTGGGCCACCGGTCCGGGCGCCCGCTGCCGGCACAACGAGCTCTACTGGGCCGGTGCCAACTGGTGGGGGATCGGCCCGGGCGCGCACAGCCACGTCGGCGGGCTGCGGTGGTGGAACGTCAAGCACCCGGCCGCCTACGCCGAGCGGCTGGCCCGCGGTGAGAGCCCGGCCCAGGACGCCGAACTGCTGGACGACGCCGACCGGGCACTGGAGGCCGTGATGCTCGGGCTGCGACTGCGCGACGGCCTGCCGCTGACCGCGCTCTCGGACGCCGGCCGGGCGCGCGCGGCCCGGGCGGTGACCGGGGGGCTGCTGGACCCGGCGGCCCACGCCGGCGGTCGCGCCGTGCTCACCGACCGGGGGCGGCTGCTCGCCGACGCCGTCGTCCGCGACCTGACCGACTGAACGACACCACCCCGGTCGGCTGCGCACCATGATGACTGCGTGACGCGGTCCGGCCGGTTGTGACGGACACCGGGGCGCGCGACCCGTGGCGCCTCGTCCCGGGCCTCCACCAGCTACGGCGCTACGAGCGCGGCTGGCTGAGACCGGACGTCCTGGCCGGCACCGCTGTCGCCGCGTACCTGCTCCCGCAGGTGATGGCCTACGCCGAGGTGGCCGGTCTCCCGCCCGTCGTCGGGCTCTGGGCGATCGGCGCAGCCCTGATCGCCTACGCGGTCTTCGGCTCGTCGCGGCAGCTGTCGGTGGGGCCGGAGTCGACCACCGCACTGATGACCGCCGTCGTCATCGCCCCGCTCGCGGCCGGCGACCCGTCGCGTTACGCGGTCCTGGCCGCGGCCCTGGCGCTCGTCGTCGGCGGGCTGTGCCTGGCGGCCCGGGTGGCCCGGCTGGGCTTCCTCGCCGACCTGCTCTCCAAGCCCGTGCTGGTCGGGTACATGGCCGGGATCGCTGTGCTCATGATCGTGAGTCAGCTCGAGAAGGTCACCGGGGTCCCGGTGACGGGGGGCAGCGTCGTGGCCGAGGTCGCGTCGTTCGTCGGTGGACTCGACGACATGCACCCGGCGACCACGCTGCTCTCCGTCGGCGTACTCGTCCTGCTCCTCGTCGTGCAGCGGCGCTTCCGCCGCGCCCCCGCGCCGCTCATCGGCATCGTGGTCGCCTCGGCGGCCGTCGCCGCGCTGTCGCTCGCCGACCGGGGGGTCCAGCTGGTCGGAGACATTCCCGGGCGGCTGCCCGCCGTCGACCTGCCCGCGGTCGGGGTGGCCGACCTCGCCGACCTGGTTGGCCCGGCGCTCGGCGTGATGATCGTCGGCTACGTCGACAACGTCCTGACCGCGCGCGCCTTTGCCACCCGCAACGGCTACCGGATCGACGCCGATCAGGAACTGCTGGCCCTCGGCATGTCCAATCTGGCCGCCGGCGTCGCCCAGGGCTTCCCGGTGAGCAGCAGCGGGAGCCGAACCGTCATCGGAGACGCCCTCGGCAGCCGTAGTCAGCTGCACTCCCTCGTCGCCTTGGCGTCGGTGGTGCTGGCGCTGCTGTTCCTGCGCCCGGCGCTCGAGACATTCCCCACCGCAGCGCTGGGCGCCATCGTCGTCTACGCAGCCCTCCGGCTGATCGACATCGGTGAGTTCCGTCGGTTCGCGAACTTCCGTCGCAGCGAGCTGTTGCTCGCCATGGCCACGCTGGTGTCGGTGCTGGTCTTCGGCGTCCTCACCGGCGTCCTGGTCGCCGTCGGCCTCTCCATCGCCGAGCTCCTGCGGCGCGTGGCCCGACCGCACGACGGCATCCTCGGCTTCGTCCCCGGGACCGCCGGAATGCACGACGTCGACGACTATCCCCAAGCGCGGCTGGTGCAAGGGCTCATCGTCTACCGCTACGACTCGCCACTGTTCTTCGCCAACGCGGAGAACTTCCGGACCCGCGCGCTGGCCGCGGTCGAGGCGGCGTCCGCGCCGGTGGAGTGGTTCGTGCTCAACGCCGAGTCCAACGTCGAGGTCGATCTCACCGCGCTGGACGCCCTCGAGGAGCTCCGCGCCGAACTCGCCCGGCGGGGGGTGGTGTTCGCGATGGCGCGGGTGAAGCAGGACCTGTTCGTCGCGCTGCGGGCTGCGGGACTGGTCGACCGGGTGGGCGCCGACCGGATCTATCCCACTCTGCCGACGGCGGTGCAGGCCTACGTCGAGTGGTTCACTTTGCGGCACGGGAGGGCACCCGAGCGGTGAGCAACGCCGTACCGGCCCGGGACGCCGAGCTGATGGACGTCGCGGCGCTGGAGGCGGTGATGCCCGGGCCGCGGCTGCGCGACGGCTCCCGCTGACCGCACTCGGACGCCGGCCGGGCGCGCGCGGCCCGGGCGGTGACCGGGGGCTGCTGGACCCGGCGGCCCACGCCGGCGGTCGCGCCGTGCTCACCGACCGGGGGCGCCTGCTCGCCGATGCCATCGTCCGGGATCTGACCGACTGAGATCCGAAAGGGATCGTCGCGGGGTCGGATCGGGGCTATGGTGCCCGTTCCGGCAACGGTTCCGGGCAGGGCTGAGGGGGTGGTCGGAATGGACGCACTCGTGTACCGGTCGGCCGGAGCCGCCCCGCCCGGCCTGTGCCGTCCCCGTGCCGAGTCCGCCCCGGCGATGTCCGGTGGCATGTTGATCGCGCTGGCGATGAACCGCCGCGCCCGCGGCCTGCGAGGACTCGACGTCCTCCGCCGCAGCCAGGATCGGGCCCCGCCGCAGGTCGCCTGACTCCCTCCGGAGTCGGAGCCGCCCCTCCTGACGCGCCACATCCCGTGGACGCGTCTTCCTGCGTTGCCCCTTGGAGATCGCCATGTCCACCACGCTCGACCCGTCGCCCACCAGCGCGTCCGCCTGGGACCACTTCCGCACCCTGCTCGAGGGCCAGCGGGCCCTCTGCCTGCGGCAGCGAGCCGAGGCGCTCGCCGAGTGCACGCAGTCCGTCCCCGACCCGGTCGCGCAGCGCCGCAGCGCCGACCTGCAGGAGACGATCGGCGAGATCGAGGCGGCGCTGGCCCGCATCGACGCCGGCACCTACGGCTCGTGCGTGCACTGCGGGGCCGCCGTCCCGGTGGAGCGGCTGCGGATGCGGCCGTTCGCGGCTGCCTGCGTCACCTGCGCCGCTTCCCGCTGAGCTCCCGCGCGTCCTCGTCCCCCGCACGGGGAGCGGTCCGGTTCCCGACCGGGCCGCTCCCCGTGGCGCACACGAGCTGCCGGGTGCCGGGAGTCCGACCGACGGACGGAGCTCAGACCCGGCGCGGGTTGGGCACGGGCGGCTGCGCGGGGATGGTCGCGGTGGGCGGCCCGGCCGGAGCCTGCACCGGGGTGAGCGCGTCGAGGTCGAGCACGCGCACGTGGATGACGTTGCGCTGCTGGAGCGCGGCCCGCAGTGCCCGGTGGACGCCGTCCTCGAGGTAGAGCTCGCCGTGCCACTGCACCGCGTGCGGGAACAGGTCGCCGTAGAAGGTGGAGTCGTCCGCGAGCAGGGCGTCGAGCGCCAGCTCCCGCTTGGTCGTCACCAGTGTGTCCATGCGCACCTGCCGGGGCGGGATCATCGCCCAGTCGCGCGTGGACAGCCCGTGATCGGGATAGGGCCGGCCGTCACGTACCGCTTTGAAGATCAGGGAAACGACCTCCGCTCTCAGCCCCGGGGCGGGGGCGCCGACCGGACCCACCCTATCCGGCGGGGACCCCGCCCGTGGCGCTTCCCCGGAGGGTGAGGCGTCCCGCGGGCCTCGCGACGGACGGCCCTCCCGGACGTATGCTGGCCTGGCACTCTGTCCGTGCGAGTGCCAGTTCCGGGCTCCTGTCCGGGCACCGCACGGCACGTCGACCGGTACGGGGAGGGATCACCGTGGCGCACGACGAACGCCGCCTGGAAGTCCTCCGGGCGATCGTCCAGGACTACGTCTCGACCAACGACCCGGTCGGCAGCAAGGCCCTCGCCGAACGGCACGACCTCGGCGTGTCCCCCGCGACGATCCGCAACGACATGGCCGTGCTCGAGGAGCAGGGGTACATCACCCAGCCGCACACCAGCGCGGGCCGGGTGCCGACCGACAAGGGCTACCGGCTCTTCGTCGACAAGCTCTCGGCCGTCAAGCCGCTGTCGGTCGCGGAGCGCCGGGCGATCGAGCGGTTCCTGGACGGCTCCGTCGACCTGCACGACGTGCTCAGCCGCAGCGTGCGGTTGCTGGCCCAGCTCACCCGCCAGGTCGCGGTCGTGCAGTACCCCACGCTCTCGCGCAGCGCCGTCCGCCACCTCGAGGTGGTGCAGTTGAGCGCCGCGCGGCTGATGCTGGTGCTCATCACCGACACCGGGCGCGTCGAGCAGCGTGTCGTCGAGTCCCCGGTGGACACCGACGCCGAGGCCGTCGCGGAGCTGCGGACCCTGCTGAACTCCGCCTTCACCGGGGTCAAGCTGCCCGAAGCCGGCGACAAGGTGCCCGACCTCCTCGACACCGCGCCCCTGCACCTCCGCGGACTGCTGGCCACGGTCAGCGCCACCCTGCTCGAGACCCTCGTCGAGCCGGGCGAGGACCGGCTGGTCATCGGCGGGACGGCGAACCTGACCCGGGGCAACGCCCTCGACTTCCCGGGCACCGTGCGGCCGCTGCTGGAGGCGCTGGAAGAACAGGTCGTGGTCCTGCGGTTGATGGGTCAGGTGGACGCGAGCACGGTGCTGGTCCGGATCGGTGAGGAGAACGCCCACGAGGCGCTCACCGGGGCCTCGTTCGTCTCCGTCGGCTACGGCTCGACCAACCGGGCGCTCGGCGGGCTCGGCGTCGTCGGCCCCACGCGCATGGACTATCCAGGGAACATCGCCGCGGTTCGCGCCGTGGCCCGCTACGTCGGCCACCTGCTGGCCGAGAGCTGAGGGGCGAGACATTCTCGATGGCAACCGACTACTTCGGCGTCCTGGGCCTGTCCCGCGGGGCCGGCGACAGCGACATCAAGCGCGCCTACCGGCGGCTGGCCCGTGACCTGCACCCGGACGTCAACCCCGACCCGGAGGCCAAGGAGCGGTTCCAGGAGGTCACCCGCGCCTACGAGGCCCTGACCGATCCGGAGAAGCGCCGCATCGTCGACCTCGGGGGCGACCCGTTCGACAGCGGCGGCGCCGGTGCCGGCGGCTTCGGTGGCGCCGGGTTCGGTGGCCTCGGCGACATCATGGACGCGTTCTTCGGGGGAGCGGCCACCCGCGGCCCGCGCAGCCGCACGCGCGCCGGCCGGGACGCGCTCATCCCGGTCGAGCTCGAACTCGACGAGACGGTGTTCGGCACCACCAAGGACATCACGGTCGACACCGCCGTCCTCTGCACCGTCTGCACCGGCGCCGGCACCGCGCCGGGCACGCACGCCACGACCTGCGCGACCTGCTCCGGTCGCGGCGAGGTGCAGAGCGTCCAGCGGGGCTTCCTCGGCCAGGTCGTGTCCAGCCGCAGCTGCCCCACCTGCGCGGGCACCGGCCAGGTCATCCCCGAGCCGTGCCCCCAGTGCGCCGGCGACGGTCGGATCCGGTCACGCCGCACCATCCAGGTGAAGGTGCCCGCCGGGGTCGAGGACGGCATGCGGATCCGGCTCACCGGCCAGGGCGAGGTCGGCCCCGGCGGCGGGCCGGCCGGCGACCTGTACGTGGAGGTGCACGAGCGCCCGCACGACGTCTTCACGCGGGACGGCGAGGACCTGCACTGCCGGGTCACGCTCCCCATGACGTCGGCCGCGCTGGGCACCACCCTCAGCCTGAAGACGCTGGACGGCGAGGAGGACATCGACATCCGTCCCGGCACCCAGTCGGGCAGCGTCCTGACGCTGCGCGCGCACGGTGCCCCGAGGCTCCGGGCGACCGGCCGCGGAAACCTGCTCGTGCACGTCGAGGTGACGACGCCGACGCGGCTGGACGCCGAGCAGGAGAAGCTGCTGCGGGATCTCGCGGCGCTGCGCGGCGAGGACCAGCCCGAGTCGCATCGTGAGGCCCAGGGCGGTCTCTTCTCCCGGGTCCGGGACGTCTTCAAGTGACCTCCGCGGACAACGGCGTCCCGGAGCTCGGTGGGGCCCCGCTGTTCATCCTGGACGCCCTCCCCGAGACCGGTGACGTGCTGGTCGACGGCGCCGAGGGCCGGCACGCGGTCGACGTCCTGCGGCTGACCCCCGGCGAGCGGATCCGCGTGAGCGACGGCCACGGCTCGGTGGCCGACGGCGAGGTGCTCGGCGCCGGACCGGAGGGCCTCCGCGTCGCGGTGCGTGCCCGCTACGAGGTCCCGCCGCAGACACCGGAGTTCGTGCTGGTCCAGGCGCTGCCCAAGGGTGATCGGGGCCCGCTCGCCGTCGATCTCGCCACCGAGCTCGGGGTGGACCGCATCGTGCCGTGGGCCGCGTCGCGCTGCGTCACGCGCTGGCGCGACGAGCGCGTGGCCAAGGGGGTCGCCAAGTGGCGGTCGGCGGCGCACGCGGCCAGCAAGCAGTCCCGCCGTCCGCACGTCCCCGAGGTCACCGACCTGATGACCACCCGCGAGGTGTGCGGACTGCTGGGCGAGGCCGACCTCTCGCTGGTGCTGCACGAGCAGGCCCGCCGTCCCCTCGCGGACCTGCAGATCCCGAAGACGGGCACCGTCGCGGTCGTCGTCGGCCCGGAGGGGGGCCTCACCGACGGCGAGGTCGTCGCCTTCCGCGCCGCGGGCGCCCAGGCCGTCCGGCTGGGCGCCGAGGTGCTGCGCACGTCCACGGCCGGCGCCGCCGCGCTGGCTGCGCTCTCGATGCGGACGCGCTGGAGTCACTAGGGCGCTCGGTGTGCCGTGCCGTGGGGCCCGGAGGGTCCCCGGCACGGTGCACGGACTCACTCGCCGCAGCCGGGGGACGGCACATCGCCGTGGTGCGATCCGGAGGATCGCGATGTGCACGGTGCGGTCCGGGGGATCGCGATGTGCACGCTGCGATCCGGGGGATCGCGATGTGCACGGTGCGGTCCGGGGGATCGCGATGTGCACAGCTCAGCAGCAGCGGCTGACCGGGTTCCTCTCCGCCGCGTCGGTGCGCTGCCGCTCGAACTCGTAGCGGCTCATCGGCGGATGGCCGTGCGCCCTGCAGTGCTCCAGGTACCGATCCCAGTTCGCCTCGCCGGTGAACTCCCGGAGGTACCAGGTCAGCCCGCGCCAGGCCCGGACCAGCGGCGCCGTCATCGTTCCTCCGCCTCGGAGCGGCCCGCCCCCGCGCCGACCAGTCGCTCGTGCTCGGCGATGGCCCGCTTCTCCTCCGCGGTCGGGAAGAGCCCTGCCGGCTCGACGAGCTTGGACGGCACGGCCGGTTCCTCCGTGGTCGGCAGACCGTCGGCGCGGATCGCCCGCATGATCACCATGGCGGCGTGGACGGCCACGACCAGTGTCAGCAGCGCGAAGACGGACTGCAGGATGCCGTTGAGCGTGGAGTTGAAGATGATCTGGTCCATCTGTCCCTGGTCCTGTGCGGGGGCGAGGACCTCCCCAGCGTCCCGGGCGTCGCGGTACACCTGCGCCTGGGTGAAGTAGCCGACCCTCGGGTCACCGGAGAAGACCTTCTGCCAGCTCGCGGTCATCGTGACGGTGAGGTCCCAGGCCAGCGGAACGGCGGTCACCCAGGCGTAGCGCAGCTTCCCGTGCTTGACCAGCAGCACGGTGCACAGCGTCAGGGCGATGGCGGCCAGCAGCTGGTTGGCGATGCCGAACAGCGGGAAGAGCTGGTTGACCCCGCCCAGCGGGTCGGTGACCCCGATGTAGAGGACCGAACCCCAGAGGCCGACGACGACGGCGCTGGCGATGAGGTTGCCCGGCCGCCACGAGAGGTCGCCGAACTTCTTCCAGACGTTGCCGACCGTGTCCTGCAGCATGAACCGGCCCACGCGGGTGCCGGCGTCGACGGCGGTGAGGATGAACAGCGCCTCGAACATGATCGCGAAGTGGTACCAGAACGCCTGGCCGCCGCCGCCGAACGCCTGGCTGAAGACCTGGGCCAGGCCGACGGCCAGTGCCGGCGCGCCGCCCGTCCGCGAGATCAGCGTGTCCTCCTGCACCGCTGCCGACGCCGCGGCGAGGTCCTGCGCGGAGGTGTCGAAGCCCAGCCCCTGGACGAACGTGGCGGCCGACTCGACCGTCCCGCCGGTCGCCCCGGCCGGGCTGTTCATCGCGAAGTAGAGGCCCTGGTCGATGACGCAGGCCGCGATCAGGGCGCTGATGGCGACGAAGGACTCCATCAGCATGCCGCCGTAGCCGATGAGCCGGACCTGGCTCTCCTTGGCCACCATCTTCGGCGTCGTCCCGGACGAGATGAGCGCGTGGAAGCCCGACAGCGCCCCGCACGCGATCGTGATGAACACGAACGGGAACAGCGAGCCGGCGAATACCGGGCCCGTCCCTTCGCGCGCGAAGTCGGTGACCGCCTCGGCCTGCAGCACGGGGCGGGCGACGATCAGGCTGACCGCCAGGAGCACGATCACGCCGATCTTCATGAAGGTGGAGAGGTAGTCGCGCGGCGTGAGCAGCAGCCAGACCGGCAGCACGGAGGCGACGAACCCGTAGATCACCAGGGCGAGGACCAGGAACTCCTTGGACAGGGTCAGGGCATCGCCGAGCCCGGTGTTCTCGATCCAGCCGCCGGCCACGATCGCCAGCAGCAGGAGGGCCACCCCGATGCCGGTGGCCTCCAGCACCCGTCCGGGTCGGAGCCTCCGCAGGTAGACGCCCATGAAGAGTGCGATGGGGATGGTCAGGCCGATCGAGAAGACGCCCCACGGGGACTCGGCCAGCGCGTTGACCACGATGAGCGCGAGCACCGCCAGGATGATGATCATGATCGCGAAGACGGCGATCAGGGCGGCGACGCCGCCGGCGACGCCGATCTCCTCGCGGATCATCTGGCCGAGGCTCTTCCCGTTGCGGCGCATCGAGAAGAACATGACGGTCAGGTCCTGGACGGCGCCGGCGAAGATGACGCCGACGACGATCCAGATGGTCCCCGGCAGGTAGCCCATCTGGGCGGCGAGCACCGGGCCGACCAGCGGCCCGGCGCCGGCGATGGCGGCGAAGTGGTGGCCGAAGAGCACCCGGCGGTCGGTGACGTCGAAGTCGACGCCGTTCTCCAGCCGCTCGGCCGGGGTGGCCCGCTTGTCGTCGGCCCGCAGCACCCGGTAGGTGATGAACCGCGAGTAGAAGCGGTAGGCGATCGCGTAGGAGCACAGCGCGGCGAACAGGAGCCACAGCGCCGAGATGGTCTCGCCGCGGGCGATGGCCAGCACCCCCCAGCAGACCGCGCCCACCGCGGCCACCGCGCCCCAGATCAACACCGACTTCAGCGACCGCCCCCCGGTCGTCCGGCCCGACGGACTGCTGCCGCCCGCGTCGCCCCTGGTCATCGTCCCGGCCATCGAGCGCTCCTTTGCACCCTTGCCGGCGCCCCATCGACGCCTGTCGATCCGGAGCATAGGGAGCTGACGGCGCCGTCGCTGCCCTCCTGATCACGTTCTGGGCACAGTGGTCAGGTCGCCGGGCGAACGGTCGCCCGCGTGTGCTTACTGTGACGGCTGCAATTGGCCGGCCGGCCCCGGTCGGCCAGGGGCGTCCGCCATGGGTGGACGCCGAACCGCCGCCCTCAGCTGGGCCCGCCGCGCGGCGCCGCCGTCCCGGCGTGGTCCCGAGCAGCACATCTGGAGAGTCATGCGCGCACAGCTCACCACCCTCGCCGCGGCAAGCGCGGCCACCATCCTTCTCGCGGCCTGCGGCTCCGGCGAGGAGGGCGGCGGCTCGGCCGCCTCCGGCGAGCGCGCCGGAGAGGGCACCGGGGACTCCTGCACGATCGAGGCCCCGGTCCCGATCGGCGCCGTCCTGAGTCTGACCGGTGCGGCCGCCAGCTACGGCGAGTCGCAGCAGAAGGGCCTCGAGCTCGCGGCCGAGGAGCTGGCCGAGAAGGAGGGCGTCACCTACGAGCTCACCATCGAGGACGACCAGACCGACCCGCGCCAGGGCATCACGCTGTTCGACGAGTTCGTCACCTCCGACGTCAGCCTGATCATCGGGCCCACGCTGTCCAACGCGGCCGTGCAGGCCGACCCGATCGCCCAGGAGGCAGGGGTGCCGGTCCTCGGCATCTCCAACACCGCCGCCGGCGTCACCGAGATCGGCGACTACATCCACCGCAACTCGCTCACCGAGTCGGCGGTGATCCCGCAGACGATCGCCAAGGCCACCGAGGAGTACGGCCTGGAGAAGGTCGTCGTGATGTACAGCAACGACGACGCCTTCACCGAGTCCGGCTTCGAGGCGTTCTCCGGCGCGCTCGAGGACGAGGGTGTCGAGGTGGCGGAGGAGATCACCTTCTCGAAGGCCGACACCGACTTCCGGGCGCTGCTGACGCAGGCCAAGGAGAGCCAGCCCGACGCGCTGGTGGTCTCCGCCCTCATCGAGGCCGCGATCCCGCTGGTCACCCAGGCCCGCGAGCTCGGCATCGACGTGCCGATCATCGGCGGCAACGGGTTCAACAACCCGCGGCTGATGGCCGACGCCGGTGACGCCGCGGAGGGCGTCGTCGTCGGTGCGGCCTGGAACTCCTCCTCCGACAACCCGGAGAACCAGGCGTTCCTGGAGGCCTTCGAGGCGAAGTACGACGCGCAGCCCGACCAGTTCGCCGCGCAGGCCTACACCGGTCTGAAGCTCGTCGACGAGGCCGTGCGGTCCGGCTGCTCCGCCGACCGCGAGGCCATCAAGGAGGCCCTGGGCGGGCTGGAGAACGTCCCGACCGTCCTCGGTGAGTTCTCCATCGACGAGAACCGCGACGCCGTCCACCCGGCCGTCGTGCAGGTCGTCCAGGACGGGAAGTTCACCGTCCTGGAGTGACCGGGCATCCTTGCCCGGTCGGGGAACCGGCTGGGCAGGGTGCTCGCGCCCGGCTCGGGGACCCGGTCCGACCGATCGGGTCCCCGAGCCGCGCCGCGCGCTGAGGTCCGTCCCCACGACCAGTTAGGACCGCTGTGCAGCAGCTGCTCAACGGCATCTTCATCGGTTCGATCTATGCGCTGTTCGCGATCGGGTTCACCCTCGTCTTCGGCATCCTCGACCGGCTGAACCTCGCGCACCCGGCGGTGTTCGCCGCCTCGGCCTTCGTGGGCATCGAGCTGGTCGAGCGGGGCGGGCTCTCCCTCTGGGCGGCCCTCCCGATCGTGTTCGTCTTCGGCGCGGTGCTCGGGCTGGTGATCGAGCGGCTGGCGTTCCGCCCCCTCAAGGGCCGGGCCGACGCCCACTTCGCCGGGCTGATCTCCTCGATCGCGCTGGCCGGCATGCTCATCGCCGTCCTGCAGTGGCGGTACGGGCCGGACACCCGCCGCTTCCCGCCCGGGTCGTTCCCCGACACCCGTTTCGGGGTGGGCGGCGCGCAGGTGACCCTCGTGCAGGTGGTGATCCTGGCGGTCTCCCTCGCCCTCATGGTGGGTCTGACCTACATGGTCACGAGGTCCCGGCTCGGCCGGGGCATGCGCGCGGTCGCGGAGAACCCGACGGCGGCCCGCGTCCTGGGCGTGAACGTCGACCGCATCACCGCCGTCACGTTCGCCATCTCCTCCGCGCTGGGGGCCGTCGCCGGCGTGCTGTTCGCGATCAACGTGAACACCGCACAGCTCGGCATGGGATCGGCCATCGAGCTCAAGGGGCTGGCGGTGATCATCGTCGGCGGGATGGGATCCCTGCCCGGCGCGCTGATCGGCGGGCTCGTCCTCGGCCTGGCGGAGGTGTTCGCGGTGCAGTACATCGGGTCGTCCTGGCGGGACGTGATCGCGTTCGGGCTGCTGTTCGTCATCCTGCTGCTGCGGCCCCAGGGCCTGCTCGGCGCCCGGAAGGTGCGGGAGGTCTGATGCTGCTCGAGTACGCCACGCCGCTGACGTTCGTCGCCCTGGGCGCCATCTTCGCCTACTCGTTCTACGCCGTCCTGATCGCCGGTCAGCTCAGCCTGGGCCAGGCCGGCTTCGCCTCCGTGGCGGCGTTCTCCGCAGCCGCACTCGCGCCCGGCCGGGAGGAGGTCGGCGAGGTCCCCGCCCTGCTGATCGCCGTCGCCATCGGCATGACGGTGGGGGCCCTGGCCGCCGTCGTCCTTGGCCTGCCGACTATGCACCTCCGCGGCGTCTTCCTGGCCATCGCCACCCTCGGGTTCGCCGAGGCCGTCCGCGTGGTGCTGCTCAACTCGGAGTGGACCGGAGGCGCCCAGGGTCTGGCGGTGCCCCGCATCCTCACCCTCGGCATGGCCTGGACCGCGCTCGCCGTCGTCGCCTACTGGTTCTGGCGGATGGGACGCTCGCGGTACGGCCGGGCCCTCGAGGCCATCCGGGAGGACGAGCTGGCCGCCCGGTCCATGGGCATCGACGTCGGGCGGCACCGCCTCGCGGCGTTCGTGACCGCCGGTGCCGTGGCCGGCCTGTACGGCGTGCTCTTCGCCTACTACGTGCGGCTCATCGCACCGAACGACTTCGACTTCGCGGCCGCGGTCGAGGGCCTGGTCACCGCGGTGGTCGGCGGCTCGACGATGTTCCTCGGCCCCCTGCTGGGCAGCGGCTTCCAGACGATGGTTCCCGAGATCCAGCGCGCCGTCGGGGTCGAGGCCGGCTGGATCCGCCCCTTCCTCGCCAGCCTGCTGCTGCTGGTGGTGATCCTGTTCCTGCCCGGCGGCCTCGCGAGCCTGCTCCCGCGGCGCACCCGCATGCCGGCGTCCTCCGGGAAGGACGACGAGGACGGCGACGGTCGCTCGCACCTCGCCACCCGGCGGCACCCCGGCGCCGGCGAGACAGTGGCCGCACTGACGGCTCTGGGCAAGGAGTACGGCGGGGTCCACGCCGTCCGGAACATCGACCTCGAGGTCAGGGCCGGCGAGGTGGTGGGGCTGATCGGCCCCAACGGCGCCGGCAAGACGACGCTGGTGAACATGATCAGCGGGCTGGTGCCGCCCAGTTCCGGTGGCGCCACCGTCCTCGGCGTGACGATCGGCCGCACGCCGGTGCACAAGGTCGCGTCGGCGGGCGTGAGCCGCACGTTCCAGCACTCCAAGCTGTTCAACCGCCTGTCGGCGCTGGAGAACGTGCTGGTCGGGGGCCATCTCGTCAGCCGTCCCACCTTCCTGCGGCGGTTGCTCTGGCTGCCCTCGGCCCGTCGCGACGAGCAGGCCGCCCTCGAGCAGGCGGCGCGGTGCCTCCGGCGCGTGGGGCTGGCCGACTCGGCCGGCATCCGGGCGTCCGCGCTCTCCTACGGCGACCAGCGCCGGCTGGAGATCGCCCGGGCGCTCGCCTCCGACCCCTCGCTGCTCATCCTCGACGAGCCGGCCGCCGGCATGAACCACGTCGAGGCCGCGAAGCTGTCCACGCTGATCCGGTCGCTGGCCGCGGACGGCCTCACCATCCTGTTCATCGAGCACAACGTCGGCATGGTGCTGGAGACCTGCACCCGGGTGGTCGTCCTCAACTTCGGGGAGGTGATCGCCAGCGGCACGCCGGAGGAGATCGCCGCCGACCCCGCCGTCATCGAGGCCTACCTGGGCACCGAGGACGACGAGCCGGTCACCGGGTCGATCGCGGAGGGCACCCTGGCGGACCCGACCGGGGGCGATCCCGATGACGTTGCGCCCGACGCCGTCATCAACGTCCACCCGGGCGCGGCCGGCACCCTCGATCCGCCGGACACCACCCCGAGGAATGCGACATGAGCGACCCCATCCTGGCCGTGACGGACCTCCGGGTCAGCTACGGCCGCGTCGAGGCCGTCCGCGGAGTCTCCTTCGCCGCCGAGCAGGGGTCGCTGGTGACGCTGGTCGGCGCGAACGGCGCGGGCAAGTCCTCGGTGATCAATGCGGTCTCGGGCATGCTGCGGCC
Organism: Blastococcus sp. CT_GayMR19; assembly: GCF_004570385.1. Lineage (GTDB taxonomy): Bacteria > Actinomycetota > Actinomycetes > Mycobacteriales > Geodermatophilaceae > Blastococcus_B. The sequence goes on along the minus strand of NZ_SPQL01000001.1, from coordinate 431,881 downwards.
GGCCGGCGGGCGGATCACCTTCGAGGGCAACGACGTCACGCGCACCCCGGCCCACAAGCTGGTCGCGCGCGGGCTGGTGCAGGTGCCGGAGGGGAGGCAGATCCTCTCGACGCTCACCATCGAGGAGAACCTCCGGATGGGTGCCTGGCACACCGGCAGCACCGCCCAGCAGTCCATCGACGCCATGTACGACCGCTTCCCGGTGCTGGCCCAGCGTCGCGCCCTGCCGGCCGGCGCGCTGTCCGGCGGTGAGCAGCAGATGCTGGCCATCGCCCGCGCGCTGGTGGCGAAGCCGACGGTGATGCTGATGGACGAGCCCTCGATGGGCCTCGCCCCGAAGATCGTCGACGAGGTGTTCCGGGTCATCGGCGAGATCCGGGCGTCCGGCACGACCGTGGTCCTGGTCGAGCAGAACGCCCGCCGCGCCCTGCGCGCCGCCGATCACGGCTACGTGCTGCAGAGCGGCGAGGTGGTGCACTCCGGACCGGCCGCCGACCTGCTCGCCGACGAGCGCATCGTGGAGGCCTACCTCGGTATCGAGGGCGGGTCGGAACGGCCCTAGGGTCGACGGCGTGACCGACTGCCTGTTCTGCCGCATGGTCGCGGGGGAGATCCCCGCCGACGTCGTCCACGAGACCGACCGGGTGCTCGCCTTCCGGGACATCAACCCGCAGGCGCCCACGCACGTCCTGGTGATCCCGAAGCAGCACCACCCGACCGTCGGGGCGCTCGCGCTGGCCGACCCCTCGCTCCTCGGTGAGGTGGTCGTGGGGGCGCAGACGGTCGCGGAGCAGGAGGGCCTCGTGGACGACGGCGGCGCCGAGCCCGGGTTCCGGATCGTCACCAACACCGGCCGGCAGGCCGGCCAGACCGTGCACCACGTGCACCTGCACGTCCTCGGGGGCCGCGGCCTCACCTGGCCGCCCGGCTGAGCCCCTCGGCCCGGCCCGGGCCCGGCCGGCATGGCCATTTTGGCCGCCGGACGGCGCAGGTGTCAGGCTGACGGCGTGACCGACACCGCGCCCGTCCGGATCGAGCGGGACGGCGACGTCGCCGTCGTCGTCCTGGACAACCCGCCGCTCAACCTCTTCACCCCGGCCGTCTTCGACGCCTACGAGTCGGCCGTCGACGCACTCGTCGCGCTGACCGATGCCGGGCGCGCGGACCGCGCCCGGGCCGTGCTGTTCGAGGCGCGCGGCAAGGTCGTCTCGGGCGGGGTCGACGTGACCGTCTTCCGCGACATCGCCGAGGGTGCGGAGCCGGCCCGGCGCGGCGGCGACCTCTGGGCGCGGATGCTGCGGGTCGCCCAGGCCCTCGAGGACCTGCCGGTGCCCACGATCTTCGCGGCCCACGGCCTCACCCTGACGGCGGCCTTCGAGATCTCGCTGTGCTGCGACATCCTGCTGGCCGCGGAGAAGGCCTCGTTCGGTCTCGTCGAGATCGTCGTCGGCCTCACCCCGTCGATGGGCGGGCCGCAGCGCCTGGCCGAGCGGGCGGGGCCGGCTCGCGCACGGGAGCTGATCTTCACCGGCGAGCGGTATCCGGCCGCCGTCCTGGAGCGCTGGAACGTGGTCAACCGGGTGCTGCCGGACGACGGCTTCGCGGCGGCGGCCCGCGACTACGCCCACCGCGTCGCCGCCGGCCCCACGATCGCGCACGCCGCCACGAAGCGGCTGGTGGCCACCTCGGTGCGGGAGGGGGCCCGGGCCGCCGACGCCCTGGTGCCCGAGGTCTCCGGCGCGCTGTTCGCCACCGACGACCTGCGCGGCGCGGTGGCCTCGTTCCTCTCCGACGGGCCGGGGAAGGCGACCTACGCCGGGCGCTGATGCTCCGGCGAAACCGCAGGGAGTGGGCCACCCCATGGGGCGAAGCCGGGATTCGGGAGGTTCTGCGCGGGTAGACTCGAACGGTCCGCAGTGCACCGCAACGGCACATCGCCTGTAGCAGGAAGGCAGGGTCGAGGGTTCTTGCCCGACACCTCCCCAGGCGCTCCCGCGCCTGATGGCAGCGCGTCCCGTGAGGCCTCGGCGCGTGCCGCGGTCTCCGACGCTGCGTTCGCGGGCCCGCCCGCCGGCACCGCCTCGGCGGCCGTCCGGGCCACGCTCACCGTCCCCGACTCCGTCTCCATGGTCGCCCTGCTGGGCTCCGGCGACGAGCTCCTCCGCCTGATCGAGGCCGAGGTCGATGCCGACGTCCACGTGCGCGGCAACGAGATCGCCGTCACCGGGCAACCGGCCGACAACGCCTTCGCCGTCCGTGTCTTCGACGAGCTCATCGCCCTGCTCGGCACCGGTCAGGCGCTGCGCCCCGACTCGGTCCGCCGGGTCATCGGGATGCTGCGCAGCGGTGACGCCGAGCGGCCGGCCGACGTCCTCAGCCTCGACATCATCAGCCGGCGCGGGCGCACGATCCGGCCCAAGACGCTGAACCAGAAGCGCTACGTCGACGCGATCGACGTCCACACGATCGTCTTCGGCATCGGCCCCGCCGGTACCGGCAAGACCTACCTCGCCATGGCCAAGGCCGTGCAGGCGCTGCAGACCAAGCAGGTCAACCGGATCATCCTGACCCGGCCGGCGGTCGAGGCGGGGGAGCGGCTGGGCTACCTCCCCGGCACGCTGTCGGAGAAGATCGACCCCTACCTGCGGCCGCTGTACGACGCGCTGCACGACATGGTCGACCCCGAGTCGATCCCGCGGCTCATGGCCTCCGGCACGATCGAGGTGGCCCCGCTGGCCTACATGCGCGGCCGGACGTTGAACGATGCGTTCGTCATCCTCGACGAGGCGCAGAACACCACCGCCGAGCAGATGAAGATGTTCCTGACCCGGCTCGGGTTCGGGTCCAAGATCGTCGTCACCGGCGACATCACGCAGGTCGACCTGCCCGGGGGAGCGAAGAGCGGGCTGAAGATCGTCCAGGAGATCCTCGACGGCATCGAGGACGTGCACTTCGCGTACCTGACCAGCTCCGACGTCGTCCGCCACCGCCTGGTGGGCAACATCGTCGACGCCTACGAGCGCTGGGACGCCACCCAGCAGCCCGCCCGTCCGGGGGTGCCCGTCCGGGCCTCCCGCGGACGCCGGCAGGGGAGCTGACGGCGTGCCTGTCGAGGTAGCCAACGAGTCCGAGATCGCCGTCGACGAGGCCGAGCTCGCCGGCATCTGCCGGTTCGTGCTCACCGAGATGAAGGTCAACCCGATGGCCGAGCTGTCGGTGCTGTGCGTCGACGTCGAGTACATGTCCACCCTGCACGAGCGGTGGATGGGGGAGAAGGGCCCGACCGACGTGCTGGCCTTCCCCATGGACGAGCTGGACACCGCCCGGCCCGACGACCCCGAGCCCGGCCCCGCCCTGCTCGGTGACGTGGTGCTGTGCCCGGCGATCGCCGTCCGTCAGGCCCGCGCCGCCGGTCATACGATGGACGACGAACTGGTGCTGCTGGCCACCCACGGGGTCCTGCACCTCCTCGGCTACGACCACATGCAGCCGGACGAGGAGAAGGAGATGTTCGCGCTCCAGTCCACGCTGATCGAGGGCTGGCGCTCCGCCCCGCGTGAACCGGTCACCGGCGCACCGGCGACCCGGGAGCCGGGGCCCCGATGAGCTCCGGTGCGGTCACCCTGCTGGTGGTCGCGATCTGCCTGATCCCGCTCGCCGGCGTCTTCGCCGCGATGGACGCCGGCCTCCAGCGGGTGTCCAAGGCTCGCGTCGAGGAGATGCGCCGCGAGGGCGTCAAGCGCGCCGAGGCGCTCGAGGAGGTCGTGCAGGAGCGGGCCCGGCACGTGGCGCTGCTCCTGCTGCTCCGGATCGCCTGCGAGATGGTCGCCGCGGTGGTCGTCACCGTCGTCCTCTACAACATCTGGGGCAGCGGCTGGCCCACCGTGCTGAGCGTGGCCGGTGTGATGACCGTCGTCCTCTACGTGCTCGTCGGCGTCGGCCCGCGCACGCTCGGCCGGCAGCACGCCTACGGGGTGGCGCTGGCCACCGCCGGTGTCGTCCGGCTGCTCGGCCGGGTGCTGGGTCCGGTGGCCACGCTGCTGATCCTGATCGGCAACATGCTCACCCCGGGGCGCGGCTTCCGTGACGGCCCGTTCTCCTCCGAGGTCGAGCTGCGGGAACTGGTCGACATGGCCGAGGAGCGCGGCGTCGTCGAGTCCGGCGAGCGCCAGATGATCCACTCGGTGTTCGAACTCGGCGACACGATCGCCCGCGAGGTCATGGTCCCGCGCACCGACGTCGTGGGGATCGAGCGCACGAAGACCGTGCGTCAGGCCCTCGCCCTGGCCCTCCGCAGCGGGTTCAGCCGCCTCCCCGTGATGGGCGAGAGCGTCGACGACGTCGTCGGCGTCGTCTACCTCAAGGACCTCGTCCGCCGGTCCCAGAACGGCACCGACATCCGCGGACCGCGGGTCGAGGAGGTCATGCGTCCGCCGACCTTCGTGCCGGAGTCCAAGCCGGTCGACGAACTGCTCCGCGACATGCAGGCCCAGCGGATCCACATCGCGATCGTGGTCGACGAGTACGGCGGCTTCGCCGGCCTGGTGACGATCGAGGACATCCTGGAGGAGATCGTCGGGGAGATCGCCGACGAGCACGACGCCTTCCAGCGGCCGCCGGTGGAGGAACTGCCCGACGGCTCGATGCGGGTCACCGCCCGGCTGCCGGTGCAGGACCTCGCCGAGCTGTTCTCCGTCGAGCTGCCGGAGGACGACGACGTCGAGACGGTCGGCGGCCTGCTGGCCCGCGCGCTCGGCCGGGTGCCGATCGAGGGCGCCAAGGCGGAGGTCGGCGGGCTGCGGCTGGTCGCCGAGAGTACCGGGGGACGGCGCAACCGCATCGACACGCTCCGGGTGTGCCGGGTGTCGGAGATCGACGAGGACGCCGACCGGGAGGACGCGCCCGAGGAGGCCGCGGCGACCGGGGCCACCCGGTACGAGGAGCCGGCCCGGGTGGAAGGCTGACGCCGAGCGACCGAGCTTGCGAGGGCGCCCTGGACACAGCCCTGAGGCACGTGCCCGACGGGCGTCAGCGAGGATGGGCACGTGCCTGACCTGCAGCCCGAGGACGCCAAGCTCGTCACCCTCGCCCGGTCCGCCCGCGGCCGGACCGGCGCGGCCGAGGGTGCGGCGGTGCGCGACACCGACGGCCGCACCTACCTCGCCGCCACCGTGTCGTTGCCCTCGCTGCAGCTGTCGGCGCTGCAGGCCGCGGTCGCCGCCGCGGTGTCCAGCGGGGTCGAGGGCCTGGAGGCCGCAGCGGTCGTGTCGGGCGCCGACGCCGTCGAGGCCGACGGGCTGGCCGCGGTCCGCGACCTGACGCCGTCCGCGCCCGTGCACCTGGCCGGCCCGGACGGAGCGCTGCGCGCCACCGTCTGAGCGCTCACCCGCGCATTGCGCCCGTTGTTCCACCATTGCGCCCGCTGCAGCATCGGCAACGGTGGCAGAAGACGAGCAATGGGTGGCCGTCAGCCCGATCGACGCGCGCGTCACCCGGACCGGCGGTCCCGTCGGCACCCGGTGGGAGACTGTTCCGTGTGAGCACACCTGACCAGCGGCCGCACCGCAGCGGCTTCGTCGCGCTGGTGGGTCGCCCCAACGCCGGCAAGACCACCCTGACGAACGCCCTGGTGGGGGAGAAGGTCGGGATCGTCAGCAACCGGCCGCAGACCACCCGGCACGCGATCCGCGGCGTCGTCCACCGGCCGGCCGGTCAGATCGTGCTCGTCGACACCCCCGGGCTGCACAAGCCCAAGAGCCTGCTGGGCAAGCGTCTCAACGACGTCGTCCGGGACACGCTGTCCGACGTTGACGTGGTCGTCTTCTGCGTACCGGCCGACCAGCCCGTGGGTGCCGGGGACGCGTTCATCGCCCGGCAGCTCCGAGAGGTGCGTGCGCCGATCGTCGTCGTCGTCACCAAGACCGACATCGCGTCGAAGAAGGCGATCGCCGAGCAGCTGATGGCCGCCCACAGACTCGTCGAGAACGCCGCCGAGGTGGTGCCCGTCAGCGCCGTAGGCGGCGACCAGGTCACGCTGCTCGAGGACCTGCTGATCGGGCTCCTGCCGGAGGGCCCGCCGCTCTACCCGGAGGAGCAGACCACCGACGAGGACGTCGAGCGGCAGCTCGCCGAGCTGATCCGCGAGGCGGCCCTGGAGAAGGTGCGCCAGGAGGTGCCGCACTCGCTCGCGGTGACCATCGAGGAGATCATCCGGCGTCCCGATACCAAGCGGCCGGACGGCGAGTTCGTCGAGATCCACGCTCTGCTGCACGTCGAGCGGGACAGCCAGAAGCCGATGCTGCTCGGCAAGGGCGGGCAGATCATCAAGGCGATCGGCAGCGAGGCGCGGGTGGGCATGGAGACGCTGCTCGGCGCCCGGGTGCACCTGGAACTGCACGTGAAGGTGCTCGGCGAGTGGCAGGACGACCCGAAGAAGCTCAACCGGTTGGGCTACTGACGTGAGCGGCACCCCGAAGGCGCTGTACCGGGACGAGGGGGTCGTCCTCCGCACCCAGAAGCTGGGCGAGGCCGACCGGATCGTCACGGTGCTCACCCGGCGGCACGGCAAGGTCCGGGCGGTCGCGAAGGGCGTGCGCCGCACGAAGAGCAAGTTCGGCTCCCGGCTGGAGCCGTTCAGCCACGTCGACCTGCAGCTCTACACCGGCCGCAACCTCGACATCGTGAGCCAGGCCGAGTCGATCCGGTCCTACGGCAACGACGTCGTCGACGACTACCCCGCCTACACCGCCGGCACGGCCGTCCTGGAGACCGCGGACCGGCTCACCTCGGAGGAGAAGGAGCCGTCGCTCCGCCTGTTCCTGCTGGTGATCGGGGCACTGCGCGCACTGGCCGACCGCACCCACCCGGCCGGGCTGGTGCTCGACGCGTTCCTGCTCCGGGCCATGTCGGTGGCCGGCTGGGAGCCGGCGCTGACCGACTGCGCCCGCTGCGCCGAGCCCGGGCCGCACCGGCACTTCTCCGTGCCCGGCGGCGGCATGGTCTGCCCGGCGTGCCGGCCCACCGGGTCGGCGATGCCCAACCCGGTCACGATCGCGCTGCTGGAGGCACTGCTGACCGGGGACTGGGTGCTCGCCGAGGCCAGCCAGGCGACCAACCGACGGGAGGGCAGCGGCCTGGTCGCGGCGCTGCTCCAGTGGCACCTCGAGCGGGGACTGCGGTCCCTGGCGCTGGTGGACCGCTCGTGAGCGCGAGGATGCGCGTCGAGATCCGCGTCGGGCCGGTATCCGGCCCCGTCGATACCGGTCTGACGCGGATCTCGGCGGGGAGCGGCTCGTGAAGCGGGAGGTGAAGGCGCCGAACCCGCACCCGTCGGGCGCCCGTCCGCCGCAGATCCCGGCCGACAAGGTGCCGAAGCACGTCGCGATCGTCATGGACGGCAACGGGCGGTGGGCCAAGGCCCGCGGCCTGCCGCGTACCGCGGGCCACGAGGCGGGGGAGTCCTCGCTGTTCGACTGCGTCGAGGGCGCCATCGAGCTCGGCATCACGGCGATCAGCGCCTACGCCTTCTCCACCGAGAACTGGCGGCGCAGCCCCGACGAGGTCCGCTTCCTCATGGGCTTCAACCGCGACGTCATCCGCAGGCGGCGCGACGAGATGCACGAGCTGGGGGTGCGGGTCCGCTGGGCGGGCCGCCGTCCACGGCTGTGGCGGAGCGTCATCAAGGAGCTCGAGGTCGCCGAGGAGCTGACCCACGACAACGACGTCCTCACCCTGACCATGTGCGTCAACTACGGGGGCCGCGCGGAGATCGCCGACGCGGCCGCCGCCATCGCGCGTGAGGTGGCCGCGGGGCGGCTGAACCCGGACAAGGTGGACGAGTCGACGGTCGCCCGCTTCCTCGACGAGCCCGACATGCCCGACGTCGACCTGTTCCTCCGCAGCTCCGGGGAGAACCGGACCAGCAACTTCCTGCTCTGGCAGTCCGCCTACGCCGAGTTCGTCTTCCTCGACACGCTCTGGCCCGACTTCGACCGCCGGCACCTGTGGGCGGCCTGCGAGGAGTACGCCTCGCGGCAGCGGCGGTTCGGCAGCGCCTGACGACAGCCCTGGGAGCATCGCAGCGAGCGCCAGCGAGCGAGGAGCGGACGAGGGCGCGGAATCGGGCGGGTGGACAGCGCCTGGGTCCGGCTCAGGCGGAGGTCTGCCCGGCCCGCGACGCCCCGGCGACCTCGCCGGTGCGGCAGGCGGCGCACGTCCCGAAGATCTCCATCGTGTGGCTCACGTCGGCGAACCCGTGCTCGTCGGCGATCCGGTCGGCCCACCGCTCGACCGCCGGGCCGGCGACCTCGACGGTCCGTCCGCAGCCGCGGCAGACCAGATGGTGGTGGTGCTGCGGGCTGCACCGCCGGTACAGCGCCTCGCCGCTGTCGGTGCGCAGCGAGTCGAGCTCGCCGTCGTCGGCCAGCGACTGCACCGCCCGGTAGACGGTGGACAGGCCGATCGGGTCGCCGACCTCGCGCAGCCGGGCGTGCACCTCCTGCGCGCTGTGGAAGCCGTCGAGGTCCTGGAAGACCGAGCGGACGGCAGCGCGCTGACGGGTGGACCGGGCCATGTCGCCATGGTCTCAGGTCGGCATGGCAACGTCTGCGCTCACGGCCGACGACAGGAGACACGGTGTTCGCAGTGACGCGCCTGCGCACGGGGGATGGCGACGACGCGGCACTGGCCACCGCCGCCACGGAGCTGCTGGCCGCCCTCGCCGCCCGCCCCGGCTTCCGGGGCGGCGAGCTGGGCCGCTCCGCCGACGATCCCTCCCTGTGGGCGCTGGTCACACGATGGGACGGCGTGGGCACGTACCGCCGCGCGCTGTCGGCGGCCGAGGTGAAGATCGCCGGTGCTCCGGTCTGGGTGCACGCCCTCGACGAGCCAGGCGCCTACCTGCCTGTGGACAACGACTCCGCGGCAGTCGACCGGTCCTGAAGCATCTCTCCACGTGGGCGGCTCGAAAGCCGCAGGATGACCGTGGAGGGACCGCGTGACCCAGGCCTTGCTGACCGACCTGTACCGGCCGCGCCCGGAGCCGGCTCGCACCGGCTTTCCCGAGGGCGGCGGTGGTCCCCGCCGGGCAGGTTCGGCACGGCGGGGATGGATCCTCGCCACCGTCCTCATCGTCCTCCTGGTGATCGCCGCAGTGGGTGCCCGGGTGGCCCACCCGGCCCGCGGGAACCCGGAGGAGCAGGCGTGGATCGCGGCCAGTGCGGCTCACGCAACCACCTGGGTGGCGCTGCTGGCAGAGGGGAACGGCCGCCTGGCCCAGGCGCTGTCGTGCGCAGCCGCGTCGAAGGAGTACCCGGACGCCTCCGGAGCGGAGTTGCAGAACGACTTCGATCGGTTCCTGGGGGGCGAGCTGGTCCAGTCGAGGGTCGACGATGTCGAGGTGGTCGACGGCGCCTATTTCGTCACGATCAAGGGCGTGCTCGACGACGGGGATCCGGTCGCGTTCGTCGTCCTCGTCGCCGGTGAGGACGGGCACTGGCGCGCGTGCGGCTTCGGGACCCTCGATCAGATTCCCTGACGGCCCACCCACACCGCAGGACGACGTCGCGGTATCCCGGCATCACCGGCAGGCGCACGCGTAGGGCGCTCGTCTTCGGGCACACACCGGAAGAACGTGCTGACCGCCGCCGGCGGGATCGAGCTTCGGTCGCCCACGGAGGAACCGCATGACCACGCCCCCACAGCGCCCCGCAGGAGAGTCGTCTGCGCCGAGGTTCGACGACCCCACCCGGGACATCAGGCTGCCGTCGCTGTCCGACCGGGCGCCGGCGAGCGTCCGACCCGAATGGCAGACGCACGTGCGACGGGACGAGGAGGAGACGTCGTCGGCGTCGGCCGCTCCCTCGGAGATCGTGCCCCCCGACGCCGCGACGCCGGCGGTCCCGACCCCGGACGGCGAGCGTCGCCTGGATGCCGCGCCCCCCGTCCTCGGAGGCGCGCCCGAGCCGGCCGTGGCGGATGCGCCGCCGAGATTCGACCCGTTGGCCAACCAGCCCACCGACAAGATGTCTGCACCGCCGCGGGGCCGTCAGCAGACGTTGGCCTTCGACGCCCCACCCGGGCCCGCGGCACCCGGCCCGCTCACCCCGGGCCTCTCCGCGGGCGCGCTCCCGCCCGCAGTCGCGTCGTCCGGGCCGCCGCCCTCCGGTTCTCCCGGGCAGCCGTCGTTCGCGGTCTCCGGCCACGGGGCGCCGTCCTACGGCTCTCCGGGGCAGGGAAGCCGCCCGGCGCCGGCCGCCAAGCGCCGCTGGCCGTGGGTCGTCCTGACGATCCTGCCGATCCTGGTGATCATCGTGTCCGGCCTGTTGCTCCTCTGGCTGCTCCGCGGCGCCTGAGCCGTACGGCGCCGCCCCACCGCGGCATGGCGCGATGGATGGGCCAACTACCGTGGGCGGGTCAACCGCCGACCGCCAGCCGGATGGAGCCCCCAGTGGCAGCCCCCGAGATCGACCGCCCCGAATCGACCGAGAAGAGGGGCCCCGCGCTCCTCGACAAGGTCGTCAACCTCTGCAAGCGCCGGGGCTTCGTCTTCCCGTCGGGGGAGATCTACGGCGGCACCCGCTCCGCCTGGGACTACGGACCGCTGGGCGTGGAGCTCAAGGACAACATCAAGAAGCAGTGGTGGCGCACCGTCGTCCAGAGCCGGGACGACATCGTCGGCCTGGACTCCTCGGTGATCCTGCCGCGCCAGACCTGGGTGGCCTCGGGCCACGTCGGCGTCTTCACCGATCCGCTGACCGAGTGCCAGAGCTGCCACAAGCGCTACCGGGCCGACCACCTCGAGGAGGAGTTCGAGGCGCGGAAGGGGCGCGCACCGGAGAACGGCCTCGCCGACATCAGCTGCCCGAACTGCGGCACGAAGGACGCGTGGACCGAGCCGCGCGACTTCAACATGATGCTCAAGACCTACCTCGGCCCGGTCGAGGACGAGAACGGCCTGCACTACCTGCGCCCCGAGACCGCCCAGGGCATCTTCGTGAACTTCGCCAACGTCATGGGCGCGGCCCGGAAGAAGCCGCCGTTCGGCATCGGCCAGATCGGCAAGTCCTTCCGCAACGAGATCACCCCGGGCAACTTCATCTTCCGGACGCGTGAGTTCGAGCAGATGGAGATGGAGTTCTTCGTCGAGCCGGGCACCGACGAGGAATGGCACCAGTACTGGATCGACCAGCGGACCAGCTGGTACACCGACCTGGGCATAGACCGGGACAACCTGCGGCACTTCGAGCACCCGAAGGAGAAGCTGTCGCACTACTCCAAGCGCACCGTCGACATCGAGTACCGCTTCGGCTTCCAGGGCTCCGAGTGGGGTGAGCTGGAGGGCATCGCCAACCGCACCGACTTCGACCTGACCACGCACACCGAGCACTCCGGCACGGACCTCTCCTACTTCGACCAGGCCACCAACACGCGCTGGACGCCGTACGTCATCGAGCCCGCAGCCGGTCTGACCCGCTCGCTCATGGCGTTCCTCATCGAGGCCTACGCCGAGGACGAGGCGCCCAACGCCAAGGGCGGCGTCGACACCCGCACGGTGCTCAAGCTCGACTCGCGGCTGGCGCCGGTGAAGGCCGCCGTCCTGCCGCTGTCGCGCAACGCCGACCTCTCGCCCAAGGCGAAGGACCTGGCCGCCGTCCTGCGGAAGAACTGGAACGTCGACTTCGACGACGCCGGCGCGATCGGCCGCCGATACCGCCGCCAGGACGAGGTCGGGACGCCGTTCTGCATCACCGTCGACTTCGAGACCCTCGACGACCAGGCCGTGACGATCCGGGAGCGGGACTCGATGAGCCAGGACCGCGTGGGTCTGGACGCCGTCGAGGCCTACCTCGCCGCCCGCCTCCCCGGCTGCTGACCAGCTTTCGGTACCGAAAGCCGAGCCCGACGGCGCAGCTTTCGGTACCGAAAGCGGACATCACCGGGTGACGGCCGGGGCGATGACGCTGTCCACCAGATAGATCAGCTGGGTGGCGTCGACGGTGGCGTGGAGCCCGACGTCCGTCGAGATGGCGACGACGAGGTCCCGATCGGGCACGACCTCCACCAACTGGCCGCCGTACCCGACGGCCATGTACGCGGGGGATCCGTCGGCCTCGCCCACCCACCAGAGGTAGCCGTATCCGTCCCCGGGACCGCGGGCCGTGACGCGCATGCTCGTCGCGTCGAGCGTCCAGTCCTCCGACACCACCTGCCGGCCGTCGACCGTTCCGCCGTGCAGGTAGAGACTGCCCAGCGCGGCCATGTCACGGGGCCGCAGCTTGAGGTGCCCGAATCCCGTGTGCAGCCCCTGTGGGTCGACCGGCCAGGCGAGGTCGGCCGCCTCGTACTCGGCGAGGCCCTCCGGCGTGAACGACGGCTGTGCGGCCGGATCGGTGTCCACCCCGAGGGGACCGAAGAGCTTCTCGCGCGCGTAGTCCAGGACCGAGCGGTCCGTGGCCTGGGCAAGGGCGGCGGCGACCAGGTGCGACCCCGGGTCGGAGTAGGCGAAGTCCACACCTGCCGGGCGGCTCGCGCTGCCGAGGGACGCGGCCACCCAGTCCGCCTGCTCGAACACGACGGCACCCACCGACGGGTTCGACGTGTCGAGGAAGCCGCCGGTCATGGTGAGCAGCTGCTCGAGGGTCGTGGCGGCCACCTCGGGCGTCATCGCGCCGGCATGGGCGGGCAAGAGCTCGGCCAGCGTGTCGTCGAGCGCCAGCAGACCCTCGTCGATCGCGATCCCGATCAGCGTCGACATCACGCTCTTCGTCACCGAGAAGACGTTGCGGTACTCGTTCGCGGTGGTGCCGTAGTACTCCTCGACGACGGTGCGGTCGCCGGCGATCACGAGCACCGCGCGGACGTCGTCCATGGCCGACCCGTCGAGGTGGGCAGAGATCTCGCCGCGGAGGTCGACGGCCGGGGGAGGGTCCGGCGCGGGAGCGCTCCCGGTGCACCCACCGACGGACGTGGCGACGAGGACCAGTACCGGGACGACGACGCCGCGTCTCACTCCGCACCACCTCCGGGCGGCCGGTGCGGTCGGCCGGGATGCGTGGCGGACCACCGGCCCGGATTCTGCTCCTGCGTCGCCTGTTCGGGTGGGCCGTGCAGCACGGCCCGGCGGTATGCCGGCCCGACGAGGTCGGGACGCCGTACGTACGTCAGGGTCTACTGAGACACCCTCGAGGACCGGGCCGAGACCCTGCAGGATCACTCACCGCCAGCGGTAGAGGTCGCGGAGCAGCGCGATCTCGGCGCCGTGGTGGATCACCTCACGGTTGATGTGCAGCACCAGCGCGGCCATCGGCGCCTCGGAGTAGGGACCCTCGGTCGGGCCGCACGGCCGCCGCAGCCCTTCGTCCCCCAGTCCGCGGACACCGGCGATCCAGGCGGCGTAGTTGGCGTCGAGCTGGGCCAGCGCGCCGGCCGCGTCGCCGGCGTACTCGTGGCTCTCGTAGTCCATCGGCGGGCCGTCGAAGTGACCGGCCGCTCGCATGCCCAGCACGCCGACGATCACGTGGCCGATGCGCCAGGCGATCGTGGTCACCGGTGCCGGGTCGGGCTCGGGGATCGCGAAGTCGATCGCGAAATCTCCTCGTCCGGCGGCCATCGGCGCGGTTGCCGTGCCTCGTGGTCGCACGTTCCACGCGCCGCGGACCGGCTCCCAGAAGTACTCGTCGTCGGTCAGCCCGTCCAGCCGCGGGCGCAGCTGATTGCGCCAGTGCCAGTCCAGCTGCTCGGTCAGTTCGGTGTGCCACTCGACCGTCGTCGTCCGTGTGACGTCCATGTCCGCGCACGGTAGGGCGATCGCCGCCGGATCGTGCTGGTCGGCGGCACGGCGGGGCATGCCGATCGGTCGACCACGAGCCTCACCCGAGCGGACGTCGAGGGTGACCGGCGTCGCCACCTACTCTGGGTGGCGTGACCAGCACGCTCCAGCCGACGACGACGGCGCTGCCGCCGTTGAAGCTCGGCGCGCTGGCGGTCGACCCCGCCGTGGTGCTCGCGCCGATGGCCGGGATCACCAATCCGGCGTTCCGGACCCTGTGCCGGGAGTTCGGGGCCGGGCTCTACGTCTGCGAGATGATCACGACGCGCGCGCTGGTGGAGCGCAGCGCCAAGACGCTGCAGATGGTGCGCGCCACGGCGGACGAGAGGGACGCCTTCTCCGTCCAGCTCTACGGCGTCGACCCGGCCACCGTCGGGCGGGCCGTCGAGATGCTGGTCGACGAGCACGTCGCCGGCGCCCGCCCGGCGCACATCGATCTCAACTTCGGCTGCCCGGTGCCCAAGGTGACCCGCAAGGGCGGGGGCTCCGCGCTGCCGTGGCGGCGGGTGCTCTTCCGCGACATCGTCCGGTCGGCCGTGCGCGCCGCCAAGGACGTCCCGGTCACCGTCAAGACGCGCATCGGCATCGACGCCGACCACGTCACCTACCTCGACGCCGGCCGGACGGCGCAGGACGAGGGCGCCGCCGCCATCACGCTGCACGGCCGCACCGCCGACCAGCTCTACAGCGGCACCGCGGACTGGTCGCCCATCGCCCGGCTGGTCGAGGCCGTCGACATCCCGGTGCTCGGCAACGGGGACATCTGGGAAGCCGGCGACGCCTTGCGCATGGTCGCCGAGACCGGTTGCGCGGGCGTCGTCATCGGCCGGGGCTGCCTCGGTCGACCCTGGCTGTTCGGCGACCTCGCCGCCGCGTTCGCCGGGACGCCGCGCCGAGCCCTGCCGACGATGGCCGAGGTGGCCGCGATCATGCACCGGCACGCCACACTCCTCGCTGCAGACGAGGGGGAACGGCACGGCTCCACCGACTTCCGCAAGCACGTCGCCTGGTACCTCAAGGGCTTCTCGGTGGGGTCGGACGTCCGCCGGGCGCTGGCGATGGTCAGTGGGCTCGACGAGCTCGCGGACCTGCTGGCCCGCATCCCCGACCAGCCCTATCCGGCCGCCGTCCTCGGTGCGCCGCGCGGGCGCACCACCCCGCCCCGTCCGGTCTCCCTGCCGGAGGGCTGGCTGGCCGACCGGGACGACCCCCGCCCCCCGTCCGGGGCGGAACTGGACGTGAGCGGCGGATGAGAACGCCGAAGGCATCCGATACCCCAGCGGAGCTGTGTTGACGAACGGCCCGTACCTGTACGACGACGACCCCGCCCCCCTGCACACGGGGACGCCGCGCCGGCGGCAGGGCCTCCTGATCGCGATCCTCGCCGGGACGGTCCTGGTCGCCGTCGGCATGGTGGCGGCGCTGTTCCTGGTGAAGGGCTCCCCGGAGGAACAGGCGGAGCAGGTCGCGGGCGTCTTCCTCTCGGCCCTGCAACAGGGCGACACCGACACCGCGCACCAGCTCCTCTGCCAGGCGGAGCGGGCGAACCTCTCGCCGGCGAGCATCCCGCCGACCTACCTCGCCGAGACGCCGGGCCGGGTCGTCGGGGCGGAGGCGACCGGGAACGGGCAGCTGCGGGTGCAGGTCCGCTGGGCCGACGACACGACGGCGGAGTGGACGGTCATCAGCGAGAGCGGACCCCGCGTCTGCGGCAGCACCGCGCCTCGCTGAGGCGACCTGACCCCGGCGCCGACGGCTGAGCCCCCCGGCGCACCGACGGACGGGCGTCCCGCGTGACCTGTGTCACGCATCCAGGTGTCGCGCAGGCCGACTTCCTCCGCCACGATCAACAGCACAGAATCGGCGGGACGTTTAGGACGTCTTGTCGAGCGGCGTCGTCGTCGCGCGGTGACGCGCCCGCCGGAGCAGGACGAGCGCGGAGGTGCCTGGTGACTGGTCAGAAGTGGGTCTACGACTTCAGCGAGGGCAACAAGGACCAGAAAAACCTGCTGGGGGGCAAGGGCGCCAACCTGGCCGAGATGACCAACCTCGGCCTGCCCGTGCCGCCGGGCTTCACGATCACCACTGACGCCTGCCGCTACTACCTGGAGCACGGCGGTACGCCGCCGGAGCTCGACGAGCAGGTCACCGAGCACCTGCGCGCTCTCGAGAAGGCCATGGGCAAGACGCTCGGCGACCCCGCCGACCCGCTGCTGGTGTCCGTCCGCTCCGGCGCGGCCGCGTCCATGCCGGGGATGATGGAGACCGTCCTCAATGTCGGCCTCAACGACGAGTCGGTGCGGGGCCTGGCCGAGCAGTCCGGCAACCAGCGCTTCGCCTGGGACTCCTACCGCCGGCTCATCCAGATGTTCGGGAAGACCGTCCTCGACATCGACGGTGAGCTCTTCGAGCACGCCCTCGACGAGGTCAAGCGGGAGCAGGGCACCGAGCTCGACCTGGACCTCGACGCCGAGCACCTGGAGGACGTCGTCGGCCGGTTCAAGGCCATCGTCAGGGACCAGACCGGCAACGACTTCCCGCAGGACCCGCGCGAGCAGATGGACATGGCGATCAACGCCGTCTTCGACTCGTGGAACTCCGACCGGGCGATCATCTACCGGCGCCGGGAGCGGATCCCCAGCGACGCCGGCACCGCCGTCAACGTCTGCTCGATGGTGTTCGGCAACCTCGGATCGGACTCCGGCACCGGCGTCGCCTTCACCCGCGACCCGGGCAGCGGCGCGCAGGGGGTGTACGGCGACTACCTGCAGGACGCCCAGGGCGAGGACGTCGTCGCCGGCATCCGCAACACCGTTCCGCTGGCCGACCTCGAAGGCATCGACAAGGACGCCTACGACGAGCTGATGACGACGATGGCGACCCTCGAGTCGCACTACCGGGACCTCTGCGACATCGAGTTCACCGTCGAGCGCAACAAGCTCTGGATGCTGCAGACCCGCGTGGGAAAGCGGACGGCCGGGGCGGCGTTCGTCATCGCCACCCAACTGGTCGACGAGGGCCTCATCGACATGGACGAGGCCGTCCGGAGGGTCACCGGCGACCAGCTGGCGCAGCTGATGTTCCCCCGGTTCGTCTCGGGCGGGGACGCGAAGCAGCTGACCCAGGGGATGAACGCCTCACCCGGCGCGGCCGTCGGCAAGGCGGTGTTCTCCTCCGAGGAGGCCGTGAAGTGGGCCGACCGCGGGGAGAAGGTCGTGCTGGTGCGCCGGGAGACCAACCCCGACGACCTCTCCGGGATGATCGCCGCGGAGGGCGTGCTGACCAGCCGGGGTGGCAAGACGTCGCACGCCGCCGTCGTCGCCCGTGGCATGGGGAAGACCTGCGTCTGCGGCGCGGAGGAGCTGCAGGTCGACACCAAGAAGAAGCAGTTCACCGCGCCCGACGGCAGCGTCGTGAAGGAGGGCGACGTCATCTCGATCGACGGGTCCACCGGCCGGGTCTGGCTCGGTGAGGTGCCGGTCGAGGCGCCGGCGGTGGTGCGCTACTTCGAGGGCGAGATCGCTCCGGACGCCCCCGAGGCCGACGAGCTCGTGCGCAGCGTCCACCGGATCCTGACCCATGCCGACGAGCGGCGGCGCCTCGCCGTCCGGACCAACGCCGACACCCCCGAGGACTCCGCCCGCGCCCGTCGCTTCGGCGCCCAGGGAATCGGGCTGTGCCGCACCGAGCACATGTTCCTCGGCGACCGGCGGCAGCTGGTCGAGAAGCTGATCCTGGCCGAGGACGAGGAGGAGCGGAACGCCGCGCTCGACCAGCTCGAGCCGCTCCAGCGGCAGGACTTCCTCGAGATCTTCGAGGCGATGGACGGGCTGCCGACGACGATCCGGCTGCTCGACCCGCCGCTGCACGAGTTCCTGCCCGACCTCACCGACCTCTCGGTGCGGGTCGCACTCGCCGAGGAGCGCGGCGAGCACGACGAGGGCACCCTCCGGCTGCTCGCGGCCGTGCAGGCCATGCACGAGCAGAACCCCATGCTCGGCCTGCGCGGTGTCCGGCTCGGGCTGGTCGTCCCGAACCTGTTCACCATGCAGGTGCGAGCGATCGCCGAGGCGGCCGCCGAGCGCAAGAAGGCGGGTGGCGATCCGCGGCCGGAGATCATGATCCCGCTGGTCGGCGCCGTCCAGGAGCTCGAGGCGATCCGCGAGGAGGCCGCCAAGGTGCTCGCGGACGTGGCGGAGAAGGAGGGGGTCGACGTCACCACCACGATCGGCACGATGATCGAGGTGCCGCGGGCGGTGCTGACCGCGGGGGAGATCGCCGGCGCGGCCGACTTCTTCTCGTTCGGCACCAACGACCTGACCCAGATGACCTGGGGCTTCTCCCGCGACGACGTCGAGGCCGCGTTCTTCCACGCGTACCTGGACAAGGGCATCTTCGGCATCTCCCCGTTCGAGTCACTGGACATCCCGGGCGTCGGACGGCTGATCGAGATCGCCGTCGAAGCCGGCCGGGCCGCCCGGCCCGACCTGAAGCTCGGCATCTGCGGTGAGCACGGCGGCGACCCGGACTCGGTCCACTTCTTCCACGAGGTGGGGCTGGACTACGTGTCCTGCTCGCCGTTCCGCGTCCCCGTGGCGCGGCTGGAGGCGGGCCGCGCCGCACTCGGCGGGGAACTCACCGGCTCCTGACGTCCGCCGCCGGACGGCTCGCCGCCCGCCTGTCCGCAGGGGGCCGCGGGCGGTCAGCCCTGCGTGGTACTCATGACACGTGGGGGTGCGGGTCGGGAGCCTGGTGGCGAGAGTCGTCGCTGCTGCGATCCTGGCCGTGGTCCTGCTCATCACGTCCACCGCGCTGGCGATCTGGTGGACCGCCCGGCAGGACTCCCGCCCGGGTTCCGACGCGATCGTGGTGCTGGGGTCGGCTCAGTACAACGGCGTCCCGTCGTCCATCTTCGAGGCCCGGCTGGAGCACGCGATCGCCCTCTACGAGAACGGCGTCGCCCCGGTGATCGTGACGGTGGGCGGCAAGGCCGACGGTGACCAGTTCGCCGAGGCCGAGGCCGGCCGCGACTACCTCGCCGGCGCGGGCATCCCGGGCGACGCCCTGCTCGCCGTCCCAGAGGGCGTGGACACGCTGCAGAGCATCCGGGCGGTGTCGGCGTCGTTCACGGATCAGGGCTGGTCGAGCGTGGTGCTGGTGAGCGACCCCTGGCACGCCATGCGCGCCGAGCGCATGGCCGAGGACGCCGGGCTGGACGCCGAGAGCTCCCCGACCCGGCAGGGGCCGGCGGTGCAGACGCGCAACACGCAGTTCCGCTACATCCTCCGCGAGACCGCCGCCTATCTGCTCTACCGCGCCACCGGCGAGAGCATCGCCGGCGCGCCCGGGATCGGCTGAGGGAGGGATCGTCGTGATCGAACTGGGCAAGGCGGGCTCCGCCGGAACGGAGAAGGGCGTGCTGCCCGTGCTCCGCGACGGGTCCGTGGTGGCCACCCTCCGCGCATCGGGTTGGAAGGAGGCGGCCACGGCGGTCGTCGGTGACCGGGAGTGGGTGTTCGCCAAGAACGAGCGTGAACTCAGCGCCCGGTGGGCTGCGGATCCCGAGGGCGCCGTCCGGCTGCGGGCGTGGCAGACCTCGAAGGGCACGTGGGCCGTCGAGCTGGACGGCACGCCCGTCGAGGTGCAGAGCGCTTCGTGGTGGAACGGCACCCGCCGGTATCTGGCCGGGGGGCGGCAGGTGGCCGAGAGCGGCTCAACCGGGGGCTGGTCACCGCGCACGACGCTGACCGGCGATCCCGCGCTGCCGCTCGACGATCAGGTCTTCCTGCTCTGGGTGGAACTGGTCATCACCCGGCGGAACAACGCAGTCATGGGCGCTGCCGTGGGCGCCGCCGTCATCGGGGGCAGCAGCTGATGGCCGGCCGGGGACGCATCCGCGCCGCGGACATCGCGCTGGTCCGCGAGCGGTCGAAGATCGACGAGATCGTCGGCGAGCACCTGCAGCTCAAGCGCGCGGGCGGGGGCAGCCTCAAGGGCCTCTGCCCGTTCCACGACGAGAAATCACCGTCCTTCCAAGTGACGCCGACGCGAAATCTCTACCATTGCTTCGGGTGCGGAGTGGGCGGAGATGTCATTTCCTTCATCCAGCAGATCGACCATTTGTCGTTCACCGAGGCGGTAGAACTGCTCGCCGCGCGGGCCAATGTCGAGCTCAAGTACGAGGACGACAGCGGCCGGGCCACCGGCGCGCCCGATCGCGCCAACGTCGGGCAGCGCGCGCGCCTGGTCGCGGCCAACACCGCCGCGGCGGCCTTCTTCGCCGAGCAACTCGGCACGCCGGACGCCGCCCCGGCCCGGCAGTTCCTCGCCGAGCGCGGCTTCGACCGGCAGGTGGCGATCGACTTCGGCTGCGGATTCGCGCCCAGCGGCTGGGATGCGCTGACCCGCCACCTGCGGGGTCTGGGTTTCACCCAGGCCGAGCTCGTGACCGGCGGGCTGGCCAAGGAGTCCTCCCGCGGCTCGCTGATCGACCGCTTCCACCGCCGGCTGGTCTGGCCGATCCGCGACATCACCGGCGACGTCATCGGGTTCGGCGCCCGCAAGCTCATGGACGACGACCCGGGGCCGAAGTACCTCAACACGCCCGAGACCCCGCTCTACAAGAAGAGCACCGTGCTCTACGGCATCGAGCGGGCCAAGCGGGACATCGCCAAACGGCACCAGGCCGTCGTCGTCGAGGGCTACACCGATGTGATGGCCTGTCACCTGGCCGGCGTCACCACCGCCGTCGCCTCGTGCGGAACGGCGTTCGGCGGCGAGCACATCAGCGTGCTGCGCCGGCTGCTGATGGACCAGGACGAGTTCCGCGGCGAGGTGGTCTACACCTTCGACGGCGACGCGGCCGGCCAGGCGGCGGCCATGAAGACCTTCGCCGAGGACCAGCGCTTCGTCGGCCAGACGTTCGTGGCCGTCGAGCCGGGCGGGCATGACCCCTGCGAGCTGCGGCAGGAGCACGGCGACGCCGCCGTGCGGGACCTGGTGGCCCGCCGCACCCCACTGATCGAGTTCGTGCTCAAGACGACCCTGGCCGGCTACGACCTCGACACGGTCGAGGGCCGCGTGGCGGCGCTGGAGAAGACCGCGCCCCTCCTGGCGCAGGTCAAGGACCATGCCCTGCGCCCGGCCTACGCCCGCCGGCTGGCCGGCATGCTCGGCCTGCCCGACGAGACCGAGGTCGTCGACCGGGTGCGGCGGCTGACCGGTGACACCGGCGGGGAGAGGCCCCGCTCACGGCCACGCCCCGCGCAGCGGACGCCTGACGATGCCGCTGTTGCCGTCGAGCGCGAAGCGGTCAAGGCGGCCCTGCAGGTCCCGGAGATCGCCGGCCCGTCGTTCGACGCCGTCCCCGCCGAGGCCTACACCGACCCTGACTACGCCGCCGTGGCCGCCGCCGTCGCCGCGGCCGGGGGAGCGGCCGGCGCGACCGTGACCGGCCCGGCCTGGCTGGACCAGGTCGCCGAACACTGTCCGCGGGAGTCCGCGCGCGCCCAGCTGACCGCACTCGCCGTCGAGCCGCTGCGCTCGGTCGGGGAGAACGACGTGCTCTACGTCAACGCTCTCATGGCTCGCCTGCAGGAGATCTACACCGTCCGCCAGATCGCCGTCGTCAAGGGGAAGCTGCAGCGGATGAACCCGGTGGAGGCGGCGGACGACTACATGAAGGCGTTCAAGCAGCTGATGGACCTCGAGCAGCTGGCCATCTCGCTGCGCAAGCGCGCCACGGGCGGGCTGACCCCGTGAGCCTCTTCGAGCGAGTCAAGCGGCGGTTCGCCCGCGCGCCGGAGCCGGTCCGTGCGGCGGTCGACGCCGCGGGTGACCCCGACGAGCGCATCCTGGCCTGGGGAGCGCTCGAGCGGGACGAGGGATGGCTGGTCGCCACGTCCCGGGGCCTGCGGTCGGTCGATCCGGACGCGCAGGGGAGTGACGTCGGGCTGCTGCGCTGGCACGAGGTCGGGCACGCGAAGTGGACGACCGGACCCGCCGGGGGCGGGTACCTGCTGGTGACACCGCTCGCCGAGGTCGAGCCCGGGGTGCAGGCGCGGCAGCCGGTCCGCCGGTACGCCGTCACCGAGGCGGGGGACCTGCCCGCGGTGCTGCGACGGCGGGTGGACGAGACGGTGGTGGCCAGCCAGCGGTCACCGCTGCCGGGTGGCAGAGGAGTGCTGCTGGTGGCCCGCCGGATCCCCGGTCAGCCGGTCCGGGAGTGGTCGGTGGTCTTCGACGACGACACGCACCGCACCGACCCGGTGGCGCGGGAGGCGGCGAGGCAGAAGCTGGCCGACCTCATCAGCGCCGACCAGCCGGGCTGACGCCTCCGCAGTCAGCGAGGCGGCGGCTCGCTGCCCATGTGGGTGCGCAGGGAGGACAGCGCGTCGTCGGCCTTCGCCTGCGCGACGCCGGCCAGGCTCTGCAGGCGGGGGTCGTCCTTGGCCCGCTCCCAGGTCCGGCGGATCTGCTCGTAGCGGCCATGACCGGCCTTCGCGCCGAGCACGTAACCGGCACCGAATCCGGCGAGGAAGGACAGCTTCGCCACGTGGACCTCCAGGTCGTCGAGCCGGGAAACTGTGCGCACGTTACCTGTGGTGCGGCGCACCCGGGACGCGAGCAGGTGGTGCGCGGTCCCGGTCGGACCGTGGGGTAACCTCGTCGGGCCAGCGGGTCGCACCCGCTCATCCCCCGTAGCTCAATTGGCAGAGCATGCGACTGTTAATCGCAGGGTTAGTGGTTCGAGTCCACTCGGGGGAGCAAGTCTAGGCCCCTGACCAGCAGGTTCTAGGTCAGGAACCTTCGCTATGGCGTCAACCTGACCGGTCGGGCATCCTTTAGGCATCCAAAACGGATGAGGAGGATGCCGTGGGCCGGCCACCGCTCCCGCTAGGGACGTACGGCAAGGTCCTGTTCTTCGCGCAGCCCAGTGGCCAGGTCAAGGCCCGGGCGAAGTTCCGCGACTTCGACGGTCGGGTGCGGCTGGTGTCCAAGGTGGGCCCGTCGCGGGCAGCAGCCGAGCGGGCGCTGAAAGCCGAGTTCACCCGCCGCCAGGCGCCCGGCGGCGTCGGCGCGATCACTGCCGCGACACGAATGGTCACGTTGGCTGAGGTCTGGATCGAGGCCGACCACGGCTGGTCGACTGGTACGCAGCGCACTTACCGGTCGGTGGTCAACAAACAGGTCAAGCCGGCTTTCGGTCAGCTCTGCATCCGCGAGGTGACGGCCGGCATGGTCAGCCGGGCGCTGTCCGCCATCGCCAAGAGCAGCGGGCCAGGTGCCGCGAAAACCGCACGGGCGTGCCTCTCCGGGATGTTCGCGCTGGCGATCCAGGACGACGCTGTCGCGGTCAACCCGGTCCGCGACGCCACCGCGAAGATCAGTACCGGCAAGCGGGCGCCGCGCGCACTCACCGCGGCAGAGACCGGACGACTCGTCGAGCTGTTCCGAACCAGCGACCGCGCGGCCCAGCTCGACCTGCCCGACCTCGTCGACTGGATGCTCGCCACCGGTTGCCGGATCGGCGAAGCGCTGGCCCTGCGGTACGGGACGAATGGCGACGGCAAGTCGATCCTCGATCTCGAGGCCGGGACCTGGGAGGTGAACGCCACCGTGGTCCGCGTTCCAGGCGCCGGGCTGTCGGTCCAGCCGCGGCCGAAGACCACCGCCGGCTGGCGGGTTATCGCGCTGCCTGACTTCGCCGTCCGGATGCTGGGGGACCGGCGCGCGAGCTCTCACCGGCAGACGGACGCTCAGGTCGTCTTCCCTCCGCCGCTCACCGGCACCCTGCGAGACCCGTCGAACGTCTCCGGTGACTTCCGCCAGTTGCTCGACTCGTTCGAATGCGA
Organism: Blastococcus sp. CT_GayMR19; assembly: GCF_004570385.1. Classification (GTDB taxonomy): domain Bacteria; phylum Actinomycetota; class Actinomycetes; order Mycobacteriales; family Geodermatophilaceae; genus Blastococcus_B. The sequence continues at coordinate 408,199 of NZ_SPQL01000001.1, read as the reverse complement.
GACCTGCTCCGGCACCGGCTACCAGCTCGCCGCGGACGGCTCATTCAGTACGGGGGCGGCCGGGCGACGTGTCCGCTGTGAGGAGGGACCGTGGTCGTGGGTCACCTCGCACACCTTTCGCAAGACCGTCGCCACGCGCCTCGACGAGGCCGGGCTCACCCCGCGGCAGGTGGCCGACCAGCTGGGCCACGCGAACCCGTCGATGACGCTCGACGTCTACTTCGGCCGACAGGTCGTCAGCGCCGAGGCGGCGCGGGCGTTGGACCGCTGAACGCCGTCGTCGTGAAGTCCTGGCACGACGGCGGGGCGGCGCTGACTCCCACCGGTCACCCCACTCGTTCGGCGCGCCCTGCTTCCGCCTGCTCATGCAGCCACGCGGTCACGTCAGCGCGCCGGTAGACCACGCGACGTCCCACACGGAAGCTGTGCGGGCCGGTGCCGAGGTGCCGCCAGTACCTCAGCGTGGAGACGGGCGAGCGCATGATCAGGGCAACCTCGGCCGTGGTCAGCAGGTCATCGGGGCTGTCCATGGCGCGCTCCTCTGTGTTCGTGACACGGGCCGTCTGGGCTTGCCAGGGCAAGGTAGGCCCAGGTTTCGACAGCTTGTCCGCTCCGCGAGTCGGTGGGGGCTGCCGGATCCCACGCGACCGCACCGGGACAGCTTTGCGGTGATCAGCGGACCGTCCGCGTTACTCGCGTGGTCATCGGCGCCCACCCGCCACAGATCCAGCAGGTCCGAGCCGACGGTGCGCGGCTCGCCGCCCGGCGCCCGGCGCCCTCATCGTGGCAAGGCGCGGTAGACGTCGTCAGCAACGAGGCGGCTCAACAGGCGAGGGTCACGTGCAGCCGGGGGATGTGGAAGCAGGCTTACTGTCCACAGGACTGCCGGAGAAGCGTTCCGTCGTCATTACGTCGGTGCAGCTTTACGTTATGAGCGAGCCCACGGAAACGGAACGGCGGATCTGTCGATTTCCCGGCTGCCAACGGCCGGCTGCGGCATCGCAGGCAGGGGCCGGCCGGCCGCCGGAGTACTGCGACAACACCGGACACAACCGGACCGCCGCCTGGCACGCCCGCCGCCGCCTGCGAACGGAGCAGTCCGGGCACGCGGCCGGGGTGGAGCAGCGGCCGGTGGACGCCGCGCGGCAGCGGGCCAGTGAGTTGCACGGTCAGGTCGCCGGCATGGTCGAGAACCTGGGTCAGCAGCTGCAGGGGTTGCTCGAGGAGCTGCGGACCGTGGCCGATCCGGAGGCCGCCGAGCTACAGATCGAAGCCGTGACGAGTCAGGCGGCCGAGCAGGTGGCGACCGCCGAGGCTCGCGCCAGCCGGGCTGCGCAAGCGCAACGGCGCGCCGAGGCCGAGCGCGCCGAGGCTGACGCCGCTGCTGAGGAGGCCTCAGTGCTGAGCGAGCAGCTTCGTGCCGGACTGGACGAGTCTGGCCAGCGGCTGGCGAGGGCCAGCGCAGAGCGGGACAGGGTGATCGCCGAACTGGCTGACGCTCGAGCGACCGTCGAGGCGGAGCGGGAGCAGTTCTCAGCGAGGCTGCTCGATCTCGCCGAGAAGCTGACCGTCACGGAAGCGCGGCTGGGCGAGGCCCACGCCGCCAGGGACGCCGCGACGCAACGAGCCGAAGCCGCCCTGATCGCGCAGTCCGAGGCCGAAGCGCGGTCCCGGAACGCCGTCGAACGGATCGATGCCGAGTCGGAGCGCGCCGCCCGGGCGGAGGACGCAGTCGAGTCGCTACGCCGGGACCTGGTGCAAGCCGAACGGCGAGCGACGGAGCTCCGTGAGGAGGTCGGCGATCTGCGCGGGAAGCTGGCGACGATGACCGCCCAGCGCGACGCTGCGGTTCACGACGCCGAACGCGAGAAGGTCCACGGCCAACAGCGGGTCGACGACCTACGTGCCCGTCACGAGGAGGAGAACCGCCGACTCCGGGAGGAGTTCGTCGAGCTGCGCGGTGAGCTCAACGCCGCGCGCGAGGAAGCTGGCGTCCAGCGCAGCAGGGCCGATCGAGCCGAAGCCCAACTCGACAGCGCCCCCGTCGCACGGGAGACCCGGCGTCCCCAGTCGCCCCCCGGGCGTGGAAGGCGTCGAGGCGAGAGCACCGCCCCGGGAGTCGACGAGACCGGCGGCTGATCGCGAGGAGGCTTGGCCGGGGCCGCCGAACCGGCTCATGGAACCGGCGCCCTGCCGGTGTGCCGAAATCTTGCTTCGGGATATCGATCGCCAGTCGGATCGTGTGTCAGAGAGCGGCCGCGAGCAGGAAGCCCACCGCGAGGGCAGGGCCGTAGGGGATCGTGCTCCGACGGTCCCTACCACGCATCAAGGTCGCGACGGCTTGCGTCACGGTGATCAAGGTGAACGCGGCGAGGGCCAACAGGAGGCCGCGTTGCGTGGCGTGTCCAAGGCCGAGTCCGCCGAGCGTCGCCAGGCGGACGTCACCGAAGCCTGCTCCCGCGAATCGCCAGCAGAGGAGCATCACCAGCCCGGACGCCAACGCAGCGACCCCGCTGAGTGCCAGTCCCGGCCAGTCGCCGTGCACGACCAGTACAACCCCCAGCACTGTGCAGGTCACCACGCCGGCCTGCCGGACGAGTGCGGTCGGGACGCGCTGGGTGACCGCGTCGCAGCAAGCCGCCGCGACAAGGGCGCATCCCCAGACCAGGAGGACCGGCGCGAGCCCCCAGATGCCGGTCCGATGTGTCGTCGCCATCGCCGCAGCCCCGGCCGCGATCCCGCCGAGAGCACCCGCCAGGCTCACACCTCTGTTCATGGCGTCCGGTCGCCCCAAGTGGGCGAGCCCTCGTGCGGCCAGCACGGGTGTGGCCGCGGCCCCGGTGACAGCGGCCGCGGCACCCAGCCACAGACTGGTCATGCGCCGCCAGATGCCTCCTCGTACGGACCGCGAACGACTGTCTCCCGAGTGCTGACACCCCCGTCCGCCGCGGTGTGGAAGGAGGGGCTGCGAGTGTGCGGCGCCGAAGCATGACGGTGCCTTGCGATACACCCATCTGGGGGACGGAAGGCGGAACGATCGTGACTCTGGGTCACTCGAACGGGTGGCATGGTGCTGGACGTCACACCGTGTTCCCGTGAAACAGGAAGTCTCGATACACGAACGGGCGAACGGGAGCGGAGGTGCTCACGCGTGCGAGTGACGCGGGCGGCGGCCACGGCAGCGGTGGCTGCCGTGCTCACGGTCTCCGGCTGCTCGTCGTCCGGCGACGGTTCCTCGGCTGCGCCGACCTCTACGACGTCGGGTCCATCGTCGAGCGCGGCACCATCCACGACCGATCCGTCCAGCGACGCAGAAGCACAGGCGGTCGCCTTCGTCCCGACCTACCTCGGGACGATCGACGATCTCTATCTGGACCCGGCGCGACCCCTCGACGACCTCTACGAGGTGGCGGTCGCGCCGGAGGCCACCGCCCAGGCCACGGCTATCGGGACGTTCCGTTCCCAGGGATTTCGGCAGATCGGGCGGTCCCAGCTGGTGACGGCGAGCGCAGACAGCGTCGACCCCACGACCGATCCGGCGTCCTCGCCGTCATCAGCGCTCCCGACTTTCGTGGTCACCGCATGTGTCGACGTGAGCCAGGTGCAGGCCACCGATGCTTCCGGGACCTCGGTCATCCCCGCTGACCGCCCGAGATACCTCGTGGCACGGTTGACGGTGGTCAACCCGAACTACCCGGACGCCTCCTCGTGGCGGGTCAGCGAGGCTCCGAACAGGCAGGCGCAGTCATGCGACGGGTGACGCTCGCGCTCCTCGGGGTGCTGCTCGGCCTCTGTGGCCAGAGCGGCGTCCCAGCTGCGGCTGACCCGGTCGCCTGTCAGCAGTACAACTCGCACGGCATCTGCGTTGTGGAGGCCGAGTCCGCTCAGCAGCCGGCAACCCGGCCGGTCGCGGCGGGCTCCACCAGCGGCGGCAGCAGCGATGAGGCCTCATGCACCCTGGACGCCACCGGCGCCGTCGTCCCGTGTCAGGACGGCCCGTCATGGTGGGTGCAGAGCCTGCAGTGCTACGCCCAGCCGATGCTCGAGCCACCTCCCAAGGACTCACCGATCTGGGGCGGCCACACCGACGGCGCCATCTACCTGTGCACCTTCTACACGAACGGTGGGTCCTTCCCAGGCACGAACGGATTCTCGTTCTGGTCGGCGACCGCGCCGGCTGGCCCCGCAGCCGTCGACCCCACGGTGCTCGCCGAGCGGGCCCTGCGCACCCTGACCATCCCCGAGCCGACGACCGGCCGGTACCCGGCCGGGACCATGCGGGACGGCCGACCCTTCACGGTGGTCAACGCCTACACGTGGTTCTGGACCGACCCCGAATCGTTCCGGGCGCTGACCGCGCGGGCGGACGCCGGCGGTGTCTGGGCGCAAGTGACGGTGACGCCGACTGCCTTGAGATTCACACCCGGCGACGGGGCGGACGCTGTCTCCTGTCCCGGCCCCGGGGTGACCTGGCAGCCAGGCGACGGCGTCTGGGCGCCCTCCCCGGCGGGCTGCCACTACCGGTATCCGCACTCGTCGATCCGTCAGCCCGATGAGCAGGTGACGGCCACGTACGGCATCAGTTGGTCGATCGCCTGGACGTCGTCGACGGGAGCGAGCGGCACCCTGCCGGACTTGACGACGTCGTCGAACGCGACGTTCGCGGTTGCGGAGGTTCAAGCGGTGGTGACCAGGTGACCGCGCGCGTCGACGGTGCGCCGATGCCGGCCGGGCCGCCGGTGGCTCCCGCGCCCCACACCGCTCCGACGCCGCAGGCACCCCCACTGCGCAGTGCTGCGTCGAGACGGCGCTCGAGCCACAGGGCACTGATCCTCAGCGTGCTCGTCGTCCTGCTGGGTGGCCTTCTCGCCTTCGCCGCGGGCCGAATGCTGACCTCGCACGCCGAGGTGCTCGCCGTCGCCCGGGACGTGCAGGTGGGCTCGACGATCACAGCCGACGACCTGACGGTCGCGAACGTTCCCGCGGACCCCAACCTCTCGCCCATCCCGGCGGCGGAGCAGTCCCAGGTCGTCGGAATGGTGGCGCAGGTCCCGTTGACCCGCGGCGAGATGCTGACCCGCGCCCAGGTCGGCGCGGGCACCGGACTCGCGGCCGGGCAGATGCTGGTCGCCCTGCCGTTGAAGGAAGGGCAGTTCCCCGCTCGAGGGCTGGCTCCGGGGCAGCAGGTGCTGATCGTCCCGACTCCCGGCATCACTGGCTCCACTGGCGAGACCGGCGCTTCAGGCGCGGCGCCCGATCGGCCGACCGAGGCGACCGTCGCCGAGGTCGGGCCGGTGAACCCGACCACCCAGGTCACGGTGGTCGACGTGCGGGTCCGCGACGCCGACGGTCCGGCCGTGGCCAGGCTCGCCTCCACCGGCAGTCTGGCGCTGATCCTGCTGCCGGCCGGGCGGTGACCGGGTGCTCACCGTCGTGGCCTCAGGCAAGGCAGCTCCTGGCGTGACCACGTCCACGTGGGCGCTCGCCTTGTGCTGGCCACGGCCGCTGTTGCTCGCCGACTGTGATCAGGCCGGCGGGGACATGGCGCCGGGACTGCTGGCCGGAAGGGTCGGCGTCGACCGCGGTCTGCTGTCCTGGTCGACAGCAGCACGTGGGGGGTTGCCGGCGACGGCGGCCGCCGCCCTGCTCGCCGAGCACGCCGTCCAGGTGCCGGAGCACCCGCCGCTGGCGCTGATCCCCGGCTTCGCGACGGCCACCCAGGGCACGTCGTTCACCTCCGAGACGTGGCAGCGGCTCGCACTCGCGCTGCAAGAGTCGATGTCCGCGATCGGCCGGGACGCCTTGGTGGACACCGGGCGCCTGGTCACCGATCGCGGCTGCTGGCCGGTGCTGCGAGCCGCCGACCAGGTGCTCCTCGCGGTGCGGCCCAGCGTGCGGTCGGTGCACGCGGCGCAGGACGCCGTGCAGCGGGTGCGTCAGGAGCTCGGCGACCTGGCGAGGGTGGCCGCGCTGGTGATCGGGAACGGGCCGTACCCGGCGGGCGAGGTGGCAAAGGCGCTGCAGCTGCCGCTCGCCGGCTCCCTGCCCTACGACTGGACCGCAGCGGCAGTTCTCTCCGACGGCGCGATGTCGAGCATGAAGACGCTGCGGCGGTCGGCGCTTCTGCGGGCAGCGTCGGGCCTGGCCGCCGAACTGGCGGACACCGCCGAGGCAGTCGCCGGATGAGCCCCCACGACGCCCCCCGGCCGTGGGTTCCCTCCTTGGACCTGGGGCTTCCGCAGGCCCGGACGCGGCCACAGCGGCTGCCCTTGCCGAGCGCCGAGTCAGCGGTGGAGGCGCAGTCGGACGACGCCCCGACGTCCGAGGCCGCGGAGCTCACCGAGGCCGAATACCGCGTCGTCGGGGAGCTGCGCGACCGGGTGTCGACTCGGCTGACGGCGGAGGACAAGAATTACGCAGCCGGACCGCGACGGGAACTGACCAAGAAGCTCATCCGCGACGAGTACGACCAGTGGCTGCTGCATGAGGCCAACCGCGGCCGCGCTGCCCCGACGGTGACCACCGAGGAGACGATCTTCTCCGCCGTGCTGGCGGAGCTCGACGGGCTGGGGCGGTTGGCTCCGCTGCTGGCTCGTGACGACGTCGAGGACATCCACTTCGAGGGCTGTGACCCGACCATGCTGCGCAGGGTGGACGGCCAGCTGGTGGCGGGCCCGCCGATCGCCTCCAGCGACGAGGAACTCGAGCAGCTGCTGCGCTCGATCGGGTCACGCTCGGACGGCGGGCAGACCAGCCGCGAGTTCTCCTCGGCCAGCCCGATCCTCAACGTGCGGCTGAAGGGCGTCACCGATCTCGGAGCCCGCCTGCAGGCCGCGATGGACGTGCTGCCCCGCCCGGCCGGGGTCATCCGCGTCCACCGGTTCTCCGACCCGAGCCTGGACGACCTGCACCGGCTGAACATGGTCGACTCGCCCGTGCGGGCGTTCCTGCACGCGGCGATCGAGGCCGGCGTATCGCCGCTGGTGACCGGCGCGCCGGGCGTCGGCAAGACCACGCTGCTGCGTGCGCTGGGCAACGCCATCCCGTGGAACAACGTCGTCATCACCGTCGAGGACGAGCGGGAACTCGGTCTGCACCTGGCGCGGTGGGATCCCGACCAGCAGCGACTGGTCAAGCGGCACGCCGTCTGTCGGCCCTTCGAGTCCCGGCTGCCCAACGCAGAGGGTCGAGGCGGATTCGACATGGGAGACGCCCTGCACTTGGCCCTTCGGGCTTCCCCGACCTGGGTGCTGGTCGGTGAGGTGCGCGGCGCCTACGTCACCTCCCTGCTGGAGGCCGCGACCAGCGGCATCGCGTCGGTGATGTGCACGATCCACTCGCCGTCGGCCGACGGCGTCTTCGACAAGGTCCTGATCAACGCGCTCAAGGCGCACCCGCCCCCGTCACCGGAGCTGGTCCTGCGGTCGCTGGCCGCTCTTGGTCTCGTCGTCCACGTGCACCGCGACCGCGGCTACTCCCGTTTCGTGTCGGGCATCTACGAACTCGGCGCGGTCGGCGACTCCGGGCGGCCCGACCTCAAGCCCATCTTCGCGCCTCGCCCCGAGGACGGCCGCGCTCAGGCCACCGGGGCGGGGATGCTCAGCGACTCGCTCGCCGAACGGCTGACCGCCATTGGCTTCGACCTCAACTGGCTGCACCCGGACGCCTCGGACTGGCCCACCGGCCTCCGCCGCCAGGAGCGAGCGTCGTGACCGCCGGGCTGCTGCTGCTCACGCTGGCCGGCCTGTTGATCGCAGCCGGTCTCGTCGCGGCCGTCGCAGCCGCGCGAGGGGTCGCCCTCTGGTCCGCAGGCCCGCCGTCAGCCCACCGCCGTCCTCGCCGGCTGGTCTCGCCCTTGCACCTCGGCGCGCTGGGCACCGCGGTGCTGGTCCTGTTGATAACCGGCTGGCCGGTCGCCGCAGTTGCCGCGGTCGGCGGTGTTGTATTCGTCCCCAAGGTGCTCGGCGGTGGCAAAGCGTCCAGGCAACTGATCGCCACCTCCGAGGCGCTGGCGGACTGGACCCGGCGGCTGGCCGACCTGATCAGCTCCGGCGCCGCCGGTTCGACCCGGGACGCGCTGCGCCGCTCGCTGAGCTCGGCGCCGGAGCCGATCGCTCCGGCGGTCACCAACCTGGTGACCCGGATGGGGCCGCAGGGGGTGGAGCCGGCGCTGCGGCAGTTCGCCCGGGAGGTCGACGACCCCGCCGCCGACAAGATCGCCATGGTGCTCATCCTGCGGGAGCGCAATGGCGGACCAGGCCTGGCCGAGGTGCTCACCGCCCTGGCCGCGGACCTCGACGACCGCTCGCGGATGGTCCGCGAGATCGAGGCCGAGCGCGCCAAGCCGCGGGCGAACATGCGCACCATCGTCGTCGTCACCTTGGTCCTGGTCGTCGGGATGACCCTGTTCGCCCGGACCTTCCTGTCCGGCTACTCCACACCGCTCGGGCAGGTCGCGTTGCTCGTGGACGTCGCGATCTTCGGGACGGCGCTGCGATGGATGCGGCGCCTGTCCGACCCGCCACGGCCGCCGCGTGTGCTGAGAGACCCCGGCCTGGCCACGGTGGACCGGTGACCGGACTGCAGATGGCCACCCTCGCCGGCATGGTCGTGGGACTCGGTCTCGTCCTCGCCGTCCGCGCGGTGCGTCCCGCGCCGCCGTCGCTGGCCGCGGCGCTCGAGCAGCTCTCGGCCGGCCCCACGGCCGGGACCCTTCCGCCTCCGGGAACGCCGCCGAGCTCGGCGGGGGACCGGAGGACCTGGCTGCCGCCGGCTGTGGTCCGTCCAGTCGAGGGACGTCTGGGGGTATCCGACGCCGATCTGGCGATCCTCGGCCAGACGCGCAGGGAGCTCGCCGCCCGCAAGGTGGCCCTGGCCCTCGCCGGATTGCTCACCCCTGCGGCGCTCGGCCTGATGTGCGTGCTGCTCGACGTCCCGGTGCCGTTCGTCGTGCCCACCGCCGTCGGGCTGGCGCTCGCAGGTGTCGGCTGGCTCCTCCCGTCGGCCGAGGCCCGGGAGGCGGCGGGGAAGGCGCGGGCAGAATTCCGCAGCAACCTGGAGTCCTTCCTCACCCTGGTAGCCGGCGAGCGCCGGGCACGCGGCTCGGTGGAGCAGGCCCTCGAGGAGGCCTCCGAGATCTCTGGTAGCGCCCCGTTCGTCCGCATGCGCCGCGCGATCCGGCGGGCGGCGCTGTCCGGTCGCAAGCCATGGAGCGACCTGCGCAACCTCGGCGAGGAACTCGCGGTTCCGGAGCTGCGCAACCTCGCCGACATCGCGGCGGTGGCCGCCGACGGGGCGTCGGTCTACAACACCCTGCTGGCCAGCGCCCGCACGCTCCGGCACGCCGAGCTGTCTGACGCCCGCAGCCGGGCCAACGAGGTCAGCGAGCGCATGTCGCGCCCGCTGGCGCTGCTGGTCACCGGACTGACGCTGTTCGTCCTCGTCCCGTTCCTGATCCGCATGTTCGCCGTCAGCGCATGAGCACATCGCCAACCAGGAGGTACTCCGTGTTCCGATCGACGAGCCGTCACCGAGGCCCCAAGGCGGTCCCGGCCATCCGGGCGGCGCTGTACGCAGCGGCCCTGTCCGCTTTCGCATGGCTGCGCGCCGAGCAGGTCGGCGACGACCGCGGCTCGGACTCCTCGGAGAAGGCCTTCATGGTCATCCTCGCCATCACTCTCGGTGGCGCGGTCACCGTCGCCGCGGTGGCCTTCGTGGCCAGCAAGACGGCGCTGTTCCAGTAGAGCGACGCAGCCCGCACGATGCCTGGAGCCCGTTTTCGGACACGCACGGAGGTGCCGCCGTGCGGTCCGGTCGTGCACTCAGGCAGGTCGAGCCGCCCCGGCGAGAGCGACCGAGGTTCGTCGAGCGTCGAATTCGCGATCCTGTTCCCGATCATCGTCATCCTGCTGTTCGCCGGCCCCCAGCTGGCCCTGTGGTACTTCGCCCGCGAAGCCGCCGACGCCGCGGCGCACGCAGGAGCGCGGGCAGCCAGCGTCAGCGGCGCGGCCGGGGGAGCGGGACAGGAAGCGGCCGACCAGTACCTGGCCCGACTCGGCACCGGCGCGATCACTCGCTACTCGGTGGCCGAGCAGGACACGGCCACTGCGGTCGCGGTCCACGTCACGGCTGAGGTGCCCAACGTGATCCCGCTGCCCGGCTTCACCCCGACCGTCGACGTCACGGTGACGCGCGGCAAGGAGCGCTTCACCACGCGGGACTCGCCATGAGGCGCCGCACGAAGCGCGCCCCCGCTCGGGCTGGCCAGCGGTGGAGGGACGACCGCGGCTCCGATTCCGTCGAGCTGGCCATCCTGCTGCCGGTCGGAATCCTGGTCCTAGCGATGCTGGTGATCGGGGCTCGAATCGCGCTGGCTGGCGACCGCGTCAGCGGCGTCGCCGGCATCGCCGCTCGGGACGCCTCGCTCGCCCGCTCAGCGGCCGCCGCCCAGCAGACGGCCACCGCCAGCGCCACCGAGGCGCTGGCCGACCGGGACCTGCACTGTGCCGACGTTCAGGTGAGCGTCGACACCTCCGGGTTCGACAGTGCGCCCGGCGTTCCGGCGTCGGTCACCGTGGCGGTGGCATGCACCGTCGACCTGTCCGACATCGGCGTGACCGGGCTGCCCGGCTCGCGAACCCTGCGCGACACCGCCACCAGCCCCCTCGACCCGGCCCGGGACCTGTCGTGACCCACCCGGTGCGCACCCACTTCGGGCTCCGCGAGGACGAGCGCGGGTCGGTGGCCGTCCTCTTCTGCTTCATCGTCCTCATCGCCGGCGTCCTGGTGACCGGCGTCGTGGACGCCGCTACGGCGATCCAGGCGGCCAACCGCGCCGACACGTACTCCGCCGAGGCGGCACGGGCGGCCAGCATCGCGGTCGGTCCGGTCCCCACCGGCGGGAGCGCGGACGCCGAGCTGGCCGTGACCGCGGCCCGCGGCTACCTGGAGCAGGCCGGTGCGGTCGGAACGGTGCGCGTCCTCGGCCCCGGCGTGGTGGAGGTCAGCGTGACGGTCACCGACTCGACGCCCCTGCTCGGCATCCCGGTCAGCCAGACCCGCGTGCACACCGCCCAGCTGCTCGTCGGGGTCACCTCCGGTGAGGGCCTGTCGTGACCGGCCACGCCGCCCGCCTGCTCAAGGCCGTGGGTGCCCTCCTGGCGCTGCTCGCCGTCCTCGTCGGCGTACCGGTGCTGATGGCGCTGCTGCACCTGGTTCCGAACAACCTCCCGTCGCTGGACGAGGTCGGGGCCGTCCTGACGTCCCGCGACAACGGGCAGCTCGCCGGACTCGTCCTCGCAGCCGGCGTCTGGGTGTGCTGGGCCCTGTTCACCGCCTCGACAGTGGCGGAGGTCGTGGCGTTCGCCCGTGCACGGCCGGTTCCGGTCCTCCCCGGGCTGGGAATTTTCCAGCGGCCGGCCGCCGCCCTGGTCGCCGCCGTCGCGGTCGGCTTCACCGTCGCTCCACTGGCCGCCGGCGGCCCCGCATCCACCGCAACGGCGCCGCCGCTGCCGGTCGCGGCCACATCCACCGCCGTCCCGGCGTCGGCGCAGTACGCCAGCGCACCGCTCATAACGCAGACACCGGTCGCGTACTCGATGCCGGACGAGCACGCGCCTCCGGTCGCTACCACGACCTACCAGGTGCAGCGCCGGGACACCCTGTGGGCGCTGGCCGAGCGGCATCTCGGGGACCCGCTGCGGTATCCGGAGATCGCCAGACTCAACCCGACCGCGGTCGGTCCGGACAACGAAATCTTCCCGGGCACGGTGCTGGTCCTGCCGCCCGACGCGGTCGGCCTGCCGCCGACGGGCCCAGCCCCGGACACCACGAGAACCGTCGAGGACGTCACGGTGGAACCCGGTGACACCCTGTGGGACCTCACGGAGGAGATCACCGGCAGCGGGCACAACTGGCGCCAAGCCTGGGAGCTCAACCGGGGACGCAGGCAACCCGGAGGCGCCACCTTCACCGACCCGTCGCTGATCCGACCGGGCTGGACGCTGAGCATCCCGGACCCAGCCAGTCCCGCGACGTCCGCGCCCAGCGCACCGGCGCCCCCCGCAGGCGAGCCGGCACCGCCCACGACCGAGCCGACACCGCCATCCCCGAGCACCGTCGCTCCAGCGGACCCGACCACGCCAGGCACCAATGCGCCGCCTCCGGCCGCTCCCGGCCCGGCCCCCAACGCCCCGACCTCGTCTCCCACGGCTGCACCGACCAGCGTCGAGCCGTCGCCCACGAGGCCTGACGAGACCTCGACGGGTAGCACCTCGGAGCTGCCGATGATCGCCTTCGCCGCCGGCGGTGGGCTGCTGCTAGCGGGGGTCTCGCTGACCGCGCTGCTGCGTTACCGCCGCAGGCAGTTCCGGCAGCGACGCCCCGGCCGCTCGATCGGCAGCACACCTCCAGAGCTGCTGCACGTCGAACGAGCACTGCAGGAGGCTGGCAGCGTTGGCGGTGCCGACGTCACCTGGCTGGACCAGGCGCTGCGCGCCCTGGTGCAGGCCCTGGCGAGCGTCGACGCTGCTCGCCTGCCCGACGTGGTGGCGGCCTGCATGACCGACGACGTCCTGACACTGGTACTCACCGAGCCGGCCACGGAGGCCCCGGAGCCGTGGACGGTGGACGCGGCCGGCACCCGCTGGTCGATTCGACGCGGCGACCGACTGGCCTATGACGAGCAGCAGCGGGCCTACTTCTTCGCACCGTTCCCCATGCTCGCGTCGGTGGGCTACACGGCCGAGGGCGAGCACTGGCTGCTCGACCTGGAACGGGTCGCGACCCTGTCCCTGTCCGGGGACGCCGAACGCTGTCTGAACCTGGCCCGGTTCCTGGCTGCCGAGCTGGCGCACAACACGTGGTCGGAGATGCTGCAGGTGACCGTGGTCGGCTTCGGCAAGGAGTTGGCCCAGATCAACCCCGACCGGCTGAAGTACACCGACGACGTCGAGAAGGCGATCGCGGCGCTCGACGGCCAGTTCGAGTCGGTCACCGAGGCCATGCATATCGCCGACGTCGACGTGCTGTCGGGCCGGTTGCGCGACGTGGCCGGCGACGCGTGGGCGCCGCACGTGCTGCTCATAGCCCCAGATGTCGCCAAGGACAGCGCCGGGCTGGTACGGCTGATGACCGCCATGAAGCAGCAGCGCGGCCGCGGCGCGGCCGCGCTGGTGCTCATCGACGACCCGGACCACGCGGACGCCGGTCGGTGGCAGCTGACTGTCGACGAGGCCGGCATGCTCAGCATCCCCGCCTTGGGAGTCGAGCTGATCGCGCAGCAGATCCCGGCCGACGAGGCCACGCAGCTGGCTCGGGTGCTCGCGCTGGCCGCCGTGACCAACGACCGACCCATCCCACCAGCGCACGGTGACGAGCCCTGGGACAAGCACGCCGACGCCTGCGGGAGCCTCCGAGTCGATCCGGCCCTTTCCGAGCGGCGGCAGCCACCAGCTGTGGCCGGAGCGGACGACGACGTCCCGGTGCTCGGCCTTGCAGACACCTCGCCGTGGATGACCAACTCGGTGTTGCCGCTGTCCGCGCAGACATATTTAGATCGAGCCGCGACCACTGAGCAGGACCTGCAGGCACTGGCTCCGGCGACCGATGCCGGTACTCGTGACCAGGTCGAGGTCGCCGACCCTGCCCTGGACGCCGACCTGGCCGACTGGGCAGACCCGTCCTGCCCGCGGCCGAAGTTGGCCCTGCTCGGCCCGGTCGAAGTGCGGGCGCAGGGAACGCTGCCCGAGCGCAACCCGCGGCGGCAGTTCTACACCGAGATCGTCGCCTACCTGGCCACCAGGCCCGGCAGCGTGACCAGCGAGCGCTACGCCACCGCGATCTGGCCCAACGAGCCCGATGTCGTCGGCAAGACCAAGGTGCGGCAGTCGATCTCGATCGTGCGCGCCTGGCTGGGCACCAACCCGGCGACGGGCGCGGACTACTTGCCGTCCGGCGTCACCGCCGGCGGGGTCGGCCGCTATCGCATCGACCACGTCCTCATCGACGCAGAGCTGTTCCGTCGACTGCGAGTCCGCGGGCTGGCCCGCGGTGTCGACGGCATCGCCGACCTGCGCGCCGCTCTCGACCTGGCCACCGGGCAGCCGTTCGACCTGCCTACGTCGCGGCACGGTGCGCCCGGCGGCTACAGCTGGCTGGTCGAGGAGAACTCCCGGCTGGACCACGAGTACGCCGCCATGATCGTCGACGTGGCGCACACCGTCGCGACGCACCACCTCGCCGCCGGCGAGCCCGAGGTCGCTGCGGCCGCCGCTCACGTGGCGCTGAAAGCCGGCAGCTACGAGGACGTCCCACTGCTCGACCTGGTCGCCGCCTGCGACGCCCAGGACAACCGGGCCGAGGCCGACTCCTACATCGCCCGCATCCTGGCCAACCACGACGCCGAGGTGGAAGAAGACCTGCCACCCAGAACCGCCGAGATCCTCTTCCGCCGGCAATGGATCAACAGGGCCAGCTGACCAACGACGGAGGTGGTCGGAGGTGTGGACCGCTACGGATGGACCGACGAACCTGCACAACTTCGAGTAGCCGTCCGGACGGCGGTAGGACGTCTTGCCCACCGGGGAGACGGCCCGGGCCGTTCGGCAGCGGCAGCCAGCTGCAGTGTCGCCGCCCGGGAGGCCAGACCACTTGCCCCGCATAGCCCCCGGTCACCGGGGATTTTCTCGGGCGGGTCTTACGGGACAGACAGTCGATGATTCCCCGCTGGCCTCCGCCATTCCCACAGGCGGTTCCGCTTACGGGGATCCCCTCAGTGTGGCGTCCGCATGGCACGCAGTCCGGGTCGACCACGGCGTTGTCCACAGCTGACGGCTGGTGCGACCGGTCAGGCCTGGCCGGTCGCCTCGTGCGCGCGTTGGTAGGCCTCCGACAGCTCCGCTGGCAGGCGGCCCCGCTCACCGACCTCGTGGCCGTTCGCGCGGGCCCAGGCCCGCACCGCCGCCGGGCAGACGGTCGCGTGCGCCGCCGAAACGATGCCCGCCGCCGCAGGCGCAATTGACTTGACCGTCGCGTCCCGTGCGGTGCGCGGCCGCGGGAACGAGGCCAGTGCCTTCTTGACGGCTGGCTGAAGGTGCTTGAGCAGGACCGCGAACTCGTCGGGGTGAACGCAGCGCGTGCCGTGACCGGCGGCCTCGTCGGCCTTGCCGCCAGAGAAGCTGTCGTCGGTGACCAGAAGCGCCGTGCGGGACGAGACGGTGTTCATCACCCGCACGCCGAGCTCCTCGGCGCGCTGCTCGAGCCGCTCGCGCACTGTCCATTCGCAGCCGGTGAAGGCGACCTTGTCGCCGACCCGCAGCGGCTCGTCGAGCGCCCAGTCGGCGGGCAGCGGGCGGAGCCCTGCGGACAGCCGCTCGTGGCGGGCGGCCTCGGCGGCGTCGAGAGTGGCCGTGACCAGCTTCGTCGGCACGTCGAGCATCTCCGCGGTGGTGGTGAGCTCGGCCTTCTCTGCCCGGCTGACCTTGCCGTCGTCGAGGGCGAGGTGGGCGAGGGCGAGCAGGAATCCGCTGTGGGCGGCGTGGACGGCGTCGCCGTCGAGGTCGTAGATGGAGGCGATGTCGACCAGTGCCGCCCGCTCGTCGTCGGTGAGGACGCCGTCCTCGAGCACCTCGGCGAGCAGCTCGAGGTAGGCCAGCGAGCCTTCGGGGGCACCTTCGTCGAGGGCGTCGGCGAGGCGGAAGTCCTCCAGCAGCGTGACCAGCGGCGGCGCCGGTGGCGCGGCCCACGTCGCGATCTTGCGCTGCGCCTGGATGGGTAGGCCGACGGCGGGCGGGCGCACGCCGCCGGGCGCGGTCGGCCAGGCCACGGCCCAACCCTGGTGCGGGAGGTCGAGCAGCTCGCGGCGGGGCGGGTGGCCGAAGGTCGGGTCGAGGTAGCTGGCGAGCAGCCGCGCGGTGGCGCGGGCGTCGTGGAGGGCGGAGTGCGCGCGATGCAGCGAGATGCCGACGGCATCGCAGCAGTCGGCCAGACGGCGGCGGTTGAGCTGCGGCAGGTGGTCCCAGCTGTGCTCGAGCGTGCAGGCCGCGGGCAGGTGCGGCAGCGCCCAGCCGGCGCGGGCGTACTCCGTGCGCAGGAACGCCAGGTCGAAGGTGACGTTGTGCCCGGCGATCGCCGCTCCGGCGAGCCGGGTGCTGATCTCGGGCAGCACGTGGGCGAACCGCGGCGCACCCATCACGTCGGCGTCGCGGATGCCGTGGATGTGCGTGGCGCCGACCGGACCCTCGGGGTCGAACCGGCACACCCACTCGTCCAGCACCCGTCCGCCGGAGTCGGTTCGGACGATGGCCATTTCCAGGATGCGGTGGCTGTTCGCCGACAGGCCGGTGGTCTCGACGTCGATGACCGCGAACCCCGGCAGCGGCCCGGTGGCCGCGGGCGCCAGTGCGGGTGAGCGCCGAGGAGACGGCACAGGCGGCAATGACGACGGCCGGGACGTCACAGGCACAGGCCCCGGCTTGTGCTTGCGAAATCTGTCGAAGAACCCCATTGCTCACCCTCCGTCGTTGGTCGACCGCGAGGCAGCATGTCAGCACGGGACGACAGAACGATGCGTCTCGGTGCCCGCGGGTTCCGGTGAGTCGGCGGCGGGTGCCGCCAGCCGACGTCCGGGGCAACGTCAGGTCCGGGATTGGCACCCGTGGATGCGGCACCGGGCAATACCGATGTCCGAACAGTCCGATAGGTCAACGGTCGAGGTCGGCCTCCATGGCGGTGAGCACCGTGGCCCGGGCAGCGTCGCTGCTGGCCCGGGGCAGCGGCGACCCAATGGGGACGTCCCGGTCCTTCTTCGTCGGCCTGCTGTGCCACGCCGCGGTCATCTGCTGGCCGGCCTCGGACTGCGCGGCCAGCACGAATGCGTCGTAGCCGCTGGCGACGGCGTCGGTGCCGTGGATCGCCATCCAGGCCGTGTAGACGCTGATCCGCGACTTCACGTCGCTGACGTGCTGGGTGAGCTCCCGTCGAGCGGCAGTCGACCCGTCACGGCGCCGGATGCGGTACGGCGCCTCCAGGTAGTCCTCCACCGCCCTGACTGCCTCGGCGTAGAAGGTCGCCCGCTGCTGGCGGCGGCTCTCCTTCTGCTGTCCCTTGTAGGCCTTGACCGCGACGACGGCCGCGATGGCCGCCGCTCCCATCGCGCCGAGCACGCCCAGCAGGGCGGCGAGGACGGTGGCTACGTCGCCGCCGTCGACAGTGGCCGCGATCCGGTCCCACACTCCCGGCCGGACCGCGGCGGCGCCGGTGCCCGCGGCGAGCAGTGCGCTCATGCGGCCTTCCTCGGAAACCCGTGGGGCTGCTCGTCGCCCAGCCACACCCCGCCGCGTCGGCCCCCAGTGGCCCACCAGTGGTCCTCGAAGAACAGGTGGTCTCGGGTCAGGTCGAGCAGGGCGAGCAGGCCCAGCTCCGGTCGCCAGCGCTGGCCGACCGGTGAGCGCGGGTAGTACAGGCAGAGGGCGTTGTCCTCGGGCATGCGGTGCGGCGACGGGCGCCCGCGGTCGGCTATGACGCGCGGGTACTCCTCGGGCGGCAGGCCCCAGCAGTCGTACGGCGGCCGCGCGAAGAAGTAGACGGCTACCGGCACCGGGTCGCGCCGACCGCGCACCTCGATGGGCACCCGGTACACAAGGAGGTCGATTTCGAGCTGTACCCGTAGGTCACGGCCGTGTTCGCGGCGTGCCGCGGCCTCCAGCGGAATCTGCCACCACGGCTGCAGGCCTCGCCAGCCGAGGTTCGGCCTCCCCGCCGCCCCGTCCGGCGAGGCGGGAAGGCCAGCGCTCACGGCGCCCAGCTCTTCGCCGGGATCCGCGCGCGCTGCGCGCCCGCGCCGGTCCCGGTAGTGACGCCGTTGGCCCGCCCGGCGCGGAAGCGGCGAGCCTCCTCCAGCACGACCGCCCGCTGGTCCGGACGGGGCAGCATCTGCTCGTCGTTGAACAGCTTGGCCAGCTCGTCGTGGGCGAGGAGCGGATAGCCGTCCTTCTCGAGGCCGATGGCCTCATCCAGCCGCTTCCCGGCGTGCCGGAGCGCCGTCACGACCTCAGCCCGCGGCTTGTTGAGCTTGATGGGCTTCTCCGCGACGCGGGCGGGGTCGGCGGTCTCGCCCTTCTCCAGCTCGTCGGCCGCGAACTCGAACCAGATGCTCAGACCGGCCAGCTGAGTCATGGGTTCGAAGATGCAGCCCAGGGCGAGCGCCTTGATATTCCACGAGCACAGCGGCTTGCCGTTGCGGCGGTTCCAGTGCTTGAGCAGTCGGACGACCCAGGCGTAGACCACCGCGGTGTTCTCGATGGCCTCGAGGACCATCTGGGTGTGCGCCTCAGGGTGCGACCGGGACCAGGTCGGCACCTTCGGGATGTACAGGCCTTCCCCCGTGAGGTTGTCCACCGCGCAGATGATGTCGGCGGTGAAGTCCTTCTCGCCGCCGTGCACCGGGTCACCGAACCGGACGAGCACCGCCCGCTTGCACCCATCGACCTGGACGGTGAGCTTGGGATACGCGCCCTTCAGCTCCCGCCGGATGGCGGCGGCCGCGCGCTCCATCAGGTCGAGCGGGCCGCGCTTGCCCGGCCCGTGCGTGTGCAGCGCTTCGGCAATGACGACGCCGAGGTCGATGTCGGTGAGCGGGGTGAGCGCGTCGCCGTGCGCGACGCTGCCGTTGAAGTAGGCCCGTGAACCGGGGAACTCCCTCAGTAGCGCATTCGCGATGGCCTCGCGTCGTCGCCGGGCCTCGTCGAGTTCGGCGTCAGTCACCTGAATGCGGTGGCGGGCCTGCTCGAGAAGATCTTCCAGGGACGGGTGGGCAGCCTGGGGCATGGCGTCTCCTTCCTGCGACGGAAGGGCTCCCGCCGCTCGGAACGCCGGTGCTACCGTGCTGCCCCTACACCCCATGTAGACGACACCCCGGTACGCGACCTCTCCGGTCGGCGACCGGGGTGTTCTGCGTTCCAGGCCCAAGCCTGCCCGACGGGGGTGACAGTTCCAGGCGACGCGCCTCACCCGCCCCACGCGCCCCACGGTCCGGCGTCGGGTGTCGGCCCGGACGTACGCCAGACCACCGCTCGCTACGGCGTGTCGACCGCCGTCCACTTCCGTGGGTGCCCGTGTTTCGTCCTAACGTCGCGAACATGGAGAAGTGGGAACACGCGGTCCTTCGCTACAAGCAGGACCGCTACGGCACGGTGATGCTGAGCCTCGCCCAGGGCCCGGCGTACATCGATGGCAGCGTCAACCTCGACCAGTCACAGTCCAGCGAATCGGTCGTCCGTCAGCTGGATGTCCTGGGCGAGCAAGGGTGGCAGCTGGTCAGCGTGCAGCCGGGAGCCGACATCACGGAGTACTGGTTGAAGCGGCCGACGCCCGCCCATAAGGAATCGAGTTCGCCTGCGTGAGGCAAACGGCTTCTACTCCGTCATCGCCTGACAGGCACTGCTGACAACCGTCCGGTTGGCCGATCCTGCTGCGGAACAGCGACCGCGCGGATCGCGGCAAATGAGGATGTTCGGGAGGGACGCTTGTCCGCGCAGATCCGGTCTTCTGGCCGGTTTCGAGGTCGGACGACAGACAGGACCGCGTGCACCGACGTTGCCGGGAACGACGACAGCGCGTCGACCGCTCATGCCGATGAGCGGACGTCTCACGGACCCGTTGTGGTGGGTCGCGACTGGCCTAGGTGAAGCTGAGCTGACCTGCCGCTGCGCGCGTAATCGTCACCGTCGCGCCCTGCAGGCTGAACTCGAGCAGCAGGCCGCTGTCGAGGACCGCCGCGACGCCCGCGTGATCACGGGCGACAACCACACCGAGAACCGAGCCGCCCTCGGCCAGGATGCTGAACTCATCGCCGTCGTCAGAGGCGACGATCGTCACCGGCACGGGTTCAGCAGCCGGCCGCAAGACGGGGTCGCCGCTGCTGAGACGAGCCTGCGCGGTGACAGACCCGGTCGCCATCATCTCGCCCAGCTTGTGCCGGTCTCCGCCCTGGACGTACTGCAGCAGGTCGAGCACGTCGGTCGGGGTCGCGCCGAGGTCAGCGCGCCACCCGCGGATGTGTTGCTCGCTGAGGTACTCACGCAGACCCACCTCATCCAGCCCGCCATCTCGCGCGATCCGGCCGAGGTCACGTGCCAGGGTCCGGGACTTCACATCACGGACGAGCAGGTCGATGGCAAGCGGGGTGTCGACGCCGTACCGCAGGTGGGCGGCGGTGCTCGCCAACAGCTGCAGCGGGCTCAGGCGTGAGAGCAGAATGTCGTTCGCCTGGGCAATGACGAGACCGACGGTCCACGCCAGATAGTGCTGCACCCCCTCACTGATCCCGTCGACCATCTGCTCAAGCCGGAACGCCGAGTCGGTCACCTCCGTGAGGTGGGTGCCGGCGAGGTCGCTGAGGTCACGACCGGCGATCCAGTCACGAACGACTGAGTCGGCGTCAACCTCGACGGGGGCACCTCGGGGTGACATCCGAAAGCGCCACTGCTTGGTCGCCTCTGGCAGCTGCAGCAGTTGTACGTACACGTCCTGCTCGGCGAGAACGTCGAGGGTCTCGTCGAGCGAGCGCTCACCGAGGCCGCCAAGGAGCTGTACTTGGTCGGCGAGAGCTGCGGCGATCGACTCGATCACCGCAGCTGATCCGAGACTCGTCCCGGCCTGCGCCCAGCGACGGCGGGACGCCTGCGGGGTCTGCGCGTACCGCGCAGCGACGACGTCGGCGAGTGCCAACCACCGCGACTTCAGGTCATCAGGGAGCTGAGTGAAGGCGAACAGTCGCCTGACGACGTCCTGCCAAGTGCGGGTGTTGGCGAGGTCCGGGACGAGCTCGAGGACGTGGAGAATCAACCAGATGTAGTTGACGAAGCCGCCCGTCTCCCGGTCAGGAGGCAGTTGCAGAATCGCGTCCTGCGTCTGTGCCACCAGTGCTTCTGCTTCGGCGAGGGCGGCGAGAGCTGTGTCGCCAGCCAGGGTCGAACGGACCTCCAAGTCGCTCGGTGCGGGCGTCAGCCGATCGAAGTCGCTGCCTTCCAGGGGCTTCTGCAGAGCGAGCACGATCCAGCCCTCGGACTCCTTGCCGGCGCGGCCGGCACGGCCGACAGCGTTGAGCAGCTGCGCGGCAGACAACCGTTGACCAGGATCTTGGCCGTCGTACTCGGTCGTCGCTATGACGACGGTTCGGACGGGGAGATTCACGCCGTCGGTGAGGGTGCTCGTTGCGACGACCGCCCTAATCGTCTCGCTGCGGATCGCGTCCTCGACGGCTTCCTGTACCTCGACGGGCAGACCGGCGTGGTGGTACGCCACGCCCTTGCGGACACAGCCGACCAGGGGGTGGTCGACACCGAGCCGTGCGGCGAGCGCATCAGCGAGGCCCTGCGACCGCGGTTCGTCGTCCAGCTCGGCAGCCATTACCTTCGCTGCGTCGCGTGCCGTGGCTCGCTGGGTGACGACCATCAGCAGGCTGCCGGCCCGGAGCAGCAGCGTGGCTGTCCTGGCCGTCGTCACGTACGCGGGGGACGTGTTGCCTGGCCCGGTTCTGCGCCGGTTGTCGGCGCCGATGACGAGCTGACCGATCGGGGTGTCGTCGCTGGTGACCAGGTGCTGCTCGGTCGCGCTTGTCGGGCGGACCGCGAGGTGGGCACGCAGGTCGTACCGGGTCTTGTCCGCCGCACCACGGCGACCGGGGACGACGGCACGGCTCGCCTCGATCTTGTCAGTAGCCGTGAGCACGTGTAGCCGTCGTGGCGCGCGCCAGTCGTCGGTGAACAGCACCTCTCCCTGCCCGGCCGACGTCCACGCTGCGAGGGACGCGGCGTTTCCCATGACGCCGGAGAGCAGCATCAGCCTTGCGCCGCTGGCGTCCAACAGGGACAGCAGCCCTTCGAGCAGCAGTCCGCGGCCGCCGGACTGAGCGATGAGGTGCGCCTCGTCGATGATGAACAGGCTGAACCGGCTCAGGACCTCCTGCGGTGACTGCCGCAGCGCGTTCATGAGTCGCTCGGGCGTCATCACCTCGACTTGCGGAAGCTGGCCGGAGCTCTCGTCTGTGTTTTGCAGGCCGCCGCTGGTGAGGTCCCACGTGCCGAAGCCGTCGGGGAGATCTGCGCCGAGCCGACGGTCGAGGTACCTCAGCCGGGACCGGAGCGCCTGGCGCATCTCCCGCCCGAGGCTGCGAAGCGGCGTCACGTAGCAGACATCCCGGTTGTCCTGTGCCATGTGCGCACAGATGATCAACTGCGCGAGCAGCGTCTTGCCAGCACTCGTCGGGACAGACACGAGCAGCCTCGACGTCGCCAGGCTGAGTGGACTGATCGTCGGGTGGGCGACCAGGCTGCGCTGCGGCGGCCAGAGCGTCAGGACTGGCTGCCGGTCTAGCGTGAACGCCTGCTTCACGGCCGCGGGGACGTCCGGTGGAAGCACCGCCCATACGCTGCCTTCGCTGAGCCCGTCCGCCAGGCCGAGTAGGTGCCCGGCGACCCAGCGGGTGTCCAGGTCGCTGAGACCGACCTCGGCACGGACGACGAGCAGTAGGTGGCCGCGGGCGGCCCCGAGCGCGTCGGTACTGCCTTCACGCAGGTACGTGACGAGGTCGGCGATGCCCCGTAGGAGCCGCTGCGTCGGGCCGAACATGGTCCCGTCGAGGCTGCCGAGCTGGGCGCCGCGCGTCAGCGCAGCCGCGGTGGTCGCCCACGTGCGCAGGTGCCGGTTGAGCGTGGTCATCTCGAATCCGAGGAACAGGATCCCGGCATGCAGCGCGACGTCTCCGCTCTCGGTGAACTCGGCAGGCTCTGTCAGAACGTCACGGAGCTTGCGGTGGACGGCGCCGGCGTTCGGGGTCTCGTCGGCGCGGTGGTACCCGACCTGCGCGGCGAACGCGGTGGCCAGCCGGACCCGGCCTGTCTCGGCCGGGTCCTCCAGGAGGAGGTCGAGGACGTGAGCGCTGACGGCGAACGCACGGCGGCGCTGCTCCGCTGGGTACCGAGACGTCTCGGCGGTCGAGGCGATGCCGTGCAGGTACCACGCGGAGCGTCGCAGCGGTGAGAGGTCGGCTCGGAACCCGGTTTCGGTGAGGCCGCGTACGAGCTCGATCTCGAGCTCGGCGATGAGGTCGGTCAGCTCGGCGACGGTGGGGAGCTCGCTAAGCTGGACGTCGCCGAACGCGCCAATGAGATGTTCTCTGGCTAGAGCGCGGTCCACGCGTACCTCCTCACCGTCTTGGCGAGCGCGTCGTAGCAGCTGATGCTCGTGGCGAGGCCGCGCAGCTGACCTGGCTTGTCGAGCAGAGGCAGCTTGGCCGCCATATTCGTGAACGGCGTCTTGGGCAGCGCCTGGTGCGTCGCGAGCATTACGCCGACGCCGACGAGCTCGTCACCTTGGACCCATGCATCAGGCACCTCGGTGATGAAAGTCATCATCTCGTCGGAGGTGTCGTTCGAGACCTGTGCGAACGTGCCGACGATCTTGGCCACGTACCGCTGACCGGCCTCGGCAAGCTGCGTGTAGGCGGCGTTCAGGGTCGTGGAAAGCGGCCCGGAACCGGTGTTCTTCTTGCTCTCCCAGAGCCGGAACCGCAGCGCGCCCGTGCCTGTCTCGTAGATCGAGAAGCCGTCGCCGCCGGCGTCGGTGACGTCACCCTTCGGGTCGGGCTGGACCCGGACGGCGCGGTTGTCCTTCGTGAGCAGGTGCCAGAGCCACTCGCCGACGTGCCCGTGCAGGTGATGCTCGCTCTTCTCGGCGTTGGGCAGTCCGAACACCGGCTCGACGAACGACGCGATGGTGCGGTTGGTCGGCGACGGGATCTTGGTGCCCGCGAGTGTGTGCTGCCTCCACGTGTCGTGCAGGGCGGTGGCGGGCCCGAAGCGGGCCCGCATGATTGTGTCGATGAGCACCCAGGCGAGCGCGCCGGCCTCCCCGGGGGTGAGGCTGACGGCGACGTGTGAACTCCATTCGCACTTGCCTGCAGCAGCGGAGCCGTCGTGGAACGCTCGTGGCAGGTAGTCACCGACTGTCAGGCGGTTGTTGGTTCGAGCGAACTCCTCAGACTGCGCAGGCGTCGGACCGGCCGGGGCGGGTGCCGGGGGCGGTGCTGCGGGCGCGTCGGGAGTCGTCACAGGTGCTGACCCGCAGATCGGGTCGCGGGTACCTGCACGAGGTCGACGGCGAGCGGACACCCCACTGCAACGTGCGGGCGTGGGAGCGTCGTCGTCACGGTCCCATCATCCCGTAGCCGAAGTGTCGCGTGTGCCTGCCTGCGGGGTGAGCGACGGTCGGCGGGGTCCGCTCTCGGGCACCGCGCGATGCATGCGGCGTGCGCTCCCGACAGTGCGCTCATGCCGCTGATCGCGCGCCGCCCACCTGCCCGCGACCAGAAGCGCCCGTTCTGCTCTTTAGGAGGGGCAGCAGCATCGACCGCACATCGGCACGTCCGGACGTCTCGGAAGCCGAACCCGCTACGACGAAGTACGCGCGGTCCAAGTAGCCGTGTGTCAGCATCCCGCAGGGAACCGGCGAGCGGGTCAGCTGGAGACAGCCACTCGACGTCGTCTGCCTGCCCCGCATGGGGATCCCCTGCGGGACACCGGCGTCGCAGCCCACGTGGTCTGCGCGACCGTCGTCGTAGCGGGTTGGGTTTCCGGTAACCGAGCGACTTGACTGAGCCCATCCCGGACACTGAGGGTGTGAAGATCGGGAACCGGGATCCGGAGGCTTACCGGCGGCGACTGGAGGCCAAGCTTGAACCCAACGCCATCCGGGCCACCCTTGGCTTCGCAGGGCTCTACCAAATGACTCACGAGATGATCAAGGTCGCGGTGCTCGACGAGGTGCATGAGTTCTACTGGCGGGGCATCGAACGCGGGACCACGGTCTACGACGAGTCGCGATACGCAGACGACGTGTTGGCCAAGGCGCCCAAGGATAGATTTCGGGCGTCACTGCTGTGGCTGGTCGAAGGCGACGCAATCACGCTGGACGAGGCTGACCGGCTGGACGACATCTACGCCCACCGCCACGAACTCAGCCACGAACTGATCAAGTACATCGTCGACCCGGACTTCGAGCCTGACGTCGAGCTATTGACCGACGCGCTTGCGATCTTGCGGGCTATCCGGCGCTTTTGGACAAGCGTCGAGAAGGACATCGGCTCCTTTGAGGAGTTCGGGGACGTCGACCTCGACGAGGTGACGCCACTGTCGCTTGCGGTTCTGCAGATGTGCATCGATGCGTACCTCGCCGGGCTGCCCGCATCGGAGTAGCGCTCCCATAAGCGGCGGTGTCGCGGCGACCGGTTGAGGATCGGCTTCCGGGTTACACGCGTGCCAGGGTGCTGCGAGCGGATCAGGGCGCCTCAGTCGTCGCATCTCGCATGCGTCACCCCTCGCTGCTCGCTCCGTCACCCTCGCCGCGGGATTCAGAGTGTCCCGGGATGCGGTAGCGGGGCAGCGCCGGTCACGCAGTGACGTGACCGCCCTCTGTCACCCCTGCTGGGGGTGACGACTCGTTGAACGTCTCTGCAGAGCGTCGACGGCATCACAGCGATGCCGGAGGACCCGCACATGTTCCACGACCCCACCATCGTCGGCAGCTGGCCGGCGCTCGCCGCACGCCTGGACGACGAGGCCATCCTCGTCCGCTGGGCAGCCACCGAGCCAGCTCTGGCCGGGCTGAGCAGCGTCCATGACCTGCTCGCCGTCTGGGCCGAGGGCGGCGCGGACGATCGCCCCGACGTCGTGCTCGCCGCGCTGGTCCGGTTGGCCGCTGTGAACGGTGGCCGCGACGACGACGCGCTGCTGCTGACGCTTCACCTGCTCAGCGGGCTGGTGCGGACGATGGCCAGGCAGCTCACAGATCTCAACCCCGACATTCTCGCCGTGGTCGTCGGCGAACTCGCTTGCCAGATCCGCTGCTATCCATGGCAACGCCGGCCTCGGGCGATCGCGGCGAACCTGCGCGCCGAGACCCGGCGGGCGGTACTCGCCGAGCTGCGCCCCAGCAGCCGGTACCACCCCGACCGGGTCGAGGTCCTGACCGCCACCGGGGACATCACTGGGATTGCATCTTCCACCGCCGGCGAGGGGGAGGACCTCGACGTCGTCGACCTGCTGCAGGGGCGGTGCGGTCAGGGGTCGGCGCCGAGGACGTCGCACTGCTGATCGCCACCGAGTGCAGCCGCGACCGGCAACGCCGGCGCGCCGACCAGAAGATCGCCTCCGCATACGGCATCACGACGCGCACGCTGTACCGCCGGCGGAGCCGCACGCTGACCGCCTTGCGCGGCGTGGCTCCGCAGTACCTGGCGGCCGTCGCGTGAGCCCACTGCCGCAGGCCGTCGATGAAGCCAGCGCCCCGACGGGCGGTTTGGCCAACGGCGGCGCCATCGACCCCGAGGACCGACTGCTGTCGGTCGTGGAGATTCAGCAGGCTTTCCGCGAGCTGCGTGCCCGCCGTCCGCAAGCCGCCGCAAGGAGGCTGGCCGCGCCGACGCGTCTCCACGAGTCCTACGTGCCCGAGAGCTCTGTCCCGACGGGTGCGCCGGTACAGGCCCCGCGCTACTGCCGGAGGGACGGGGACAGGACGGCGCCCCCGGCTCGAGACGACACGCACGGCGAGCGGTGGGCGGGCAGCGGTGAGAGAGCGCCACAGCGAGGCGCGAGCAGGGGTGACAGCGTGCCCGCGGCCGTAGCAGGCAGGCGTGACAGCGACGCGCTGGCGGCCGACTGGATCACGGTCGTAGCGGCACACGCGGGTGCCGGCGCCTCCACGGTGGCGCTGGCCATCAGCGACGCCGCGGCCACCGACCGGCGCGTGCATCTGGTGGAGACTGCACATCCCCGACGGTCGGGGCTGATTGCCGCGGCGTCGGCGGAGCTGGGCACCGACGCCGCCGGCGCCTGGCAACGTGGCTCCCGCGACCGCGTCACGATCGACCGCCGCGTCGCGGACGTGGAGCCTTGCGGCTGGCCGTTCCTCCAGAGCAGCGAGGAACCGGCGGTCACTGTCCTCGATCTCGGGCTGCCTGCTCCGGAGGACCTGTCTCGACTGGCCGCCGACCGCACGCGCACCGTCGTCGTCTGCCGTCCGACCGTGCCCGGGATGCGACTGACCGAGCACGTGCTGAGCCAGCTGGCCGAGCAGCCGGTTGTGGTGGCCGTCGTGGGCCCGGCGCGCTGGCCCCAGGCGGTGAAGGCCACCTTAGGTCCGCGGCTTCGCGAGTTGCGGTCGCGGGGCCGGGTGCTCCGAGTTCCGGTCGACCGACGACTGCAGATTGCCGGTCTGACTGGTGACCGGTTGCCCAAGGCGGTGACGGATGCGGGCCGGTCGCTGGTCGAACTGTTGATGCCGGCCGTGCCGCAACCTCGTCATCAGCGCCGGGCGGCATCGTCCCAGCCGGGCGTGGCGGGGGAGGCCCGGTGACGGCCCCGCGTAGAACCGCACCCGCAACGGTACGAGCGGCCTCGACCGTCGCGTTCGTCGCCGTGGCCCTGGTCATGCTGGCCGCGTGGCCTGCTGCCGCGGCGCC
The DNA here is from genome assembly GCF_004570385.1 of Blastococcus sp. CT_GayMR19. Classification (GTDB taxonomy): domain Bacteria; phylum Actinomycetota; class Actinomycetes; order Mycobacteriales; family Geodermatophilaceae; genus Blastococcus_B. The sequence goes on along the minus strand of NZ_SPQL01000001.1, from coordinate 380,682 downwards.
GGTGGAGCTGACCGCGGCGGTCTGCCCGGAGGCCCCGCCGGGAGTGCAGGCCTTCGCCGATCAGGTGACGGCGTGGGTGAAGTGGGGCGTGCTGGCGCTGATCGGCATCGCCGCGGTCGTGTCGCTGGGCTCGGTCCTGGTGGGCCGGATGTTCTCCCATCCGCATGCCTCTCGGTATGGGGCGATGGGCGTCGCGGTCGTCGTGATGGTGGCCATCACCTACACGGTCATCTTGGTCATCCTCGGATCGATCACCGGCAGTGGGTGCACCTGATGCGCCGCCGTCCCGAGGTCCGGGGGAGCGGTGCTCCGGAGTGGAGCCCGGCGCGTCTCCTTGCGGCGCTCATGATCAGCTCGGTGGTGGCGCTGGCGGTGCTGGCCGGCCTGGTCCTCGCGGTCATCGGCGCGCTGACCCAGGACGAGTCGGACGCAAGGCAGGCCGCGCGACAGGCTGCCGCTCCAGCCGCGGACATGTCGCAGCAGGATGCGCTGGCTACCGCACCGATGCCGACCGCCGACCCGGACGACGCGCTGCCCGGCCCGGTGTCGAGACAGGCTGCGGGCGTTCTCGAGCTGCCGCGTGCCACCGGCATGGGCCCGGCCGACGTGCCCACCGGCTACCCGCGCACTCCGGAGGGGTCGCTGGCGCAGCTGGCGGCGATCGACGTGACGGCGATGCAGAGCGGCTCGATGGACGGCGTGCGGCGGGTGATCACCGAGTGGGCCGCTCAGGGCGGGCCGACCCCGGAGACGTGGTCCGGGGTGGACGGCATGGCGAGCCTGCTGTCTGCAGCGGGGCTCTCCGGCGCGGGGTCTCCGCAGCTAGCGATCGTCGTCCGCCCGGTGATGGGCCTGATCAAGGGCACGGTGGGCGAGGACTTCGCGGTGGTGTGCGTGAACTTCGAGTTCACGGTCACCGTGGAGCAGACCTCCCGGATCGCGATCGCCGACTGCCAGCGCATGGCCTGGGTCGGGGACCGGTGGGTCATCGGCCCGGGGGATGAGCCAGCGCCGGCGCCCTCGGTCTGGCCGGGCACCGAGGCGGCGATCGCGGCCGGCTGGCGGGATCTGCGCCATGTCTAGGCCGCAGCTTGCCCGGTGCGGCCGATCGCTGCGCCCGCGGATGCTGATCGTCGTCCTGATGCTGACGGTGGTGGGCTGGCTGGCAGCTGCGGTTCCGGCCTCGGCCGACTCGACGGTCGTGGCGTTCCCCGCAGCTCCGGCGGCGGACGACGGCTCGCTGCCGTGCCTGCCGATCAACCCGTTCTGCGTGATCGGCGAGGCAGCCGGCGCGGTGGTCGCCGACGTGTGGGTCAGCGCCATGTTGTCGCTGTGGGAGGCCGGGCTGTCGCTGTTGGGACTGGCCTTCTCGGTGATCGACGCCCTGGCCACCCCGGACCTGTCCGCCGGAGGGCCGCTGGCCGCCGTGTATCCGGTGACCTTCGGCATCGGCGCGACCGTGGCCGCGCTGATGGCCATGGTGCAGCTGAGCGTCGCAGCGGTGCGCCGGGACGGACAGACCCTGGGCCGGCTGCTGATCGGGCTGCTGCAGTTCGGACTGGTCTGGGCCGGCTACATCGGCGTGGCGGCGTTGCTGGTCACCGGCGTCTCCGGACTGACCACCGCCCTGCTGCGCACCCTGCTCGACATCGACACCATGGCCGCCTTCGAGCCCTCGATCAGCGTGAGCCGCGACCTGGTGGATGGCACGGTCGCCACCGTGCTGGGGGTCAGCTCGATCTTCCTGCTGGTGCCGGCCAGCGTGGGCTACCTGCTGCTGATGCTGGTTCGCGAGGCGGCGCTGATCGTGCTGGCCGCGACCTCGGCGATCTCCGCCGGCGGACTTCTGGCGCAGACGTCGAGCAGTTGGTTCTGGCGGAGCCTCCGCTGGTTTCTCGCTGCGCTGCTGGTTGCCCCGGTCGCCGTGCTCGTCCTCGGCGTCGGAGTGACCATCACCGAGGGCATCATCACCGGAGCCGAGGAAACGAGCACCGAGGCCGCTATCGGCATGGCGGTGGTCGGCTGCCTATTGATCCTGCTGGGGGCCATCTGTCCGCTGGCGCTGTTCCGGCTGCTGGCCTTCGTCGACCCCGGCACGTCGAGTGGGGCGGCGTTGCGCTCGTCGCTGGCCGCCTCCGGCGGAGTCATGGGGGCGCTGCAGAAGGCTGGTGGCGGGCGAGCGGCCATGGCCACCGCGGCTGCGGGTGCCGCATCCGGCGGGGTGGCGGCCTCAGGGGCGGCTGTCCGAATGGCCGGGGACCGGGCGCAGGGGGAGTCGACCGCGGACGCGGCCACCAGCGGCCGGTTCGCCGGAGCGCTGCGCGCGCTGAGCGTCGGTACCTCACAGGCGGGGCGGCTGGCGGCCGGCGTGGCGGACTCGGCGTCGGACGTACTGTCGGGCGCCGGAGTCGGGCACACCCACCCCTACTACGGGCAGCCGCTGCCCGCCCGGGTATCGGCGCGCGGCAACGGCTCCGGCGGAGGGACGGCGACCGGAGGCGGGCACGGCCGAGGGCGCCGTCCCGACGACGGCGGACCCCAGCAGCCTGCCCCGGCGAGGACGACCGAGAACGGGCACGCCCAGTACCTCGGAGGCGGCCCTTCTGCAGCCTGGCCCGCCGAGCGCTTCGATGGCATCGCACCTGACCGGCCCGGTGAGAGCGACCCGATCGGTCCCGACCAGGACGACGCGCGATGAACGCCGTTCGCTACGGCGACTACTCCCGCGACGTCTCAGGCTGGTTCCTCGGGATGACCGGCGCCCAACTGGCCGTCGTAACCCTCACGGGCCTACCGGCGCTGTTGGCCCTGAACGCGCAGGCATGGGTCCTGATCGCGATCTGGCTGCCGGTGTGGGCGCTGGTGGCCGCCGTGGTGCTGGTTCCCATCCGGGGGCGGGCGGCCGGCCGCTGGTTCGGCGATCTCTGTCTGCACGCAATTGGAGGAGCCATGGGCTGGACGGTCTTCGGCTCTCGGGCCGCCGCCGGGACGGCCGAGGACCTGTCCGAGGCCGACCTGCCCGGAGTGCTGGCCGGCATCCGGACCCACGACGGGCCGCCCTACGGGCAGCTGTTCACCCGCCCGGTGATCGTGCAGAACTCTGCGGCGCGCACCTGGGCGGCCGTGGCGCGGATCGACCATCCCGGCATCGGCCTGGCCGAGCCGGACGAGCGGGACCGGATGGGCGCCGGCCTGGCCGAGCTGTGCGAGATCGCCGCGCGCACCGAACTGGTCGACACACTGGCGATGCAGGTGCGCACCGTGCCCGACGACGGCGCCGAGCGCGCCGCCTGGGAGCAGGCGCACACGCGTGCGGACGCCGCGCCCCTGGCCGCCCGGGTGAACGCGCTGCTGGGTGCCACCCTCACTCCGGCCGCGGTGCGCACCGAGGCCTTCGTGACCGTCGTCGTCGGCGAGAGCCGGATCGGCCGGGCCGCGAAGGAGAGCGGCGGCGGGGTGGACGGCCGCGCCCGGGTGCTGCACGGGGTGATGACCGAGGTCGAGAGTGCGCTGCGCGGTCCGGTCGGCTGCACCGCCGTCACCTGGCTGGACTCGGCGGCACTCGCTGCCGCGGTGCGCACCGGCTTCGCTCCCGGCGACCGTGGCCAACTGATCGCCGCCGGCCTGGCCGCCGCCAACGGCGCCCAGCTGGCGACCGGGGTGCCGATGGCCGCCGCCGGACCCACCCAGGCTCGCGCCGAGGCACGGCACTACGTGCACGACGCATGGGCGTCGGTCACCGACACGATCCTGCTACCCGACTCCGGCGCGGTGCTCGGTGCACTGGCCCCGGTGCTGGTGCCGACGACGGCGGGGGAGCGGCGGTGTCTGACAGTGTTCCTCGCCCCGCTGCCGCTGGACCGGGCCACCCGGCTGGTCGGGCGGGAGGACATGAGCGCCACTACCGGCAACGAGCTGCGCGCCCGCATGGGATTTCGGCAGCGGGCCCGGCAGCGACGGGACACCGAGCGAATCGGTACCGCCGACGAGAAGCTGGCCGCCGGGCGGGCGCTCGTCCGTCCCGCCGTCGCGGCCTGCGTCACCGTCCCGGCCACCTGGCCGGTGGACGAGCACGGCCGCCGGCTCGCCGCCTCCATCCGTGCCGCCGGCTTCGTGCCGTTGCGGCTGGACCTGGCACAGGACTCCGGCTTCGCCGCCGCCGCCATTCCCCTCGGCGTCGGGCTGCCCGACCGCAGGGGACGACGATGAACCGCCTCGGCTCCCGCCGGGGCCGGGACGTCGCCGTCCTGCTCGACGACTTCGGTCACCGGCTCCCCGCCGTCCCCGCCGTGGAGGCGGGGCAACGGGAACGCGGGCCGTTCATCGAGTTGGTGCCCCGCCGCGGGCCGCGTGGCCGGGGCCGGGGCCGGGCGGCGACACCGGCGTCGCTGTCGGTGTGGCGGATGACGTCGGAGCAGACGCCGGTGATGTGGCCATTGATCGCCAGCAGCGGGCTACCGCCTACGGGCGCGCAGATGGGCATCGACCTGCTGTCGGGCGGGGCGTTCTACTGCGATCCGGTCGGCTGGGTCACCGACGACGCCATCCCGGTCACCAACCCCAACGTTGTCGTCTTCGGCAAGCCCGGCCGCGGCAAGTCGGCGACGGTCAAGGCCTTCGCGCTGCGCATGCTCGCCTACGGCTATCGCACTCTGGTCCTGGGCGACACCAAGGACGAGTACGAGCCGCTGTGCCGCGCGCTGGGCGTGGAGCCGTTCGTCATCGGCCACGGCCTATCGACTCGGGTCAACCCGCTGGCCTTCGGCCCGCTCGGCCACGGCTGGGATCGGTTGGATGCCGCCGAGGCCCGCCGCCGCGAGGCCATCATGTTCGCCCGGTGGATCGTGCTGCTCCGCGGCCTGGTCGGGTCCCAGACCGTGCCGTTCGGCCCCGTGGAGGAGACCGCGGTCGGTGAGGCGCTGCGGCTGCTCACCGGCTACCGCAGCGGCGCTACCCGGCTGACCGAGGTCACCATCCCGCAGCTGTGGCGGGCACTGGACGAGCCCACCGACGAGCTCGTCACCTGCTGTCGGTATGCCGACCGGCGGCACTTCCTCGACGCCACCCGCACCCTGCGCGATGCCCTCGGCTCCCTCGTGAAGGGCTCGTTGGCAGGGCTGTTCGACGACCACACGTCGATCGATGTCGATTGGCGCGCGCCCATCCAATCCCTGTCGCTGTCCCGCCTCGAGCCGCTCGGTGACCAGGCCGTCGGCATCGCCCTGACCTGTCTGAATTCCTGGGGACAGGCGATGCGCGAGATCGCTGACCCCGGTGATTTGCGCATCGTCATCCGCGACGAGACCTGGCGGCAGATGCGCCTCGGTGCCGAGGCGATGAAGAGCCTGGACGCCAACCTGCGCCTGTCCCGCCGCGACGCCGACGTACAGATCCTGCTCGCGCACAAGCCCTCGGACATGCTCACCGCCGGCGACGCCTCCTCCCAGGCGGTGGCCATCGCCCGCGACTTGCTGCACTTGTGCGACGTCAAGGTGCTGCACGGCCAGGATCAGGCCGTCGCCGATGAGCTCGCCACCATGCTGGGGCTGACCCCCATCGCTCAACGGGTGGTCACCGGATGGGCGATCGCCGGTAAGGGCCGCGCCCTGTGGCTGGTCGGCGACCGGGCGTTCAAGGTGCAGACCGTCCTCACCGAGCCCGAGCTGGCCCTGACCGACACCAACGAGGCCCTCACAGGACGTCCGGCATGAGCGGGACGGCCGAAGAACTGGCGCGGGCGTACGGGAAGCCGTGGCTGTGGAAGGTCGCCGCTTCCGTCGCCGTCCCAGTGTTCGGCGTACTCACCCTGCTGCTGATCCCTCTCGCGGTTCTCGCCGCTCCGGAGGCGTCGACGGCGGCGGCGTCGTCGTCCTGCTCGATCGGCGGCACGGGCGCCACCGTCGCCGGCACCGAACTGGACGCCGTCCAGATGGGCCACGCGCAGACCATCGTCACCGTCGCCTCGGCACTAGGACTCGACCCGTACGCGGCCACCGTGGCGCTGGCCACCGCGTACCAGGAGTCCCGCATCCGGATGCTGGCCAACGACGGCAGCAGCCCCCAACTCACCGCCGAACAAGGCGCGGTGACCGCAACCAGCGTGGCCTATCCGCATGACGGGCTCGGCTCCGACCACGACAGCGTCAACACCTTTCAACAGCGCTGGATCGCCGGATGGGGCACCGTCGCCCAGCTGATGGACCCCGTCTACGCCGCCGAGGCCTTCTACCGACGACTCGTCGAAGTGCCGAACTGGCAGGTCATCCCGCTGACCCAGGCGGCTCAGGCAGTCCAGGTGTCGGCGTACGGGTCGGCGTACGCCGGCTGGCAGCCGCTCGCCCGCGAGCTGACCGCCATGCTGTGGCCGGCCGCCCAGGCGACTGCGGCCGGCCCGGTCGGCGCGGTGGCCGGCGTCTGCCCGGGCCTGCCGGTGGCTGCCGGATCATGGATCCGGCCTACCCCCGGCACCGTCACCTCCGGCTACGGGTCCCGCTGGGGCAACTTGCACGCCGGTGTCGACATCGCCGGCCCCCGCGACACCCCCGTCTACGCCGCCGCCGACGGCACCGTCGTCAGTGCCGAGTGCACCAGCGCCTACTGCGACCGGGACGGAAGCCTGAGTCTGGCCGGCTACGGCAACCTCGTCGAGCTCGACCACGGCGACGGCGTGATTACCCGCTACGCGCACCTGTCGTCCTACACCGTCACCGCCGGCCAGCCCGTCAGCGCCGGGTCGTTGCTCGGTTTCCAGGGGTCTACCGGCAACAGCACCGGCGTCCACCTGCACTTCGAGGTCCGCCTGGACGGCGCTTCCGTCGATCCCGTGCCCTGGCTGGCCGACCACGGCGTCAACCTGCACGCCAGTGCCACCGCCGGCTGACCGGCAGAGAGAGGAGCCAGGACGTGGGCATCCACCACCGGCCCAGGGCCGGCGCGTGACCGCGCCGTTCCGGCGTCGCGATCCGCAGCCGATCGCCCGGGGATGGGAACTGGCCTTCGCCGCGGCCGGCGGCGCCCTGATCGCTGTCGCGCTGGCGGCCCTGGTCGGTCTCGGACTCGCCTCGGTCTTGTGGGGCGGTGGCTGGGTGTGGCCGCAGGGCACCGAGACGATCACCCACGTCCTCGGCGGGCTACTGAACGGCGACCCCGGCCGCGGCCTGCCGCCCGACCGACTGCGTCAGGTCGCCGGGCCCATCCCGGTTTACGCGTGTGTTGCCGCCGCCGAGGTCCTCCTGCTGACAACCGCGGTCATTGCCGCTGTCCTGGTCGCTCGCCACCGGCGCCCGAGCGACGCCCGCGGCGGCATGGCCACCCGCAGGGAGGCCGAGCGAGCCCTTGGGACGCGCCAGCTCCGCGCCGGGCGAGCGGTCATCCGCCCGGACCGCTACCCGTCCAGAGGCAGCCGAGGACGCCTTCATCGCCTCCTGTCCACAGGCGGCGATGCGATCCGCAGTTTTACCCACAGATCCGTCCAGAGCACCACGTCCCAATCGACCGTCCCAGCACCGTCGACCCAGGCACCACCCGTCCACACCGTGAAGGAGACCCCTCGATGACCTCGACCGACGACGGCCTGAACTCCGATCTGCTGGCCGCCCGCGCCGAGGCTGCGGCACTGTTCGCCGCCGCTTCCCGCAACGACCAGGCGGGTCCGACAGTGCAGCTGCACTGCCTCGCCGCCGCCACCGCCTTGCGCGCGCCCAGCGGCCCAGTGCCCGCGACCGCCGACGCCACCGACCCCGACCGGCTCGTCGAGCAGGCGCTGCGCATCCTCGGCAACCTGCCCGCCGCTGATTTCGTGCACCCCGACGTCCTCGCTGCCGCCCAGCACGGCCACCGAGCGCTGCGTGCGCCACGCTGATGGCCACCTCGCTCGGGCAGCTGCTCGACGCCCTCGCCGACACAGCGCGGGCCACGGATGACAGCGCAGCCGCGCGCGCCGATGCAGGCACCGCGCTGGGTCACCTGGGTCGGGCGCTGGCCCACCTGCGCCGCGACGGCGTATCGCCTTTCGCCGGCGATCGCCGCGAACAGCAGGTCGCCGCCCTGGCTGCCGCCTGCACAGAGCTCGGCGTTCGCGCTCCAGCGACCGAGTCGGCGTTGACCCGGTTGGCGGCCGCCGCTGCCGACACCCTCGCCGTCCTCCACCCCGACGCCACCGTGGCCAGCCGCTGGGCAGCCGCCACAGCGGTGGCCGAAACCATCACGCCGCTGACCGAGATCATCGCCCCCGGGCTGCCGGACGGCCCGGCAGCGGAGTGGCTGACCGAGACTCAACACCAGGCCGTCCTCATGCTGCAGGCGGCCGCCCTGGACCCGCCGTTCCGGGCCGACACCGTCCTCCTCGACCGGCCAGTACCCGGCCCGGCGGATGATGCGTCGGTTGACGCCGCGCTCGTGGTCTCCGATACCGTCGGCGTCCTGCTTCGGGCGACCGCCCGAGCCAGTGATCCACCGTCTGTCGTCGAGGTCTTGGCCTACACGATCGCGGCACAGACGCTCAGCTCCGCGGCGGAGCGCCTCGGCCCGGCCGACGCGCCGGCTGCCGGGCGGCCAAGGGCCTCGGACGCCTGGCGCGCCGTGCGAGGCGCACTTCGGCCGTACGACGACGGCAGCCGCCGGCACCACGAGCACGCGCCACATGGCGTGACCGCGGCCGGCCGGCTTCACGCCGTCCTCAGCGCTGCCGGTCCCGACCCGACGGCCTGGACGGCGTCCCTCCGGGGATCGGTCGCGGCAGGCGTCCAGCACCTGCCGACCTTCGCAAGTCAGCTGCTGTACCGCACCGTCCGACACTGGGCTGACAGCGGAGCCCTGATCGGCTACGCCCGCGACATGCCACCGCGGGAGGAGCGCGTGGCCGCGTTCCTGCGCGGCTACCAGCCGGGCGGAATGGTCCGTGCGCACGCCGATGACCTGCGCCCCGTCGTCGGCGCGCTGCACAACGCCCGGCTGCTCTCCCTGGCGGTCGCGGACCAGGCAGCCGACCCGGCTGTACGTGCGACGGCTGCGTTCCCGCAGCGCGCGTGGGCCGCGAATCGGGAGGTGCTAGACAACCCGCAGACTCCGCTGGCGCTGAGCGCGGCCCGCCAGCGGTCCCACGAACAGCCACAGGCGACCCGAGCCCGATTCGGTCCGGGCCGTGCGCGCTGACCGCATGCTCAGGCCAGCGTTCGACCCGACCGACATCGGCTGGCGGCTCGGCCGGTCCAGAGTTCCTCACGGGGTGGAGCTGTGGTGCCGGTACGACCGCACCACCGGCGTCTACGGCGAGCAGGGGTCCGGCAAAACCCTCGACCTGCTGGCTCCCACCCTGCTGGCCCACCGCGGCGCCGGGCTGGCCACGCTCACCAAGGTCGACGACCTGCTGCTGACCGTCGGACGACGCCAGCAGCCACCGCACCCCGGCGATCCGCCGCGCCCCATCGCGGTGCTGGACCCGTTCGGCGCCGCGCCCGGGCTGCCTGAGCTGGTGTGGGACCCGATCGCCGGCTGCGTCGATCCCCGGACCGCCGAACGACGAGCCAAGGCCTTCGCCGCCGGGACCGTCGCCGGCGCGGTCACCGGCGGCCGGCAGGACAACGCCGCCCGGTTCTACGCCGCGGAGACCGCCAAGGTGCTGCAGGGATTCCTGCACGCGGCGGCACTCACCGGCCGCACCCTGGAGCACGTCCTGGAATGGGTCGCCAACCCGGTCGCCGCCGAGCAGCCCGCCGAGATCCTGCAGCAGCATCCGCACGCGGCTCGGTTCTGGGACGGGCTGTTGATCGGCGCGTTGCACGGCAGCCCGGACACCGTCGGCAACACGGTGACCACGGTCCAGCAAGCGATGGCGCTGTTCTTCCAGCCGGACATCAGGGCTCGCTGCGTGCCCTCGCGCGGACAGACTGCGACCGACCTGGCTGACCTGATCGCCCGGCAGGGAACGGTGTACCTACTCGGCCGGGAGGACCCCTACGCCTCGGCGGCACCGCTGATGACCGCAGTCGCCGAACACGTCCTCGACACCGCCCTGCACGTCGCTACCACCTCGCCGCACGGGCGCCTGACTCCGTGCTTCCTGGCCTGCCTCGACGAACTGCCGTCCACCACGCCGCTGCCTACCCTGCGGGTGCGGATGGCGAACGAACGCGCGCTCGGTCTCTCGTTCATCTACGCCGCCCAGACCTGGAAACAGATGGTCGTCTCCTACGGCGAGGACGAGGCCCGCTCGCTGTTCGGGCTCACCAACAACCTCGTCATCTTCGGCGGGGGCAAGGACGTCCACTTCTACCGGGAACTGTCCGACCTGCTCGACGACGTACGAATCAGCCGGCGGACCGTCACGGACGGGCCAGGCGGCATCGGCACGTCCCGATCGGGTGAGGACGTGCGCGTGTTGCGCCCCGGAGACATCCGTCGCATCCCCGAGCGGCACGCTCTCGTCGTCGCAGGCACCGCGCCGCCGATCATCGCCAGGTTGCGGCGCTGCCTCGACGGCAAGGACGGTCAGCAGCTCGCGACCGAGCTCGACGCCGCCCGCGCGCGTGTCAGCCGTGCCCGCGCCGACACCGTCGATGTCCAGCAGCGCACGGCTGCCGCGCTGGCCTATGCCCGCGATTACCGGCTGGTCCCCAGCCGGGACGTCGACTGGGCCGACCCGCCGACCGCACCACAGCCCGAGGCGTCGTCCCGGTGATCGTCCTGCCGTTCCCACCGCCACCCCTCGCGGTGCTGCGCGCGCTCGAACTCTTGCAGAACGCGCGTCGAGGCGACCGCGGGCGAGTGGCACAGGCCGGCGCCGTGGCCGACCTGGAGCGCCCCTGGGAGCCGGCAGCCTGCAGTGGCGAGCTCAGCACGGCGGTCTGGATCTGGTGTGACGACGTCGTCGCATGGATCAACCACGAGTACGCATGGCGGCCCGCGCAGATGGTGCCGGCCTGCTGGCGCCTTCACGCACACATCGCGCGGGAGCTGCCTGTCCTGGCAGTGCTGCGGTGGGAATCAGAGACGGCAGCAAGTCCCCAGCTGACGGAGGAATGGAACCGCTACGCCTTCCCGACGTTCTGCGACCGCATGGCCCAGCGGCTCGGGGAGAGCACCTGCCGCACCGGCCGGCACCAGGACTGGCCCGCCGGAAGCCGCTACACCGCCTTCCTCGATGCCTCCCCTCGATGACGAGGGCAGGCGCCAGCAGCTCACCGCGAGGGCATGGGCGGACGGAGGCCAGGTCTGGCGCGGAGTCTCGAGGTTCACACGCCTGGCACATGCGTCCCCAAGCTGTCGGTGGTGGTCGCTAGCGTGACGACTCATGAAGATCAGCCCGTCGCGGCAGCGCAACGCGGTCTCGGAAGGTATGGCTCTCGGGCTACTGCTGTGCGACCGGAGCATGCTGCCCTTCGAGAAGTGGCGAGTGGACCTTGCTTTCGAGGGCGCCTGGCGAGGGTGGGCGTATAGAGAGCGGTTCTCGCAAGTCAACACCGACATCCGCAATGGATTGGATGGTGTCTGGGCTATGACGCGCGCCACTCAGAATAAGCAGACATTCAACCTCTATTGGGACACCTCGGGGGCGGAGGTGGCCGTTTATGCTCGCCCGCAGTGGGCGGGTGAGGAGATCGACGAGGACGTCATCGCTGAGAGCATTGATGGCGGCGTGCCCGCGTCGGGGTGGCAGGCCCTAGCAGAAGATTTTCTTGTCCGCTTCACGCGATGAGCCCGCAGAAATAGCGCACTACCGCTCGCGGCTCGAGAGGGCCCATGAGCGCTACAGTGCATTCGGAAACATCTGGGCCGATCATCTCGCTGACGAGCCAGATCGCTTGGTTATGGCAGTCGACTCACAGGGCAACGGCCAGATTCGTGTCGAACGTCGAAAGCCGCTTCCCGCAGAGCTATCGCTCACCTTTGGCGAGTTTCTGTACAACCTCCGTGCCGCACTGGACAACTGCCTATATGCCGTCGCAATCATCGACTCAGGCCAGAGTCCGCCGCCGAACGCGACATTGCTTGAGTGGCCCATCACCCTCACACCGGTCAACTGGCGGAACAACGCGCGTCGCCTAGCAGGCCTCGCGCCAGAGATCAGACAGGCTCTCGAGCACATCCAGCCTTACAACGCCGAGGCGCCTGACTGGAACTGCTTGCGGATCCTTCACGACCTTGCGCGACTTGACCGACACCGCGCGCTCCACCTGACCACCCACTACGCCGCATGGGGGAGTGCGCGGGTGGACCTGGCCTACGTCGCGGATTTTCAGGGGCGTGTCGGTCCGCTGCGTGGCGACGGCGTCATTGCGACTTTTCGCGCGTTGACGGATGAGCCCTTGAGCCGCGAACAGCTTGATCTCAATCTCGTGCTTGAGGTGGACGTTGAGGGCGCCGAAGCGGTACCCCACCCGATCACGGGTGTGCTGCAGCGGCCATGGGGAGCCCTCGACCAGCGGATGCGCGCCCTCCTCCGAGCCGTGGGCGAGTACACCCATGGGTTGGTCGAGATAGCAAGAGACGTGAGAGGCTCCCGCCCGGGCTGAGCACTAGGTTCAAGGTGTCGGCAGAGTTGACTCCTGCGGAGCTCACCTCCTAGAGCTGCTGTCCGGGCGCTGGGGTGGGGTCGAGAAGGTCACATTTGACCGTCGGTCTGCAGGCGCATCGTGGCGATCCCGTCGACTCGTCCGGCGCTGGACAGGCGGAAGGTCTTGGTCTGCCCGCCGGGAAGGCCGTTGATTGAGCCGTTGGCGGTTCCGACGATGCCGCCGGTGGCGTTGTAGAGCGTCGCGGACAACAGCACTATCTGGAAGTCCCGGCCGGACTCGTTGGTCAACTCGCCCAGTACATCAGTGCTGTAGGCGCCGGCCTGCTTGGTGATCTTGTGAGCCACTAGATCTGGAGACAGGCGCTGCTGATCGTCCTGGGCGGGGACCGAGCTTGAGGGTGCGTCCCCGATGGTGTCTGGTTGAGCCGTCTGGGACGTTGCGGAGTCGAGGGCGGCTAGTGCCTGGGGCAGGTCGCGCCGGAAGTCTCTTACCGCTGGGTTCCACACCGACGCCTGCGCGGTCACTTCGAGGTGCTGTAGAAGCCGGCCGTGTAGCTCATCGAAAAGCTCGTCAAGTTCGTCCTCAGATCCCAAGCGGGGCAGGTGGACGTCGCCGATCTGAGCGATGACCTCAGCTCGCGACAGTGGCGGCACGACGATTGGAAAGGTAGGCACCTCCATGACCCAGGCGGCACCCAGTTCCATGAGACACATCGGCCGCGTCATGAAGGTCGTGCTGATCACCTCGATGACGAAGGGGTCGTCGCGGAGCATCGCCTTTAAGACTTCGCGTGATCCCCGCCCCGCAGGCACTCCGGTGGCGCGGTCGGAGGAATAGAAGACACGGTCCCGCGGGACCCCACTCATGATCAGCAGTCGTTCCACCAAGCCCGCCAGTGGCTTGTCGCTGGCTGCGTGACTGATGAAAACGCGTCGCGCCATTCATAACCTCCGGAACGTGAGGGTCTTTGTCTATCGCAGGTGGCGGGCCCGCGCCGAGCGAGAGGGTGGGGGAAGCAAGGCGGCGGCTTGCTGTGATGCCGGCACCTGAGGTCGGCTGACCGCTAACTCAGACCCCGCTGGGATGACGGGTACTAAAGCCGATGGCTACGCCGGCAGTCAGAGGTGCGTGTCGGCGTAGTTGGTGCCGCTGGTGGAGACGTCGAGCTGCCCACGGCGTCACAACCGTTGAGGTGGCCGCGGCCGAGCTGGGAGGCGAGGGTGTCGGCCGGCGGATGCAGCCCGCTGAGCTGCCTGCGCACTGGCCAGCGTCTCCGGCCCTGTCTCCGTTGCGGACATCACGGGGCCGGGGGACTCCATCCCCGGGTCAGTGGCCGGCTCGGGCAGCTGACCGGGCGACACCGTCTGTGTCGGCACGTGAGCATCCTCCGTCCGAGCCTGAGCTGCGTCGAAGACTTCCGACAGCGCTATGTCGGGCGCGATGCCGGTGCGGGCCACCACTCGAGTGAGATGCGCCGGCCAACTCTTCGACGGGACGGCGGCGATGACCTCGGCGGCGCGGCGCGCGGCGTGCACCCGGCCTTCGACGGTGTCCAACCGGTCGGCGTAGACGGCGACGCGGGCGTCGATGAGCACGGCGGCCAGGCTGCCGGAGGCGGTGAGGGTCCGACGCAGAGCGGCGGCGCCGGCCGTCTGTAGCAGCTCGGCGGGGTCCTTGCCGGTCGGCATGGCGAGGTGGCGGGGATCGTCGCCATGGGCGATGAGCTGCCAGAAGATGCGCTGGGCGGCCTGTTGTCCGGCCCGGTCAGCATCCGTCGCGACGATGATTCCGGACCGTCCGTCGCCGAGGAATGGGCGTAGCGCCTCGGCCTGCGCGTCGGTGAAGGCGGTGCCGAGTGGGGCGATGCCGACGTAGTTGCCGTCGCCGGCGAGGTTGACTGCCAGCGCGTCGACGGGGCCCTCGACGATGACCGGGACGGCGCCGGCGGCCAGTTCAGCGGCTCCTTCGGTCAGGCCGTACAGCTCGCTGCCCTTGGTGAACAGGTCGGTCTCGGCGGTGTTGAGGTACTTGGGGACGGCGTGGTCCCCGTCCTGGTCGTGGTCGGGGTTGCGGCGGCCGATCCAGCCGTGGATCTCATCGCCGTCGCGGATGGCGAAGACGAGCCGGTCCCGGAAGCGGTCGATGACCCGGCCGTTTGAGGCGTAGCTGCCGAGGCCGGCGGCGACGATCTCGGCGTCGGTGGCGCCGAGACGGCGCAAGTGGCTTGTCAGCGCGGTCCAGCTGTCGGGGGCGTGGCCGACGGTGAACCGGGCGTCCTCGGTGAGGTCGGTGCCGAGCCGGCCAGTGAGGTAGGCCGGGGCCCAGGAGACGCGGTAACGGTCGGTGAAGAAGTCGGCGGCCTGCTGGTTGAGCTCCAGAAGACGGTGCCGGTCAACGCGAACTCCCTCGTCGGGCCGGTGGGATGCGGGTCGACGGCCAGCGTCGTCGGCTCGGCTATCGAGTCCTGGAGAGGCGAGGTGCTCGGCAGCGGCCGGGTCGTCGCCGTCCAAGCCCTCATGGAGAAGTTCGGTGTCGTCGGGTTCGACAAGACTGGTCAGCCAGTCGTCGTCGGCAATTCCGTCGGCAGAGGGCAGTTGTTCGAGGTCGCTCGGCGGCGCCTGCGCGCGGCCGCGTGCGGCGGACGCCGGGTCGGTGAGCACGTCGACGCGCCATACCAGGGCAGTGGCCAGCTCATCTGGGCGCAGTCGGTCGTCGTCCGCGTGACCGGCACGCAGCAGGTCATAGGCCGTGGACAGCACCTGGTCGGGCTGCCAGCCGGCGTGGCGGGCAGAGGTGACGGCGGCAACCAGCGCGGGCCAGGCGGGGTCGGCGACCACACGCTCAGCGGCTGCAGGGCCGGCGACGTCGGCCAAGACCGGGGTCCACTCCGGGCGCAGCGTCTCGGAGGCGGAGGAACCGGTGGCGGTTACTGCGGCGGGGGAGAGGTGCCGGCACAGTCGCCACCACAGCGCGGCGGCGGGCTGCTCGTCCGGCAGGGGACGTTCGTTGGCGACGGCGTGGATGAGAGCGGTGATGTCGATGCCGGCGCGGTCGGCGGCGGCGAGCCGCTCGGCCAGGACCGGCCAGTAGGGATCGCCGGCGATGCGTGGGTCGATGCTGTCGACAACCGGTGCCCAACGTGCGGTCAGCGTGCGTCCATCGCCAAGCAGCCGCGTGACGCGGTCGTCAAGCGCCCGCTGGGTTGGGGCGTCCGCGGCGCGAGGCAACGCCGGGCCGGTGGGACGGCGGTCGGCGTCGTCAACGCCGTGGGCGGTGCGCCAGACGGCGAGGTCGGCGACCAGCTCGGGATCGCGGTCGATGAGCGGAAGCGCCCACGCGGGGGAGCTGGTCGGGGTCCAGGTGCGTGCGCGGGCGGCGACATCGGCGGCCGGTGACCTGACCTGGTCGGCGGAGTTGGCGAGGTAGGGCCCCCACTCGAGGTCGTCGCCGAGAGTCTTCGGAAGGGCGGGCAGCCACGGAAGGGGGCCCGTTCCGGCTGAGTGGCGCCCGGTGGGGTCGATACGCCAGTCCAGGACCGCGGCCACATCGTGGGCGTCGTCCAGACGTCGATCCGAGGCCAGTGCCTGCCGGAGGACGCCGGCGGGATCGCGACCGGCAACGGCGCACAGCGCCAGGTGCGCGCGCAGGACGGGGTAGGCAGCCTGCGTGGTCAGGCCCGGCACCGCGGCGTCGGCGGCGGCGTCGATGGCCTCGAGCGCCTCCAGGCCGAGACGGTCCTCCGCGGCGGTGTTGAGCGCGTCGTAGTACCGATCTGCCGCGCAAGCGAGGAGAGCGGCGGGATCGGCCAGCGCGCGGGCCTGGCTGGTGGCCGAGGTCGGGGCGCCGTCGCGAGCGAGCACACGAGTCAGGACGTCGACGGCGGTGGGCGGCAGCAGCGCGTCGCGGGTGATCACGCTGTGCGGGTCGCCGTCGCCGGCGGTGGTGAGGAAAAGGTGGTTGGCGTGCCGGCCGCGCGTCAAGGCGACGTAGAGCAGCTGGCGGGACTCCTCGCCGGTGGCGACGGTGTAGCAGGTGTCGGCGGTGAGACCTTGCGCGCCGTGCACGGTGGTGGCGTAGCCGAGGCTGACGTGGTCGGTGACGTAGTCGGCAGGCAGCGTGAGGCGCCGTCCGGTGCGCTTGTGGACGACGTCGAGGGCGCCGGTGTCGCGGACGGCGGTGACCGTGAACCGGTCGCCGTTCTTGACCCAGTCGGTGGCGCTGATCGGAAGGGTGCGCTCGTTGCGGCGTGTGATGACCGCATCGCCGGCGGAGGCCTGCGAGGCGTCGGCGAGGGTGACCTGGGGTCCGACCGGGCCGTTCTGCTGGGCGAGGCGGTCGCGGCGGCCGCGGGTGTTCAGTTCGGCGACCAGCTGGCGGGTGGGCGCCAGCATAATGGCGTCGCGGCCGACAGCTCGGTCGGCCAACCAGGCGGTGTAGGCGTCGTCGGTGACGGTAGCCAAGTCGCCGACGTGCACCCGTCCGTGATCGATGTAGTAGGCAAGGGCGGCCGGGTCGCCGTCGCGCAGCGCCAGGGACGCTGCGCCTTCAGCGTGGTCGGGGGCGCCGCTGTCGGGGTCGGTGAAGCGCAGGACCTGCGAGAGGGTGACAGCAGCGTGGGTGGCGACGATGTCGCGCAGTACTCCGCCGGCGCCGATCGCGGCGAGCTGCTGGTCGTCGCCGATCAGCCGGACCGACCCGCCGGCCTCGGTGACGAACGCGATCGCTCGGGCCAGGTCGGGAGTGCTGGCCATGCCGGCTTCGTCGATGATCACGAGGCTGTCCGGGCCGATGCGCTCGACCCACGGCGGGACGGCGTTGCCGGTGGCGAGTGCGTGGATCAGCTTGGCGAGGGTGTCGGTGTCGGTGCCGACTTCCTCACCCAGCACCGCGGCCGCCGCTGCCGAGGGAGCGAGGCCGACGACGTTCCCGCCGTCGGCTCGCCACGCCGCGGACAGCGCACGCAGGGCGGTGGTCTTGCCGGTACCTGCCGGGGCCAGTGCCAGTTGCACCCGGGTGCCGGAGGTGGCCAGCTCGCGGACCAGCTGCACCTGGCCGGGGTTGAGGGCGACGCGATTGGCGGTGGACTCCAGCAGCGCGATGTCGACGGCCGCGGCCGACACCACGCGTCCGTCGCGGCGTCCGGCCGCGGCGAGGATGGCGCGCTCGGCGGCGAGGATCTCGGTCGACGTGTACAGCGTCGAGCCGGCCACGGTGTAGACGGAGCTGCCGTCCGAGCGGCGCAGCGCCGGGGGCTCGGTCACCGGTTCGCGGCTGCCCATCGGCGTCGACAGGGACAGCGCTCTGTCGACGACGGCGTCGACGGCCCGGTCGAGGTCGGTCAGCCGGATCGCGGCGGCACGGGCCTGCCGCTCGGCCTCGGCGCGGACGTGGTTCACCTGCCATGTCGCGCGCGAGCTCTGCACCGCCGACAGCACGTGCTGAGCGGTCTGGTAGACCCACCTGCGCGTAGGCCGCTTCGCCTGGGGTCCTCGGCGGGGGGCGAGTGCCTCGCGGAGGTAATTGCGCAGGCCGCTCTCCCCGCCCAGCACCGCCAGCGCCTCGGTGCGCCAGGCGGCGCGCTGCTCGGCGTAGGAGCGGGGCTGGTGTTTGCGCTGCCGCGTCTCCAGGTTGGCCCGCTGCGCGAGCGACACGGCCTCTTTCGGCGTTGGCGGCCGCCCGTGGTCGGCCTGGAACTCTGCCGACAGCGCCGCGCGGCGGGTATCGATCGACGCTCGCCGCGACGACCAGAGCCGGGGGAGCTCGCCGTCGACGCCCACGATTTCTCGCACCGGTCGCTTGTTCGAATCGGCGCCGGGGCGGTCTGCGAAGCGGACGCCGAGCCGCTCGCTGAGCAGGGCCTGAAGGCGGGTGTTGTACCGCTCGGAGGCGGTGACGTTGTTCTTGTAGAGCAGTCGACCGTCCAGCGCAAGCCACCGCCCGTCGCGGGTCTGCACCTTGTTGCTGACGGCCACGTGGGTGTGCAGATCCGGGTCGCCGGCGCGCGAGTCGCGGTGGGTGAACGCCGCCGCGATCAGCCCGCGCACCTCTACCTGCGCCACTCCGTTGCGGCCCGTGCGGCTGTAGGCGGCGTGGTCCTCCAACCAGGTCAGGGTGTCTGCCACCGCGTCGGCGTGCGCCTGCTCGATGACGGCTGCGACCTCTCGCGGGGCGATCGCCCACAGCGTGGAGACGCTCTTGACCGGGCTGAACGTCAGGTCGTACCCGGCGACCGCGGTGGTGGCCTGCCGGGAGATGCGGGCCAGATGACCGGACAGCTCACGGGCGTCGGCCGGGGGACGGCCGTAGGTCTCGGCGAACATCGCCGAGGCCAGCTCGGTGCGGATGCGGGCTCGTTCCTCGGCCGGTACGGGGGTGTCGGCGGGCAGGCCCAGCGCGGTGTTGTGGTCGCGGAACGCCCCTGCCGAGCGGCGGTGGAACATGTTGGCCTGCTCGTGAATGCGGTAGGGCGCGCCCAGGCGGCTGGCCTGATCGACCTGCTGCCGGGTCCTCCCGGCCAGCTGCGCGTCGCGCTCGATCTGGTCCGCGTTCGGGTGTCGCCCCTCCCCGAACAGCGCGACCATCTGCTCCTCGGTGACCCGATCACCCACCGGAAAATCGGGCACGGCGGCAAGCCCGCGTCCCATCCAGACGCCCGGAGCCTCGCCCTTCTCGCTGTAGTACGCGCCAAGCGTGTCGAACCCGCGGGTCGTGGCGTCGTGCGCAGCCACCTGGCGGGTCAGATACGTGTATCCGTCCCCCGCAGTGAGCTTGTGCAGCGTCATCACGACCCGACAGTCGCGAACACCTCTGCCACGCTCCGGCACCGCGGGCATCGATAAGGGGCGGTTCCGGCCGTGATGCATGAGGTGTGTCAGGTCGGAGGGGGTGGGGTGACGCCTGCTGCGGTGCCGGGCTGGTGGGGGTGACGCTCGGGTCGAGAGCCGTGTCATGAGGCCGTGTGACGATCCGGCGGTAGGTCAGCTGGACGAGCGGAGGAAGCGGTGGCCAGAACAGTGAGTCGGCAGGCGGCGGCGCTGGCGAAGGCGCGGGAGCGACGACGGGCGCTGGACGCCGCGCGCGATGAGCACGACCGTCGGGTCGAGGAGGCGACGGCGGAGGCGCTGGTGGCCCCGGAGGCGCGAAGCGAGGCCGAGCAGGCCTTGGCGGCGACGGCGGCGCAGGGCGAGACGCTGCGCACGTTGCTCGCCTAAGACGTGCCGGCCGAGCGGGCGGCCGCGCTACTGGAGCTGGATACCGCCGAGGTGCGCTCGTCGCGCGGACTTGTCACCTCATGCTCCCGGGTTCCGTCGCAACAAGGGCCGGCTGGTGCCTGTCCCGGCGATCCTTCACCGGCGTCGTACAGGCTGGCGTGGTGGGTTCGGCGCAGGAATCGCCGACGACGCTTGGCGTCCTTGGCATCGCAGAGGTGTGTCTGCGGCCAGTAGAGGACGCAGAAATGACATCGGGCCGGTCGTGCCGAGGGCCCGACCACCGCGGACTGTGCCGAATGTTCCTCGGACTACGTTCGGCCGATGAGTTGGATCACCACCCCCGACGTGAGCGATGCAACTGGAGACGCGGGCGCGGCCTATGACCGGGATCGCGCGGCCATGGGCTACGTCGCCAACTACACACGGGTCTTCGCGAACCGGCCGGCCGTCCTCGCCGCCTGGAACGAACTCAACGGCGCGATCAAGGAATCAATGGACCTACGCCGATACGAGTTGGCCACGATCGCTGCGGCCCTCCGGCTGCGTTCGAGCTACTGCTCCCTGGGCCACGGGCAGGTCCTGGCCGAGAAGTTCGTCGGCGCCGACTCCATCCCGGGCATTGTGATGGACCCGCAGGCGGCGGGACTGACACCCGTCGAGCTCGCCGTCATGGCGCTCGCGGACAAGGTCGCGGCCGGTGCTGCCGACATGACCGAGAACGACCTGACCGAGCTGCGCGCCCTCGGCGTGGAGGACGCCGAGATCCTCGACGTCGTGCTCGCGGCGGCGGCACGCTGCTTCTTCAGTAGCGTGCTAGACGCGGTGGGGGCACAGCCGGACGCCGCGTTCCGGGCTCTGGATCCGGCCATGCGCCAGGCGCTGACGGTAGGGCGTCCCATCGAGGCGAGCCCTACTGAGGAGCGGCGATCATGAGCGAGATGTGCGAGTAGAAGCGTCACCTCCCGGCCGGGCCAGGCGAGCCGGATTCCACGGTGGACTGCCGGGTACGGCTGTTTGGGACTCACTCAGTGACTTCCGGATATGTGAATCTCCGCAGAATCACGTGCTTGGGGTCGGTCAGCGTCTCCTCGACGATGCGTCCCTCAACGTCGAGCAGGAGTTCGGCGGTACGAGCCTCGGCTGGGAACGCGAGATACAGCCGGACCGCGCCCTCGCCATCGGAGCGGACAACGATCGGGGCGACGCCGGCTCCATAGGGTTCGGTGCCAAGGAAGGTTGGCCCACTGAGCGGTAGCGCGGTTGGGGGCGGCAGTTCGGCGGTCCCATCGCTGGTGACGGTCTCGTAGACGGTGAGGTTGTCGACCTGCTCCATCCGGGCAGCCGTGTCGGCCAGCGCATCGGCTGCAGAAGTCACCGGCCAGGGCACGATCAGCGCGACGTCGCCCCCGCGCCAGCCGGGGGCTTCGGCGCGAAGCGTCACCAGGTTCTCACCGTCCCGGAGCGCGGCGCCCGCAACGAAGCAGCCTCGACCGCAGGGCCGGAAGGTCAGGTCGTCAGCGGCGCCCCCGACGGGGGACAGGGCTCCGGACAGCTCGAAGTCCTGCTGCTGGCCGGGTTCGGGTGCGTAGTAGTTGCCCCAGCGAGGTGTGGCCAGGCGAATGACGAGCTGGCCCTGACTCGCGGTGAGGTTGACGCCGATCTGACCGGCCAGCGTGCCTAGGGGCAGTTCGGGGCCGTCCGCGGCGGGTGGTGGTGCCGCCAATGCGTCGGCGCTGGGCAGAGGGGCTGACACCAGTACTGCGGCCGCGGCAAGGGCAGCCGCAAGGACGGCGGCCTCCGTGCGAGCCAACATCCGGACCCTGCCGAGGCGAGCGTCGTCGCCCTTGAGGTACAGGCGGGCTGTGCCGGCCAGTAGGACCGCGATGAGTACGAGCACCACCTTGATCATGAGGATCCGCCCGTAGTCGGTCGTGAACAGCGTGTCCACGGGTACGAGCAACAAGGCGGCCGCTGTGCCGGTGGCTGCGACGACGAGGAAGAGCCACAGCGCCGTGCCGGCGTACTCCGTGATGACCCAGCGGACGGCGGCACGGTGGCCGCGCCAGGCGACGGCGGTGCGCACCGTGTGCACGAGCGCGCCGACCCAGACGGCGGCGGCCGCCAGGTGGACACTGGTCAACAGCGCTCCCCAGACCGGCTCGGCGACGTCTGCGTGTGAGCGCAGGCCCTCGGCGATGACCACCGCGGTGAGTGCGGCCGCGGCCCAGGCATGCCGTCGCCGCCACAGCAGAAGCGCGGCGGCGCTGAAGCCTGCCGCCTCGGTCAGGAGCAGCTGCCCGGGCTGCGCTTGCCACAGATCGGTCCCGACCTCGGCGATCAGTGGCGCGGCGAGGCCGACCGTGGCGGCGAGGCCGGCCAGGGCGCCGAAGACCAGCAAGGAGCGGACGGCGCGGAGCTCGGGGTTCTTCGCCAACGGCACCGCCGTGCCTCGCCGCGCGACGAGCCCGCCCAGGGCCAGCGCCAGACCGGTGAACAACATCCACCGCAGCCCAGCCGGTACCCACGACACCCCGGGTCCACCCTCGTTCGCGCTCGACGCGGGTGGTGCCGCGCCGATCGCGAACCGGAACTCGCCCTCCACCAGGTCACCGTCCTCGCCGGTTACGCGCCAGCGGACCGTGACCTCGCCCGGAGGCAGAGCCTTCGGCACCTGCGCGGTCACCACCCCGCCGTCGCGGGCTGTCTTAACCGGCCCCGTCGACGTGGCGCGTCCGCCCGAGTCGACGAGGACCACGGCGTCTGCCCCCGCTGTCACCCGCTCGTTGAACACGAGGTCGACCGACGCCGGCGATTCGACGACTGCACTGTTCGCCGTCGGGGTTGTGAAGAGCAGGAAGGCGTGAGCCTGGGCTGGGGCTGGAAACGCGAGCAGGGCAACCGTCGCGACGGCCAGCACCACGAGGAGCCGGGTGGTCCGCACCGGCCCCACCCACCCAGTCGGAGAGAGCCGAGCGCGTCGGGATGCGGCCGCTATCCCGTCGCCGCCGGAGGTCGTGACCGGGATCAAAGCGAGGACGTTCCGAGCCCGGTTGCACCGAGCCAGGCCCGCAGCCAGATCATCAGTCCGTCCCACCAACCGGTCAGCAGCAGGATCCCCAGCACGATCAGCACCGCTCCGCCGATGCGCGTGACCGTCTGGGCGTGGCGGCGGGCGAGGGCGGAGAAGCGCAGCGCGCGCCGGGTGCCCAAAGCGACGAGCACGAATGGGACCCCCAAGCCCACGCAATAAGCAAAGCCGAGGATGGCGCCGCGTAGGGCCGAGGCTTCGGTATAGGCGAGGGTGTTGACGGCGGCCAGGGTCGGGCCCAGGCACGGTGTCCAGCCCAGGCCGAAGACGACGCCCAGTACGGGCGCGCCGGCCAGACCGGCGGGCGGGCGGCGGTGGATGCGGCGTTCGCGCTGGAACCAGGTCAACGCTCCGAAGAACGACAACCCCATGACGATGGTGATCACGCCGGCCACGCGCGTCAGCGTCGGTGCCCACTCGAACAGCAGCCGACCGAGGCCACCGAACAGGGCGCCGAAGGAGATGAAGACGACGCTGAAACCGGCGATGAACAGCAGCGAGCCCGCCAGCAGCCTGCGGCGGCTGGGCACCACGATCGTCGCGGTTGGTGCCGTCGCCGTATCCGGTGCCCTGGACCCGCCAGTCGGTGACGCCGCTTCGTCAACGGGGTCGGAGGCCTGCCGTGTGGACGGATTCTCAGTGGCGAGGTCGGAGCCTGCCAGTCCCGCCACGTAACTGACGTATCCGGGGATCAGGGGCAGGCAGCAGGGAGAGGCGAAGCTGATCAGTCCCACCAGCGCGGCCACGGCCATCGCCAGCAGAAGTGACCCGTCGGTGACGATGCCGGCGAAGGTGGCTCCGAGGTCGCTCACGCCGCTCCTTCGTCAAGCAGTAGAGCGACGGCCGTGCGGAGGTCCTCGCCGCGGACGGCGCCGGCATAGACGGCGGCGACTCGGCCCTGCCGGTCCAGCAAGATGGTGGAGGGGACCACGTTGGCCGGGAAGCCGCGGAAGGCCAGCGCTACTTCTCCACGCGGATCGAACAGGGACGGATAGGTCGCGCCAACGCTGTCGACGAAGGCTATGGCCAGTTGACGTTCGTCTTTGACGTCGATGCCCAGGAACTGAACGCCCTGGTCGGCGACGTCGACGTAGACGGCCTGGAACTCGGGCGTCTCCACCCGGCACGGAGCGCACCAGGAGCCCCAAAAGTTGATCACCGCGACGTCGCCGTCAAGTGAGGAGGATTCGAACGGGGTTCCGTCCAGCAGTTCGCCGTC
Organism: Blastococcus sp. CT_GayMR19; assembly: GCF_004570385.1. Taxonomy (GTDB): domain Bacteria; phylum Actinomycetota; class Actinomycetes; order Mycobacteriales; family Geodermatophilaceae; genus Blastococcus_B. The sequence goes on along the minus strand of NZ_SPQL01000001.1, from coordinate 356,649 downwards.
GAAGCTGGGAGCGGGGGCACGGACTGCTTCCTCGACCACGGTGGCCACCGGTGTAGCGCCGGTGAACTCGTACTGCTGGCGGGGCGTCGTCTGGTCGACGTCGGTCGAGCAACCCAGCAGCACCGCGGAAGCGGCCACCGTCGCGACCGCCAGAACTGCTCGTCGACTCAGGGTGGGGGTCACTTAGATCGGCCTTCCGCGTTCGTTCAGCACATGACCGGCTCGCGATGCTCTGCCGCCACTCGAGGCGATGCCACCCTTCCCGTCATTGCCGAGCAATCGTCTGGCCACGGTTGTCATGGGCGTCTGGATGGCTCGGGTGCCGGTCGTGGCTTGGATGGGCGCGGCGAGCCCTGGAGGGCGACTCGCGACCGCGGGGCGCCGCGTCCACTAAGCACCTTAGTAAGATACAAGGCGTGTCACCCTCTTCCGCGGGCCGGCCCGGGTCGTCCTGGGCCGGACGAGGGCATCGTGGGCGTGATTTGTCCGACCGTGATCAGCACAGCACTCAGGCGCTGGGGCCGGGGGACGCGGCAGCAGCATGGCGGCGCTGAAGTTCCCGCCTCAGCTTGCGCTCGGACAGCCGCCCGAAAGAGAACAGTTGTCCGTCGACCAACACCCCTGGGGCGAACAGGACGCCGTGTCGGGCGCCGAGTTCCCGGCCCTCGTCGGTCTCCAGGCTGACCTCGACTGCTTCGAAGACATGTTCGCGGCGGAGTTGGTTCAGTGTGGCCTTGGCCTGCTCGCAGTACGCGCAGGATCTCTGGGTCAACAGGGTGATGGCGGTCATGAGTCGAGCCGGTTGCCCTGCAAGTCGGCGAGGACGTCCTCCACCGGCACGTACATCGTGTAGTTGGGGGCGCCGCCGTAGTCGGCCCGCCAGACGATCTGGCCGTCCCCGTTGACCAGGATGAAGGTGTGCCCCGCCCGGCTGTCGCCCATCATCCCGTACTTGTTCGCCTCGTACGCCCGGATGACTGCGAGGGTGGGATCGGCGAGAGCCACGGATTGCAGGCCGTCGTCCCGCATCTTCTGAGCCAGCAGGTCCCGCGGCGCGCTGGTGATGCTGACCAGACGGTCGATTCCTGCCGCAGCCAGCTGGGCGGGGTCCTGCTCCATGTCCCGGATCTGGTCCCAACACGGCTGGCAGCCCAGTCCTTCGTGCAGGTACAGCAGCACGTTCTCCCCGCGCAGGTCGTCGAGGGCGACGTCTTGCCCGTCCGTCGCCGGGAGGGTGAAGTCCGGGGCAGGATCACCGGGTCCGGGCGATCCGACCTGGAAGCGCTCGGATGTCGCCGTCGAGGAGCTCGGTCCTCTGCCGTCGCGGAAGACGGCGTACAGGCCACCGACGACGAGGGCCACGGCCAAGCCGGCCAAGATCCAGGTCGTCACCCCGCGACGGCGCTGATCTTTGCGGGCGAGCTCAACAGCCTTGGTGTCCCGCGTGCGCGGCCGCCCAGCGGCGGTTGAGGAGCGGCCAGTTCGGCTCATCGGATCTTCTCCTGGTCGGTGCTGATGGGGTCGAAGTGTGGGACAGGGGAGTGGTTGTCGGAGGCGGGAGCGGAGCGCGTGGTCGCCGGCGGACGGCTGCTGCGGGCGGCGCGGACGGCGATGGCCGTCAGGGCGCCGAAGATCAACAGCGTCGAGAGCCAGCCGGGGATGAACGCCAATCCGTCTTGCGCGAGGGCAGCCCAGTGCCCGAGGGCGGCGGTCAGGCGGACCTGCCACCCGTCGGGCGACATGGACTGCCCCAGCAGTGCGAAAACGATCGTCAGCGCGCCCATGAGGACCATCAGCCCGGACGACAGCAATGTGGACAGCAGCACGGTCCGCCGTGCTCGACCGATCCGCAGATGCACCATGCGGCTGGCAAGCAGACGGCTACGCCCCCAGTTTTGGCGGTCCCAGAGCAGGGCAATCGCGGCGAGGGGCGCGACCATCCCGAAGACGTACGCGACGCCGACAGCAAGCGCAGCGGGAAAGGAGGCGACGGCTCCCGAGACCGCCGCCACGCCGGCAAGGACCGGGGCGCAGCAGGCGCTCGCGGCTCCCGAGAAGGCGCCCAGGCTGTACACCGAGCCGGTACCCCCACCGCCGCGCGTGCGCATCGAGGGCATCGGGAGGGCGAGCTGCCAGCCGCTCAGCATGGCGAGCCCGGCCAGGATCATGAGCCCTCCGCCGATGGAGAACACGATCGTGTGCTGCTCGTTGAGCAGCCGGCTGACCGCCGACGCCCCCAGAGCGATCGGCAGGATGACTGTTCCCACGCCGGCGGCGAACACAACCGTCATGAGCAGCAGTCGGGAGCGACGGCGGAAACTGGAGGCGAAGTACGCCGGCAGCATGACCGACGCACAGCACGGGGCCAGCAGTGCAAGGACGCCTCCGATGAATGAGGCGAACACTGTCGTGGACAGCAGAAGGTCCTGCATGCGTGACTCCTGGAGATGTCGAGTCGAGAGCGGCGTCGGGTATCGCCGATCTGATGCGGGCCCCGTGCCTGGGTGGCGTCGTACGGCATCGGCATCGGAGGGCGGTGCCAGTTGAGCGTTGCGGCGCGAGGGGGACGATACTACTATCTCTCATAGTAGGTGCGTGTATCCGCGCACTACAGCACCGATGGAGGTCCGATGTCCCAGTTGCTCTACGTGCTCGCCCTGCTGGCCTGCCCGGTCGGCATGGGCCTGATGATGTGGATGATGATGGGCCGGAGTAAGCCCGCCCCGGTGGACGAAGTGGCGGCTAAGCAGGCAGAACTCGCCCGGCTCCGCACGGAGATCGATCAGCTCCGCACCGGGCGGGCCGAAGCCGGTAGCGAACACACTGCTGCGACCGCTGCACCGTGACCGAGTGGCTGCTCCCGGCCGTCGCCCTGTTCGCTGCGCTGGGATGGACCTACCTGTTCTGCCTTCGACCGATGCGGCGCCACGGGCGCTGTAGAGGAGCAGCGGCTTCGCCGCCCGGTGTCAGCCATGCCGAGCTGGACCGTGCGTTGCAGCATGCGCGACGGGAGTTGACGCATCGACGCGCTGGGCTGCCGCTGCCTTCCCGCGCAACCCGACCGATCTGAGGCCCGAAAAGGTCCTTGTGGCGAATCCACAGCGCACCCAGTGGCCGTCGGGGTGCCGGCGGGAGTGGCCAACACATAAGCGCGCGAGCATCCAACGGGGCCAGAGACCCAGCCTGGGGTTCGCCGCCCACCGTTGCCCGCAGCGCTCCCCGCCCTCGCCCCGCTCGGGACTGGTGATGATGCGACCCAAGGAACGCAGGCTGACGCGCAAGCTGCGCCGCGCGCTGGCCGGCCTCCGCCCCGCCGAGGCCCGCGCCGTGCGATCACTCGGTGCTTGGCCGTTCACGACGCGGCGCGGTGGGAGCTGTCCGTCTCGCATCCGCGACGAGTGAAGCACCGGCACCGCGTACTGGGCAGCAGTCGCGTGACCGAGGGGTGAACGGCGGTCTTGTCCCTGCCCGAAAGGCAGGAAGTCGACCGGTGATTGCGTCGGGATCGCACGGTGTGCGCACGGATCCTTCACAGCCCGCGGGCAACCTGGAGTCAGATCGCCGATTCGGCGTCTAACGGCTACTGAGGAGTAACCCCATGAGCAAGCGATCGATCGTGGCCGTCGCAGCCGGCGTCATTGCCGGTGCCACCGTGGTTGGCGTCCCTGCGTTGGCCTATGCGGGCGCCGATGCCGGCGCGGGCCCGGCCGGATCCGACATGGGTTCGATGATGGACGACCCTGCCCACATCGACCGGATGAAGGCCTTCATGTCCGAGAGGATGTCCGACCCGCAGATGCAGGAGCAGATGCGCTCGATGATGGACGGCATGGGCGACATGTCCGACGAGGGCATGGGCCACATGGGCGACGCGCCGGACGGGCAGAGCGACCCCGGCAACCCGTGACTGGGCCCGTCGCCGGGCACCCGGCGCCATCTACAGGCCTCTGCGCCCGCACTTCCAGGCCGCCGGCCCTTCGAGCCTCTGAGGGGGACGGGCGTAGCGGTTCAGCCGGTTCCCCACCACCTACGTGTAGAGAGGCATTACTTCCGTGAGGCCCATCCTCTTGGAGGTCTTCGGGTTCCCGATCAACAGCTACGGGGCCAGCAAGGCCGCCGCAGCGCTGATCGCCGCATACCTGTTGGCCCGGGAATTCCGCCGGCTCGGCTGGGACCCCGACCGCGCCTGGTCGATCGTCTTTACCGCCACTTTCACGGGATTCGCCGGCGGAAAGCTGTACTACCTGGCCGAGCACCGCGACAACCTGACACCGCACTCGTTCGGCACATCAGGCTTCACCTGGTACGGAGGACTTGTCGCCGGGGTTCTCACCGTCGTCCTGCTGGCCCGGCGCCACCAGCTCCCACTCGGCCAACTTGCCGGGCTCACCGCTGCTCCGCTGTCGTTCGCCTACGCCATTGGGCGCATCGGATGCTTCCTGTCGGGTGACGGGACCTACGGCACACCGTCCGATCTCCCCTGGGCGATGGCCTTTCCGAACGGCACCATGCCGACCCTCGTTCCCGTCCACCCGACTGCGCTCTACGAGGCAGTCGTCGCGATCGCGGTCGGCGGCCTGCTCTGGGTCATGCGCAGGAGATGGACGCCGCTGAGCCTCTTCGGCGTCTACGCGATCCTCAGTGGAGCCGCGCGTTTCCTCGTCGAGGAAGTGCGCATCAACCAGGAGGTGATGTTCGGACTGACCCAGCCGCAGCTGTGGTCCCTGATTCTGGTGGCCATCGGAATCGGGCTCTTGGGGAAAGGGAAGCTGACCAGCTTCCGCGGGTCCGCCCTGCCCGCGACCGCCGCCAGTTGAGACCGGGCATGTCCGACTCGGCCTCCATCGATCAGCCCGACCATAGTCGGCCGGTGGGAACGGTCCTCGTCGTCGATGACGAGCCGAAGATCCGCGAGCTGGTGGGCGCCTACCTGCGGCGCGAGGGCTACCACGTGGTGCTGGCCGACAACGGAATCGCGGCATTGCGCGCCGCCGAGCGGTTGCGACCGGACCTGTTGATCCTCGACCTGGGCCTGCCGGACGTGCCGGGGGAGGAGCTGCTGCGGCTGCTCCGCCGCTCCAGCGATCTCCCGGTCATCATGCTGACCGCCCGCGCCAGCGAGGGGGACAGGGTCGCCGGGCTACGTCTGGGCGCCGACGACTACGTCACCAAGCCGTTCAGCCCACGGGAACTGGTCGCCCGCGTCGAGGCGGTGCTGCGCCGAGCCGGCGGAGGGCTGGCCGAGCGGGCTCCCACCTATGCGGCCGGGCGGCTGATCATCGATGGCGAGCGTCGCGAAGTGTCACTCGACGGAGCACAGCTCGAGTTGACCCGCAGCGAGTTCGACCTGTTGGTCACCTTGGCGTCGCGCCCCGGTCGAGCGTGGACGAGGTACGAACTGGTCACGCGCGTGCAGGGGCACGACTACGAGGGCTACGAACGGACCGTCGACGCGCACGTCAAGAACCTGCGACGCAAGCTGGGTGATGACCCACGCCAGCCGACATTCGTGGTCACGGTCCCCAGCATCGGCTACAAGTTCGGGCCGCCCGCCGATGACTAGGCCTCTGGGGCAGCGCCTGAGCCTGGGCTTTGCGGCGATCGCGATCGGCGCCGCGCTGCTCACCGCGCTCCTGGTCAACCTGGCCTTCAGCAGCCGGTTCGACTCCTATCTCGATCAGCAGCGGTCCGCGCGGAGCCAACAGCTGGCCGCCGCGGTCAGCGCCGTGTACGAGGCCGCCGGGCGGTGGGACACCGACCGATTGGACCGGTTGGCTCCGGCTGTGGGGATGGCGGGTGCCGAGGTCCGCCTGCTCGACCCGGCCGGGGAACTGATCTGGCCGATGGGCGGCAGCGCCCCGGCCGAGATGGCCCAGATGCATCGGGCCATGATGCAGACGGGAGTGCTGGCCGAACCAGTCTCCGTGCCCCTCACCATCGACGGTCAACTGCGCGGCACGTTGCAGGTGGCGCTCCCTGAAGGCAGCGTCCCCGTCGCCGATCAACAGTTCCGCACCTCGGTGAACCAGACGTTGCTCGCCGGTGGCCTCGCCGTGGCCCTGCTGGCCTCGGTGTTCGGCGTGCTTCTCGCCCGACGGGTCACCCGGCCGGTGGCTGAGTTGACCGCCGCCGCCCGAGACCTCCGCGGTGGAGACCGCACGCGGCGAGCGGCCGTGACCGGAAGCGACGAGGTCGCGGAGCTGGGCCGAGCATTCAACGAGCTCATCGAGTCCGCCGAACGACAGGAGACGCTGCGGCAGTCGTTCACCGCCGATGTCGCCCACGAACTACGGACCCCGTTGGCTATCCTGCGCAGCCAGCTCGAGGCGATTCAGGACGGTGTCCTCGAGCTGACGCCCTCGCTGATTGGCTCGCTGCATGAAGAGACGCTGCGTCTCGGCCGCCTCGTTGCCGACCTGGAAACGCTCACCAGCGCCGAAGCGGTGTCCTTCTCCCTGCAACGCGACCGGTTGGATCTCGCCGACGTCGTCCGCACGGTGGCGTCGTCGTTCCAGCCACGCTTCGCTCAAGCCGATCTGGTCCTCGGCCTGCGGCTGGATGCCGCGCCCGTGTGCGGGGATCGGACCAGGCTCGCTCAGGTCGTCACCAACCTGCTCACCAACGCGGTGAAATACGTCCCCGCGGGTGGACGAGTCATGCTCAGCACAACCACCACCGGGGACGGCCAGGTCGAGTTACGCATCCGCGATGACGGGCCGGGCATTCCGGACCCCGAGATCCCTCGCGTCTTTGACCGGTACTTCCGGGGGAGTGCCCGCGCCGACGGCTCGGGGATCGGGCTCGCGGTCGTCGCCGCCCTCGCCGAGGCCCACGCAGGTAACGTTGCGGCGAGCAACGCCCCGGATGGGGGCGCGATCATCACGATCACGCTGCCCGCTGCGGACGCTTCCGCCTCCGCCTCCGCCTCCGCAGCCGTTGGCGCACCATCCCCGTCCGCCACGAGGCGCATGGGCAGCCGCACGCCCACGTCCGCCAGCGAATGACCGTGCCACGACAGTCATCGCCGGATCCCGGGACCGCGGACACCGATCGGGTCCGCGCCGTTTACGACAAGCAGGCACGGCATTACGACAAGATCATCGCCGTCGCCGAACGCCTGCTCTTTGCAGGCGGCCGGCAGTGGGCCTGTCGGCGGGCCCGAGGGCACGTTCTGGAAGTCGGCGTCGGCACCGGCCGCAACCTTTCCCACTACGCGGCGGACGTAAAGCTGACCGGCATTGATCTCAGCTCGGCCATGCTCGAGCGCGCCCGGCGGCGCGCGATCGCGTTGCGGCGACCAATCGACCTTCAGGTCGCCGATGCTCAGCAGCTGCCCTTTCCCGAGGCCAGCTTCGATACGGTGCTGGCGACCCTGACGCTGTGCAGCATCCCCGACGAGGCCACCGCGGTCGCCGAGATGGCCCGCGTCCTCCGGCCGGGCGGCCGATTGGTCCTGCTCGATCACGTTGCCAGCCCTCACTCGATGGTGCGGGCCGTGCAGCGACTGCTCGATCCCCTGTTCGTTCGACTGGCGGCCGATCACTTACTGCGTCGACCGGAGGCGGTCGTCGCGAGCGCGGGATTGGTGATTGACGAACTCACGCGCTCCAAGCTCGGCCTCGTCACCCGTCTCGGCGCCCACCGCCCACATCGGTGACTGGAATGGGCTCATGCCCTCCACTAAGCGTCCTAGTACTATCCCGTGGAACACCGCTCGCAGCGGAATGGACGCGCCGGCAGCTCAACTGTCAGCCCCACGCACCGACCGAGGACGCGCATGCAACCGTTCGGCGAACTAGAAGCAGCCGTCATGAGGTGTCTGTGGCAGCGCACCGAACCGACGACTGTCCGGGAGGTGCTCGTGGAGCTCACCAGGTCCCGGCCGCTGGCCTACACCACCGTGATGACGGTGATGGACAACTTGCACGGCAAGGGTCACGTGCAACGGCACATGCACAACCGCGCCTGGCTGTACACGCCCACGCGCTCCTCCGCCGAGCACCGTGCCGCGCTGCTTCAGGAGATCCTGGGCGAAGCCGGCGACCGTGATGCGGTGCTCATGCACTTCGTGGCCGATCTGGACCCGGACTCAGTCGCCACGCTGAAGTCCGCGGTCGAGGCCGCCCGACCTCCGACCAACGACCAGTGACCACCGCCGTCCTGCTTGCTTTTGCCGCAGTTCTTGCGACGCTGACGCCCAAGGTCGCCGGCGCCGCATGGGCGAGCCGCGCCCCCCGTCTGGCGATCTTCACGTGGCAGGCGGCCACCGTGGGGCTGGTGGGCACCTCCGTCCTCGCCGGTCTGACCCTGCTGGTGCCGGTCACGGCGGTCGGCGGGGGGCTGGCCGCGATCCTCCATGCGTGTGCGACGACGATCGCCGGCGTCTACGGCTCACCGGATCGGCTCCCGGCCGTGCTGGTCGGCGCCGTGCTCGCTGTCGTGCTCCCGGTTCGCCTGACCGTCGTCGCATTCCGCACCGTGTTGCGCGACCGCAGGGCGAGGCGGGATCTACGCCACTCGATCGCTCTGGGTGCCCGAGCGGAGCACTCCCTCGGGGTGCTGGTGCTCGACTCCGACCGGGCAGCCGCGTTCTGTGTTCCTGGCCGAGACCGGGCCGTCGTGCTGACAAGTGCAGCCTTGCAGGCGTTGACCCCCGACGAACTGACCGGAGTTCTCGCGCACGAGCGCGAACACCTGCGCGCTCGCCACCATTTGGCCGTGACGGCGGCACGGATCGTTGAACGGGCGCTCCCCGGCCTGCCGCTGGTCGTGCACGCACGAGTTCAGATCGAACGACTGGTCGAACTGCTCGCCGACGACGCTGCTGCCCGGCGGGTCGATCCTCTCCATGTCGCCTCCGCGATGGTCACCCTGGCGGGTATGAGGGCGCCCAGGCCCGCGCTGGGCGCCGCCGAAGGCTCGACCACCGTCCGCGTCACGCGCCTGCTGGCGCCGATTCCGCCGGTGCCCGTGTCCTATCACGTCCTTGTAGGGGCAGCCGCGCTGGCGACGGTGCTCGGCCCCGTGGCTCTGGCTGCGTGGCCTCTCGTATCCGCCGTATCGAGCGGCCTGTGCGTGGTGCCCGGCTGGGCCTAACCGGGTCGCCGGGGTCTACTACTATCGGCGCTAGTAATTCGCCCGACGACCCCTTTCTGGAGAGTTCATGCTGACCGCCCCATTCGCTCGCCGCACAACGCGGCCGGTGCACACGGCAGACGGCGCCCGACGTCGTGGGGGCCAGTACGTCCTGGTCGCCGCCGGTGTCGCCGGCGTGCTGACGATCGCCGGCTGCTCCAGCGAGGCTCCGGCGGCCACCGCCGACGGCGAGGTCACACTCGAGCATGTCCACGGGCTGGCGGTGGATCCGGCAGACGGCGAGCTCTACGCCGGCACGCACCACGGCCTCGTTCGAGTGTCTGCCGACGGACGGCTGACCCGCATAGCCGACCGCGTCCAGGACTTCATGGGCTTCACCGTCGTCGGGCCGGAGCATTACCTGGCCAGCGGCCACCCCGGCGAAGGACAGTCCGGCCCCAGCAACCTCGGCTTGATCGAGACCACCGACGGCGGCGAGACCTGGACCACGCTTTCCCTCGAGGGGGAAGCCGACTTCCACGCGCTCGACGCCGCTCGGGGCGTCATCTACGGATACAGCGGTGGCCGGCTCCTGGTCAGCGAGGACAAGACCGACTGGACCGACCGCGGCGCCGCGAGCATTGCCGATCTCGCGGTCGACCCCTCGGAGCCCCAGCGCCTGCTGTTGACCACCGAGCAGGGCCCCGCACTCAGTGAGGACGGCGGGGAGACCGTCACGCTGATTCCAGGTGCTCCGCTGCTCCAGCTGGTCGCCTGGGCACCCGACGCCACCGTTGTCGTTGGCGTCGCACCCGACGGCACTGTGCACGCCAGCACCGACGGTGGACGCACCTGGGAGGAGCGAGGGCGGATCGGGGGCGCACCCGAGGCGCTGGGCGTGGACGGCGACAACGTCTACGTCGCCGTGGGGGGCGCGATCGTGTCGTCCGGCGACGGCGGGTCCAGCTTCCGCGACCTCTATCGAGGCGACTGATGGCGCGGCCGCCACTCGGCGGCCTGCTCGCCCTCGCCCTGCTGGCCGGTTGTGCCACCGGCGCGCCTGACGAGATCGGGTCGACGTCGACTGCCGACCGCGGCGTGATGCCGGCAGCGACGGCGCCGCGCTGCGAGGAGCTGCCCGACGAGGTCGTGCCGGCGGGCGCCGACGCGCTCCCTCCGTTGACGCTGGCCTGCCTCGGCCCAGGTCCGGACGTCTCGCTGGACCGATTGACGGGACGGCCAACGCTGGTGAACCTCTGGGCCACGTGGTGCCTGCCGTGCCGCGAGGAGATGCCCCTCCTGCAGGAGGCCTTCGTCCGATACGGCCAAGATGTCCGATTCCTCGGGGTGGACACCCAGGACAGCCCCGAAGGTGCTGCGTCCCTCGTCTCCGACCTGGGGATCGGCTACCCCCATGTCCTCGACCCCGACGGTGAGCTGCTCTCGGCTCTCGGCGTGCGCGGCTTGCCGGTCACCCTCGCCATCGATGAGGGCGGACGCATCGTGGCCAGGTCTGTCGGCGAACTCGACGCCCAGGAGCTTCAGCAGCTGATCGAGACACTCACCTCGTGAATGCGGCTCTCCTGGTGGACCCGCGGGTCGCTGCACCTGACGCTGGGCGGCCTAATCTGCACGGGTGACCGGAGGAGCCCCCCATGCGCACCCGGTCGACCCGGACCGGGTGGCGAGTGCCCGGGGGCGGCTCCCCAGTCGAGAGGATGCGGCGCGGCTGACCAGCGTGCTCAGTCTGCTGGCCGACCCCACGCGGGCACGGGTGCTGTACGCCCTGGATGTCGTGGAGGAACTGTGCGTCGGCGACATGGCCCTGGCGTTGGAGGCCACTGAGGACTCCGTGAGCTACGCGCTCCGACTGCTGCGGACGGCCGGGTTCGTGACGAGCAGGAAGGACGGCCGCGTCGTCTTCTATCGTCTGGCGGACGGGTTTCCCGAGCCCCTCCGGGAGCATTGCCTCAGACAGTTGATCGACCTCTCCCGCAAGCCCGTCGACGAGGGCTGACGAGCGGGCGGCCGATGGTCGGCTCTCCCGGTACGGGGCGAGTCACCTGATCCAAGACTTGACGGTGGACAGGTGCTACTACCGTGGGTAGTGCTGCTGATCGGCGGGATGGGGTGGACATGCCAATGCGTCGTCTGTGGGTCCTGTTGCTGCTGGCGGCCATCTTCTCCATGCACGGAGCCCAGTACATCGCCGCGGATGCAGGTCTCCGTCACGCCGAGGTGGCGGTCGCTCAGCACGGCGTGGAAGATCCCCTCGCCGCTGAATCGCCCTCCGGATCGATGGACGCGGGCGGTGAACTCCAGCAGGTGACGTCGTCCGTGGAAGCGGGTGAGACGGCCGGCCAGCCGAGCCCGGGTCACGGCGTCGCAGCGCACCTCTGGTCCCTGTGTCTGGGGATCCTGTACGCCGGGCTGGTCCTGCTCGCCGCCGTGAGTCTCATCGGGATCGTGGCGGCTCCGGTTCTTCGGGGCGTCGCCTCGCATCTCAGCTTGTTCGGGGGGTGGGCGAGGCTTCCTCGACCACCTGACCTCTCCGCTCTCTGTCTCCTGCGGATCTAGGCCGACCGCTCCGGACCCCACCAGCGGCTGCGCTGGATGGGGTCAGACGGCACGCCCTGAGAACCCCATCCTGACAGGAGACATGCAGTGACCAGCACCAACGCTCGACTCGTCCGCCTCGCCGGCGGACTCATCGCCGGCGCCGTCGTCCTGACCGGCTGCTCCGGCGGCAGTTCGATGGACATGAATGACACCAACGCCGGAAGCTCAGCCAGCCAGTCGGCGGAGTTCAACGACGCCGACGTCACCTTCGCCCAGGGAATGATCGTCCACCACGAGGGCGCGCTCGAGATGGCCCAGATGGCCGATGGCCGCGCCCAGGACCCGCGCGTGCTGGACCTGGCCGACCGGATCGAGGCCGCCCAGGATCCCGAGATCCAGACGATGACCAGCTGGCTCGAGGACTGGGATCAGCCGACCTCCGCCGAGGAGTCCGGCGGCATGCACATGGGGGGCGGCATGGACGGCGGCATGGGCATGGACATGTCGGGTCTCGAGGCGGCCTCGGGCGCGGAGTTCGACCGCATGTGGCTGGAGGTGATGACCGAGCACCACCGCGGCGCGGTCGACATGGCGGAAACCGAGATCGCTGACGGTCAGAACGCAGACGCCATCGCGCTCGCCGAGCAGATCGTCGAGTCGCAGAGCGCCGAGATCGAGGAGATGGAGGCGCTGCTGACCGAGCTCGGCGGCTGAGCCGGAAGGGGTGGTGCTGCCGGTGCGAGCGGGCAGCACCACCCCCTTCGCCGATCGCCAGCCCGGAAAGCGCCACGCGCCGCGACGTCGTCCTTGCGCGGTTCCGTTCCCTGTTCAGCCGAGGGAGCTGATCAGGTCCCTGCAGGCCGCTTCGCAGCGGCGGCAGGAGTCGGCGCACACCCGGCAGTGCTCGTGCATCTCGGCGTGCCGGGCGCATTCGTCGCCGCAGGCCTTGCAGGCGGCGGCGCAGGCCTCCAGGACGGCGCGGGTGAGGTTGGCGTCGTAACCGGTGTGCCGGGAGAGGACCCGGCCCGTGGTGTCACAGACGTCGGCGCAGTCGAGGTTCGTCCGAATGCACGTGGTCAATTCGGCCACCATGTCCTCGCTGAGGCAGGCGTCGGCGCAGGCCGTGCAGGCCTGGGCGCACTCGAAGCACGCGTCGATGCATTCCTGCAGCTTCTGGCGGTCGACCCCGCCGAGATCCTTCGGGTAGGCCTCCAGCATCTGGCCGGCAACGCTCATGACGGTCACTCCTCTCGATGCCGGCGCGGGCGGCAGACGCCAACCGGAAGGCGCCGACAACGGTCGCTTACCCGTACGCCCGCGCGGGTAATGGCAGCGAGATCGGGTCGACGACACGACTTTGACGTCGCTTCCCTGCCCGGTGCGGCCGCGCAGTTGCCACCCGTCGGGCCCGAGGGGACTTGCAACCGCCGAAAAGCTGTCGTAACGTCGTGGCAGTCGGTACCCCTACCGGGTATCGGCTTCTCAGGAGGCGGAGAGCGGCGATATGAGCACCACGGAGTCGGCGGGTCCGCACGGCTACATCCACCGCAAGGACGACTACCTCAAGCGGCTTCGTCGTATCGAGGGTCAGGCCCGCGGTCTGCAGCGCATGGTTGAGGACGAGAAGTACTGCATCGACATCCTCACGCAAGTCTCGGCCATGACGAAGGCGCTGCAGTCCGTCGCTCTCGGCCTGCTCGAGGAGCACATGAGCCACTGCGTAGTCGGAGCGGCCGCCGCGGGTGGGCCGGAGGCCGAGCAGAAGCTGCGCGAGGCATCCGAGGCCATCGCCCGTCTCGTCCGCTCCTGAGCCACTGCGTCGTCGAGGACCAGCGGGACCCAACCGGTCCCGGCTACGAGAACAAGGCGCAAGAACGACAAGAGATCCGAGAGGAACACCCTGATGAGCACCACCACGTACACCGTCGTCGGCATGACCTGCGGGCACTGCGTCAACTCGGTGACCGAGGAGGTCACGCAGGTGCCTGGTGTCACGGGCGTCGACGTCGACCTGGCCAGCGGCGGCCTCACCGTCACCAGCGATGCCGACATCGACGACGCCGCCGTGCGGGCCGCTGTGGAGGAGGCCGGCTACGAGGTCGCGGCGCCGGTCGAGGAGCCGGCGTCGGCGACCTCGTCCGGCTGCGGTTGCGGCTGCAAGTGACGGACCGGCGGTCCGGGACACCGGACCGCCGTCCTGGCACCGCGATCCCGGAGGAGCAAACGTGAACGGCACTGCTGCCAAGGTCGGCGGCTACCTGGTGGGTCTGGTCGTCGTCTTCGCCGCGGCCCTAGGCATCGGGAGCTCCGTGGGACCCGTCGGACCGGCGGCTGACCAGACCGAATCGCCGGCGCAGGACGACCCCGGCCACGACGGCATGGACATGAGCGGCGACACCGGCAGCTGACCGGGTGTCCCCGGCCGACGCACCACAGCAATTTCTGACAGGGAGAACCAGTGAGCTCCGCGACGAACAGCACGACATCGCCGACCCCGGCCGGCGGTGACCAGGTCGAGCTCACGATCGGCGGCATGACCTGCGCGTCGTGCGCCATGCGGATCGAGAAGCGGCTCAACAAGCTCGACGGCGTCACCGCCACGGTCAACTACGCCACCGAGAAGGCCAAGGTGACCTTCGCCGACGGCGTCACGCCCGATGACCTGGTGGCCGCCGTGGAGAAGGCCGGCTACACCGCCCGGCTGCCCGAGCCGCCGCGCGCGGAGACGACCGGTGTGGAAGGCGGGGAGCCCGACGGGCGGGATCCCGTCGCCCCGCTGCGCCAGCGCCTCCTGGTCTCCACCGCGCTCACGGTGCCCGTCATCGCGATGGCGATGATCCCGGCGCTGCAGTTCACCTACTGGCAGTGGCTTTCTCTCACGCTCGCCGCCCCGGTCGTGGTCTGGGGTGCCTACCCCTTCCACAAGGCCGCGTGGACGAACCTGCGCCACGGCGCCTCCACCATGGACACGCTCATCTCGATGGGCACCCTGGCCGCCTTCGGGTGGTCGCTGTACGCGCTGTTCTTCGGTACCGCCGGCATGCCGGGCATGACGCACCCGTTCGAGCTGACCATCAGCGCGACCGACGGCGCGGCGAACATCTACCTCGAGGTGGCCGCCGGCGTGACCACGGCGATCCTCGCCGGCCGGTACTTCGAGGCGCGCTCCAAGCGGCGCGCAGGGGCGGCGCTGCGGGCGCTGCTGGAACTGGGTGCCAAGGAGGTCTCCGTCCTGCGCGGCGGGCGCGAGGAGCGGATCGCCGTCGACCAACTGGCCGTCGGTGACCTGTTCGTCGTCCGACCGGGAGAGAAGATCGCCACCGACGGCGTGATCACCGAGGGCTCCTCGGCCGTCGACGCCTCGATGCTCACGGGCGAGTCCGTCCCGGTGGAGGTCGGACCCGGTGACGGCGTGGTCGGCGCCACCATGAACGCCGGCGGCCGCATCGTCGTCCGCGCGACCCGCATCGGCTCCGACACCCAGCTCGCGCAGATGGCGCGGCTGGTGGAGGAAGCACAGAACGGCAAGGCCGAGGTCCAGCGGCTCGCCGACCGGGTGTCGGGCATCTTCGTGCCCATCGTCATCGCCCTGGCCGTCGCCACCCTGGGCTTCTGGCTCGGCGCGGGGGCCGGGATCACGGCGGCCTTCACCGCCACGGTCGCCGTCCTGATCATCGCCTGCCCGTGCGCCCTCGGCCTGGCCACGCCGACCGCGCTGATGGTCGGCACCGGCCGCGGCGCGCAGCTCGGCATCATCATCAAGGGCCCGGAGGTCCTGGAGTCCACCCGCAAGGTCGACACCGTCGTCCTGGACAAGACCGGCACCGTCACCACCGGCCGCATGACCCTGCTCGACGTCGTCCCGGCGTCCGGCGAGGACGCCGACCGGCTGCTGCGGCTGGCCGGTGCGCTCGAGGACGCCTCCGAACACCCCATCGCCCAGGCGATCGCCAAGGGGGCCACCGAGCGCACGGGCGCCTTGCCACCGGTCGAAGGATTCAGCAACGTCGGGGGGCTCGGCGTCCAGGGGATCGTCGAGGGTCACGCCGTGATCGTCGGCCGGTCCCGGCTGTTCGCCGAGTGGTCCCAGCAGCTGCCCGCGGAGCTCGAGCGCGCCAAGGCCGCCGCTGAGGCAGAGGGCAGGACGGCGGTCGTGGCCGGCTGGGACGGCGCGGCCCGCGGCGTCCTCGTCGTGGCCGACGCGATCAAGGAGACGTCGGCCGAGGCCGTCCGCCAGCTGCGCGACCTCGGTCTCACGCCGGTGCTGCTGACCGGCGACAACGAGACCGTGGCCCGGTCGGTGGCCGCTCAGGTGGGCATCACGGAGGTCATCGCCGAGGTGCTGCCGCAGGAGAAGGTCGACGTGGTCAAGCGGCTCCAGGGCGAGGGCAAGGTCG
This sequence comes from Blastococcus sp. CT_GayMR19, assembly GCF_004570385.1. Classification (GTDB taxonomy): domain Bacteria; phylum Actinomycetota; class Actinomycetes; order Mycobacteriales; family Geodermatophilaceae; genus Blastococcus_B. The sequence continues at coordinate 340,618 of NZ_SPQL01000001.1, read as the reverse complement.
TCGCCATGGTGGGTGACGGCGTGAACGACGCCGCCGCCCTCGCGCAGGCCGACCTCGGTCTCGCCATGGGCACCGGAACCGACGCGGCGATCGAAGCGAGTGATCTGACGCTGGTCCGTGGCGACCTGCGGGCCGCGGCCGACGCGATCCGGCTGTCCCGGAAGACCTTGAGCACGATCAAGGGCAACCTCTTCTGGGCCTTCGCCTACAACGTCGCGGCGCTGCCGCTCGCCGCTGCAGGCCTGCTCAATCCCCTGCTGGCCGGGGCTGCGATGGCGTTCTCGTCGGTGTTCGTCGTCTCCAACAGCCTGCGGCTGCGCCGGTTCAAGGCCCTTGCCTCGAACCGGACCGATGGGGGAGCGGGGGCCGGTCACCGTCCGGACGGCACGCGCGTCCCCGGTGCGCTGACAGGTATCACAGCCCAGGGCTGATCTCTCCGGTCCCGGCCTCGGGGCGGTGAGCGGCAGCTGCAGGCCCTAGCGTGTGAGACGTCCGTGCGATCGTGCGGATAAGCCTTGCTGTTCAGCCGAGAGCAGACCGGTCGATACGAGCGAGAGGAGTGGCCGTGCTCGCCGTCCTGTCCCTCTTCGCGCTGGTCGGCGCTCTCGTGGCCACTCTCTACGGTGCGTCGTCGTTGATGGCCATCGCCCGCCGCGCGACGGACGTCATGCCGTTCGAGTCGGGCATGCTGCCGCAGCAGCATGCGGCCTCCCGGTATCACGCGCGCTGGTACGCGATCACCATTCTCTTCCTCGCCTTCGACATGGAGATGATCTTCATGTACCCGTGGGCCGTGGTGCTCGCCGACATGGGCGTCGGGGCCGTCGTCGAGATGTTCGGCTTCCTGGCCGTCCTGCTCGTCGGCGTGGTCTACGTCTGGCGGGAAGGCGCCCTGCGATGGACCTGAGTCGCCGACTCCGGGCCTGGGCACTCGCCCGACCCCGCGTCCTCATCGTCGATGCGCCGGGCACCGTCGAGCGCAGGTGGGCGGTGGAGGCAGAGCTCGACCGCCGGGGCTGGCCGCTGGCGATGTCGCCGGCCGACACCGACGTCCTCCTCGTGCTCGGCACGCCGGGCCCACAACTCGCTCTGGCCATCGACGTCCTGTGGTCCCAAGTTGCTCAGCCCCGGCACCGGGTCGACCTTCGCGCCACCACCGACCTGCACCACCGACTGGAGGAGACGCTTCACGCGCTCGGCGCCGCGACGCCCAAAGAGCACGTCGATGGTGCCCTTCCGGCTCGCGCCGGTGCTGGTCACTCGCCGGAGGGCACGGACGACTCGACTCACGAGGGCATGGAGCACTCGCGTCACGAGGGCATGGATCACTCGGGCCACGAGGGCATGGACCGCGCTGGCATGGCGGGCATGGACCACTCGGGCCACGAGGGGATGGACCACTCCAGACAGGAGGGCATGGACCACACCGCCATGGGCGGCGGGGGGCATGCGGGTCATCACATGCATCACGGCGGCGAAGTCGCCGGACTGCCCATGGCGGAGACCGCACCGGATCGGGACGGGCTGGCACTGGACGTCCTTCGGGTGTCGATCGGACCCGTCCTTCCGGGGTGGCCCACAGGCCTCCTCCTGCGGGCTGACCTCCAGGGCGACGTCCTGACCGGTGCCGGTCTGTCCTGGGTGGACGCCACTGACGACGGGAGCTCTCCTCCGGCGGACGTGCATCCGCAACGGGCGGCGCTCGACCAGCTCGCCTCGCTTCTCCTCGTCGCCGGGTGGCCGACCGCCGCACGCGATGCCCGGTGCGCCCGCGATGGTCTTGCCTCCACGGGCCAGAGCGAGCTCGCGACGGCCCGGCGCCGGGCCGCGCGCGTGGCGCGGCGAGTGCGTCGCTCGCGGGCGCTGGCATGGACCGTCCGCGGCGCGGGACACCTGCCCTCGGAACGCGGGAGCGCAGGGGACGGCGACGTCCTCGACCGGGTACGCAGGTGGTGCGACGTGGCCTTGGGCGCCGACGGGCACGTGCCGGCGTCGCCGGCGTCGCTTGACGAGGTCGCCGCGGTGCTGGAGGGGACCGAGCTGGGGACCGCCCGCCTGATCGTCGCCAGCGTCGCACTCGACCGGTCGGCAGCCAACACGGAGCCGGAGGAGGCCCGTGCCTGAGGCGGAGACCGCGGCGGCGGCCTGGGGGGTGCTGCCCGCGGCCCTGCTGGTCACCGGCGTGGCGCTGGGGCTGGGGTGGCTGGTGGCGGCGGTGGACCGGGTCGTGCTCTCGGGCGGGGGAGGGGCGGCGGTTCTCGAGCCGGTGCGCTCCAGCGTTCGCCTCCTGACCGAGCAGCGGCGGACGACGCTCGCCCCGGACCGGCTGTTGTGGCGGTCGGGCATTGCTGCTGTGCCGGTGCTGGCGGTGCTGTCCATGGCCGTCGTCCCGATCGGTGGCCGGACCCTGTGGTCGAGCAGTGCGGACCTCGTGTGGTTCAACGCCATGGAGGCGCTGTTGTGGGCGGCCGTCTGGCTGGTCGGCTGGGGCCCGAATGCAATCCACGCGCTGACCGGGGGGTACCGGTTCCTCGCGCAGGGCCTGGCCTACGAGCTGCCGCTGATGTTCTCCCTGATCACCGTGGGGGTGGGGGCGGGCTCCCTACGGACGGCGGACATCCTGTCGGCGCAGGCCGGTCTGTGGTTCGTCGTGTCGATGCCGGTCGCGTTCGTGGTGTTCCTCGCCAGTGCCGCGGCCTTCGCGTTCTGGGGGCCGTTCGGCGCACCGACCGGAGCGGACATCGCCGGCGGCGTCACCTCGGAGCTCTCCGGCGTCGACCGGCTGCTGGTGGAGGCGGGCCGGGTGATCTTCCTCGGCGCCACTGCGGCCATGGCGGTGGCGCTGTTCCTCGGCGGAGGCTCCGGGCCGTGGCTGCCCGGCCCGGTGTGGCAGCTGCTGAAGACGGTCGCCGTCGTCGTCGCCCTGGTCTGGGCGGGCCGGCGGTTGCCGGTGCTGCGTCCCGATCGGGTGGTCGAAGTGGCCTGGACGGTGCTGATCCCGGTGACGCTGGTGCAGGCCCTGGTGGTGGCGGTGCTGCTGCTGTCCGGCTTCTACGCGGTCTGATCGGGAGGAGGACGGACGTGCTGACCGACCTGTCGGGCTGGACGATCGCGGCCGTGGTCGTGCTCGGTGTGCTGTCGGTGGCCGGGGGGATCGCGGTCTTCGTGGTCGACTCGATGGCCCGGGCGACCTTCGCCCTCCTCGCCTCGTTCCTGGCGGTGGCCGGCGTCCTGCTGGCCTTCGACCTCGTCTACCTGGCCGTGGTAACGGCGCTGATGATGACGATCGAGATGGCCATCATGGCCGTCTTCATGATCATGTTCATGATGAACCCGGCCGGCTTGATGCCGATGACGATGGTGCACAACGCCCGCGGCTCGGCCCTCACCGGCGCCGTGGCGTTCGTCGTCCTGGTCGTGGGGATCTGGACGGTGGACTGGCCGATCGGGCGTACCGAGCGGCCGGAAGACAGCACCCGTCAGCTCGGCGAGGCGATCATGGGCAGCCACATGCTGGTCATGCTGATGATCGGCATCGGGCTGTTCGCGACCATCCTCGCCGGCACGGTGCTCGCCACCGCGCGCGGGCGCTACGACCGCTTCGGCGCGGACCTCGCCGCGAAGCGGCCGGACGACCCGATTCCTGGCGGGCTGCCGCGGTGACCGCCGAACTGGTGCTGCAGATCGTGCTCACCGTCGCCGCCGGCCTGATCGGCGTCGGGCTGTTCGGCGCGCTGTCCCAGCAGTCGATCGTGATGGTGATGATGGGCCTCGAGCTGGTCCTCAACGGCGTCCTGCTGGCCGGCGGAGCGGCCTGGTACTTCATCGCCCCGGAGCTGCCGGATGCGCAGATGCTCGTCGTCGTGGCCCTGGTCGTCATGGCGGTGGAGATGGCCATGGGCTTTGCCGTGACGGTGGCCATCTACCGGGCGCGGCAGGTCGACATGGTCGACATGGCTACGGACCTGCGCGGATGAGCGGGTCCCTGGGAACGACGGCGCTGGGCGCCCTCGTCCTCCTGCCGGCCGTGCTCGGAGTCCTGCTGCTCGGAACGGGCCGGCGGGCCGATCGCGTCGCCGGGCCCGCCGCCGTGCTGGCCACCGTCGGTGCCCTCGCGCTGGCGGCGCTGGTCGCCGGTGACCGACCTCGACTGTCGGCGCCGTTCCTGGGGATCATCCCGGGCGGCGAGCTCGGGGCGGCCGTCGACGGGCTGTCCGCCGTTCTCGTGGTCCTGGTCGCCTCCGTGGCGCTGTTGACCACCGTGTTCGCCGTCGTCGACCTGCCCCCGGAGGCGGCGCGTGCCCGCTTCTTCGGCTACTTCCTGCTCTTCATCGCGGCGATGCTGGCCACGGTCACCGCCACCACGTTCCCGGCGCTGCTGCTGGCGTGGGAGGTGATGGGCGCGACGTCGTATGCGCTGATCGGGTACCGGTGGCAGGACCCGGGCAAGCTGAACGACGGGACCCGGGCGTTCCTCACCACGCGCGCCGGCGACCTCGGGCTCTACGTCGCGGCCGGTGCCGCGCTCGCCGGGACGGGCGGGCTCGTCCTCGAGGACCTCGCGACCGCGGACGGCGGCTGGCTGGACCTGGCCGCGGCCGGCGTGCTGGTCGCGGCGCTGGGCAAGTCCGCGCAGATGCCCTTCTCCGCATGGATCTCCGGCGCCATGTCCGGGCCGAGCCCGGTGAGCGCGCTGCTCCACTCGGCGACCATGGTCGCGGCCGGTGGATATCTGCTCCTGCGCACGCAGCCGCTGCTCGCGGCCACCGGCTGGGCGGCCACCGCCGCCGCCTGGGCGGGCGCGCTCACCGCGCTCGTGCTCGGCGCGGTCGCCGTGGCGCAGCGGGACCTCAAGCAGCTCCTCGCCGCCAGCACCGCCGCCCAGATCGGCTTCGTCGTCCTCGCTGCCGGGATCGGTGCGACCGCAGGTGGGACGGGCCAGCTGGTCGCCCACGCGGCGGTCAAGGCCGGTCTCTTCGTCGCCGCCGGGTCATGGCTGACGGCGCTGGGCACCAAGCAGCTGCCCGGGCTGCGTGGCGCGGCGCGGCGCTATCCGGGCATCGGCGCCGCGGCCACCGTGGCTGCGCTGGCGCTGGCCGGGATTCCCCCGCTGTCCCTGTGGGCGACCAAGGAGGGCATCCTCGCCGAGGCCGACAGCGCACCGCTGCGCGTGCTCGGTCTGGCGGCCGCGGTGATCTCGGCGGTGTACGCCGCCAAGATCATCGCTGTCGTCCTCGCCGCGCCCACGGGCGACGAGCCGCTGGACGACGAGGAACCTGGCACGCGGCGGGTCCCGGTGCCGGCCACCGCCACCGCTGTGGTGTTCGCGATCGCGGCCGCCGGCCTTGGCGCGCTGGCGGTGCCCGCGGTGGCGGGTGCGCTGGAGGACGTGCTCGGTGTCGAGGCGCAACCCGTGGACCTGGGCGGCCTCCTGCTGGGCGGGGTCCTCGCGGTGGCCGCGCTCGTGGTCTCGGTCGTCGTGGTCCGGGCGCGGCCCGGTGTGGTCCGGGCTCTCGAACGGGGCCCGCTCGGGACCTGGGTCGGCCTGCGGCGACTGCTGTCCCCGGCGCCGGCAATGGCGGTGGCCCGGGTGGCCGCTGCCCTGGACGACCGCGCCATCGACGGCGCGGTGCGGGGCGTCGCACGGGCGGTCACCCGGGCCGCTGCCGCCTCCGCGCGGGCCGACACAGGCGTGATCGACGGCGCCGTCCGGGGCACCGCCCGCGCCTGCCGGCGGGCAGGTGCGGCCGCCCGCCGACCGCAGACCGGGCTGCTGCACCAGTACTACGTCCAGGCGGTCGCCGGCGTCGGCGTGCTGCTCGCCTTCCTCCTGATCGTGAGGTGACCGTGCTGCTCACCGTCGTCGTCCTGCTCCCGCTCGCTGCTGCCGCCCTGCTGCTCGCGGTTCCGGCGCTGGCCGGCCGCGCGGCCATCTGGGTGTGGATCGCGGCCTCGGCCGCCGACCTGGCTCTGGTGGCCTGGATGTGGTGGCGGTACGACCCGGGTCGGGGTGCCACCGGTGTGGTCGGGAACCTCGCCTACGAGGTGGACCTCCAGTGGATCCCGACGGTGGACGCCGGGTACCACATCGGCGTCGACGGGCTGTCCCTGCCGCTCCTGGCGCTGACGGGTGTGCTGTTCCTGGCCTGTGCCGTCTGGTCGCTGCGCGAGCCGGACCGGCCGCGCACGCAGGCCGCGCTGTTCCTCTTCCTGCAGACGGCCTGCCTGGGCACCTTCGCGGCGCTGGACCTGATCCTGTTCTTCGTCTTCTTCGACCTGACGATCGTCGGGATGTACTTCGTCATCGCCGGCTGGGGCCACGGCAATGCTCGACGCAGCGCCCTGAAGTTCTTCCTCTACACCTTCCTCGGGTCGCTGGCCCTGCTGGTCGGTTTCATCGGGCTGTTCCTCGGCAGCGAGGAGCGGACCTTCGACATGGTCGCGCTCGCCGAGAACCCCCCGCTGACCGACTCCCCGCTGGCCGGCGGTCTCGTGCTGCTCGCGATCGGGCTGGGTCTGGCGGTCAAGACGCCGCTGTTCCCGTTCCACACGTGGCTGCCCGACGCACACACAGACGCACCGGCCGCGGGATCGGCCATCCTGGCCGGGATCCTGCTGAAGCTCGGCACCTACGGTTTCGTCCGCATCGCGATGCCGATCCTGCCCGACGCCTGGCAGCGGTGGGCCATGGTCGTGGTGGTGGTCGGGACCATCAGCGTGCTGTGGGGGGCCTTCGTCGCCCTGGCGCAGACCGACGTGAAGCGCATGATCGCCTACACCTCGGTGAACCACATGGGCTACGTCCTCCTCGGGCTCGGGGCTGCCGGCCTGGTCGGGCAGGCGGACGAGGAGGCCCGCACCATCGCCACGGTCGGCGCGCTGTACCAAATGGTCAGCCACGGCCTGCTGACCGGCGCACTCTTCCTGCTCAGCGGGGTGCTGTGGTCCCGCGGGCAGACCTACGCCTTCGACCACTGGGGCGGGCTCGCCCGGCCGGCGCCGGTGTTCGCCGCACTGCTCGCGGTGGCCGCCTTCGGCTCCCTCGGCCTGCCGGGCTTCGCCAGTTTCATCGCCGAGTTCCAGATCTTCACCGGGGCCCTGCAGGCGGCGCCGGTGGCCACCGTCCTGGCCGTGACGGGCATCCTGGTCACCGCCGGGCTGTTCCTCGTGGCGCTGCAGCGCCTGCTCACCGGCCCCACTGCCGTCCCGTCGCTCCCGGACGGCAGCAGTCCCGACGACCAGGCAGCAGCCGCGGCGCCGTCGTCCTCCCCGACCCAGGACGGCGCGACGGCGACCGCCGTGCGGCCCCGCACGGCCACCGGCATGCGTGACGTGCACGGGGCCGAACTGGCCGCCGTCGTCCCGCTCCTCGCGCTGGCCGTGCTGCTGGGACTGTTCCCGCGGGCGCTCCTGGACGTCATCGAGCCGGCCGCCGCGGCGGTGGCGCAGCTGGTGGCCCGGTGAACGACCCGATGGGCGGGATGACCGGCGCGGGGGAGGAGGCGCTGGCACTCCTTCCGGAGCTGCTGCTGCTCCTCGGTGCGGGCGGCGGCCTGCTGCTAGGCCTGTGGACCCCGCAGCACCGCCAGTGGCGGGTCCGGGCCGTGGTCATCGTCGCCTGTCTGGCGAGCGCGGCCGCCGCGGCCGTAGTTTTCAGCGATCCGCCGACGCGGGTGTTCGAGGAGACCTGGGTCATCGACGGCACCACCGGGATCGTCCGGATCGTCGTCGCGCTGTCGGCCGCGGTTGCCGTCTTCCTGGCGTCGTCCTCGCTCGCGGGACATCCCCGGGAGACCGAGGCGTATGTCCTCATGCTCCTCGGCGCGCTGGGCACCATCGCGCTCGCGGCCAGTGGCGACCTGCTGCTCCTGGTCGCCGCCTACCTGTTGGCGAGCATCCCGCTCTACGCCCTCGCCGGGTTCGCCAAGGACGCGTCGGGCACCGAGGCCACGCTGAAGTACTACCTCATGGGGGCCTTCGTCGGTGTGCTGATGATGGTCGGGGTCACCTCCCTCGTGCTGGCCACCGGCACCACCGGCTACCCGGAGCTCGCCACGCTCCTCCCCGAGGCGCCGGCCGCGCTGCTGGCCGTCGGCGTCATCGGCGTCCTCGCCGGCGTCGGGTTCAAGGCGGGCGCCGTGCCCGTTCACTTCTGGGTTCCGGACGTCACGGCAGGAACCACGCCGGCGATGGCCGCCTACATCACCACGATCCCGAAGATCGGCGCCGTGGCGGCAGCCTTCCGGCTGCTCGCCGAGCCGTTCGGCGGGGTCCCGTTGGACGTGCCACTGCTGGTGGCGGTGATCGCCGCGCTGAGCATGACCCTGGGCAACCTGGCCGCCTTCAACCAGACCGACGTGTCCCGACTGCTGGCGTACTCCACGGTGAGCCAGGTCGGCTACCTGTTCATGGTGGTCGCCGTCGCGGGCCGCACTGACCTGGCTCTTCCGGCCCTGGCCATCTACCTCGCCGGCTACGCGATCACCAACCTCGGCGCCTTCGCGGCCGTGGCGGCCTTTCCCGAGGCCCGGTCGATCTCCGACTGGGCTGCGGCCGCCGGCCGGAACCGGTGGGTAGTCGTCAGCCTCGTCGTGTGCCTGCTCGGCCTTGTCGGAACCCCGCCCACGGCGGTCTTCGTCGGCAAGCTGGCGGTTTTCACCGCCACCTGGGACGGCGGGCTTGCCTGGCTGGTCGTGCTGGCCGCGGTCAACACCGTCGCCAGCCTCTTCTACTACCTGCGCTGGATAGCGCCGGCGGCGGCGACCCGGGACGTGCCGGCTGGCGGAGGCACCGACGGCGGGGCTAGCACCGTGACGGTTGGGCGCGCGGTCCGCACGGCTCCTGTCGTCACCTTGCACGTCGCTGCTATTGCTTCCGTGCTCCTCGGCGCGGGGTCAGGTCTGTGGCTCGCCGTCGTCGTGCCCGGATGAGTGGAGCGCGCCGGGCCCGCGCCACCCGGCTGGCTAGGAGGCCACCGCCGCACCTTTCTCCCGCTCACTGATCCGCAGGCTCTGCTGTCGGCGCCACCCGTACCGCGTCAGACCTCGAGGCTTGTAGACCGACAGGACGGTGATCACGAGCAGGACAAGAAGCCCGCCGATCGAATGGGCCAGCGTGTCGGGCAGCGTGCGCGGGTCGCCGGCAGTGCCTGCGGCGTCCGCCAGCGAGGTGATCGTCGGTGTCTTCAGCAGGAGGACGGCCGTGGCGACGAGCGTCAGTAGCAGCTTGACCAGGACCCAGTAGTGGCGGAACAGGCCCCAGGACGTGCCCAGTGCGTTGACCACGCCGATGACGACCGAGGCGAGCGCCAGCGGGACGAGGGCGGCGAAGGCGATGACCTCCATCGCGGCGTAGGCGGCACGGACCAGTTGCACGTTCTCACTCGTCGACGCCGTGACATCGAGTCCGATGTAGGCGACGACGGCCCCGAGCCAGCCGGCCGAGGAAGCGATGTGCGTGGTGAGGACCGCCTTGCGGAGGCGCGGGGACAAGGTCATGCCAGCGCATCCACGGACACTGCTGACTCGGTGACGCCGGCCGGCGGCGTGAGGCCGGCGGACGAGTGCCGCCCGGGTCCGTGGTCGCCCGCGATCCCGGTCAGCTGCAGGACCAGGAACACCAGGATCAGGACGCCGACGACGATGGCCGAAACCTTCACCCAGCGCGGCATGCCCGGCGGCGTTCCGCCATCGAGATCACGGTCGAGGTCTGGCGCAGGGTTCGGATCGGTCATTTCCGTGTCCTCCGTCGGTCACGCGCGGCAGTGACAGCACCCTGATGCTTCATCGAGACACTGTGTCCAGCATCAAAGCACACCGTCAGGGTAGCGTCGCAACGTATGCTTCGGGCGTGCCGAAGTTGTGGAGCGAGACAATCGAAGGGCATCGCCGCACGGTCCACGAGGCGATCCTGGACACCACCTGGGCGCTGGTGTCCGAGCACGGGCTGCTGTCGGTGACGATGTCGCAGATTGCCGAGGCCACCGGCATCGGGCGGGCGACGCTGTACAAGTACTTCCCCGACGTCGAGGCGATCCTGGCCGCCGGTCACGAGCGGCACGTCACCGCGCATTTCGAGCGCCTCGAAGAGTTCCGCAAGCAGCCCGGCGACGCCCAGCAGCGGCTGGCGGCCGTCGTGGAGGGCTACGCGCTCATCGCCTACCACCGTGCGCGTCATGGCACGCCGGAACTAGGTGCCCTGCTGCATCGGGGCGAGCACGTGACCCGCGCGCAGCGACAACTGGTCGACCTGTTCCGGGACGTGCTGACCGAGGCCGCCGAGGCCGGCCAGCTTCGGGACGACGTCGCGCCGGACGAGCTGGCGCACTTCTGCCTGCACGCCCTCAGTGCGGCGGGCAGCCTGCCGACCGAGGCGGCTGTGCACCGGCTCGTGGACGTCACCCTGGCCGGATTGCGCGTCCGTCCCGCCGACCGCTGATTCACAAGCCGGCGGTCTGCCTGGCACAGCGGTCGGCATTGGCCGGTCGCCGCGGACGTGTACGACCGTCGACGAGCGGAGAGCTGGACTCTATCCGAGGGGTCCCCTCCACGTACGTACTCACCGTCAGGCGTCGGCCGCCCGGTGCTTCCGGCGCCGTCGGCGAAGGACCGGAAAGGCGATGAGAGCCGATGCGACAACCAACAGGACAGGGAGGTCGCCAGTGCGGGCATAGGGGGTGAGGCCGGTACGCAGCGGGATCGTGGCGGTGAGCAGCTCCGGCGTGCTGAGCTCTCCCTGCCCGCCGACGCTGCCGTCGGGCAGGACGATCGCGGTGTAGCCGGTCGGCGCGGCCTGCAGCACCGCGCGGTCCATCTCCTTGGCCCGCATCCGGGCGGCCGCTACCTCGGTCGCCGGCACCTCCTCGGTGGTGTAGGAAGCAGCGTTGGTCGGTACCAGCAGCACCTGGCCGCCGGCGGTGACCGCGGCACGGGCGCGATCGGAGAAGAAGACCTCATAGGAGATGACCACGCCCAGCGGCCCGGCGACCGTGTCCAGCAACCCCGGACCGCGACCGGGAACGGCGTCCCGGGGAACGAGCGCCGTCATGTCCGAGAGTCGTTCGAACAGGCCGCGGGCCGGGATGTACTCCCCGAACGGCACCCGGTGCACCTTCTCGTAACGATCCAGGATGCGGCCGTCCGGTCCCCAGGCCACCGCGGCATTCCGGAAGGTCGTCGACTCCGACTCGGTGACCCCGGCCACGACGGTGGCGCCGGTGCGCCGGGCGAGTGCCGCGACCCGGTCGGCCTCGCCGGTCTCGGCCACCGGTCCGGTCACCACGACGCTGCTCTCCGGCCACAGCACGAGGTCGAGGTCGGGGGGCAGGGCGTCGCTGACGTCGAACAGCCGCTCGGTGACCGCCTGCTCATCAGCCTCGACGGCGGGGATGCCACGCGGACCACCACCCTGCACCACGGCGGCCCGCAGCTGGCCGGTCGATGTGCCCCCCGGTTGCGCGACGACGATGCCGGCGGTGCTCAGGGCGGCAAGTGCCGCGACGAGCACCAGCGCGCGGACGCGCCGGCGGGCCACGACCAGCCCGGTCACTGCCGCTCCGGCGCCAGTGGCGAGCCCGGCCACTAGGAGCGAGCCCGCGAGGGGCGCGGCCGCCGCGAAGGGGCCGTCGAGCTGCCCCAGGGCCATCCCCGGGAGAGGGAAGCCACCGAACGGGAACCGGGCGCGCACCGCCTCCAGCGCCACCAGCGCCGCCGGGACCGTCCACCAGCGCCCCCGGCCGGGATCGACCAGCAGCATCGCTGCGGCGAACAGGGCTACCTCGAGCACCAGGACGGCGGCGAAGCCGGCCGGGTGGAAGCCGGTGAGCCAGGACAGCGTCGGCGCGAAGAAGCCCACCCCGGCCACTGCGCCCAGGACCAGCCGCCGCCGCCACCGCAGACCGAGCAGCGCCCAGGTGAGGGCGGCGGCACCGGCCGGCGCCAGGTACCACGCCGTGCGCGGTGGCATGCTGCCCGCGAGCAGCGCCCCGGCGGCCAGTCCCGCGAGCAGGCGCTGCCAGCCGGGCAGCCATCGATTACGTCCGCCGTGGGCCGTCGTCGGTGCTTCCCTACGCCGGGTGGCAGTCGAGGCCGTCTCTTCCGTCCGGGTCATGGCGCGGTGGCGCCGGCCGCCAGCCGGGACGGGCTGTCATCGAGCAGGCCTGCGAAGCGTTCGCGGAGTCGCTCGTGAGCATCGGCGTTTCCGCCCCGAGCGAGTCCCGCCAGGGAGACGGTCGTCGGTCGACTCGAGTCCCCGTGGGGCATCTGGGTGTCTGAGATTCGGGCGAAGACTCGTTCGCGGCGCACCAGCAGGGTCGCCAGGAGCCCGAGCAGCATGCTGATGGCGCTGATGAGGACGCCGACCTGCCCTGGATCGTGCGAGACCTGGAGGGCTGCGAACTCCCGGAACCCGTCGAACCGGACCACTGTGCCGTCCTCGAGTGTCGCACTCTCCCCGATGCCCAGGTTGCCCTCGCCGATCCGGTTCAGCGCCCCCACGTCGATCTGGGTCTGATCGAGTGTGAACACCGATTGCGGCTCACCGCTCTCCAGCCCCAGGTAGCCGCGGTAGCCGATGATGGCGACCTGCGGGTTGAGCGGCCGCGCGTCCACGGAGGTCAGGACGCCGCCCTGGACCAGGCCGGTCGGGGCGAAGAAGCCCTCCAGGGCGAAGCCGTCACCGGAACCGTCCCCGAGGTCGGGGAGTTTCACCACCCCCTCGCTGGCGAACGTGGTGCTGTCTGTGGGCAGGAACGGCGCCGAGAGTTCCTCGAAGACCTGACCGTCCGGCAGCGTCACGGTGAACAGGGGCGTGAAGCCGTGCCCGGTCACGTACAGGCGGTCGCCGTCGGAGCGGAAGGGGTCGTTGACGCCGATCGTCGTCTGCTCCGTGGGTACTCCCGGTTCGGCCTGCACCCGGATGTCGGCGGTGAACGAGGCCGGCGTGCCGTTGAGTTCGTAGGTGGCGCGGAAGTCCTGCAGGTCGAAGCAGAGCGGCGTCAGGCTGTCCGGATCGACCAACGGCCCGGCGACGTACCGGTCGTACTGCTGGAAGGAGTTGCAGAAGCCGTCTCCCTCGGTGACCAAGATGCTGCCCTCGTAACCCCACAATTTGCCGCCGGCCAGCGCGACCAGCAGCGCCAGCAGCGAGAGGTGGAAGACGAGGTTGCCGGTCTCCTTCACCCGGCCACGCTCGGCCGAGATCTCCACGCTGTCGGCGGTGGTGCGCCGGGACACCCGGAACCGCGCCGCCCGCAGGTCGGCCTCGACTCGCGCGGCCACGGCCTCCGCGGGCAGCGACACCTCGGCGGTGGCGTGAACCGGCAGTCGGTGCAGGTGCCGCGGCACGGGCGGCGGATCGGCCCGCACGGCCCGCAGGTGCTCGATGCAGCGCGGCACCAGGCAGCCGATCAGCGAGACGAACAGCAGGAGGTAGACCGCCGAGAACCACGGGCTGGTGAAGACGTCGAACATGCCCAGCCAGTCGAGGACGGGCGCCAGGTCGGGGTTCTCCCGGAAGTACCGGGCCACCGCGCTGGGGGTCAGCGACCGCTGCGGGAACAGCGAGCCCGGTACAGCCGCGAGCGCCAGCAGGAACAGCAGCACCACCGCCGTCCGCATGCTTGTCAACCACCGCCAGCGGCGCAGCAGCCAGTGTCCCAGCTTCAGCAGCGGGCCCCGGGACGGGATGGCCGGCGGCCGTGCCGGCCGACGCGTCTGCACGTCGGTCACGGCATCCTCGCTCCGGCCTGGCTGCGGACCGGCACCGTCGGAGTCGGCCGGGCCCTCGAGTGGGTGCTCACGGCGGCTCCTTCACGCGCCGCCTGGCGTCGGCGGACTGGTTACTGCTGATCCTGACCGGGCGGCGGGGTCGGCCGAGGGAGGGGATGCTGGGGACACGTTACTAGGTGCCCTAGTAGAGGCCAGGCTCGGGTCGTCGGGCCGGTCGTGCCCGCGGGACGAGCAGCGCGGAATCCGGGTGCCTACTATCCGGGATAGGAGCAACTGCGAGGATGGACGGCGTTCTCAGGTTCGGCAGGGCACCGCTCGCCCCACCCTCGCTGCCGAGCTGCTTGTGGTCACCCGATCGGCGGCGCCATGTGGCGCCCAGGAAGGACCCGGTATGACACCCGATGGGCTGTCGGCACTGTCGGACTCGTTGTTCAGCGCCACCATCGCCGTCTATTCGATTGCGGTGCTGCTGTTCAGTGCCGAACTGGCCTTCGGACGCCACGGCACCCGGTGGGCCGAAAGGCGCTCCTCGGCTGTGGAGGCGCATGTCGGCGCCCCCTCCCGCAGCGACGACCTCCGGCCGAGTGAGGCGTTACCGACGCCGAACGAGGGGATCGCGCCGACGCGCCGGTGGGGTCTCGCCGGCCTCGCCCTGACCGCCTTGGGCGCGGTGCTCCACGCCGGGGTGCTCGTCACCCGCAGCGCGGCCACGGGTCGGGTGCCCTGGGGCAACATGTACGAGTTCGGAACGGCGTCGGTGCTCATCGGAGTCGTCGCCTACTTGGTCGTCGCGACGCGGGTCCCCGGGGCGCGCCGCATGGGCGCTTTTGTCCTGGGCTTCGCTGTCTTCGGGCTCGTCCTGATCGGTCTCTATCTGTACGCCGCCGCCGGTCCGCTGATCGCAGCGCTGCGGTCGGACTGGCTCGCGGTGCACGTCTCCGCGGCCATCGTCTCCTTCGGCATCCTCATGGTCAGCGGCGTGGCCAGCGCCCTCTACCTCGTCAGGGTGCGCCACGACAAGCGGCTCGCAGCGGAAGGCGCGCGGGCGACCGGCCTCGCCGTGAAGCTGCCTGCCGCGGCGGTGCTGGACCGTGTCGCCCACCGCACCGCCGTCTTCGGCTTTCCGATCTGGACCTTCGCCGTCATCGCCGGGGCTATCTGGGCCGAGAGTGCCTGGGGCCGGTTCTGGGGATGGGATCCCAAGGAGACCTGGGCCTTCATTTCCTGGGTGCTCTACGCCGTCTACCTGCATGCGCGCACCACCACCGGGTGGCGCGGTAAGCCGGCGGCCTGGATCAACCTGCTGGCATTCGCCAGCCTCGTGTTCAACCTCCTCTTCGTGAACCTCGTCTCAACCGGCCTGCACTCCTACGGCGGCGTCGACTGAGTGAGACGTCGTCGGCCCGGCCGGACCTCCCCGGCTACGTATCCATTACAGCTAAGCCATTGTCAGGGCTTGTCAGGGAGCGCCGGCCGACTGGGCGAGCACACACCGGGACCCCCGCAATTTCACTCATGAGCGCAGGTCGGATAGTTGGCGGGCGTCTGCAGGCGGCGGACAGAAGTGCGCCTGCCTTGTTCCACCGTGGTGTCGCGTTATCATCGTCGGGTGACGATCACTGAGGTACCGGCAGATGCCGCCCCGCGAGCAGCCCTGGCGCCGGCGGCGGCGTTGTTCTCCGGCCTGGGTGACTCCACCCGCCTCGCGTTGCTCCGGCGCCTCGCCAAGGGCGAGGCCCGAGTGGTCGATCTCGTTGCGGAGCTCGGCCTGGCGCAGTCCACGGTGTCGGCGCACCTGGCATGCCTGCGGGATTGCGGCCTGGTCGACTTCCGTCCCCGAGGCCGCGCCTCGGTGTACTCCCTGACTCACCCTGAGTTGCTGGACCTGCTCACCACGGCGGAATCGCTGCTCGCCGCCACCGGCAACGCGGTCGCCCTGTGCCCAGGCTTCGGGGACCCCCGGCCGGAGCCCCGACCCGCCACCACGGCCGAGACCACCCACGACGAGGAGAGCACCCGATGAGCGACGCCTGCGGCTGCGGCGACGACGAGACGACCCCGGCCGGCAAGGAGGCCGAGGAGCACGAGGCCGAACGGTTCTGGCAGGTCCGGGAGCTACAGGCCGCGGCGGTCGCCGGTGTGCTCCTGGTGGGGGCGCTGTTCGCCGGAGGCGCCGACCGTCCCGGCTTGCAGCTCGGCCTCGAGGTGGCCGCCCTGGCGGTCGGGGCCTGGACCTTCGTCCCCTCGACGCTGCGCCGGCTGGCTAAGGGCAAGATCGGTGTCGGCACGCTGATGACGATCGCCGCAGTTGGGGCGGTGCTGCTCGGCGAGGTCGCCGAGGCCGCGATGCTGGCCTTCCTGTACTCGATCAGCGAGGGCCTGGAGGAGTACTCGCTGGCGAAGACCCGCCGCGGGCTCCGCGCGCTGCTGTCCCTGGTGCCGGAGCAGGCGACCGTGCGTCGCAACGGTGTCGAGCAGGTCGTGGCCCCCGGCGAGCTGCGCGTCGGCGACGTCATGGTGGTCAAGCCCGGGGAGCGGATCGCCACCGACGGCGTCATCGGCACCGGGCGCACCGCCCTGGACGTCTCGGCGATCACCGGCGAATCGGTGCCGGTGGAGGCCGGGCCGGGCGACGAGGTCTTCGCTGGGTCCATCAACGGCACCGGTGTGCTCGAGGTGCGGGTCACCACGACCGCTGAGGACAACTCGCTGGCTCGCATCGTGCGGATCGTGGAGGCCGAGCAGTCCCGCAAGGGCGAGGCCCAGCGGCTCGCCGACCGGATCGCCAAGCCGCTGGTGCCCGGCGTGATGATCGCGGCGGTGGTCATCGCCGGCATCGGCAGCCTGCTCGGTGATCCCCTCGTCTGGATCGAGCGCGCCCTCGTCGTGCTGGTGGCAGCCTCTCCCTGCGCGCTGGCCATCTCCGTGCCGGTCACCGTCGTCGCCGCGGTGGGCGCCGCGAGCCGCCTGGGCGTGCTGGTCAAGGGCGGCGCGGCCCTGGAGGCACTCGGCGCGATCCGCGGGGTTGCGCTGGACAAGACCGGCACGCTGACCCGCAACCGGCCCTCGGTGGTGGAGGTCGCCACCGTCCCGGGGGTACCCCGCGAGCAGGTGCTGGACGTCGCCGCCGCACTGGAGGCCCGCAGCGAGCACCCCCTCGCCCAGGCGATCCTGGCCGCGGTTCCCGGCGTCACACCGGCCGACGACGTCGAGGCCGTCGTCGGAGCCGGGCTGGTCGGACGGGTGGGCGGCCGCCCGGCGCGGCTGGGCCGTCCCGGCTGGATCGAGGCCGGCGTGCTCGCCGGGGACGTGCAGCGGATGCAGCACGCCGGCGCGACCGCGGTGCTCATCGAGGTCGACGGGCAGCTCGTCGGTGCGGTCGCGGTGCGCGACGAGCTGCGTCCGGAGGCGGCGGAGGTCGTCGCTCAGCTGCGCCGCGACGGTTACACCGTGGCCATGCTGACCGGTGACAACACCGCCACCGCCACGGCCCTGGCGCGGGAGGTGGGCATCGAGCAGGTGCACGCGGAGCTGCGCCCGGAGGACAAGGCGCGTCTGGTCGCCGAGCTGCGTGGTCAGCGGCGCACCGCGATGGTCGGTGACGGCGTCAACGACGCCCCGGCGCTCGCCACCGCGGACCTGGGCATCGCGATGGGGGCG
Organism: Blastococcus sp. CT_GayMR19; assembly: GCF_004570385.1. Classification (GTDB taxonomy): domain Bacteria; phylum Actinomycetota; class Actinomycetes; order Mycobacteriales; family Geodermatophilaceae; genus Blastococcus_B. The sequence goes on along the minus strand of NZ_SPQL01000001.1, from coordinate 323,231 downwards.
ATGGGCAGCGACGTCGCGATCGAGACCGCCGACGTGGCGCTCATGGGCGAGGACCTGCGCCACCTGCCGGAGGCATTCAGCCACGCCCGCCGCGCGCGCCGGATCATGCTGCAGAACGTCGGCCTGTCGTTGGGCATCGTGATCGGTCTGATGCCGCTGGCGCTGTTCGGCGTTCTCGGCCTGGCCGCGGTCGTGCTGGTGCACGAGGTCGCCGAGGTCTTCGTCATCGCGAACGGCGTGCGCGCCGGCCGGACGAAGCCGCTGGCCTCGGTGTCCGCCGCCCCGGCGCCGGCGCCCGTCGAGTTGACCGGCGCCGTCCGGTGACCGGGGCCGGGGGCCCCGGTCCCGGGCGGGTCCGGCCGGTCCGTCGGCGACTGTGGGTGGCGGCGGCCGCGGCGGGAGTGGCGGCGGTGGACCTCACCGCGAAGGCCTGGGCGCAGAAGGACCTGTCGGCGACCGGGGTGGAGCTCGGGCCGGTGGACCTGCGGCTGGGCTACAACCGGGGTGTCGCGTTCTCCGTCGGCGCGGAGGCCCCGGCCTGGCTGGTCATCGCCGTCACCGCCACGATTACCGCGGCGGTGGCGGTGTTCGCCTGGCGCGCGGCACATCACGGCGGCCGAGCCCAGCTCGCCGCGCTGGCCCTGATCCTGGGTGGCGCGGTGGCCAACCTCGCCGACCGCGCCGCGGACGGGGTGGTCACCGACTACCTGCACACTGGCTGGTGGCCGACGTTCAACCTCGCCGACACCGCGATCGTCACCGGCGCACTGTTGTTCGCGCTGACGGCTTGGCGTAGTGACGCGGCGGAGAAGCGGCTCGCCCGCTCGGGTGCAGTTGAGTCCCCGCCGCCAACGGACTCGGGTTCGCCTTCCGGCCGAGAGGCAGCCTGACCCGCCGCGTCAGCGCGGGGGCGTGATCGGCCCGGTGCGCTTGTGGGCCGTGGCGGTGTAGCGGTGGGTGATCTCGGCTTGGGTCTCGGGGCGGACGGGACGGCCTTCGAGGAAGTCGTCGATCTCTTCGTAGCTGAGGCCGAGGACTTCCTCGTCGGGCAGCTGTGGGCGCAGGGACTCCAGGTCCGCGGTCGGCGTCTTGTCCACGATGTGTTCGGGCACGCCCAGGTGTCGGGCGAGTCCGCGCACCCGGCGCTTCGTCAGTCCGGCCAGCGGGTTGGCGTCGACTCCTCCGTCGCCGAACTTGGTGAAGAAGCCGGTGACGGCTTCGGCGGCGTGGTCGGTGCCGATCACCAGGCCGTCGAGCGCGGCGGCGATGCCGTACTGGGCGACCATCCGCTGGCGCGCCTTGATGTTGCCCAGCGCGTGGTCTTCTCTGTCGGCGGAGGGGAAGCGGAGCCCCGCCGCGGTCAGCCCGGCCAGGGCGGCATCGCTGGCCGGGCGGATGTCGACGGTGAACAGGTGGTCGGGCTCGATGGCGTCGAGGACCGCTCCGCAGTCGACCTCGTCGTGCTGTCGTCCGTAGGGCAGGCGCACCGCCACCAGTGCGGCAGCCCCCGAGGGGCGACGTCGCACCGCACGGCGGCAGAGCATGCCCGCCGTCGCGGAGTCCACGCCGCCACTGATGCCGACAACCAGGGTGCGGAGGCCGCTGGCTGCCAGTAGGTCTGCCAGGAACTGGCTGCGGCGGTCCGCCTCATGGGCGGGGTCGAATTCGGACAGCACCCCCAGTTCCTGGGCTATGCGTCGCTGTACTTCCCGGGCGCCATCGGTCATGGGGTGATCCCTTTCAGGAGTGGTTCGTCGAGACGACATGGAGCAGCGATCAGTCCGGCGGCCGGGGCGGAGTGGAGGGTTCTCACGCCTGCGGGTCGGAAGGCGGGCTCGAATCCGAACGGGTCACCGAGATCTGAGGGGCGGCGTCGAGGCCGGCCAGCAGGTCGGCCACGCTCAGCGGCGACCACGGGACGGTGGCCGGGGGCAGTGACCGGAGGGCGGGGCCGTAGCGGGCGAAGGCGGCGAAGTCTGCCGGGAACGCGTCGGCGTCCACGCCGAGCAGTCGTCCGCGTCGCCGTGCGCGCTGGGCGAGACGTTCCCACGATCGGGCGTCGACCTGGCCGCGGGACGGGACTCCGTTGCTGAACAGGAGGACGTCGACGTCGTCGTAGGAGGCGCGGTCGAGGTAATTCGCGAGGTCCTGTGCCGCCTGACGCACCGGGAAGAACGTCCAGAACGGTACCGACGCGGTGGTGATCGTCCGCCAGGGATCGTGCACGATGAAGGAACTCACCAGCAGCCGCTGGGCGGGCTCGCCGCGCTCCTGTAGCCAGGCGCGGAAGGCGTCCGCGACTCCGGCGGCAGGGTCCTGCGGGTGGTCGTAGCGCACGTCGACCACGGGGTGCCCGTTGCGGATCGCCCAGGTGTGGACGTCGTCCCCGAGCGCGTCGGCGAAACCCCATTCGGCCTCCGCAGCGACCTCGTCGGTGGGCGGGGCGCCGGGTTCGGCCGCGTACTCCGCGGCGGTCATACCGCCGTGCGCCCCGTACTGGAACACGTGCCGCGGTCCCACGCGCGTCACGGGCCACGATGACCGGTCGCGCACGACGATGATCGGCGCGCCGGGCTCCAGCCGGTCGACGAGGAAGCGCTCGTACGCCCGGGGCAGCGTGTGCCACTTGATGCGGAAGTACGCCATCTGGGAGGCGCTGAGCGCGTCCTGGTTCGGGTCGTGCATGTGGTGCAACTCGATGGTGGGGTTGCGATCCAGCAGGGGCGGCGCGTGCCGGGCACCGAACTCCAGAGCGGCGCCGACGTCGCGGGGGTCCACCCCCGGACGTCGCACCGGCACCAGCAGGGTCTGCGGTAGCCAGGGCAGGCCGGCGGCGGCGGCGAGATGGGACAGCGCGCCGTTGGAGGAGCCGATGAGCACCGCCGGATAGCGCCGGGCGGGATAGTGGTCGGTGATCCAGGCGGCGACCCGCTCGAGGTCGATTTGGCCCAGCCGGTCCGGGGGAACGCCCTCCCGGCCGCTTGCCTTCGCGTACACCCGACGTCGCAGGGGGAGGGGAAGCAGGGCGCCGGCGCGGACCAGCGGAACCTTGAGCCGGGACTGCCCCAGGTGCGGGAAGTCCCGTCCCTGAAGTGCCCGTGCCAGGGCGGCGAGCAGCGCGCTGGCCGAGTCGAAGGACGCGACCGCCTTCTCCGGCGGCAGGTCCGTCACTCCAGGACCCCGTGCCCGGCGCGGGGGAGGCCCCCACCGTCCCGCTGGCCGCTCGCAATCATCGGAGCGCGGAGCCGGCTCGGTCGGCGAGCCGACGCAGCGGCTCCGACCACGCGGAGGGATCGAGCCAGACGAAGGCGTGCGCGCCGGGAACGCTCACGTGGTCGCCGTCCGGTGCTAGCCGGGCGAGGTCGCGCACCCAGCTCTCGCTGCTGAGCCGATCGTCCGCGGCCCGGATGGCGAGCATCGGCATGGGCAGGCGCCCGACCTGATCCTCGAGATGATCGGCGAGATGCACCTTCACCAGGTGACCGATCCCGCCCGGCCCCGCACGCTTCCACTCCGGGATGTGGTTGGCCTCCAGACCCGGTGACGGCGCTCGAGCGTCCAGGCGCCAGCGGAACAGCAATCTCGGGAGGGACCGCGCCATCGGGTCGATGGTCGGGCTCGCCAGGCCGACGGCGGCGACTCGCTGAGGGCACAGCACGCCGGCCCACGCCGCGACCTGGGTGCCGCTCGAGTGGCCCACGACCACGGCTCGGTCGAGCTCTGCAGCCTCCAGCCAGTGCGCGACCGTTTCTCCATAGCTCCGGACATCGAGGTGGCGCGTCGGCTCGCCGCTGCCGGCGTAGCCGGGCAGGTCGAGCAGGTGCACCTCGGTCCACTCGCCGAGGGCGGCACAGGCCGGCAGCAGGTAGTCCGAAACAGCCATGCCCTGCACGACCACGACCGGCGGGACGTCCGGGCGCCGTCGGCCGAGCACCCGCGTGCGGACGCGGCCCTCGGGCAGGTCGGTGTACCGCAGCAGCATCTCGGGAGGCAGCGAGGGGGGAGTCGGCACGAGCGGCTCCTACCCCGCCCTTGCGGACGGGTCGCCGTGGCGCGTCACTCCGGGGATCGACCGGTTGGTTCCGGTCCGGATCAGCGCGCCGGCGGGCGCCATGGTCAGTCCGCCCGAGGCCGGCGCCGGGCGGCGGAGCCGTAGGTGGGACACAGGTCGACGGCGTCGCCGGTCTCGGTCAGCAGCCGCTCGGCTGCCCCGAGGAGCTCCATCAGGTGCGGTTCGGTCGCGAGCGAGAACATCGACGCGCGGCCCTGCGGCCGGGACGTCACCAGTCCGCAGTCGCGGAGACAGGCGAGATGCGCGGACACGGTCGACTGGGCCAGGCCCAGATGGGCCGTGAGGTCCACGACCCGGTGCTCGCCTGCGGCGAGGTGGCGCAGGATCGCCAGCCGAGCCGGATCGGAGAGGCTGTGGAACAGCGAGGCGGCCGGCGACAGAGCCCGCGCCTCGTCGACCGCGGGGCCGGACGAGACCTCCACGGACTCCTGGACATGCGCTTTCATCGTCACAAGGCGATGATAGGCCGTGCGCGTGCTCCAGGGCAACGTGCGCCCGCCGCCTCAGCTCTCGGTGATGTCGTTCGACCGCAGCGGCTGGACCAGCCGGTACTTGCCACCGGCCGTCGGCTGCGGTGGCGCCCCGTCGAGGTGCAGGGCGACGTCGAGTCCGTGCGCGCGCAGCAGTCTGTCGATCTCCGTTGCGAGGCTGCGCCATACCTGTTCGCGGTCGGCGCCGGCTGCCGGCCGGAGACGCACGCTGAGCCCGGTCGGAGCGGTCTGCATGATCTGGGCCAGCTCGACGCCGGGGATCCGGTCGAGTACGGCGGACAGGGTCAGCGGCGTGATGGTCACCGATGAGCCGTGCGCATCCGGAAAGGTGAGGACGTCGGCCGCGCGGCCCTGCACCTGGATCGCCGGCAGCGGATTACCGCACGCGCAGGGATCAGATCGAGTAAGCACGCTGTCGCCGAGGTCGTAGCGCAGGATCGGCTGCACCCGGTTGGCCAGGTTGGTTAGCAGCACCGTGTGGGACTGCCGCCCGGGCGGAACCGGCCGGTGATCGGCGTCGACCGGCTCGAGGATGGCCCAGTCGCTGTTGACGTGCAGCCAACCCTGTCGACAGCTGAAGCTGAGGAAGGGGCATTCGGTTGCGGCATACGAGTTGCCCACGGTCGCTCCGAACGCGTCGGCGATCCTCCGCCGTTCGTCGGGGGCGAGCCCCTCGGCGGACAGGGTCACCAGCACAGGGTTGATGTGCAGCCGCCCGGCCTGCTGTTCGCTGGCCAGCAGAGCGGCGGTGCTGGCGTAGGGGGCGAGCAGGGCCGGACGGAAGGAGTTGAGCTCCGCGACGAGCTGGGTCAGAGGGGTCTGCACGGGAAACAGCCGTACCGTGCGGGCGCCCCGACGGGTGTTGCGCAGCCGGGCCGCTGCGGCGGCCGAGGCGAAGTGCCCGCCGCTTGCACTCACCATCGCCGTGCGGCCGCGGCCGGCGACGATGCGGAACGCGTCCCGCGGCCGCAGCCAGCTCGCCAGCATGCGGCCGGCCATTGCGGTTGCCACCACCAAGGCCTGCTGATCGATGAGGAACATCCCGCGGATGCCCGTGGTGCCCGACGTGGTCGCCACGGTGTAGGCGTTCAGAAAGGGCTGCCCGATCAGCGTGGTGTCGGCGACGAACGCCTCCATCGCCTGTCGGGTCACCCGATGATCGGTGACGATCTCGTCGAACCGCGCCATCAGCTCGCGCTTGCTCGTCACCGGCAGCAACGACGGGTCCTCGATGCGTTCCGGCAGCCCGGCGTACAGCTGCCGGTAGAAGGGCGACCGCGTGCGTGTGAAGGCGATCAGATCGGCCAGCCGCGCGCGCTGGCGCTCGGCGACCGCAGCCGGCCCCGCGCGGTAGGTGCGCCTTGCGTCCAGCAGCACGGGCAGGACGTGCGGGTCCGCCGACGTGTTCCTGGCGGCGGTGCGTCGCGGGGAGAGCGGGGGACGCATCATTGCCGCCTCAGGCGACCCGGTCGGCCACGCCGAGGACATAGTGGCCACGTATCCGGGTCCGCCATCGTCGGCCGAGGGCAAGGCCCTGCCGCTCGAGCTCGGCGACGAACTCGGCAGCGGTGAATCGGTTCTGCGTGGGGTGGTCGAAGAGCCATCGGTAGCCGCGGGTGGCCAGCGCGTCGGCGGTGACCTCGTCGAAGTAGAAGCGGCCTCCAGGGCGCAGCACTCGCGCGACGTCGAGGACTGCCGCCTGCCAGTCCTCGACGTGGTGCAGGATCCCGAAGTCGAACACCGCGTCGTAGCTGCCGTCGGCTGCGTCGAGCGTGCGTCGCAAGTCGGTGACATCCCCGGTGGCGAGCCGGACCCGCTCGCCGTGCCGGGCCAGCCGGCGCCGCGCCCGGTCCACCATCGCAGGATCCAGGTCGACTGCGTCAACTCGGTCGGCGCCGAACCGCTCGAGAATGAGCTCGGCGCCGTAGCCGGCACCGCAGCCCAGCTCGAGAGCTCGTGCCCCCGGCGCCAGCTGCCCGCCCAGCCGCAGGAGAGCCGGCGTCTCGTACCACCGCTGCAGCGCACGCCGGGCACCGCTGTTCACGACGATTGTCTCCACGCGGTTCATGAGCATGCGGATCACTCCATCGCCTAGGCTCGTCGGCATCGCCAGTAGACGATGAATAGCAGCCACAGGGGTTCGTGTCCAGCAGAGCGGCAGCCTGGCTGGCCGGTAGCCCACTTCGACGGCAGTCGGCACCCCGCGCCAGGGCCCCGTGAGGGTCGCCGCGCGCGCCATGCACGAGCCGCGCGGACGGAAAAGCGTCCGGGGGTGCTAGCATCGTCAAACGACGATGCCGTGGTCGGTTGGCGGGGCTGCCTGGGTCGCACGTCGCGACTGACGCCCCTCACCGACTGCGGGCGGCACCCAGATAACTCAGCCGGCCGTCCGCGGCAGGTTCTCGAGCAGAAGGCAGTTATGGAGATTCTCACGTGGACCCTGCAGGCCATCGGCCTGTTCATGGTCACCAACATCGACGACATCATCGTGCTGTCGCTGTTCTACGCCCGGGGCGCCGGCCAGCACGGCACCACCCGAAAGATCCTCGTCGGCCAGTACCTGGGCTTCGGCGCCATCCTGGCCGCGGCGGTGCTCGTCGCCCTGGGCGCGCGCACCTTCCTGCCGGAGGAGGCGATCCCGTACTTCGGGCTCATTCCGCTGGTCCTCGGCCTGCTCGCGGCCTGGCGGGTGTGGCGCAGCGATGACGACGACGATGACGACGAGGCCAAGGTCAGTGGCAAGTCGCTCAGCGTGCTCACCATCGCCGCGGTCACGTTCGCCAACGGGGGAGACAACATCGGCGTGTACGTGCCGGTCTTCGCCACCGTCGGCACCGCCGGCATCGTCGCCTACTCGATCGTGTTCCTCGCCCTGGTGGCGGTGTTGGTCGTCGCGGCGCGCTTCGTCGCCACGCGCAAGCCGATCGCCGAGGTGCTGGAGCGCTGGGAGCACATCCTGTTCCCGATCGTCCTCATCGCCCTGGGCATCGCCATCCTCGTCGAGGGCGGCGCGTTCGGCCTCTAGAACCGCGTCGACCTCGACAGTCGGGGGAACACTCCTCATCGACTTGCACCGGAAAGGGGAACTGTGGACCACGACCTCGTCGTCCTCGGCGGAGGTAGCGCCGGATACGCGGCCGCACTGCGCGGCGCGCAGCTCGGCATGACCGTCGCGCTCATCGAGGGCGACAAGCTCGGCGGCACCTGCCTGCACCGTGGATGCATCCCCACCAAGGCGCTGCTGCACTCGGCGGAGGTGGCCGACACCATCCGGGAGAGCGGCACGTTCGGTGTTGTCAGCACCTTCGGCAGCATCGACATGTCCGCCGTCCATGCCTTCAAGGACTCCGTCGTCGGCCGCCTGTACAAGGGGCTGCAGGGCCTGGTGTCGTCCCGCAAGGTCGACCTGATCGGCGGCTGGGGCCGGCTCGTCGCCCCGGACACCGTCGAGGTCGACGGCGCGCAGTACCGGGGCGCCAACGTCGTGCTGGCCACCGGGTCCTATCCCAGGTCGCTGCCCGGCCTGGAGATCGGCGGGCGGATCATCACCTCCGAGCAGGCGCTCGAACTAGACCGCGTGCCCGACAGTGTGATCGTCCTCGGCGGCGGCGTGATCGGCGTCGAGTTCGCCTCGGTCTGGAAGTCCCTGGGCTCGGACGTGACCATCGTCGAGGGCCTGCCCCGCCTGGTGCCCGGTGAGGACGAGGCCCTGTCCAAGGGTCTGGAGCGCGCGTTCCGCAAGCGGAGGATCGCCTTCCACACCAACACGATGTTCGCCGCCGCGACGCAGTCCGACGAGGGCGTCGTGGTCACCACCCAGGACGGGAAGACTCTCGAGGCAGATCTGCTCCTTGTGGCCATCGGTCGCGGGCCGGCCACCGCCGACCTCGGCTACGCGGAGAACGGCATCCCGATGGACCGCGGCTTCGTCCTCACCGACGAGCGGCTGCACACCGGCGTCGGCAACGTCTACGCCATCGGCGACATCGTGCCGGGCCTGCAGTTGGCGCACCGCGGCTTCCAGCACGGCATCTTCGTCGCCGAGCAGATCGCCGGGCAGAATCCGGCACCGATCATCGAGTCCGGCATCCCCCGCGTCACCTACTGCGAGCCGCAGATCGGATCGGTGGGGCTCACCGAGGCGCAAGCCCGAGAGCAGTACGGCGCCGACCGGGTCGAGATCACCGAGTACAACCTGGCGGGCAACGCGAAGAGCCAGATGCTGCAGACGGCCGGCTTCATCAAACTGGTGCGGGAGAAGGACGGCCCCATCGTCGGGGTGCACATGCTCGGCGCCCGGGTCGGCGAGCTCATCGGCGAGGGCCAGATGATGGTCAACTGGGAGGCCTATCCCGACGACGTCGCGCGCCTGGTGCATGCCCATCCCACCCAGAACGACGCCATCGGCGAGGCCGCCCTCGCCCTCGCCGGCAAGCCCTTGCACGCGCACGACTGATCGGCGGGTTGACTCGGCACGACGCCGAACTCAGCGGGCCGGCCGATCGGCGACCTCATGTTCGGGCGCCTGATGACGTCGACGAGCGTGGCCACCGGCTCGGCATGCGGACCCCAGGTAAGGACAGAGTTCGGCCTGCGCTCGTGGCAAGGGCCGCTATTTGCGCGCCTCCTTACGCGTCGCCTCCTCGCTGCTCTCACGGGCTTCCCGCCACGCTTCCCAGCCCTCGCGGACGGCGACGAGTGAGATCAGCAGTGCGACGAGGGGATCGGCCCACCACCAGCCGAACAGGGCGTTGAGCCCAAGTCCCAGCAGCAGGCTGATCGAGAGATAGTTCGAGACCCACGTCTCGTTCGACTGAGCCACCAGGACCTGGTTGCCGAGAGCCTCGCCGGTCCGCTTCTGGGCGATGGCCACCGGGATCATGACCACCGTCGCCACGGCCGCAAGGATGATCCCCACCGGGGAGGGATCGGGCTCGTTGGCGTTGATCAGGTCCGAGACCGACTTGTAGATCACATAGCCGGCCAGCAAGAAGAAGCTCAGCGCGATGAGGCGGAGGGCCAATGTGTAGCGCTGCTTCCCGTCTTTTCGCAGTTGCCAGATCACGACCAATGCGGCAAACACCTCGATGGCCGAGTCGATGCCGAAGCCGACCAGCGCGATCGATCCGGCAAGCAGTCCGGCGGTGACTGCAACCGTTCCTTCGACTACGTCCCAGCCGACGATGAACCAGGCCAGCCTGAGCCCGCGCTTGCGTAGCGCCTCGGTCCCCATACGCACCCCTCACATCAGGTTCCAAATCGTCATCTCGAACCTTGGGCAGGGCTACGAGCCGCAGGAGACGTACACGCGTGGCGTGGGACCGCACGTTGACGAACCCATATCTCTTGAGTGGCGCGCCGACCCTGATCGCAGATCGGGGGCTGTCGTTGTCCGCCCAACAGAGGCCCTGCACTTGTTAAGACCGGCGGTGCGATCCGCGCTCGGCCGCGAAGCGGGCGCAATCGCGACAGATGAACACCCCCGGCGTCAAGGCCAGATGCGTGACGCGGGCCTTGGGAAAAACGCCGCCGCAGCAGCCGCAGCGGTCCAGGCCCGGTACCGCGGCGAACGCTGCGGGAAGCGACCACATGGGTTCATCCTGTCCCGCGAAGACACGATGCGGCTAGGCCTGGGCGCGGCGAGACCTACGGATGGCGCCGGTGATCGGCCGAGATTGTCGGCGTGACCAGGAGGATGAACGGGTGGCGATGCTTCGGCTGCCGGCGAATCTCGTCGAGAGCGTCCGAGCCGACGTGTCATCCGAGCGCCGAAAGTGGGTGGCCGCGCTGCCGGACGTCGTGGAGCACAGGGTCGCGCGGTGGTCGCTGGAGTTGGGGGAGCCGTATCAGCCGGGCGGCCAGTCCGCGTGGGTGGCGCCCGCGCGCGACCCTGCCGGCCGGGATCTGGTGCTGAAGGTCGGCTGGCGTCACGAGGAGGCCGCCGATGAGGCTGCCGGCCTTCGTGCCGGGGCCGGGCAGGGCGCGGTCCTCGTGCACGACTCGTACGTATGGGCCTCGACGAGCGCGCTGCTGCTCGAGCGTTGCCGGCCGGGCACCACCCTGGACGTGAGCCTCCCCGAGCCTGAGCAGGACGTCGTCGTCGCCAACCTGCTGCGGCAGTTGTGGAGTGCATCGCCCGACGAGTTCCCGTTCCGGTCGCTGCAGGCCATGTGTGACGCCTGGGCCGACCAGTTCTGGGAGCGGCTCTCGGCGGACCCGGGGGTTCTCGACCCAGGGTTGGCACGCGCCGGGATGGAGCTGTTCACAAGCCTGCCGGGCACCGCAGACCGCGGGGTGCTGCTGTGTACGGATCTGCACGCGGGGAATGTGCTGGCGGCGCAGCGCCAGCCGTGGCTGGTCATCGACCCCAAGCCTTACGTGGGTGACCCCACCTACGACGCGCTGCAGCACCTGCTCAACTGCATCGAGCGGCTGACCGTTGACCCACCCGGCCTCATCCGGCGCATGGCTGACCTGTTGGAGCTGGACGAGGCAAGGCTGAGGCTGTGGGTGTTCGCCCGATGCGTTCAGGAGTCGATCGACCAGCCCCGACTGCGCGGTCTCGCGTCCGCTCTGGCACCCGCGTAGCGGGGAATCGGCGGGGGAAGCGGCACCGCTCCGGCAGTCCCTGCACTTGGTCAGACCTCGAGCGTCTCCAGCGCTTCGAGATACCCCTCGCTGTAGGTGGGGTACTGAGCGACCTGATCGAGCAGCGTGTCGATCGGGAGGTGAGTGCGGATCGCCAGTGACGCCTGGTGGATCCATTCGCCGGCTTGAGGGCCTATTGCCCAGGCGCCTATGAGGATGCGGCGGTCCTTGTCGGCGAGGAGCCCCAGGTGCCCTCGGGGGTTGTTCTCGTACGTCCACGGGCGGGCAATCGTCCGGGCCAGGTCGATCTCGGCGGCCGCCGTGCTCAGGTCTCTCTGGTCGGCGTGGGCCTGGGTGAGCCCAGCAGCGGCGATCTCGGGGTCGGCGAAGACGACACGGGGGATGCCGCCATAGTGAGCCGGACGCGGCCGGCCAACGATGGCCTCAGCGACGATGCGGGCCTGGTACTTGGCAACGTGGGTGAAGGGCATGACGGCGGTGACGTCGCCGAGCGCCCAGACGCCGTCGGCCGCTCGGCAGCGGTCGTCGACCAGGACCTCGCCTCGTTCGCCGAGCGTGACGCCGGCATCTTCGAGCCCGAGCCCTTCGGTGCGTGGGGTGCGGCCGGTCGCCAGGATGACGACGTCGCCGCGTGCCTGGGTGCCGTCGGCCAAATCGAGCACGCCGTCGGCGCCTTCCCGGTAGGCCCGCGTGGGCCCGGCACCGGTACGAACATCGACGCCGGCTTCCTTCAGGTACTTCTGAGCCAGCTCGCCCACGCGGGGTTCTTCCCGGCGAAGGAGTCGTTCGCTGCGCTGAACGGGGGTGACCTGCACGCCGAAGCGGGTCAGGAACTGAGCGGTTTCTACCCCTACGGCGCTGCCGCCGACGATGACGGCCCGAGCGGGCAGGTCGTGGGCTGTGTAGGTCTCCCGGTTCGTCCACGTCGTGACGGTGTCGAGGCCGTCGATGGGCGGGACGGCGGCGTCGGAGCCGGTGGCCACGATGACGTGGTCGGCGGTCAGCTCACGGCCGGCGACGTCGAGGCGCCCCGGTGCGAGTAGTCGGGCTTCGCCCTTGAGGACGAGGGCGCCCTGTTTCGCGTAGCCGCGGACCTGCCGGGTGTCGTCGAGGTGGCGCGCCATGTAGTCCCGGTAGTCACGCGCCTCGGTCCAATCGAGGCGGGCGCCGTCTGCCCCCTGGACGCGGTCGACCTCGCCCGCGGCCTCGGGCGGGCGCAGCACGGTCTTCGATGGAATGCAGGCCCAGTAGGCGCATTCACCGCCGATCAGCTCCCGCTCGATCACCGCAACCCGCCGGCCGGCAGCCAGCAGTCTGCTGGCCGCGACCTCGCCACCGGGCCCCATGCCTATGACGGCAACGTCGACGTGCTCGCTCATCGGATCTCCTTGCTTGGGTCGCGGGATGAGGGGCTCAGGCCGGTTTTCTCCCGGTGAGCAGCTCGCCGAACACCAGGGCGCCGGCCTCGGCGGCCTCCGGCATGGTCAGCACGTCGCCGTCGAGGTGGTGCTGACGCTGGTAGGCCCGGGCGTTGTCCTCGTCGGTGAAGAAGTTGATGACCGGGCAGCAGGACTGCGTGAGCGGACCGGAGGACCCGTTCGAACCGACGAAGACCACCGCGCTCTCCGGTTGCCACTGCCACGTCCCTGCCCGGCTGGTGGCCACGACCGGCTCGCCGTTGTGCGGGTCGGTGGAGTGGATCTCGGCGTCGCGGCCGAGCATGGCCGGGATGCCGAGGGCGTCCACCGCGCAGTTGGCGGCCACGGCGGGGCCGCCCGCGATGTGGACACGGTGGGCAGAGACGTTGTTGGCGGCAAAGGGCACGCCTCCGGTGACGGTCGTGAGTTCGGTGTCGGTGAAGACGAGCTCGGTGTCGGCCAGGGCGCGCAGCGCCGGGGACAACTCGATGCTCAGCTCTCCGGCCCAGCCGGTCAGTTGCGCCATGGTGGGCGGGGTCCCGGTGGAGGCGATGGCCCCGAGGATGTGGCGGTGCAGCTGCTGGACCGGGCCGGGCAGGGCCGCTCGGCGGTTGAGGAGGTTGTCTGCCGGCAGTCCGGCGGAGTCGAGGCGGCCGATGAGTCTCGGGTTCTCAGTCACGGGCGGGTGCCTTTCGTCTGTGGAGCAGGTGAGTCAGTTCAGGCTGCTGTCGCTGCGGGCGCCAGGTTCTGCTCGTTCGGCGACCGGGCGGCGCTGCGGCCCTGCACACGAGCATCAGGGCGGCGCCCGAGAGCGAGCCGGCCGCTGCGCTACCTGGGGTTCGGGAGCCTCAGGCACAGCAGGACGTCGGCATCTGATTCCGGAAAAGGCCGGCTGCGATCCGCAGGCTCTCGGCCATCGTGAGGTAGGGCGCCCAGGTGTCGGCCACCTCGTCGACGGTCATGGACGCCTTGATCGCGTAGGTCGCGGCCAGCATGATCTCGCCGGCGCCCTCGCCGAGCGCGTGCACGCCGAGCACCCGGCCGGTCTCGGCGTCGGCGACGACCTTGAGCGCGCCGCGGGTGTCCCGGTTGACCAGTGCCCGGGGCACGTCGTCGAAGCCGAGCACTCGGCACTCACAGACGTGGCCCCGCTCGATCGCCTCGGTCTCGGTGAGCCCGGCCGAGGCCAGTTGTGGCCGGGTGAAGATCACGGCAGGAAGGCCGGTGTAGTCGATGCTGGCCTGCCCCTCCGCCGGGCTACCGGCCAGCGCGTTCAGAGCGGCGACGCGGCCGCCGGCAGCGGCGACGTAGACGTACTGCGGAGCGCCCGAGACGTCGCCGGCAGCGAAGACCCGAGGATTGGAGGTGCGCTGGTGCTCGTCGACGGCGACGAAGCCACGACCGTCGGTCTTCACATCACCCGCGTCGAGATTCAGAGCTTCGGTACGCGCCCGACGCCCGGTAGCGACCAGCAACCGCTGGCCGCGCACCTCGTGGCCGGACGCTGTCGTGACGAGGACACCGCCTGAGTCCGAGCGGACCTCGGTGGCGTGCTCCTCGAACACCGTGATGCCGTCGTCGGCGAACACTCTCCGGAGGATCTCGGTCAGTTCCGGCTCGGCGTGGGGAGCCAGGCGACCCACGATCGTGACCCTCGCGCCCAGGTGGGCAAAGAGCTGAGCCTGCTCCATCCCGACGAAACCGCCGCCGATCACGACGAGCGACTCGGGCAGCTCGGTCTGCTCCATCGCGGTCGTGGACGTCAGGCAATCCACGGCGCCCAGGCCGGGCAGATCCGGCCGGGCCGGCTCCGCGCCGGTCGCCAGCAGGTAGGCCCGGGCCCGCAGCGGCTCGCCGTTGACGGCCATCGTGTCGCGGTCGAGGAATCGCGCGTGGCCGGGGCGGACCTCGAAGCCGTAGGCGGCAGCGACGTCGGCGTACTTGGCCTGGCGCATGTCGGCGACGAGTTCGTCCTTCTGCGCAATCAAGGCGGCCAGGTCCACTCCTCCGGCGGACGTCGGGACGCCGGCGAAGGGATTGGTGGCCGCGCTGTGACGGGCGCCGGCCGCGGCCAGAAGCGTCTTGGACGGGACACAGCCGATGTTCACGCAGGTACCGCCCAGGGTCGCCCGCTCGATCAGCACCACGCTGGCGCCTGCCTGACGGGCGGCGATGGCCGCGGACATCGCCGCGCCACCTGAACCGATCACCGCCAGATCGACGTCGTAGTCCTTGTCCACCGTGCACCTCCTGCGCCTCGCATTGACGGACTCGACTTAGGTTGGACCTTCCAGTGCAGGGGAAGGTCAAGTGCATGTTGGCGGGACGGACGGGATCATGAGGATCGGTGAATTAGCGGAGGCCACCGGGACCACGACCAAGGCGCTGCGCTTCTATGAAGAGGCAGGGCTACTGCCGTCTCCGGACCGAACGGGGGCGGGCTACCGGGACTACCCGCCCGAGATCATCAGCCGCCTCGCCTTCATCCGCCGCAGCCAGAGCGCGGGGCTGACCCTCGCGCAAATCCGAGAGATCCTGCAGATCCGCGACGGCGGCCAGGCGCCATGTGAGCACGTGCAGGAGCTGCTCAGCGACCGACTGAGTGACCTGGACCGTCAGATCGCCGAGCTCCAGGAGCTGCGGGGCACGGTTGCCCAGCTGCAGGCGGACGCGACCACGGTCGAGCCGGCCCGCTGCGATCCCGCGACTGTCTGTCGCTACCTCTAGCTGACTGGGGAGCCGAAGCGGACCCGGTTGCCGTCGGGGTCGGTGAACCAGAACTCTCGTAGGCCGTAGTCGGTGTCGCCCAACGGTCCGGTGGAGCCGGCCACCATGGCCTCGAGCCGTTCCCGCACTGTGGCGACATCGGTGACGTGGAAGTAGCAAGCGCCAGGTGTGGTCTCCTGGTCCTGGGCGAAGTGCAGCTCGACGGGTCCGGCGTGCAAGACCAGGTATCCGTCGTGGCGGCCCGTCACGTCGAAGCCGGCTGCGCTGTAGAGCTCAGCGGTTCGGTCGAGGTCGGTCGCGGCGAGCACAGGGACGGCCGTCAGCACGCCGGGTCTTGGGTGTCGGTGCGGTAGCCGACGGCGGAGCTTGCCCAGTCGCGAGGAGCGGGCGATCCGACCGGCGGCCCACAGCGCGCAGCGGGTGCAGATGAAGGTCCCCGGGGTATCGCCGAGTTCCGCCAGACGGCTTCGTGCGCGGGCCTGTCCACAGCAGCCACAGCGCAGGTGGTCTGTTCGGGTCGACGCTGTGCTGCGGTCGTCGGACATGCCGCCACCTCTCGTGGGCAGTCGCCCCAAGGGGCATGGCGGGCAGCCCGCCACGGGGGAGCGGGCTGCCCGGCGCCAGTGTCGGCTTGACGGCACGGTTGCACCAGGCCCCAGGTGCGTCGGCCCCGCCCCCGACGGCGGCCCATGTACGGTCACAGGAGAAACACTGGCGGAAGCCGGAGCATCCACCCGTGGCGAACAGGGGCAACGCCCCGTTGCCTGCATTTGTTAAGTTCCGGCGCCCGGCTCGTCTACGACGTGGCCTAGTAGTAACTTGCCTGCATGATCGCAGCCTGCGCCAGCCGGGGCGGAGCGATCGAGTGATCCGCGTACTGGTCGTCGACGACCATCCGGTCGTGCGAGCCGCCGTCATCGACCTGCTTGAGTCAACCGACGGGGTCTCCGTCGTCGGGCAGGCGGTCGACGGGCTCGAGGCCATCGAGCGCGCCGATCAGGTCAAGCCCGACGTCGTCCTCATGGACGTGACCATGCCGAACATGTCCGGGATCGAGGCCACTCGCCGGCTGACCGCCGAACGATCCGGCGCGAGCGTGCTGATGTTCAGTGCAGAGGCCCGCCCGTGCGTAGTCAGGGCAGCCCGCGAGGCCGGAGCAATCGGCTTCGTGACAAAAGGTTGCAGAGCGAGGGAGGTCCTTCGCGCCATCTACGCGGCGAGCGAGGGGCGGTCCGTCTGGCCGGCCGGGGCGTAGCCGCGAGGGACCCCTGGAGCACCGCCGCCAACGAACCCCTCGCTCTGTGTCGGGAAGCAACAACTCGTAGCCGGCGCAGCTGGGAGTTCAGCGGCCGAGGCGGAACCCCGCTCGTGGCCGCCTTTGGATGATCCCGGTCAGCAGTAGTCGCCATCGCTGTACGGCGTGGGGGGCTCGCTTCCCCCCTCCGGGCCGTAGACGTTGGCGGGGTCGACGAGCCCCACGTCGATTCGCTCTGGCGCACCGTTTCCCGGGTAGCGCCCGATCGGCGTGCCGTCGATCGTGACCTCGTAGCAGGGCACAACAGGCACTTCCATGTCGAACTGGAACGCGCAGTCGAACCCGAAGAAGGTGGAGCCGACAATGGCCGCAGTCGGGCGCTCAGGTGGTCCGCTGCCGACTTCGACGGTGATCTGTTCGTCTCCGCACCCGTTCGTCGTGCCGTCGAGCACCATCCATCCCGAGATGGTGGTGGCCTCAACGGTCTCGGGGACCTCCGCTGGTGCCGGGGAGCCCGCGCCGACTGCCGAGTCGCCGGGGCCGGAGCAGGCAGCCATCACGGGCACGGCGAGGAGCCACGGGGCACGGATGCGCATGAATTCGGACGGTACGGGGACGAAGCCGGAATCTCTGGCAGGAGGACGTCTCCGACCTGCTTGTCCCTTCCGCCATCAATTGACTCGCGGCCGCGGTCATACCGCAGGGCAGTCGCGGGCGCCCGCCGAGGCACGTGCCTTGAGCAACGGCAAATCCCGGGAACGACCCGGGGCGCGGCGGTCAGTGACGGTCAAGATCGCGCGAGAGGCCGACCTCGCCAACCGGTCGGCGCTGCGGTGAAGGTCGGGCCTGTCCGCAGCCCGATGGTTATGCCGCGCCGAAGGATGCGCGCCGGCGGGAGACGGTCCGCTTCGTGGTGCCGAGCCGGGCAGCAATGTCTCGGATTGAGCTACCGCGGGCGGTGAGACGGCGGACGACCTCTTGTTGTTCGACTGCAGTGAGGTCGTTGTAAGAGATGTCACCGGCAACGGCACGTTCGATTGCGATCTCGTCCATCTCGTGCTGTCGGAAGGGGCTGGCGGTCACTGCCGGCGGTGTGGGGTCGGTGTCGATGTCATCCCAGGCCAGCGGTGTCGGCCAGCCTTGTGCAGCGGCGTGGGCTTGGGCGGCGTCTGCGGCGGCACGTTGCTCGCCGGTCATCCGTGGCGGCCGACAGTTCCACAGCCGCTCGTACAGGGTCGCGACGTCGTGGGCTGTTCGAGCGGTGACCGACTCGCCGGTCATGCTGCGGTGCAAGCTGTTGGGGCGGCGGCCGAGCACGTTTGCCAGTAGCTCGGCGGGCCAGCCGATGGCGATGAGCGCTTGTAGGCGGCGGCGGGTGCCGGTGGCGTCGACGCGGCTGTGCGGCGCCCGGCTGGCCTCATTGATGCCGATGCTCAGCACGCGCGTGGCCGTGCTTGGGCGGACCCGCCGCGTTCCTCGAGAGTTGCCGCGGCCGGACTCGGCCAGCTCACGGGTGTGGCTGACGGAGAGGCCGGCGAGGGCAGCGATGCGCTCGACACCGATCCCGACCGCACGCAACGCAGCGATGTGCTCGCGGACGGGGTCGGCGTCGATGTACGGCTGCCAGCGGCCGTACATCCGCTCTCGGGTGACGATGCGACCGGCGGCGGTGTTGGCGGCGGTGCACCTGGTGCAGCGGCAGCGGTCCTTGACGTAGGCGGCACGGGTTCCGTGTGCGTGGCGTGCTTCCGGATGGGTGCACTCGCGCGTCACTCGCGCCTGAAGTCGCTCGGTTCGGCGGCGGGCTTGCTCGAGGCCGCGCCGGTGCTTGGCGCACGAGTGCCGGGGATAATGAGCGTCGGCGAGTGCGGCGCTGGAGTAGTCGGCGGTGTAGCCGCAGGCCGGGCAGGTGCGACTGACCTTCATCGCCGCCTCGGCTGCCGCGATGGCCCCGACCTACCGGTGGCGCGCAGGGTGCGACCGACGACGCCGGCTCGGTGCAGCCTGTCCTCGATCCAGTCGGTGCGAAGGGTGCCGGCATCCCCGACGTGCTCGTCGAACGCCATGGCGGTGAACTGGGCGGCGACCGCCGACCAGTCGCCGTCGGACAACGCTCGCTCCAGATGGGCCTCGACAGTGGGCCGGTCGACGTAGGCGACGCTCGCTTCGAGCAGGTCGGCGAGATCGGTCAGCAGCCGATAGGTGTCCCCGCCGTAGGCGGCGACGAGGGCCTGGAGAATCCAGGGGCGGACGGCCTGTCCGATCGGCGCGATGTCGTCGCTGCCGCCGGTCGCTCGGCTCTCAGCAGCGTTGTCCGATTCGGGAGTGGGAGACGCGTCGGTGGTGTGTGCGGTCCGGTCCTGCTTCCACATCGGCGCTCCCACCCGGCGGCTGTTGCTCTCAGCCGGAGAAGGCGCTGTTTCGGACCGTTTAGTGACAGGTGCGGCGGATTTTTCTTACGACTGCGTCGGAGACGCGTTGCGCACCGGCCTCAAGCCCTAGGGGTTGAGCGGTCATTACGAGGACCGCGCGTGTCAGCACCGGCCGGCACGCTAATCGGGCACTGCTGCGGCGAGGAGGCCTGTGGATGAAGCCGAGCGGGCACCGGTCGCCTAGTGATGTGCGGCGCCGCGCCGCGTGGTCCCCGTCGACCGGCTCGGGCTCTGGCGGGCGCTCGCTGCAGGTGGCCGCGGCGGCTCTTCGCATCCCACCCGGCCTACGAGCAGCGCATCGGCGCGCTCCTCGCCCGCGAGTGCTGCCTTGCACGTCTTACTGCCCCCGGGCGGCCGAGACGGCAGGAGGCCGGCATCTGACCGTGCCGGCGGGGGAGAGGAGGGGGTCGGTCGTAAGCGCGCGACTGTCGCGATAGGGCACTCTTTACGCACCCAATACACCCGTCTCCAGTCGTCCCCAACAGCTGCAGCCAACGCTTCACATTCGGCCTGACCTGCGGGCTCAACGTGTCCCAACGCGAGCCAACCGCTCAAGATCAAATCGCAGGGTTAGTGGTTCGAGTCCACTCGGGGGAGCAAAACCGCAGGTCGCAGGCCTGGCAGCGTCGCTGATCGCGGTGTGCCCCACACTTTACTCGGCGATTCGTTATCTGGTTCCTCGGACGTTTCCGTGCGCCAACCCGACTGACCTGCCAGTCGTTGGCCGGACCTCAGTGCGAAGTCGTCGCCGACCGGGCCTTGATGAGGGTGCGTGGGCACGCAGCGCGCACACGGCATCAGCCTGCGCACCGTCGACGCCGGCGGTCGCCCAGACACGGCTTGTGGCAGGAGGCGTGTGCCACGTGATCTTGGTCGTTCTCTAGTGGTTCGGGGGTGAGCCCTGTGGAGGTTCCGCGCGTTCGGTGACCGTCTCGGTCCGGACGCGGGGGCCTGGATGCTGGTACACGTCCGGGATCCCGTCGGCGTCGGCGTCGCGGGTGTCGGCCTCGGCGATGCGCCGGTAGCGGCGGTCCCGCAGCCTCAGGAGGACGGCGGCGAGCAGCGCCGCGAGCAGGCTGCCGGCCAGCACCCCGATCTTGGCGTGTTCGTCGCGCACTGATCCTGCGCCGAAGGCGAGCTCCCCGATGAGCAGGGAGACGGTGAACCCGATCCCGCCGAGCAGGGATAGTCCGAGCACGTCGGGCCAGCCGAGGTCGCCGTTCAGTTCCGCGCGGGTGAACCGGCTGACCAGCCAGGTTGCGGCGGTGATGCCGATGGCCTTGCCGGCGACCAGGCCGACGACGATGCCGACCGCCACGCTGTCGGTCAGCGCCGCTCCCAGTCCGGACAGGCCGCCGACGGTGACCCCGGCGGAGAAGAAGGCGAACACCGGCACTGCGACGGCCGCCGACAGGGGCCGGATGCGGTGCTCGAAGTGTTCGGCCAACCCGGGGCCGGCGTCCGGGCCACCGGCGGCCTCGCTGCGCACCACGGGCACGGTGAACGCCAGCAGCACTCCGGCGACGGTGGCGTGCACGCCGGATTCGTGCACCAGTACCCAGGTGAGGGCGGCCAGTGGCAGCAGCAGCCACCACGACCGGACGCGGCGCTGGACCAGGAATCCGAAGACGGCAAGCGGGAGGAGCGCGAGCAGCAGCGGGGTGACCGTCAGGGAGGCGGTGTAGAAGACGGCGATGATCGTGATGGCCAGCAGGTCGTCCACGATCGCCAGGGTGAGCAGGAAGGTGCGCAGCGCGGCCGGCAGATGGGTGCTGATGACGGCCAGCACGGCGAGGGCGAAGGCGATGTCGGTCGCGGTCGGGATGGCCCAACCGCGCAGGGCGCCTTCTCCGGCGCCGAGGTTCACCGCGGCGTAGAGCAAGGCGGGGACGGCCATGCCTCCGACGGCGGCGGCGACCGGTAGCGCGGCCCGGCGGGGGTTGCGCAGATCGCCGGCGACGAACTCGCGCTTGAGCTCCAATCCGGCGACGAAGAAGAAGATCGCCAGCAGCCCGTCAGCGGCCCAGGTCCCCAGGCTCAGGTCCAGGTGCAGCGATGCAGGACCGACCCGGGTGTCCCGGATCGTGGCGTAGGCCGCCGCCCACGGGCTGTTCGCCCAGACCAGCGCGGTGAGCGCGCCGATGATCAGCAGGACGCCGCCGACGGTCTCCTTGCGCAGGATTCCTGCGACGCGGCTGGTCTCGGGCCACGAGCCGCGGTCGAAGAGCCGGAACGAGCCGGCTGCGGGGGTGGTCACGAGGCAACAGCTCCAGGAGGTCGTGGGGTCGGCTATGGAACCGCCGACCAGACTTCCCGGCACACCGACACCCACCGTACGTGACGCGAAGCAGGTGTCACCGCACCCGCACGGGATCAGCCGGCCAGATCACGGCGGGCGTAGCCCAGACATCCCGCGGTGGCGAGCGCCACCGCGACGGCGAGCATCCCGATCCCGCCCGCAACGTTCCACGGCTCGGCCGGAACGTCGTTGAGGTGGGCGAACGGGGAAAACCAGCGGACCGCGCGCGGCCAGCCGAAGGTATCGGCGAACACGATCAGCAGGTAGCCGCCGACGGCCGGCAGCACGCCGATGGCGAGCACCGCCGCCGGGGCCCAGCCCAGGGCGGCGAGAGCGGCACCGAGGCACAGCAGTGCAACCGGGAGGACGGACAGCGCGCCGGTCACGGCGTCGCCCAGGCCCAGGCCGGCGTCGACCCAGGCAGTTCCGGCCCAGGCGGCGAGGCCCGTGGCGGCGGCGAGGCCGACCGCGGCAAGGGTGACGGCTGCGGCCTCGGTGGCGGCCCACCGGGCGCGACTGACCGGCCGGGAGTACAGCAGCGCCAGGCGTCCGGCGGTTTCGTCGGCAGCGGTCGCGGCGACCCGGCTGGCTGTGAACGCCCCGATGACGACGGCGAGCAGGGTGTACAGCGCCGACACGTAGCCCTCCACGGAGACGAGCTGCGCGAATCCTGCCTGGGCGGCCAGGTCGGCGAACGCGGGGTTGTCCCGGAGGAACTCCGTCATCGTCGTCGCCAGCAGACCGATGAGCAGGAAGTAGGCCATCGCCCCGGTGGCCCACCCGGCCAGCGGGCGGCCCGTGCGGTGCACGGCAAGGCCGGGCAATGAGGTGAGCAGCCGGCTCGGCGCGGTCCGTCGGTCGCGACCGGCGAGCCGGCCGTGGCCGACGTCGCGCCCGGTGGCGAGGGCGACGGCGAGGACCGCCACCGCGGTGACGAGAACCGCGAGCACCAGCAGCGGCAGCCACCGGTCCTCAGCGAACGGCGCGGCCCGTCCCAGCAGCCCGAACGGGGTGAACCACGCCAGCCAGGCCAGCGCCGGCACCCCGTCGGACACCATGCGGGCCAGCAGGCCGGCGAGCAGGACCGCGACCGCCACCCCGGACGCCGAGCGCCGGTCAGCGAACAGCTGCGCGCAGAGAACCCCGAGCGCCGAGCCGACCATGCCGGTACCGGCCAGGCATGCGGTGAACAGCACCGACCCCGACACCGGCGCCCCGGCGACGACCAGCCCGAGCCCGCCGGCCGCGCCGACCACCGCTGAGGCGCCCAGCAGCACGACGAGCACGCGGGCCACCAGGGACGGCAGCCGCAGGCGTCCGGCGAGCAGCAGGTCCCACCGCCCGGCCTCCTCGTCGCCGCGGGTCAGCCGGGTGGCCGTCGACGCCGCCCAGATCCCCACCAGGACCGCGAGCACGGTGCCGGTCCGCCACACGGTGAACCCGCCGGCAGTGTCCAGCCCGACCGGCGGGCCGAAGAGCGTGCGGATCGCCGGGTTCTCGGCGAGTGCGGCCAGCGAATCCGCGCCGAGGGCACCGGCCAGCCCCCGGTACTGGACGGCGACGAGGGCAGTCATTCCGCCGCAGACAACGGCGAGGATCGCGCTGCCACGGCGGACTTGGCGGACGGCGGCCGCGGTCGCGGTCGCTGACCGGCCTGCCGACCGGCTCGTTGAGAACGGGCCGCCGGCGGCCGGCACGCGCTCGGGTGCTGTCCGGGTGGTCACGCCGGGACCTGGCCGTAGTAGTCGAGGAAGATCTCCTCGAGGCTGGGTTCCCGCACCTCCAGGTGCGCGACGTCAGCGCCGCCCAGGGCCCGCAGGACGGTGCCCGGTGGCCCGGTCAGGGAAAGCTCCAGCCGCAGCGGACTGGGCCACCGCACGTCGGCGACACCCGGCAGGTCCGCGAGGCCGCGCAGCCCGGGCTCGGGTGCCGCCAGCTCGACGATGACCTCGGATCGGTGCAGCCGTCGCAGGTCGGCCATGCCAGCGACCTCGACCAGCCGGCCACTGCGCAGGATGCCCACCCGAGAACAGACCGCCTCCACCTCGGCCAGCTGGTGCGAGCTGAGGAACACCGTCTGCCCGCGGGCGGCCGCCTCGGCGATGCAGGCCCGGAACTCCCGCTCCATGAGCGGGTCCAGCCCGCTGGTCGGCTCGTCGAGCACCAGCAGCGGCGCCCTGGTCGAGAATGCGGCGACCAGGGCCACCTTCTGCCGGTTGCCGGTGGAGTAGGTGCGGGCTTTCCGGTCCGGGTCAAGAGCGAAGCGCTCCAGCAGCTCGTCCCGGTAGGCGGCGTCGATGCCGGGACCGACCCCGGCCAGCAGGCTCAGGCACTCCCGGCCGGTCAGCGCCGGCCACAGTGCGACGTCCGCCGGCACGTAGGCCAGCATCTCGTGAGCCCGCTCGACGTCCCCGGCCGGAGCGTCGAACACCCATGCCGCACCCGACGTCGGCAGCAGCAGCCCGAGCAGCATCCGGATGGTGGTGGACTTCCCGGCGCCGTTCGGACCGAGGAAGCCGAACACCTCACCTGCCGGAACGATCAGCGACAGATCGACCACGGCGTCGGTGGTCCCGAAGCGCTTGCCGAGCCGCTCCATGCGCAGCGCAGGAACGGACGTCGTCGACGTGGCCATGGTGCACTCCTGGCAGTCGGGAACACGACTGCCGACCAGACTTCCCGGCGCACCGGACAGCAACGCTAGACCTGGCAGACGACCTGGGGAAGCCGTTTCTACGGGCGGGCGAGGAGGGGAGCGACGTGCCCATGGACGTCGCCGGTGATGGCGAGCGGGTCGGGCCGCTGCCATCCGTTCATTGGTCCGCTGGAGGGTGTTCGGCGCGCCACTGGTCGAAGGAGGCGAGGAAGGAGTCGGCCATGTGGTGCTCGGTGAGCAGTTGTTCGCGGTCGCGGGGGTCGACCATGCGCTCGCTCAGGGCAAGCGTGTTGAACCGGATGGCTCGGAAGTAGGGGATGAACGAGGCCGGCGTGAACGCCCGCTTCGAGGGCCGCGACTCGATGCCTTCGGGTGACCATGGGCGCGGAACCGCTCGGGCAGGAAGTGCGAGCCCTTCGATCACGGTGAGGATGGGCTCGTCGTCCGGCCGGTCGGTGAAGTCCCGCGAGAGCTCGCGGAAGATCTCGCGCCCATCGGGTGCGACCGCGAGCACGACCGGCCGGAAGATTTCCGCCTTCTCGTCCCAGGCGCCCAGCCGTCGGGCCAGGCGCTGCCCGCCGGGGTCGCTGATCCAGCGGAAGGGCAGGTGCCAGGTGTGGTTCACGGCGAGCTGGACCGCCGGGGGGTCGACCGAGGCGAACACGACCTCGGCGCCGGCGGCGATGAGTCGGGGTGGCGATTGAGCCAGGCGGACCGCCTGGCGCAGCAGTAGGGCTACCAGTCGCCGCGGAGCCCGACCAGCAGGAGGGCCGCCCGGTCGTCGGTGCGGAGATCGAGCAGTTCGGCCCTGTCCACCCGGCAGACGCTACCGACGGCTCGAGAAACGGGCCCGGTCACAGCAGGTCGGCCGTCCCGGACCGCCCGGCACTCAGGCCGTCGCGTCTGTGGTCGACATGGCCCCACGATGGGAAGGATCGGTCGGCCGCGCGGCGGTCGGGACGGGGGAGTGACGCCGCCGCCCGCGTCCGCTCCGGTGTGACGCGTGGTTACCGTCGAAGCATGACCGACGCCGACGTCAACTTCTACTTCGACCCCGTTTGTCCGTTCGCCTGGATGACCAGCAAGTGGGTGCGCGCTGTCATACGTCAGCGGGAGTACACCGTGGACTGGCGGTTCATCTCGCTGCGGCTGATCAACGCTGAGGTCGACTACGACGCGCAGTTCCCGCCGGAGTACGAGGCCGGCCACACGGCCGGCCTGAGGCTGTTACGGGTCGCCGCCCGGGCCCGGGTCGAGCATGGCCGGGAGACAGTGGGCCCGCTGTACGAAGCGTTCGGACGACACATCTTCGACGCCCCCGCCGAGACCGAGAACGAGCCGGGAGCTCGCGAGCGCCGCGGCACCCGCCCGTTCGTCGAGCCACTTCTGGCCGAGGCGGGCCTGCCGGCCGAGCTCGCCGATACCCTCGACGATCCGTCGTTCGACCCGGTGATCCGCGCGGAGACCGACGAGGCGCTCGCGCTCACCGGCAAGGACGTCGGTACCCCCATCATCCACTTCCAGCCGCCCACCGGCGTGGCCTTCTTCGGCCCGGTCATCAGTCGACTGCCGGCCGAGGAGGACGCGGTCCGGCTCTGGGACCACGTCGTCGGCCTGGCCGGATTCCCTGGCTTCGCCGAGTTGAAGCGCAGCCTCCGCGAGCGTCCCCAGCTGGCTGGGCTCGGTGTCGACGTGGACGAGGTCGGCATCCAGGAGGACTGGCACGGCGGCAGCCGTCGACTCAAGAAGTAGCGAGCATGGCTGCCACGGCGGCATAGCCTCCGGGCCGTGGGGAAGGTGCGCACCCCCGAGCATCGCTTTGCCGACCTGCCCGACTTCCCGTACGAGAGCAGGTACGTGGAGATCGATGACCTCGATGGCGGTCAGCTGCGCGTCGCCTACGTGGAGGACGGCCCCGAGGACGGCGAGACGGTGCTCCTTGCACGGCGAACCCTCCTGGTCGTTCCTGTACCGACGGATGATCCCCGTGCTGGCCGGCTTCGGGCTACGCGTCGTAGCGCCGGACCTGGTCGGGTTCGGCCGGTCGGACAAGCCGGCGCACCAGGGTGACTACAGCTACGCCCGCCACGTCGAGTGGCTGCGGGCGGCGCTGTTCGACGGGCTGGACCTGCGGGACATCACTCTCGTCTGCCAGGACTGGGGCGGACTGCTCGGACTTCGGCTGGTCGGCGAGCACCCCGACCGCTTCAGTCGGGTGGCGGCCGCCAACACCGGACTCCCCACCGGCGACCACCCGATGAGCGCGGCGTTCCTGGCCTGAACGGTTCGCCGCCACAGCGGAGCGGTTCGACGTCGGACGCGTCGTCTCCAACGGCACCGCCAGCGACCTGGCCCCAGAGGTGGTGGCCGGCTACGACGCACCGTTCCCGGACGACTCGTTCACGGCCGGCGCGCGGGTCTCCCGGGCCTGGTGCTGACCAGTCCCGACGATCCGGCCTCCGCCGCCAACCGGGCCGCATGGGCGACGCTGTCCCGCTTCGGCAGGCCGTTCCTCACGGCGTTCTCCGACGGCGACCCCATCACCGGGGGCGGCGACCGCGTGTTCCAGAAGGAGGTTCCAGGGGCGCGGGGATTGCCACACACGACGCTCTCCGGGGGTGGGCACTTCCTGCAGGAGGACGTCGGCCCCGAGTTGGCCCGCGTCGTCATCGACCTGATCGCCGCCACCCCGCACTCCTCGGCACGACGGCCGCGGTAGGGGGCGTCGTCAGGTCAGTTGTCCGGCGAGTTCGGGGAGGCTCGTGGCCGTCAATGACGGGACGGCGAAGCATCGGGGGTAGGGCACTGCGCTCCGGCTGATCCAGGCGGTGGCCATGCCGGCGCGCGCGGCGCCGTCGATGTCCCACGGATGGACGGCGACGAGCAGCATGTCCGCGAGCTCGGTGTCGCACCGCTGGGCGGCGTACTCGTAGGCGGCCCGGGCCGGCTTCCAGGCGCCGGCGTCCTCCACCGACAGCTGCGCCTCGAACTCATCCCTGATCCCGGCCTCGGCGAACAGACGCTCGGCGACCTGTGTCGCGCCGTTGGTGAGGGTGACCAGCCTGCGCCCGGACCGGTGCAGCGCGGGGATGCCCTCGGCCACGTCGGCGTGCAGGCTCAGCTCGCCGAAGCCGCGCATCACGTGATCGACAGCGGCGTCCAGGTCACGGTCCAGGTCGACGCCGTTCAGCACGCTGTGCAGCGCGTCGACCCCGAGGTCGGCGAAGGGGCGTTGCGCCCCAGCGGCCGTGAGCGCGAAACCGTCCCGCAGCAGGGTGAACCACAGCCTGGCCAGATGGTCGGGGGCGCCGATGTCGGTGAACCGAGCGGCCATCGGCCTCATGTCCGACAGGGTCTCGTTGACGTCGAAGACGATCACGGAAGGGACGGGGCTCATCGGCTCTCCCAGCTGGAGCTGCATCTGTCGATAGCAGGGGGCGGTGCGGGCTGATGCCGACATAGCCTGGCCGATTGCACCCCGACGGGGTCTCAGGGGCGAGGCTTCTCAGCGGAGGGGTGGCGCACCGCTGATCGCGGACCGGACCGTTGACACGGCCGGCGTCCAGAGCGAACCGCCCTCAGCCGACAGCGATCAGAGGGGGTGCCGGGCGTCTCCCCCGTGCGTCCCCGGCGCCGCTCAGGGCCTGCTGCACCTGGTTGGTCTGCAGACGGGCGTCCAGATCGGCCTGCCCTCCGCCGCTGCTCCTGGGTCATGAAGGTCCCCGGTGCCGACGCCGACTCGAACACGCACGCAGCGCCGCCGGGCGACCTCCTCGTGACCGCGTGCGCAACAACCGGCACCACGTGCGAGTCGGCACCACGTGCGAGCACCCACCTGCTGCGGCTCGGACGGGGTTCGCCTGGTCGTCGGTCTGGCCGGCGTTGCCCCGCGTGCTCGACGACGCAGGACCTGACCGGTCAGTTCCATCGGCAACCGCGACGGCGCACGCCCAGTCGCCGCTGCGAGCCACAACCCGCTGCCGGCGCTGGGGCGAAGATGCCGTGATCACCCCGGGGTCGCCTGCCTGCCGGAGCGCCGAGGCGCGGACCGCGATCAGTGAGGCGACTGGCCTTCTCCGGCAGGTGCCGGACCACGAGCTCTCCGCCGGTCGCGGCGAAGTCTCTGCGGACGGCGCGCAGCACCTGCAGGCCGGCATCGTCGGCGGCCCGCACGTCCTGCAGATCGAGGAGTACGGAGACGTGTCCGCTCTGCGCGAAGGCTCTCCACCGTGCCTCGCAGGAGGTCGGCCCCCTGCACCGTGATGTGACCGCTGACTCGCACGGTGCCGGTGCGCGGATCGACGACCTCGGGCCATGGACGTGGCGTCGCGGGTCGCGCGGCGGGTGGGTGGTCACGTGGTCCTCCGGTTCATGGTGCGTAGTCCGGCCACCGTCGGCGCTCGGTGACCCCACCCTCCCAGCGGCTGCAGCCGGGGCTTGGCCGAGTCGTCATGGCGTCGTCAACTTCCGAGGGGTCACGACGGGACCACCGAAGCGGCGTGGTCCGATGTGGTGAGCGGCCGGAGCTCAGCTGCCTCAGGGCAATGGGACTGGACCGCGACGGCGTCGTCGTCGGCGGAACCTCCCCGGACCCGATCGCGTTTATCGCGTCGCCTGATACGTCATGCCCCGCCGGCCGCCGTTACGGCCGCGCACTCGAGACGCCGTCGAGCGCCGAACGGTCCCCGACCGACTGCACTGTTATGACGCTGAGCGAGCCGTCGGTCTCCAGGACGACGGCAGCCACCCGGCACGGGAGGAGGTGGTGTTGGTGGCGCTGCTCGTGGTCATCGGAACGCTGGTGGTGCAGGGACTCACGCTCGCCCCGCTCATCCGCCGCCTCGGGGTCGCCACCGACGCCGACGTGCAAGCGGATGCACGGCGGCTGCACCGGCAGGTGGCGGAGGCGGCGCTGGTACACATCCGCGCAGTGGACGACGTCGACCAGGAGGTCAGGACGACCGTCATCGCGCAGTACGAGAGCAGGCTCGAGTACCGCAAGGGCGTCGACGGCCTCGTGGACGGCGGCGTCGGTGGGGAGCATGCCGGTGAGCAGCTCCGCGGCCTCCTCGCCCGCGCCACCGAGGCCGAACGCGATGCTGTCCTGCAAGCCCGCCGCGGCGGCGAGGTCAGCCCGGCGGCGGCCGATGACGTCTTGTTCGACATCGACGCACGGGCGCTGCGCAACGGCTCGTGATCGGTGACCGGTCCGACTGCGCCCCGAGCACCTCGTGCCCTCTCTGTATGGCGGTCACGACGGCGCGCAGGCCCGGAGGTGGAGCTCGGCCGATCCGGTACTGCCGCGTCCCGCCCGGCCCTGAGTAGAGATCGGAGCGCCTCATCACGCGGACCGCGCGACGCCTTGCAGCGCCGACCTGTCACCTGCCTGCTCGGCTGGGATGACGCTGAGCGACCCGTCGGTCTCCAGGACCACCGCGGCGATCGCGTTCAGGTCGCCGGAGCCAGACGCCCGGATGGCCTGTCGCAACTCGCTGATGGTGATCCGCTGCTGGTGGATCGCGTCTGTCAGGACCTTGCCGTCCTCCAGGAGAAGGGTCGGCCGCGCGGTGACCACACTCCGTCCTCCGGGCAGCCAAGTGGTCGTCCGTGCGACGACGTACTGCAGCCCCGCCAGAAGGGCGAGGGCGACGGCTCCCTCGCTCCACGAGACGTCGGTGCTGAGGAGCACAGTGGCCAAGGTGGAGCCGAAGGCGACGCTGATGACCCAGTCGAAGGCGTTCAGCTTGGCGAGGGTGCGTTTACCGGAGGCGCGCAGCAGCACGACGAGCGCGACGTAGGCCGCCGTTCCGACGGCGACAATGCGGGCAAGGTCTGACCACGAGTCGAACCACATGTCCGGCTCCTACCCGGGATTTGCCCTCGCCGCCCCCGCCCCGTCCGACGGTCGAGGTCCTGGCACGCTCCGCTGGTGGCCGGTGTCCTGGGGTGGTCGGTGACCGTGGTGGGTGCGGCGCTCGTGCTGGGACGCTGCGCAACGCCTTCCACACGATCTGGCACCCGAGCGAGCGCGGCGGTCTCAGCCGGCGGCTCATCCGATGGGTCTGGCGCGTCGGTCGTTCGCAGCGTCGCCGCCCGTGGTCGCGCCCGAGAGGGTCGCTGGCCATGCCAGTGGTCGTCGTCGCCTGGGTGCTCCTGATCTTGCTCGGCTGGTCCCTGGTGTACTGGCCGCACCTGCCATCCGGTTTCGTCTTCGGCAGCGGCCTGGACTCATCCGCACGGGCGTCTTGGACCGACGCGGTCTACCTCTCGGCCGTAACCCTGGCGACCCTTGGGTTCGGTGACATCGTGCCGGCGGACGGCTGGCTGCGGATCGCAGTGCCGGTGGAGGCGTTGCTCGGATTCCCCCTGATAACCGCGGCGGTCTCGTGGGTCCTCCAGGTGTACCCGGCTCTCACCCGGCGCCGCGCTCTGGCCGTCCGCCTGTCCCTGCTGCGTCGTGTCGACACGGTTGGCCTGGTCGCTGGACAGCGGTCGGTGCTCGCCGCGTCGGTGCTCGAGAACCTCGCGATGTCGATGGCGCAATTGCGCGGCGATCTCACGCAATTCTCCGAGACCTACAACGTCCGGGACGCCGACCAGAACCTCTCTCTACCCGCCATGCTGGGAGTGGCCACGGAACTGACCGAGGCGGCCCGGCGCTCTGCCGTCCCGGACGTCCGCCACGCCGGTGAGCTTGTCGAGGCCGCGGTCGGTGACTACCTGGACGTCGTCGATAAGCAGTTTCTCCGCGTAGGCGGCTCGGCTCAGAAGATCGCTGCGGCCTACGCCGACGATTACGGGCAGAGAATCGCCCCCGCGGTTTCGGGGGGCTAGAGCTGACGTCGGCCGGCGCTCAGTACTGGCGCGTCCAGCGCCCGACCATCGCATCGTGGAGCTGCTGTTCCCACAGCCGCAACTCTGTCTCGTCAGGCCGGTCACAGAGATCAGCGACCCGGCGATGGCGGCCAGCAGGTCACGAGCCGCCGAGGGCCCACCGCCGAACGCGAAGGTCAGCGGATGGTCGCCGCCCGGCTCCTCCAGCACGACGTCCAGGGCCGGTAGCCCCACGCCCAGCTCTACGGTTACCAGGATGCCAGCACCGGAAGTGGCCAGAGGGAGCTCTGTAGCCGTGACCAGACGACCGCTGGCCAGGTGCGGCGCCCGCCCAGGCGGGCGGCTCAGCGGAGACACCCGGACCGTTTCAATCACGTCCTCGATCATGCGGAAGGCAGACCAGTGCCCGCCGGTCCCGGCCATGAAGGGCCGTCCTTCGGGCGTTGCGAGATCTCGATTGCGGCGTCGTCGATCCACGGATGCTCGCTGTCGATGCCTTCCGCTTTCGCCACGGCGCGTAGAGCGCCCGCAGTCGCATCGACCGGTTGCCCGGACATCCGGTCGGAGGCCAATTCGTAGACCAGGTGGGCCTTGATTCGGATTTCGACCGGCAGACTCTCGACTTGGTCACGCCAGCTCGTCAAGGTCTCTTGATTCCCCGCCGGGACCGCAGGTACCTGACGATTGGATGACGAGTGCGCATCAGTTCAAGACGGCTGTCGGGACCGAGTGCGGTACGCGGGTGTGGATCATCGTCGTGCGGCGTGGGGCTGCCCGGGAACCGGATGTTCCGGGCCGGTCGGTGTGCTCCCAATACAGCCAGTACGGCAGAGAGGGCCAGAACTACGCCGAACGTTTCCGGGAACGGCGACCGCTGCCTCGACCCGCTCAGGTGAGCGAGCCGTCGCCGCGGCGCGATGTTAGCCGGTCGCTCATGCTTCGACCGGTCCCCCCTCTCGGCGTTTCATCGTGGAGCGCCTGCGAGCGCGAGCTGAACCTTGTTCTGCCTCTGTTCGCAGGCAGAACAGCGGGCACGCCCGCCGGCGAGACGCGAGTTTCCGGTTCCCCCCGGCGAACCGGGCTCGTCAGGCCGTTTCCGGGCAGTGCCGGACAACGAGCTCGCCGCCCCGCGCCGCGAACTCCTCGCCCAGGCCACGGAGGATGTTCAGGCCCGAATCGTCCGCGTGTTGGACGTCTTGAAGGTCGAGGACGACGCGCGCGTGACCGCTGCCGTGCAGCGACTCTGCCGTGCCGCGGAGGAGGTCGGCACCCTGCGACGTCAGATGACCGCTGGCCCGGATGTGTCCGGTCCGCACGTTGACGGTCTCGGTGAGCGTGGCCATCACGCCGCCCGCCGGCCGGTGGCGGACTCGAGCTCCAGCACCCGCCACAGGCCGGTGCGATGCAGCAGGTCGAGGATGCGGCGGTTCGCGCCGCGCAGGACGACGGCGCCGCCCCGGGCGCGGCAGGTCCGGTGCGCGGACAGGAAGCTGGCGACGGCGGGGCTGGCCAGGTGCTGCACAGCGCTGACATCCACGACCAGCTGCCGGGCGCCGGCGAGCAGGGCGTCGTGCATCAACCAACGGACGTCAGCCAGCCCGTCGGCAAGGAGTTCGTCGCTGAGCTGGATCGTCACCTGGTCGCGCTCGGTGTCGAGCCGGGTGTGGGCGGCGGCACGGACGGCGGCGGCTGTCATCGGCATCTCCTTCGCTGCTTCGGGACGGGACGACTCGACCCTGGCTGCCGGACATTGCGATCAGCAGGTGAACGGCTTTGCGATTGCATGACGGCTTGCCGGCACCGAGCAGGAATGTCGGACGGCGATGGCACCATGGTGAGCGATGGCCCTGCGACTGCTGGTGGTGGAGGACGACGACCACATCCGAACGGCGCTGCGCTGGGCTCTGGAGGACGAGGGCTACGACGTCGCAGAGGCTGGATCCGGCGAGGAGGCCCTGCAGGCCGTTGCGGTGAGCGCCCCCGACCTGATGATCGTGGACCTCATGCTCGGCTCCATGGACGGCTTCGAGGTCATCCGCCAGGTCCGCGGCACGCTGGACCTACCGATCATCGTGGTGAGCGCCCGCGCTGACACCAGCGACATCGAGAGCGCCCTCGACGCGGGCGCCGACGACTACGTGATTAAGCCGTTCGCGGTCAAGGAGATCACCGCCCGTCTGCGTGCCCTGCGCCGCCGGGTGAGGCCGGCCACGGAGACCGACCTGCCCGAGGCCTTGGTGCTGGACAGCGACCCGGTCGCGCCGCTCGTGCTGCGCGAGGTGCGGGGCACCGT
Source organism: Blastococcus sp. CT_GayMR19 (assembly GCF_004570385.1). GTDB lineage: Bacteria > Actinomycetota > Actinomycetes > Mycobacteriales > Geodermatophilaceae > Blastococcus_B. The sequence continues at coordinate 290,145 of NZ_SPQL01000001.1, read as the reverse complement.
GCACCGCGGTGAGGAGCAGCTACCCCTGACCCTCACCGAGTTCCGGCTGCTGTGCGAGCTGGCTTCGTCCCCCGGCCGAGTGCTGAGCCGGCAGGTCCTGCTCGCGCGCGTCTGGCAGCACGGCTTCTTCGGCGACGAGCGGCTCGTCGACGTGCACGTGCGCCGGCTGCGCACCAAGGTTGAGCGTGATCCGAGCGCGCCGCGCGTGGTGGTCACCGTCCGTGGCCTGGGCTACCGGCTGGACCCGCAGTGAGGCACGCCCTCCGGGGGCCCGGCCTGCCCCGGAAGGGGCTGCGGGCGCGGATCGTGCTCGGCTATGCAGCCGGCACCCTGATCGTCTCCCTCGTGCTGGTGAGCACCACGTTTCTGCTGGCGCGCAGCTACCTGCTCGACCAGCGCGAGGCGTCGCTGACGCGGCAGGCATTCGCCGACGCGAACGTCCTGGACAGCCGGCTCGCGACGGCCGGCACCGAGGTCGGGGACGTGCTGGGCGAGCTGGTGCCGTCGGGCGGTGCGGATGTCGTCGTGCATGACGGCGAATCCTGGTTCTCCTCCAGCCTGGACGTCGGAGCAGACGACGTTCCGGCGGAACTCCGGCGGCTGGTGACGACGGAGGCGGCGGCGAGGCTGGTCGTCGAGACCGGGGACGGCCCGCGGCTGATCGTCGGTCTGCGCCTGCATGAGACGGACATAGAGTTCTACGAGCTGGGGCCGCTGACCGAGCTCCGGCAGGTGCTCAGCACGCTGGCCGCAGTGCTGGCGGCCGGGGCGCTGGTAGCGACCGCGGCCGGGACGGCCTTCGGCGTCTGGGCCAGCCGCCGGGCGCTTCAGCCCTTGGAGCAGGTGGCCGAGGCGGCGATCTGCATCGCCGGGGGCGAGCTCGGGACCCGACTGACGGGGACCGACGACCCAGACCTCGTGGGCATCGTGGCCGGCTTCAACAGCATGGTCGATGCGCTGGCGGCGCGGATCGAGCGGGACGCCCGGTTCGTCGGCGACGTGAGCCACGAGCTGCGCAGCCCGCTCACCACCCTGGTCACCAGCGTCGAGGTGCTCGGGAGTCGCCGGGAGGAACTGTCGCCGCGCGGCCGCGAGGCGCTGGCCCTGGTGGAGGGCGAGCTGTCACGATTACGCCGCACGCTCGACGACCTGCTGCAGCTGGCCAGGCTGGACGGTGCGGATCTGCCGAGCTCTGCGCAGCCGGTCTGCCTGGCTGGCCTCGTGCGCCAGGTGCTCACCGACAGCGGCCGGCCCGCTGAGCTGCTCGAGGTGCCGGCCGGTGCCGACACCACCGTCCCCGGCGACAAGACGACCCTGGAGCGGGCGGTGCGCAACCTGCTGGACAACGCCGACCGCCACGCCGGAGGGCTATGCGCCGTCGGTGTCCAGCGGCGCGGCGACGCCGTTTGGGTGACGGTCGACGACGCCGGTCCGGGCGTGGCCGCGGCGGACCGTGAACGCATCTTCGAGCGGTTCGCCCGCGGCCCGCGAGCCGCCCGGCGCTCCCTGCCCGGAGCGGGTCTGGGCCTGGCCATCGTGGCGGAAACGGCCGCCCGGCACGGTGGATCGGCGTGGTGCTCCGACGGTCCGAACGGCGGCACGCGATTCACACTGTCCCTTTCGGTGCGGCCGAGATGAGCCGGTGGCGCGGACTCGCGGCAGTGGGGCTCACCCTGTGTGTGGGGGGCTGCGGCGTGCCGGTGGGTGACGAGCCGCGCGCGATCCCGTCGTCGGAGGTGCCCTACGGGCTGGCGGACCGCACCCCGGCACCGACGGCGCCCAGCACCGCCGCGCCCGTAGAGTCGCCGTCGCAGATCTTCCTGGTGGGCGCCGACGAGGTGCTCGTCGGTCGGCCCCGCGAGGTCGACGGGACGACGGTGCGCCAGCGGCTCGCCGACCTCTTGGCGCAGCTGGAGGCAGGGCCCAGCGCCGCCGAGCAGGAGGAAGAGTTGTCGAGCGTGTTGACGCCGGAGGTGCGGCTCTTGTTGACCGACCTGTCCCAGCGGACGGCGACCATAGACATCTCCCTGCCCTCCGGGGCGCCGTCCGGGGGAGCCAGCCGCCGGGCCGTCGCGCAGCTCGTGCTGACCGCCACCAGCGTGACCGGCGTCGACGCCGTGCGGCTCACCATCGACGGCGACCCTGTGGAGGCGCCGCTCCCGACGGGAGAGCTCACCTCCGCTCCGCTGACCGCCCGCGACTACGCCGTGTTCGTGACCGCTCCCGAGGTGCCGCCGGCCCGGTCCCCCTCCGCCGTCCCTGCCGCACCGTCCTGACCGCCGACCTGGGCGAGCGCGTCAGGGTGCCGGTTGGATGATCGTCGCGACGAGGAACATCTCGCCGTTCCACTCCTCGTACTGTTCGCTGTCCAGCGTGAGCCCGTAATCCTCGGCCACGGCGTCTGCGTCGAACTCGTTGGCCGCCGTTGCCGCGAGAATCAACTCGTCGCCGGCCCCCGGCTCGAACTCGGCGGCCTTCTCGGCAGTGACGACGAGGACCGGGCCGACCTCGGAATCGCTCGGAGAAGTGACGGTGAAGCTGCGCGGAGAGAGGACCTCGTCCACGGCCGCCAGCACTGTCACCTCCTGGGTGTCGTAGGCGGGCAGGTCCTCGACGAAGGCGGCGTCGAGCAGTCCCCGGTAAGGGTCGTCCAGTTCGTCTTCGCCCCGGATGTCGGGCACTTCGGGCTCCAGGTCCGGCGCCATCGCCGAGTCGTCCGTCCCGTCGGCACAGCCGGACAGCCCGGCCCCGGTCAGGGCGAGGGCGGCCGCCAGCACCAGACCCGCCCCCCGCCGGCTTCGCTGCAGACGCATCGTGATGTCTCCGTTCTCCGTCCGGTCGGACCGTTGTGTCGCGGGTTCCCTGGCCTGACCGAGTGATGCGCGACCAGTCGGCGTCGTCATCGGATTGTCATGACGATGGGCCGGTCCTGCTCCCGTACTCGGCAACGCGAGGAGTGCCGGCCACGCCGGCCCTCACAAGGGTCACCGCGGTGGGTGAGTGACCCCGTCGGCCGACTGCCAGCGACCGTCGAGCGCGGCGTCCACCGCGGCCGCCCAGCGGTGCACGTCGTCGGCGGTGCGCCCGGTGGGGAGCTCGGCGAGACTCTGCTCGGTGAGCAGCCGGCACTGCAGGCCGACGGCGTTCCGCTGGGTCGGGGTGCGGGCTTGCCAGCCCACTTCGGCCAGCAGGCCGAACAGCCGGCCGACGACGGTGGCGTCGCGGCGGCCGTAGTCGCGGATCTGGGTGACCGCGAGGTCGAGCAGGTCGCCGAACTCTCCGGACCGCAGGAACACCCGATTGCGGCCCTCGTCGTCGGTCAGCCGCCGGTGCCACGTGTCCCGTTCGGTGAGCGACCCGAGCAGGGCCGACAGGTGGGACAGCGCGTGGACAGCGGTCGTCGGATCGTTGATGCCCGGGGACAGCGCGCGGGCAGCGATGTCCACCAGCTTGCGCAGCCCGTAGCTGGGATCGGCGACCTCCGAGCGCTCGTGGGCGACCGTGACCTCGCGCCCGATCGCCGTTTCCAACGATTCGTGGTCCCAACTTCCGGGGTGCAGCGGCCACGCCCAGGCCAGCGGCGTCCCCGCGACGACCGCGTCCCCGGGTCGTTTGTCCACGCACAGTGCGGCCTCGGCGTCAGCGGCGGCGAGCAGCAGCGCTTCTTCCTGCACCTGGACCAGGAACCCGCTGGCTGTCGCGCACAACGGCCTGGCTCCGGCGGCGACTGGAGGCAGCGGCTGGTCGGGGTGCTCGTCCTCGTTCAATTGGCGTGCCAGGCGGTCCAGCGTCTCGGAAGCCTCCGCGTGCACCTCGCGCATCATGGTCTCCACCCGAAGCTGTCCGGTCTGGTGGGCCAGGAAGACCAGGAGTGCAGCGACCGAGGCCAGCGTGAAGAGGAACCCGACGGTGACCGATATGCGGGGTACGAAGGCGCCGGCACCGGACTCGTCGGCAGAGCGAACGCTGCGCAGCACGGTGAGGGCGTAGACGAACGTTCCCAGCAGCGTGCCCAGGCAGACCTGCACCACCCGATCGCGGACGAAGGTCTGCAGGAGCCGAGGCGTGTACTGGCTGCTGGCCAGCTGCAGCGTGACGATCGTCAGCGAGAACAGCAGCGTGGTCACCGAGATCAGCGAACCGGCGATGGCCCCGAGGATGCTGCGTGCCGCGGAGGGTCCACCGCCGAAGACGTGGATCAGCGGCACCTGCCCGGGATCCTGGAGCGCGCCGTCGAGGATCGGCAGGCCCACACCGAGACCGATGGCGCCGACGATCAGCGCGGCCGGAATGGGCCACAGCGCCCCGTTGACGGCGGTGCGCAGCCGCGCCAGCCGCCTCCGGCCGGACGTCAGAAGCCCTGCCATGGCCCTCCTCAACGGTCTCCTGGCCGCGGTGCCGGCCGTCGTGCGATTCAGTCTCCCCGGCCGGAGGGAGGTCGGCCCGGTAGAGCACCGGCGCACGACGACGCGGCCTCGTCCCGAACGCATCCGACGCCAGAGGCCTCGGAGAGATCAGGGGGGCAATGGGTTCGCGCCTGCATCGCCAACTTCTGCGTCCGGGTGCACGCCCCCGAACGGTGCGAACCTGAGTCTGCTGGCTCCGGTCGGGGCTGATGCCCGCGTGCAGATGCGACGGCTGGGCCCGTCCGGCCGCGGGCTGTCGCTGAACCACCGCACGCCCTCAGCGGCCGCCATCAGCAGTGCCGGTGAGCCGGAAGAAGGCGACCTCCGGAAAGGCGTTGATCCGCACCGGGACCACGCTGAAGCCGATACCGCAGCTGACGAAGAGACGTTTTCCGGAGGCGCCGTAGTCCTCGGGCGCCCACCCCTCGGCCACGATCTTCTCCTCGCTCGTGAGCGCCAGGTAAGACCACTTCGGCGCGCCGGGCAGAGCGACCTGCCGCAGTGGGTGTGGCCGGCGACGGCGAGGGGCGCGGTGCCCGCCGGTAGCTCAGGGAATGCGGTGGGGTCGTGCATCAACACGATGCGGGGGGCGTCGTCGGCCACCTCGCTGAGCGCGTCCCAGCGGGCAGGTCGACCACGTTGTCGAGTCTCAAGGTTGTTACCTGTCTGCCGCTGCCGGCCATTGATGGCGGGCCTGCCCGCGCCAACCTCAGATCACCGCCCCACACAGACTCCCCTTGGTCAGCAGTCTCCTAGGACGAGGCGCTCACCCGGTCGGCGACGCAGAGCTGCGCGACCCGCCGGCCGGGTCCGGTGACTCCCCGAGCTGAGGGGACTCCTCCGTGCCGTCCGCCCCGCCGGCCTGCCCCGCCCCGCCGGCCTGCCCAGCCCCGCTGGCCTGCCCCGCCTGACCGGTCTCCCCTGCCGGACCGGTCTGCCCTGTCTGCCCGGTCCCCTCTTCATCCTCCGACTGCTCTGCCTCGCCGGTCCGCTCCAGTCCCTCCAGGGTCGCGGGGATGACGGTGCGCTGGATGGTCACCTCGGTCTCGCCCAGCCCGCCGAGGGTGATCTCGTCGTAGGCGCGGAGCTCACCGGTGTCCGCGTCGAGGTAAAGCACCGTGCAGGTGAGCGGCTCGGGGTACTCGCCCTGCAGCGCGCGGAGGCCCGCGCCGCCGGTGGAGCCCTGCACCATGAGCAGGCTGCCGTCCTCCAGTTCGGTCACCTTACGTTCGTGCGTGTGCCCGGCGAGGACGAGTGGGACGGCCCCCTGCAGCGGCGCCGCCAGCTTCGGGTCGTGCACCAGGGCGACGGCAGGTGGCGCGGGAAGCGTGCCGATCATCCGCCTCAACTCCTTTCCCGCCTCCTCAAGCACCTCAGGTCCCGCGTTGTCGTCCCCGGTGGTCTTGTCGGGGGTGAACCGCGGATCCGGCATGCCGACCACGGTCAGGCCGCCCACCGTCGCCGTCGTCGACGCGTCGAGCACGACGGCGTTGGGCTGCTCGGCTATCAGCGCCGCCGTCGTCCTCGAGTCGTGGTTGCCACGGACGTAGACGTAGGGGACGCCGAGCTGGCCCACCCGGGCGACCAGCTGGTTCTCCGGCTGGCTGCCCCAGTCGGTGATGTCGCCGCTGTCGAGCACGGCGTCGACTCGGAACTGCTGGGCCACCTGGCGCATCAGGTCGAAGCCGGCGGGGTTGAGGTGCAGGTCGGAGACGTGCAGCAGCGCCACCGTTTCGTCTGTGCCACCGCGCGCCGGCAGCGCGGAGATCGCCGAGTAGAGCGTCCCGACGTTAGCGACGAGGTCCTCGAGCGAGGCGCGGTAGGCGTCGAAGCGAGCGACGAGGTCCTCGGCGCTGCCGATCAGGTTGTTCGCGTTGACCAGAAGCCCGGTGTAGGTCGGCTGGGAGAGCGCCTCGGGCCGCCAGGTGGCCGCACCCAGGCCCGCCGTGCCTAGGAGGAGCGCGCCGGTCACGCCTACGGCGATCAGCGGTTCCCTGCGCCTGTGCAGCACGGCCCAGGAGGTGACCGCGGCGCCCGCCAGGGCGAGGAGAGCGGTCTTCCACAAGAGTTCGACCACCGCGCTGCGGAGGTTCTCGCTCACGCGGTCGACGACGCCGGCCAGCCGCACCGGGTCGGTCGCCAGTCGCTGTGCCCGCTCCTGGTCGACCCGCAGCAGGGTGACGTCCAGCCGCAGCGGCCCGTCGTAGACGTCGACGACCAGCTCGCCGAGCGGCGCGACCGCGACCTGCGCCCCGCCACCCACCGGATAGAAGGCCAGGGTCGCGTCAAAGGGACCGATCGGCGCGTGCACGCGACCGAAGAGGAGCACGGCGGTCAGGGCGCCGGCTACGGCCAGCGCGACCCGCAGCACCCAGGTGCCGGCCACGCGCCCGCGCCGTCCCCAGGGGGAGGACGCGGGGGACGTCGGCTCGGCCACGCGATCACGCTACGCAGCTCGGAGCCGCCGGGCTCCCATAACGCGCGGTGCTCAGGCGTCCGGGTGATCAGGTTGCGCGGAAGGGCGGAGGATCCACCGGAGGGCGAGGCAGCGCAGCAGCCCGATCACGGCGGTGACGGCTGCGGCCAGGGAGAGCTGCAAGCGCGAGCGGGGTGGAGCCACGGCCGCGTTGAGCCAGGCGAGGGCGGGGCTCGTGGTCCGAGGAAGGACACCCGCCGGCCCCAGCCAGTGCACCCGGTCCTCGGCGTGGAAGGTGAGCCGGCGGTGCAGCTCGTTGGCGAGCATCGAGGACGCGACCGTCGCCGCCAGGTGGGCGGTCAGGTAGCCGAACGGCTCGAGGAGGACATAGAGGACGGCGTAGACGACAACTGGCGTCGCAGTGGTTGAGCGTCGCGTCGTCAGGACGCTCGTTTCGGGCCGTCGGGCCCCCGGAAGGCCGCGTTCAGAGCCGCCGAGACGAAAGGCTTGAGGGCCGCTACGGCAACTGCTCTCCGCGCACGACTGTCATGACGATCTTTGTCGCTATCTACCCCGGTCGGCCGGAAACGACCGCCCCTGGGGGGGGTACGTGCGCGGCAGGCGGAAGGAGGCCGCGTTGTAGGCCGTCTGCGGCTGCCGTGCTGCTTGCCGGATGGTCTCGTGGATGATCAGGTTCCAGGGAGCAGGCGGTGTGTCACGTCCGAGACGTCAGAGCCGCGGGGTCAGCCCTCTCGGCGATGGCGAGACGAAGAGCTCTCCGCCATCTGCGGCCACGGACTGCCGAAGGTTGCGCAGAACCTGCAGGCCAGCGGAATCGGCGGCTTGCAGGTCCTGAAGATCTAGGAGCACCGTACTGTGGCCGTCGCGGCGCATAGTCTCCACGGTGCCCCTTAGAAGGTCGGCCCCTTGCACGGTGAGATGTCCGCTCACGCGCACGGAGCCTTGGCGCATGTCGACGACCTCGGTCAGTGGGACGGAATCGTGCTGGCTCAGCGGTCCGGAGGTGCTCATTCCCCCCACTGTCGCAGCCGTTGCCCGGTGTCCCCATGCTTTCGCGGACTCGTCACGAACTCGTCATGACGTCGAGGAGCTCCTCGATGCGCTCGGGGCAGCGGTCGATGCCTTCACGTCGAGCCCGGCCCCGCGGTCGGCGCCCTCCCAAGGATGATGATGCGCAGCTCAGGCGCCGCGCAGCAGGACCCGGCGAATCCGGTAGAGCGGGTCATCTTGTGGCCGCGATGCCCGGTCTGCTCCTGCTGCACCCGCCGGCGGACCGCGTCGACGGTGTTCTGGGCGAGCTTCACGGCGTGAAAGGCATCCAGCACGACAGTGGCGGCCGGCAGTCCGGCGCGCAGAAGCCGAGCACCACGTACGCCGGTACGTCGGCGTCCAGCCGCGTGGGAGGGACGTTCATCACCTCGTGGAGCTGTTCCTGGACAGCGGGGTCGCTGATGTAGGCGTCGTGGCAGGGGAGGAGCACGACGTCCGGGCCGGCCTCGACCGCGGTTTCGATCCCCCCTGGGCCACGCCGTCGGTGGTGAACCACGCGCCGCCTGGTCCGCCCTCGGGGGGTGTGCGTAACCGCTTGCTCGGGTCAGGCGAAGCGGGTGTCTTCGTCGGTCTCGGTCGTGGGGTCGTCTGCCCCTACGCCACCGGCGTCGATGGGCTGGTCGGCGCCGCCGTCAGCTTCTAGGTCGGCGAGGCTGTCCCTGCCCAGATACTGATCCTCCGACATCGTCCCCTCCGCGCGGTCGGCTGGGGTTCCGTGGTCCATGGGTCCCAGCGGAGGAGTCGTCATGTCGTCATCGAGTGCCACTTCAGTCCTCCGATCCTTCTTTGCCGCAGTGTCCGGGCCGTGGTGTCGATGATGCGCGGGCCAGGCTGGGCGCGCTCGTCGGAACGAGTTCGGCGGGGCGGTCGCACTACACAGCCCGTTGCGGGGTACGCCTAAGGCTTACCGCCACGACGTCGTCCGCCTCTGGCGGGTAGCGGCATGGTGGCTGGCGGCGCGGACTCCAAGAGCGCAGCGCGCCCGCAGAGCTTCGGCCACAGCGACCTCTTGCTTCGGTCGGCACGCATCCGGCTGACTGCCTGGGAGGGACCGCTGATCGCCTTCGAGGTTCCTGCCGGCAACCCCGATCAGTCCCCGCCGAGGACCCGACTAGCCAGCGATTCACGATCCTGTGTGGAGGAGGGTTCGCCCGGACACCGTTCCGGAGGTGCCCGGCACGGCTGGACGGTCGAGCGCACTCGAGCTGCCGAATCTTTGCGGTCCGGTGACGATCGGTCTTAGGCTCTCGCGCCGCATGGCGTGGGCGGGGACCCTGTCCTGTGTGACTACCACTGGAGGGCGACCCTCGAGCTCGTCCGAACTTCCGCCCGTGTCCAAGGCCCCGGGAGGTCCCGCCCCCGGCGGCCCGCCCACTGCTCCTGCGTCTCGGCGAGCGCCGGACAGCAGCACGCCCGCACCCACGCGCGGGGGCCCCGCGACGCCCCATCGGGCTGGCGGGGCTGGACTCACCTTGGCGGCGGCGCTGCTGGTCTTCGTGACGGTCATCCTGGTGTTGTTCGTCATCTTCAACACCCAGACCGTGGACATCAGCCTTGTCTTCGCGAATGTTCAGGCGCCGCTTGTACTGGCGCTGGTCATCGCGGCGGCGCTGGGAGGGCTCGTCGTCGGCCTGGCCGGCGTAGCGCTGCGCGCCCGACGAACCAAGAGGTGACCGATGATCCGGTGACCAGTCGACCGTCCATGACGAGTCGCGGGCACGTCGTCCTCCGGTTCATGGGTGCATGGTTCGGTCGCCGTGGGCGCTGCGTTCTCACCATGCCTGCGCGGCTGGCTGTAACCGAGGGCCGACCCGACTTGTCACGGCATCTTCAACTTCGCGCGGCTCAGGACGCGGCGGCGACCAGAGCGACCAGAGCGGCCGTGTGGTCAGCGGCGGTGAGCTCCAGAGGCGAGCTCGCCGGAGGGCAGCGGGCCTCCACATGGGCGCCGGTCGTGGGTCAGCGGGACTGTGGCGACCTCGGGGAGGCTGGTCGCGGTCAGCACGATCTGGTCCACCGCCCGGCGGCTCTTCCCGGCCGGTCGGCGTTTCTGGGACGTCGACGTGTGGCTGTCCGGTTCCGAGTAGCGGAGCATCGGGAGGACCGCTCCCTACACGAAGCATCTGCCTGTGGTGGCCGGACGGACGGAGGACGATCTGCGCGCGCTGACCGTGATCCCTGGGGTCGCCGACTCGGTGACCGTTCTCGACGTATCCGACCCCCTGCCCGGGCTCGGTGACCTCCTTGTTGACGGCCTGGCCGTCGGGATCTGCGGTACGGACCGGGAGATCGCCGCGGCGGAGTACGGCACGGCTCCGCCGGGCCGGGATCGACTGGTCCTCGGCCACGAGTCGCTGGGGCGAGTGCGGGAAGCCCCGGGCGGCTCGGGTTTCGCGCGGGGCGATCTGGTCGTCGGCGTGGTGCGTCGCCCCGACCCGGTGCCGTGCGGAGCCTGCGCCCACGGGCAGTTCGACATGTGCCGCAACGGCCGCTACACCGAACGCGGGATCAAGGAACTCGACGGGTACGCGAGTGAGAGCTGGTGCGTGGAGCCCGCCTACGCCGTCGCAGTGGACGCCCACCTGGAGCAGGTGGGCGTGCTGCTCGAGCCGGCGAGCGTCGTCGCCAAGGCTTGGGACCAGATCGAGCGCATCGGACAGCGCTCGTGGTTCGAACCCGAGCGCGTGCTCGTGACCGGCGCCGGTCCGATCGGGCTGCTCGCCGCACTGCTGGGACGGCAGCGCGGGCTCGACGTCCACGTCCTGGACGTGGTCCGTGACGGCCTCAAGCCGGAGCTGGTCGTGTCCCTCGGAGCGGCCTACCACTGCGACGGGTTCGCAGCCGCCGTTGCGGCGATGGGGCCGCCCGACGTCGTGGTGGAGGCCACCGGGGTGCCCTCGTTGGTGCTCGACGCCATGGGGACGACCCAGCACTACGGCATCGTCTGCCTCACCGGGATCTCCTCGGCAGGCCGGACCGTGCGGCTGGACGCGGGAGACCTCAACCGCTCCCTCGTGCTGGAGAACGACGTCGTAGTCGGCTCGGTCAATGCGAACCTCGACCACTACGCCCAGGCCGCGAAGGCGCTCGCCGCTGCGGATGTGTCCTGGCTCCAGCGGCTGATTTCCCGTCGGCTGCCGCTGGACTCCTTCGGCGAAGCGTTCCGGCCGGAGGACGACGACATCAAGGTGGTCCTCGACCTGACCTGCTGACCTGCTGACCTTCGACGGGACGACGAGTGACAGGGAGCGAGGTGCGGCCATGGCCGGCCGGATCGAGGACTACGGCCTGATCGGGGACCTCCAGACGGCTGCCCTCGTGGGGCGGGACGGGTCGATCGACTGGCTGTGCCTGCCCCGCTTCGACTCCGCGGCCTGCTTCGCCGCGCTCCTCGGGGACGAGTCGGCCGGCCGGTGGCTGCTGGCGCCGGCGACCGGCGGCGTCTGCACGCGACGCCGGTACCGCGGGGACTCGCTGATCCTGGAGACCGAGTGGGTGACGCCCGGCGGAACCGTGCGGGTGCTCGACCTGATGCCTCCACGCGGGGAGGCGGCCGACGTCGTGCGCATCGTCGAGGGAGTCTCCGGCCGGGTGCCGATGCGCATGGAGCTGATCCTGCGGTTCGACTACGGCCACCTCCTGCCGTGGGTGCGCCGCGTCGACGGCGACCTTGCCGGGGTGGCCGGTCCGGACGCCGTCTGGCTGCGTACTCCGGTCGACCTCCAGGGGCGGGAGCTCACGACCTGCGGCGAGTTCGAGGTGGCCGCGGGCGAGCGGGTCCCGTTCGTGCTCACCCACCACGCCTCGCACCTGCCGCGGCCGGTTCCGGTCGACGCGGAACGGGCGCTGGCCGGGACGGAGTCGTTCTGGGCCGAGTGGTTGAGCCGCTGCACCTACGAGGGGGAGTGGGGCGACGCCGTCCGCCGGTCGCTGCTCACCCTCAAGGGGCTGACCTACGCCCCGACCGGGGGGATCGTCGCGGCCGCGACCACGTCGTTGCCCGAGCAGCTCGGCGGGTCGCGCAACTGGGACTACCGGTTCTGCTGGCTGCGTGACGCCACTTTCACGCTGCAGGCTCTGCTGGGGACCGGATACACCGCCGAGGCGCGCGCCTGGCGGGAGTGGCTGCTTCGGGCGGTGGCCGGCGACGCCAAGGACCTGCGGATCATGTACGCCCTGGACGGTTCCCGCCGCATCCCCGAGTACGAGCTGCCCTGGCTGCCCGGCTACGAGGGGTCCGCGCCGGTCAGGGTCGGCAACGCCGCGGCCGCCCAGTTCCAGCTCGACGTGTGGGGCGAGGTCCTCGACGGGCTGCACCTGTCCCGGGAGGCGGGGCTGGCGAGCACCGGGGACCACTGGCAGCTGCAGAAGGAGCTGATGGACTTCCTGGAGGGCGCGTGGGACCAGCCGGACAACAGCCTCTGGGAGGTCCGCGGTCCGCGCCGTCCGTTCGTCCACTCGAAGGTCATGGCGTGGGCGGGCGTCGACCGCGCCGTGCGCGCGGTCGAGAGCCACGGGCTTGACGGTCCGGTCGACCGCTGGCGGGCCCTGCGTCAGGAGATCCACGACGAGGTCTGCGCCAAGGGCTACGACGCCGACCGGGGGACGTTCACCCAGTTCTACGGCTCCTCCGGCCTCGACGCCGCACTGCTGCTCATCCCGCGGTCCGGGTTCCTCGACTGGAGCGACCCACGGGTCGCCGGCACGGTGGACGCCGTCCAGCGGGAGCTCGCCGAGGACGGGCTGCTGTTGCGCTACCGGGTGGAGGCCGACGGAGGCGTCGACGGACTGCCCGGCGGCGAGGGCACCTTTCTGATCTGCAGCTTCTGGCTGGTCGGGGCGCTGCACGGCATCGGCCGCACCGCGGAGGCCAGGCGGCTCTTCGAACGACTGCTGAGCCTGCGCAGCGACCTGGGGCTGCTCGCCGAGGAGTACGACACGGCCACCGGACGCCAGCTCGGCAACACCCCCCAGGCATTCAGCCACGTCGGCCTGGTCAACGCCGCCCGGCACCTCAGCGGCACGTGACCCGCGACGCGGTCCGGCGAGCCCGGCGGAGACTCCTGAGATAGGTGTCTTCTCCCGACGGTGCCGAGTTCGCGGGGGCGGGCCGGCCCGACATGAGATCGAAAAGCAGGGTGCGCCCGGCCACCTGCATGTCCTCGATCGAGACGTAACGGCTTGCGGTCACTGTCGACGAGCCGGTCCTGGGCAGGCTCGCGAACAAGGCGCGTGTGGCGTACAACAGGTTGCCGGTCGGCAGCTTGTCGAGGTCGACGCGATTGTCCGGGCGATAGCGGACGGTCTCAAACAGATGCGTGACGGTAATGGCGCGGCGCGGCATGGCGAGGACTTCCGGACGACGTCGGTAGGGAGCACGCATCACCCGCGAAACCCGATCTGCCGAGCGCATCGTCGTCCTGTCGCCGTGCAGGAGGCGGCCTTCGGAGTTCGCGGTGCCCAGCCAAGACCCGGAGCGACTGTCGGAAATCGCCCCGGCGGAAGGCCTTCACGTCCCGGGGACGGCTGGTCCGCCCCGGGCGTAGGAGTGCGTGCGCCGCCAGCACATATCTGGCCCCCCTGAAGCTCGGCGGCGACGCCCCACTCGCTGTCTGCGAGCTGGCGGTGCACCTCTCGACTTCGCCTGCACACTGAGAGCCTGCGCAGGCCGGTTACCGGCGCCTCGGTGCCTGGGGACTCGGCCGGATTCGATAAGGGCGTCCCAAACCGACCGCTCCACTCGGACGTACTTCCCGAGCTCGACGTAGACGATGCGGCGCTCGGCGATGAGGCGGCGGATGAAGCGCTCGCCGGTCTTCAGGTACTCACCGGGCTGGCTGGGGGCCACTAGCTCGTCGGAGCCAGCCTCGGGAAGGCCCTCGGCCTCTTTGACCACGACTTGGGGGAGTCCATAGGGCAACGATGCTCCAACGGTCTGGAGTGTTCCTCCTGTCCGGGCAAGTAGCCAATGTTCGAGACGGGGCATTGCCGTGCCTGAGCCCAGCCGATGCACATGGGCACAACTGGCGTCGTACTGGATGACTAGTCCAGCCTGACTGTCGTACTTGTCGGGACTCCTGTACTTCTCCTGCTTCTTTTCGGCCACTCGATGAATAATCGCTGTGGTCATTCGACTGCGAGTCGCGAGGAGACCGGCGAGAGGGCGCGGTCATCCTCGCTCGCTACGGCTGGCTTCAGGTGCCGATGACCTCCAGTACGGCCGCTGCGCCGGTGACCAGAACCTTGCGGCCGAAATAGACGTCGGTGGTCATGGAGGTGTTGGCGTGGCCGAGTTGGTCGGCGGCTGCTCGAGAGGAGAGGCCGGCCTGGTCCATCACCGTGGCAACGGTCTTGCGGAAGACGTGGGAGGTCACCCAGTCAAAGCCAGCGTTGGCGAAGGCCTGGCGCAGGTCGGCCTGGGTGTTCGACGGGTCGCGCCAGCCGCCGAGCGGCGCAGGGAACACTGGCCTGGCCTGCGTGCTGCCCTCAGCGGGGATGACCGTTGCGGCCCGGCGCCGGAGCATCGTGACGCACCACTGGGGGAGTACCAGTGTCCTGGTGCCGGCGTCGGTCTTGGTGGTCTTGATGACCAGTCCCTGGCCCTTGACCCGGATGGCTGCGCCGCGCACGTCGACGGTTCCCAGGTCGAGGTCGACGGCGTCCCAGGCCAGGGCGGTTGTTTCCCCGATGCGCAGCCCGGTGGCCATCATGAAGCCGACCAGATCGGGGAGATCCCGACCGATGGCTTGGTCGTCGTAGGTGAGGGCGGCGCGCAGCTGCCGCAGTTCCGGCACTGTCATGGCCCGCGGCGCCTTCCTTGCTTTCGCGCTGACCGGTCCCAAGGCTCGCACCGGATTGCGTTCGAGGGCGTCGTGGCGGGCAGCCAGGGTGCACATGCCGGAGAGCACCGACCGGCACATCTTGGCCGTGGATGTGCCGTGCTTGTCGACGATGAGCCGGAGGTGCCGGTCGAGGACGCCGATACTGAGCTCGCGTACCCGCAGCTGCCCGAGGCCGGGCAGGATCTGCCGGTCGAGTCGGTCGCGGTAGGCCTGCATGGTCACGGGGGAGAGGTCCTTCAGTCCCGCGTACCAGGCTTCGGCCAGTGCCGAGACCCGGGTCTCGGCGGTGATGTCGCCGTCGGCCTGGGTCCGGGACCGGTCGCGTAGGGCCAGTTTGAGGGACCGTTCGGCGGCGGCCTTGGTCTTGTCCCACCGCTCGACCGACCGCGTCTTGCCGTCATAGTCCCGCGCCTTGGTGATGGCCCGGTATCCGGCGTCGGTCTTGTAGACACGGATGGTGCCGTACGTCCCGAGCGCGAGCTGTGGGCGTCCCATGAACCGCATCCTACCCACACTTTACCCGCACAATTCAGAGGTCAGCAGGGGTGCTCAAGGGAGTCCATCGGTCAGGGTCCACGACGGAAAGTGCAGCCCAGAGGGCTTATCTGGAGTCCAGGAGGCCGCGGAGGTGAAATACCACCAGGCAATCGCAGGGTTAGTGGTTCGAGTCCACTCGGGGGAGCAGAAGCCTGTGCGAGCTCGCCTGATCCCTGACGAATCGGGTTCGGTTGATGCCGGCCGCCGTCTCGGCTGATCGTCGACGCCGTCTCGGTCGATCCTTGACACCTCCCCCGCCGGTTCTCGGGCGGCGGCGGGCGCGTTCATCGCCGTGCGGGCCGCGACTGACGGATCCGGCGCTGAGGCGACCGGTCACCGCGACGAACCGGCCCCGCGGGACCGTCCAGCCCGTACTTTCCTGGGCAGCCGACGGCGGCGGGAGCGGGCGAGATAAGTTCGTGACCCGGCCGGGAGTCGACCGAGACCAGCGGGACGGTGGGTCCCACCGACGAGGGAGAACACAGTGGCGACCGTGAGCGACGACAGCACCCACGCAGGCCTGCGGGTCGACCCCGCACTGGGCGACTTCGTGGCCGACGAGCTGCTCCCCGGGCTCGACCTGGAGCCGGCGTGGTTCTGGTCGACCGTCGCCGACCTGCACGAGCGGTTCGCCGGCCGGGTCGATCAGCTGCTGCGCCGCCGGGACGAGCTCCAGGAGCGCATCGACGCCTGGCACCGGGAGCACGGAGCCGGCGACGTCGCGGAGCTGGAGGCGTTCCTCACCGAGATCGGCTACCTGGTGCCCGTGGAGGAGCCGAGCGTTCGGGTGGACCGCGTGGACCGCGAGATCGCCGAGGTGGCCGGTCCGCAGCTGGTCGTCCCCGCGACCGTGCCCCGGTACGCGCTGAACGCGGCCAACGCCCGTTGGGGCTCGCTCTACGACGCGCTCTACGGCACCGACGCGCTGCCCCTCGACCACGAACTCGAGCGCGGCTACGACGAGCGCCGCGGCGCGCAGGTCATCGCCGAGGCCGACCGCCTGCTGGACCAGTTCTTCCCGCTGGCCGACGGCAGCCATGCCGACGTGGTCGCGTACCGGGTGCCCTCGCCCGGCGAGCTGACCGTCGAGACGTCGTCGGGGACGACCGGCCTGGCCGACCCGGCACAGTTCGCCGGTCACCAGCCGGGGGACGGCGACCGTCCGGCCGCCGTGCTGCTGCGCCGGAACGGGCTGCACCTGGAGCTGACCATCGACCCGTCGACCCGGGTGGGCACCCAGCACCACGCCGGCGTGTCCGACGCGGTGCTGGAGTCAGCGGTGAGCACCATCGTGGACCTGGAGGACTCGGTCTCCACGGTGGACGGCCCGGACAAGGTCGGCGGCTACCGGTCCTGGCTCGGGCTGCGGACCGGGGAGCTGACCGCCTCGTTCGCCAAGGGCGGGCGCACCGTGACGCGCTCGGTGCACGGCGACCGCACTTACGTCGGCACCGACGGCCATGAGCTGACCCTGCCCGGCCGCTCGCTGCTGCTCGTCCGGAACGTGGGGCACCACATGCGCCTGGACGCCGTCCGGACCGCCGCCGGCGAGCCCATCCTCGAGGAGGTCCTCGACGCGCTCGTCTCCGCGACCGCCGCACTGCACGAGCTGCGCGGCAAGGCCAAGTACTCCAACACCCGCACGGGCAGCGTCTACATCGTCAAGCCGAAGATGCACGGCCCCGATGAGGTGTCGCTGTCGGTGGAGCTGCTCGCCGCGGTGGAGGAAGCACTCGGCATGGAGCCCACGACTCTCAAGATCGGCATCATGGACGAGGAGAAGCGGACCTCGGTCAACCTCGAGGCCTGCATCGCCCGCGCTGCCGACCGGGTGATCTTCGTCAACACCGGATTCCTGGACCGCACCGGCGACGAGATCCACACCGATTTCGAGGCGGGCCCGGTGGTCCGCAAGGACGAGCAGCGCTCGGCGACCTGGCTGACGACCTACGAGGACCGCAACGTCGACGTGGCCCTGCGCGCGGGATTCGCCGGCCAGGCGCAGATCGGCAAGGGCATGTGGGCCAAGCCCTCGGCGATGCGGGAGATGCTCGACACCAAGGGCGGGCACCCGCGGGCCGGGGCGAACACCGCCTGGGTCCCCTCGCCGACCGCGGCCACGCTGCACGCGCTGCACTACCTCGAGACCGACGTGCTCGCCGTCCAGGAGGAGCTCAAGAAGCGTCCGCTCGCCGACCGGCGCAACCTGCTCGTGCCCCCCGTCCTGCCCGACGGCGGCGCCGGACTGTCCGAGGAGGAGAAGCGGCACGAGCTGGAGACGAACGCGCAGTCGATCCTGGGCTACGTCGTCCGCTGGGTGGGGCTGGGGATCGGCTGCTCCACCGTCCCTACCCTCGAGGGCGTCGGCCTGATGGAGGACCGCGCGACGCTGCGGATCTCGAGTCAGCAGATCGCCAACTGGCTGCACCACGGGCTCGTCGACGAGGGCCAGGTGCGCGAGACCTTCGCCCGGATGGCCGCGGTGGTCGACGAGCAGAACGCCGCCGAGCCGGGGTACCAGCCGATGTGCGCCGACCTCGACGCCAGCCCGTCCTTCCAGGCCGCGCTGGACCTCGTCTTCTCCGGACGTCGGGAGCCGAACGGTTACACCGAGCGGGCACTGACCCAGTGGCGGCAGAAGGCCAAGGCGACCGACGACGGTGACGAGGAGTCGGGGACGCGCGAAGCCGTTCTCTCCGACGAGACGCCGAGCCCGGCGCACTGACCAGCACGCGGTCGCGCTCGCACGCGCCGCGGTCAGGGCGACTCCGTCGCGTAGCAGGATGGCCGGCGGCAGCGTGGCCGGGTGCGCCGGTGAACCGAATGGTTTCGGGGGCTCGTTTTTCCGTATGCTGTTAGTTCCTGTTCGGCAGGCGAAACAGCTCGAGGGAGCCCGATCCGTGGGAGAAGCCGCACCGGCCGGCGGAGTGCAGTCAGTCGGGCGTGTCCTCGACGTGTTCGAGGCCGTCGCGGCCGCCGGTGGTGAGTCCTCGATCAGCGAGATCGCCGTGGCGTGTGGGCTGCCGGTCCCGACGATCCACCGCCTGGTGCGTACCGTCGTCGACCGCGGGTACATGCGCCAGCTGCCCAATCGCCGCTACGCGCTCGGCTCCCGGCTCGTCCCGCTGGGCGAGGCCGCGGGCGCGATGCTCGGCGCCTCGGGCCGCCCGGTGCTCGAGGCGCTCGTCGCGGAACTCGGTGAGTCGGCCAACCTCGCCGTCCTCGAGCGGGACCGCGTGACCTACATCCAGCAGGTGCCGTCGCACCACACGATGCGGATGTTCACCGAGGTCGGCCGGCGGGTCTTCGCGCACTCCACCGGCGTCGGCAAGGCCACGCTCTCGCTCCTGCCCGACGAGCAGGTCCGCGCGCTCGTGGAGCGGGCCGGGATGCCCGCACAGACGTCGCGGACCATCACCGACCCGGACGAACTGATCCTGGCGCTGCACGGGATCCGTCGCGACGGCTTCGCCATCGACGAGGGCGAGCAGGAGGCCGGCGTCCGCTGCGTGGCCGTGCCGGTCCGGGCGGCCGACTTCCGCATGGCCGTGTCGGTGTCCGGTCCCGACGCGCGCATGACACCGGAACTCGTCGCGCGCGCGGTTCCGCTGCTCACCGAGGCCAGCCGCGAACTGGCTCTCGAGCTGGCCGAGCGTCCCTCCGCCTGACCTCGCTCCCGGCAGGACGGCTCAGTGGCCGGTCCAGCTGGCCGGCTTCCGGTTGACGAAGGCGGCCACTCCGGCCCGGAAGTCGGCGCTGCCGAAGACCTCGCGGACGATGTCGTCCCCGTCGGGCAGGTTCGCCCGCCGCAGACGGGCGACCGCCCGGCCGGCCGCCTTCATGCTCAGCGGGGCGTGGCTGAGCAGCACCTCGAGCAGCGCGGTCAGCGCAGGCTCGAGCTCCCCGTCGGCGACCACCTCGCCGACGAAGCCGGCCGCGTGCGCCTCCGCCGCCGACAGCAGCCGGGCCCGCAGCAGCATGTCCAGCGTCCGGCCGGGGCCGAGGTGGTGGACCAGGAGCGAATAGGAGTTCATCGACAGGCAGTTGCCGAGGGTCCGGGCGATCGGCACCCCGAAGCGGGAGGACTCCGTCGCGACCCGCAGGTCGCAGGCGGCCGCCAGCGCCAGGCCGCCACCGACGCAGGGCCCCTCGATCGCGGCGACGGTCGGGACGGTGACGTCCTCCAGCCGGTTGACCACCCGCGAGATGCCCTCCTCGTAGGCGATGCCGTCCTCGCCGCTGGTGAAGGTCGAGAACTGGCTGATGTCGGTGCCGGCGACGAAGGCGCGGCCGCCGGCGCCACGCAGCACCATGACGCGCACCGAGTCGTCGGCGTCGGCCCGGGCACAGGCCTCCTCGAGGCCCTGGTACATGGCGAAGGTCATCGCATTGCGTGCCTCCGGCCGGTTGAACAGGACGGTGAGCACTCCGCCGTCCTGCGTGACCTCGAGCTCGCTCATGCTCCCTCCCCGGGTGCGGGTGGCTGCGGGCGCCGGGGGACGGCGACCGACTCGTCGGTGGGGGCGGTGTCCGGGGTGCCTGCCGGCCCGGCGATCGCGTCGACGACGTCGCCGGGGACGCCGTGGCGGGTCAGCACCGCACGGGTGTCACCACCCAGCGGTGGGCCCGCCACCCCGCGGACGGCGGGGCTGCGCGAGAGCCGCATCGGCGAGCCGATCTGGCGGACCGGTCCGAGCGCCGGGTGCGGGGCGTCCCAGAAGAAGTTCCGGGCGGCCAGGTGGTCGTCGGTGAACACCTGCCCGTAGTCGTTGATCGGTGCGCACGGGACGCCCGCCTCGCCGAGGGCGGCGAGCAGGTCGGCCGTGGTGCGGGCCCGGGTGCGGGACTCGATGACGTCGAGGAGTTCCCCGCGGCGGGCGTGCCGGCGTGTGGCGTCGGAGTAGCGCTCGTCGGCCAGTTCGTCGGTCATGCCGAGTGTTCGGCAGAACCCGGCCCAGGTGTTGGGCGTGTTCGCGCCGATGGTGATCCAGCCGTCCGACGTCTCGAAGGCCTGGTACGGCGCCTGGCTCTGGTGCGCCGACCCGAGCGGTCCGCCCACCTCGCCGGTGGCGAAGTACTTGCCGGCCTCCCACACCGCCAGGCTGACCCCGGCCTCGAAGAGGGAGACGTCGATCGCCTGGCCGATCCCGGTCCGGTCCCGCTCGCGCAGTGCGGCGGTCACCGCCAGGGACAGGTACAGGCCGCAGACCAGGTCGCAGACCGGGACGCCGACCTTGACCGGCTCACCCCCGGGTGTGCCGGTGATGCTCATGATCCCGCTCCGGGCCTGCGCCATGATGTCGAGCCCCGGCAGCGGCGCCAGCGGCCCGTCCTGACCCCAGCCGGACCCGGAGGCGTAGACGACCCGCGGGTTCTCCGCCCAGATGCTCTCGGCGTCCAGGCCGAGCCGCGCCATGGCCCCGGGGCGCAGGTTCTCGATCACCACGTCCGCCTCCCGGACCAGGGCCAGGAAGGCCTGCTTGCCGGTGGGCGACTTCAGGTCGAGTGCCACGGACTCCTTGTTGCGGTTGAGCCGCAGGTAGGGGGAGCTCTCGCCTTCCAGGAACGGCCCGCTCGCCCGCACCGGGTCACCGCTGCGCGGGTCCTCGACCTTGACCACGCGGGCGCCCAGGTCGGCGAGCTGCATGGCGGCGAAGGGCGCCGCCATGAACACGCCCACCTCGAGGACCGTGACGCCGGTCAGGGGCGGCTGGGACTCGGGGTTCGGGGACGTCTGGGCCGGGTTCACAAGCTGCCTCCGCGGACTGGCGGTTGTTCGGATCATCGTGGCGGAAACGCGACCGCGCCCCGACGGCGGGGGCCGACGGGGCGCGGTCGCGTCCTGTTTCAGTGCACTGCCGGGCTCACAGCCAGCCGGGGACCACCAGGATCAGCCAGGTGACCAGCGGGATCACCGCGACCATCGAGAAGCCCCAGACCGTCAGGTTCCGGAAGGTCCTGTCCCGTTCGGCCTCGGTGGCGTTGGCCACCACCAGTGCGCCGCTGGTCGAGAAGGGGCTGGAGTCGACGATGGACGACGACAATGCCAGCGCGGTGATCAGGCCGATCGCCCCCACCGCGTTGTCGCCCTGCAGGAAGGGCACGGCCAGCGGGATGAGCGCACCGAGGATGCCGGTGGTCGAGGCGAAGGCCGAGACGACGCCGCCGATGTAGCAGATCAGCAGCGCGGCGATCAGCGGGAGACCCAACGCGGCGACGTTGTCGCCGAGCCACCCGGGGACGTCCTGGTCCTGCATGAGCCCGACGTAGGTGACGATGCCGCAGATCAGCAGCACGGTCGGCCAGGCGATCTGACCCACGGCGCCCTTGGCGCCGCGCGGGGCGACCAGGGACAGGATCACGCCGACGGTGATCGCCAGCAGGCCGATGTCCAGGTCGAAGACGAGGGCACCGACCACCAGGAGGCCGAGCCCGATCAGGGTCAGCGTCCGGTCGCGGTCGAGGGTGGTGACGACGTCCTCGTGGTGCTCCTCGGCGATCGCGGTCGTCTGCACCGCCTTGGTCTCGGCTCGGTCCTCGTCCTCGTCGTGGGCGTGCGCATAGCCCGTGGAACCGTGCGGGTGACCGTGCTCGGCCCCGGTCGCGCGGCTGCCCGGGACTGCCGCGCCCCCCGTGCCGGTGGTGCCGACGGCGGTCCTGCGGGCCGGTCCGCCGGGGATGTCCTCTCCGGTGTCCTCGGTCGCGTCGCCGGCAACGGTGGCCGCGACGAAGTCGTCGTCCCGGGAGTTGCTCGTGTCGACCCGCTCGCCGCCGAGCAGCTTGCGCCCGCCGAAGAGGAAGAAGACCAGGATCGACAGCAGGATGTTGATGACGATGGAGGCGCCCCAGAGGAACAGCGGGCTGCCGGGCAGGTCGTTGTCCGCGACGACCGTGTTGGTGATGACGCCGAAGACCGACAGCGGGGAGAAGCCGCCGGCGGTAGCGCCGTTGATGATGAACAGACCCATGAGCACGGGGTTGATCCCGTACCGGCGGGCGAACGACATGCCGACCGGGGCGATGATCGCCACCACCGCGGGCACGACGCCGCCGATCGCGGTGAGCGCACCGGTGACAGCGAACATGGCCCACGGGATGGCCGCCAGGCGACCGCCCGACGCCGTGACCGCGGCGTGCACGAGCCAGTCGACGGTGCCGTTGTTCTTGGCGATCGCGAACAGGTAGGTGACGCCGACGAGGACGACGAACAGCGACCCCGGGAAGAAGCCGAAGACCGCGTCGTCGTACGCCGGCGTCGTCTCCGTCTCCTCGGTGCCGAAGATGAAGTAGGCGGCGATGAAGGCCGCGACCATCGCCAGTGCACCCATGTGCACCGGCAGCACTGTGGCGATCAGGAAGACCACCAGGAGAATCAAGATCAGGACTAGCTGTACGGACACCGATGTCCCCTGTGGTCGGGCAGGCCGAGGCGGTCTGCGTGCCAGGCGTTTTCCGCAATGCGAAACGCCATTTTCGCTCTGGGGTATCTAAGTGGGCGTCCTTGCCCGGTGTCAAGGATCACACAGCGCGTGTACCCGCGCTCGCGGGATCCGTCAATCGGTAGGTATCTTCCGCAACGTGAACTTCGGGCCCCGGGCGCTCGAGGCGTGACGAGAGGCAAACCCATGCCACTGCCGGGCTCCAGCACGGGCGGTCGACACTTCCTGCAGATCCCGGGGCCGACCAACGTCCCCGACCGCGTCCTGCGGGCGATGGACCACCCGACGATCGACCACCGGGGCCCGGACTTCGCCGCGCTCGGCAAGGAGGTGCTCGAGGCGGTCAAGGCGCCCTTCGGCACCACGCAGCCGGTCGTCATCTTCCCCGCGTCCGGCACCGGCGCCTGGGAGGCCGCGCTCGTCAACACGCTCTCGCCCGGTGACCGCGTCCTCTGCTTCGAGACCGGCCACTTCGCCACCCTCTGGCAGGAGATGGCCGGCAAGCTCGGCCTCGACGTCGACTTCGTCCCCGGCGACTGGCGCCACGGCGTCCCGCCGGAGGCCGTGCAGGAGCGCCTGACCGCCGACACCGGCCACGCGATCAAGGCCGTGATGGTGGTCCACAACGAGACCTCCACCGGTGTGACCAGCCGGGTGGGCGAGGTCCGCAAGGCCATCGACGCCGCTGGTCACCCGGCGCTGCTCCTGGTCGACACCATCTCCTCGCTGGGCAGCATCGACTACCGGCACGACGAGTGGGGCGTCGACGTCACGATCTCCGGCTCGCAGAAGGGCCTCATGCTGCCGCCGGGGATCAGCTTCAACGCGATCAGCGAGAAGGCCCTCGAGGCCTCGAAGACCGCGAAGCTCCCGCGGTCCTATTGGGACTGGCAGCCGATCCTCGGCGCGAACGTCAACGGCTTCTGGCCCTACACCCCGGCGACGAACATCCTCTACGGCCTGCGCGAGGCGCTGATCATGCTGGAGGAGGAGGGCCTGCAGAACGTCTACGCCCGCCACACCCGGCACGCCGAGGCGACCCGGGCCGCGGTACGCGGCTGGGGCCTGGAGGTGCTCGCCCTCGACGAGCGCGAGTACTCCGGCTCGCTGACCGCGATCCTGATGCCCGAGGGCGGCGCGGACGAGGTTCGCAAGGTCATCCTCCGCGAGTACGACATGTCGCTGGGCGCGGGCCTGGGCAAGCTGACCGACAAGGTGTTCCGGATCGGGCACCTCGGCCACTTCAACGACCTGACGCTGGCCGGCACGCTCGCCGGTGTGCAGATGGGCCTGACGCGCGCCGGCGTCAAGGTCGATCCGGACGGGATCCAGGCGGCCCTCGAGCGCCTCCAGCAGCCATGACGGCCGCGCCCGAGCGCACGGTCGGGGTGGATGCCGCTGAGCTCGAGCGCGAGCTGACCCGTCAGCTGGACGGCGAGGTCGCGTTCGACGACTACACCCGCCACCTGTTCTCGCAGGACGCCAGCATGTACACGATGACCCCGGTCGGGGTGGTGTACCCGAGGCACGTCGCGGACGTGGTGGCCGCCGTCCGGCTCGCGGGCGAGGCCGGCATCCCGGTGCTCGCCCGCGGCGCCGCCACCAGCCTGGCCGGCCAGACCGTGGGTCCCGGCCTGGTGCTCGACCTCTCCCGGCACATGAACCGGATCACCGAGCTGGATCCGCAGGCCCGCACCGCCCGGGTGGAGCCCGGCGTGGTGCAGGACGACCTGAACCGTGCGGCCGCGCCGCACAAGCTGATGTTCGGGCCGGACACCTCGACCAGCAATCGCGCCACGATCGGCGGGATGATCGGCAACAACTCCGCCGGCAGCGGATCGGTCCGGTTCGGCATGACGATCGACCACGTCCAGGAGGTCGACGTCGTCCTCGCCGACGGGTCGACGGCGACCTTCGGCGTCGTGGACGAGGCCGAGCGGGCCCGGCGGGCCGAGGGGACGACCCTCGAGGCCGGCATCTACCGCGAGCTGCCGAAGCTCGTGGCGGAGCACGCCGATGCGATCGCCACGGGCTTCCCCAACTTCTGGCGGCGGGCCGGTGGCTACCGGCTGGACCGCCTCGCCGACGGCGCCCCCTTCGACCTGGCCAAGTTCCTCGTCGGCTCCGAGGGCACGCTGGCCATCGTCACCTCGGCGCGCGTCGGCCTGGTGCCCAAGCCGGCGAAGCAGGTCTTCGCCGTCGGCCACTTCGAGACCGTCCAGGGCGCGATCAACGCCACCGAGGACGCGCTGTCCTGCGACCCCGCCCAGGTCGAGCTGATGGACAAGACGATCCTCGACCTCTCGCGGCAGAAGATCGAGTACGCCGCGCTCGGCGAGATCCTGCAGGGTGACCCGGAGGCACTGCTGTTCGTCTCCTTCACCGGTGACGACCAGGACGAGCTCGTCGCCTCGCTGGACGAGCTGACCGCGCTCTGGGAGCGCAACGGGCACGGCTACCACACGCTGCGCGCGATCACACCGGCCGAGCAGGGCGCCCTGCTCAAGGTCCGCAAGTCCGCGCTCGGGCTGCTCATGGCCGCCTCGGTCGGCGCCCTGCGACCGCTGGCGTTCGTCGAGGACACCGCCGTCGACCCCAAGCACCTGGCCGAGTACACGGCGCGGTTCCGCGACGTCCTCGACCGGCACGGGCTCGAGGCCGGCTTCTACGGACACTGCTCGGTGGGCTGCCTGCACATCCGGCCCTTCGTCGACCTCACCAAGCCCGGTCAGGTCGAGGTCATGCGGGCAGTCGCGGTCGAGGTCAAGGACCTCGTCCGCGAGTACGGCGGCGTCAACTCCAGCGAGCACGGCGACGGGCTGGCCCGCAGCGAGTTCAACCGCGAGCTGTTCGGCGACGAGCTCTACGAGGCGATGCGCCGCGTCAAGGGGCTGTTCGATCCGGCCGGCACGCTCAACCCGGGCAAGATCGTCGACTCGCCGTCGATGACCGAGCACCTGCGCGACGCGAACCCCCCGGTGCCCGGCCCGTTGCACACACGTCTGCAGTTCGACGTCGTGGGCGGCATGTTCGGCGCCGCTGACCGGTGCATGAACATCGGCCTCTGCCGGAAGTCGACGACCGGCGCGATGTGCCCGTCCTACATCGCCACCCGCATGGAGGAGCACTCCACGCGCGGGCGGGCCGGCGCGCTGGTCAAGGCGCTGAGCGAGGGTGACCCGCACGCCGCCCTGGCCGACGAGCGCCTGCACGAGGTGCTGGACCTCTGCCTCATGTGCAAGGCATGCAAGAGCGAGTGCCCCCTGGGCGTGGACGTGGCCGCGATGAAGAGCGAGGCGCTGGCCGCCAAGCACGACGTCCACGGCGTTCCGCTGCGCTCCCGCATCTTCGGCTCCATCCGCACGCTGAACCGGCTGGGTTCGGCCACCGCGCCGCTGTCCAACATCCCCGGCCGGATCCGTCCACTGCGAACGTTGATGGAGCGCCTGCTCGGCATCGCCCGGCAGCGCCCCCTGCCGCACTACGAGCGGCAGAACCTGCCCCGCTGGTTCCGGCGCCACCAGCGCCCGGAGGCGCCGACGCAGGGCAGGGTCACGATGCTCGCCGACTCGTTCACCAGCTTCACCGAGCCCGGCATCGGCAAGGCGGTCGTCCAGCTGCTGGAGGCCGCCGGCTACGACGTCCGGCTGGAGAGCAAGGGCTGCTGCGGCCGGCCGAGCATCTCCAAGGGCCTGCTGGACGACGCCCGTCAGAAGGCGAAGAATCTCGCCGACTCGCTGTGCGCGAGCGGCGCGGCCGAGGGGCCGATCGTCGGCTGTGAACCGTCCTGCATCCTCACGCTGCGCGCGGAGCACGTGCAGCTGCTGCCGGACGACGCCAACGTGAAGGCCGTGGCGGCGCAGGTGAGGCTGCCGGAGGAGCTGCTCGTCGAGGCCATCGACGCCGGCCGGCTGCGACTGCGCGAGGACAGCTGGCTGGCCGGGCGGACCATCGTCTTCCATGGCCACTGCCACCAGAAGGCCGAGGCGGGCACCGCAGCGACGGTCGCGCTGCTGCAGCGGATCCCCGGCGTGACGGTGCAGGAGCTCGACGCCGGCTGCTGCGGCATGGCCGGGTCGTTCGGCTACGAGGCCGAGCACTACGACGTCTCACTGAGGGTGGGGGAGGACCGGCTGTTCCCCGCCGTCCGGGCCGCCGCGCCGGACGCGGTGATCGCCGCGACCGGGGTCTCCTGCCGCGAGCAGATCCACCACGGCACCGAGCGCCAGGCCCGCCACCCGGTCGAGCTCGTCCTCGAGGCCCTGGCCGACTGACACGTAGCCCCGAGCACGACGACGGCCCACCGCGATCTCGCGGCGGGCCGTCGTCGTGCGGGCGCGGTGGGCTCAGCGGGAGGTGGTGAACCCGGAGCCCTCGACGGCCTTCGTGCACACGGCCTCGTCCTGGTCGCCGGTGCCGCCGCTGGCGCCGAGAGCACCGAGGAGGGCCCCGTCCCGGTAGACCGGCACCGCGCCGGTCTGCGGGGTGAACCGGCCGTGGGTCATGGTGGTCAGCGCGCCCGCGAAGTTGGGCATGGGCGTCATCTTCTCCTTCTGCGCATGGCTGGGTGCGCCGTACGCAGCGGAGGTCCACGCCTTGCCCTGGGCGACGTCGGCGCTGATCCAGGGGGCGCCGTCCATGCGGGTGAGGGCGATCAGGTGCCCTCCCGGGTCCATGACGGCGAAGGACATGGGGACGCCGAGGTCCTCGGCGGCGGCACGGGAGGCGGCACAGAGGGTCAGGGCTTCGTCATGAGTGAGCACCGCGACATTCGAACAGCCAGGCCGTGGATGCAGCAAACCGACCCCGGAATGCCGAGCCGGCCTGCAGGCCCCGGACGACGTGGTGAGGATGGGTCATGGCCTTCCTCACCTTCGACCTGTTCAGTGCCCTGATCGATTCCCGGACGGGTGCGGCGGCGACCCTGGCCGAGATCGGGGGACGACGGGGCTGGCCGGCCGCCGGGGACGCGGTCTACGACGACTGGGACGCCCGCAACAAGGCCTCCCAGAAGGACACGGCCGAGTGGGTGCCCTTCGCCGAGCACTGCCGGCGGGCGCTGGCCGGCACCTACCGGGCCCTCGACCTGCGGGGCGATCCGGATGCCGACGTGGTGCGGCTACTGGACGGCCTGCCTGACTGGCCGCTCTGGCCGGACGTCCCGGACGCGCTGACCGCCCTCCGGTCCGACCACCGCCTGGGGGTGTTGTCGAACGTCGACGACGCGCTGTTCGCCCGCACCCGGGTGGCGCCGTTCATGGACGAGGCGGACGTGCTCACCAGCGAACGGCTGCACGCGTACAAGCCGCATCCGGAGCTCTACGGGCGAGCGGTGGCGGCGGGTGTCGACGTCCACGTGCCGGCCTCGGCCCGCGACACCCGCGGGGCGCTGGAGGCGGGGATGGCCGTCGTCCGGGTCCGCCGTCCTGGGCACTCCGTCGACCCGGAGGGGCCGCAGCCGGAGCTCGAGGTCGCCGACCTCGGGGAGCTGGCGACCGCACTGGCCCGGCTGTCGCGCTGACCCGGCCGCGTCACGGGCCTGGAGGCGTAGAGGTGCCGAGCGCGATCATCTCGCCGAGCGCGCGGAGCCAGGCGGCCTGGACCTCGGCAGGCTGGTCGCGGACGAGCTCCGTCAGGCCCCCCACGGAGGTGCTGCCCGCGCCGACGATCGCGTCGAAGGCGAGGCGGAATAGGAGGGCGCGAACCTGCTCGAGTTCGAGGCCGGCCTCGAGCAGCGGCTCGATGATCCGGTAGTGCTGCTCCCGAGACGGCGATCCCACGAAGAAGCATTCGGGAGAAGGCTGCCGTTCGGATCACCGCGGCGCCGGTTCCGGAAAGCGGTTGCGCCTGCCGGTACACAGGGGGCCGTCCGATACCTCGGTCAGCCCGTGAGCCGGTCGGGCAGTTCGGTCAGCGCGGTGACGGTGTGCGTCGGCGGGTTGAAGTACTCCGGATAGGGCAGGCCGTCGCGGTTGATCCACGTCGTCGCCATGCCCGTGCGGGCGGCGCCGTCGATGTCCCAGGGATGTACCGCGACGAGCATCATCTGGGACGGGTCCACCCCGCATACCCGCGCCGCGTAGCCGTATGAGCCGGGGGCCGGCTTCCACACGCCCGCGCCCTCGACCGACAGCAGGTGCTCGAACTCCTCGCGGAGGCCGGCGCCGGTCAGCAGGCGCTCCGCCACGCTCGCGGAGCCGTTGCTCAGGGTGACGAGCCGGCGGCCGGTCCGCTTCAGCGCACGGACGCCGTCCGGCACGTCGGGGTGCACGTCGAGCGCGAGGAAGCCGCTCATGACGTGGCCGACCGCGGCGTCGAGATCCATGGTCAGGGGCACACCGGTGAAGGCGCTGCGGAGCCCCGCTGCGCCGATGGTCGCGAAGTCCGCCGTCCCGCCCGCGGCAGTGAGCGCGAAGGCGTCGCGCAGCAGCGAGGCGAACCACAAGGCGGCGGTCGACTCAGCAGCGCCGACGTCGGCGAACCGTCGGCCCAGTGGTGACATGTCCGACAAGGTCTCGTTCACGTCGAACACGACGACTCGGGGGATGTCCATGCGTTCTCCTCCAGGGGAATGGCTGGGACGGGGCACCGCCGGCGCCCGGGAGCGGGACCGCGCATCGCCGGCGGACCTCAGAGGGCCGGAGCCGCCGGCAGGTCCAGGTCGGGTCTGGACCGGGTGGTCGAAGTCTGCCGGTCCTGAGCTCCCTCCGTGGCCATGCCGGAAGCATCACCCGGCACGGCCACCTGTGTGACGTCGGGTGCCGAGCGGCGGAACACCGGACGTCGGACGCCGGTTCGGCGGGTCATGAGCTCCCGAGCGCTGCGCGCGCTGGTCGTCCCGGCGTCGGCCGCCCTGCTGGTCCTGACGGGGTGCGGTGGAGCGGAGCCGGCCGTGTCCGAGGAGCAGGAGGTGCGCGCGGCCGAGTCCGTGTTCGTCGAGGAGCCCGTAGTGGTGCCCGACGCGTCGGGCACGACGGCTGTCCTCCGCGTCACGACCGAGCTCGACTTGGCGTGCGCTGTCGTGTTCGGACGGGACGAGTCGCTGGGCGACGGGATCGCGACGGATGCCGACATGGGCGGCGGTGCGCACACCGACCACGAGGCCGTCATGAGCGGGCTCGAGCCGGACACCGAGTACTTCTACCGGGTCCAGGGCTCTGGATCGGACGGTGACCTCTACCGCAGCGAGCTCAGAAGCTTCCGCACCCCGCGGGCCGACGCTGCCGGCACCCCCGGCGAGAACGCGGCTCTGGGGGCAGCCGTGGTCGACGTCAGCTCGGAGTTCTCCGACGACTTCCGGGCGGCGTCGGCGATCGACGGGAACCCGGCGACGGAGTGGTCCAGTGCCGGGGACGGCGACGACGCGTCCCTCACCCTGGATCTGCGCCGGTCGGTGCGCATCGTCGGGATGGCTCTGCGCAGCCGCTCCATGAGCGACGGCTCCTCGGTGGTGGAGACCTTCACCGTGACCGTCGACGGCGGACGGACCTACGGCCCGTTCGAGGCGGGGACGGCGGGCGCACTCGTCGAGGTCGAGTTCACCGGGCAGGTCCTGCGGATCGATGCGGACCGGACCAGCGGCGGCAACACCGGCGCAGCGGAGATCGAGGTCTACGCCGCACCCTGAGCGTCCGGTGACCTCACGGATTGAGATGCCGAGCTCTACCCTCTTGACCTCGATACCCCCTAGGGGTATACCTGATGTCGGGGACGACGAGTGGAGGCAGATCATGGACATGCACCATCACGGCAGCGCGACCGACACCACCGACGGCGCGGCGCTCACCCGTCTGGCGGTCAGCGCCACGCTGCACTGCCTCACGGGCTGTGCGATCGGTGAGGTGCTCGGCATGGTCATCGGCACCGCACTGGGGTGGTCCGACGGAGCCACCATCGCCCTGGCCGTGGCCCTGGCGTTCCTCTTCGGCTACTCGCTGACCGTCGCGCCCGTGCTGCGCTCGGGCCTGCCGCTGAAGGCGGCGCTGGGTGTGGCCTTCGCGGCGGACACCCTCTCCATCACGGTCATGGAGATCGTCGACAACGCGGTCATGCTGCTCGTGCCGGGCGCCATGGAGGCCGGCCTGACCTCGTTCCTGTTCTGGGGCTCGCTGGCCTTCGCCCTGCTCGTCGCGTTCGTGGTCACGGTGCCGGTCAACCGGTGGCTCATCGGCCGCGGCAAGGGGCACGCCGTCGTCCACCAGTACCACCAATGACCGCCGCGGCCGGCAGATTTCCCTCCGAGGCGGCTGTCCGCAGGCTCATGACCGACACTCGGCGGGCCGGCGCCCGCGCGTCTGGCGGTGGTTGGCCGGAAAGTGGAGCCCGTCGCCGGGCCCTTCTCCCTCGTCAGCGCTGGGCGAGGTAGGCCGCAGCGGTCTCCCGCAGCCGGTCGTGTACGCCGTCGGCGACCGTCGCGCCGGAGCCGAGGTACTTCTTCGCCAGCTTCGCGACCATCGTGTAGTTGGTGTCGACGACGTTGCCCGCCGGCGCCAGGCCTGCCTGGCTGACCAGCTGGTAGGCGTCGAGGGTGTCCCAGCCGGTCAGCTGCGCAGCCCACGTGACGAGGTCGTGCTGGCTGACCCGGTAGGCGTCCTCGAGTGGCCGCGTCGACCCGGTCGACATGAGAAAGTCGTCGCTCTCGATGCGCGGCCAGGCTGGGCCGCCCCCCTTGATCAGGTCGACCACGACGACGGTGCGCATCGCCGCCTCCACCGCCGTCCCGCACACCTCCCCCTCGCCCTGGCGGCAGTGCCCGTCGCCGAGCGAGAGGTGCCCGCCGGGGACGTTCACGTTGAAGTACGCCGTCGTCCCCGCCCGCATCTCGGGGGTGTCCATGTTCCCGCCGTGGGCCCCCGGGGTGATGCTGGCGAACACCTCGTTCGCCGCCGGGGCGACGCCGATGGTGCCGTGCATCGGGTCCAGTGGCAGCTCCACCTCGGGGCCACCCTTGCGGGGCCGGAACAGGCAGGTGCCCCGCTCCCGGTCGACCTCGTAGACCCAGACGACCTCCTCCAGAGGGTCGTGCAGCATCGCCGTGTTGTGCGTGGCGGTGAGGGCCCCGAAGTGCGGGAACGTCGCCGACACGGCCCAGTCGCGGGCCGGCACGATCTCGACCAGGTGCACGGCCAGCGTGTCGCCCGGTTCGGCGCCGTCGACGGCGATCGGACCGGTGACGGGGTTGAGGTAGGGGAACTCGCAGACCTGGCTGGGCAGGTCGTCGGCGCTGCGCACCCGACCGCCGAAGCAGTCCTCGGTGGTCAGCTCCACGACCGTCCCCGGCCGCACGGTCAGTAGCGGTTCGCCGCCGCCGAACGTGTACCGGAGCTGCTCCGGCGTCGGGCTGAGAGCCACGACCTCCAGGTCGCTCACAGGCTCTCCTCCGCCTTCAGCTCCGCCTCGCGCCCGGTGGCCAGCAGGGCGACGAGGAGGACGACGCCGATGCCCAGCCAGACGAACCCGAGCGTCTGCGCGGCGACCTGGGCGTTGTAGACGACGTAGGCGAGGATCGCGAAGCCGACGACGGGAACGACGAGGTGCGGCCCCCAGTTGCGGCTCTTCTGCTTGACGACGAAGTGCACCACCACCGACACGTGCAGCAGCAGGAACGCCGTCAGCGCACCGAAGTTCACCAGGGTCGACAGGAGCGTGATGCCGTCGTCGCGCTGACTCATGTAGATGCCCAGGGCCAGGGAGATCACCGCGACGAACAGCGTCGCGTTGACCGGCACGCGGTGCTTCGGGTCCACCTTGGCCAGGAAGGACGGGAGCTGGCGGTCGCGGGCCATGGCGAACAGCAGCCG
The DNA here is from genome assembly GCF_004570385.1 of Blastococcus sp. CT_GayMR19. Taxonomy (GTDB): domain Bacteria; phylum Actinomycetota; class Actinomycetes; order Mycobacteriales; family Geodermatophilaceae; genus Blastococcus_B. Next base: position 257,634 of record NZ_SPQL01000001.1, on the reverse strand, counting down.
CGAGGTGGCCGCCTGCGCGACGAGGGAGTTGGCGAAGCCCCAGGCGACGGCGGTCGCGACGGCGGTGAGGGTGGCCAGCCAGGCCCCGCCGGCGACGTCGGCCGCGTCGTAGAACGCCGTCCCGGCGAGCACCAGGGCGGCGATCATCGACTTGCCGAGCGAGCGGGCGGCGTCCCGGTTCTCCTCGGCCAGGGTCGAGATGCCGTCGAAGCCGAGGAAGCTCAGGACGGCGATGGAGACGGCGCCGAAGACCAGCTCGAGGGAGAACGTGTCGCTGTTGTAGATCGGGGAGAAGTCGAAACCGCGACCCGCGCCCGAGGCCAGTGCGACGACGCCGATGACGAGGAAGATCGCCAGCACGATCAGCTCACCGATCAGCATCAGCTTGTTGATGCGGGCGGTGAACTCGATGCCCATGTAGTTGACGGCGGTGTTCAGCACGACGAAGCCGACCAGCCAGACCCACACCGGGATCGACGGCACGATGGAGTTCATCGCGATCGATGCGATGAGGTAGAGCAGGCCGGGAACCAGTACGTAGTCGAGCAGGATCATCCAGCCGGCGATGAACCCGACCGGCTGGGCGACGCCGCGCCCGGCATAGGTGTAGACCGAGCCGGCCATCGGGAACGCCCGGGACATCTGCGCGTACGAGCCCGCGGTGAACGCCATGGCGAGCATGCCGACGGCGTACGCCAGGGCGACCATGCCGCCGGAGGCCTGGAAGACGCCGCCGAAGATGCCGAACGGGGCGATCGGCACCATGAAGACGAGGCCGTAGACCAGCAGGTCGGTGAAGGTGAGCGAGCGCTTCAGTTCCTGGCGATAGCCGAAGGCCTCCACGCCGGGATCGGGGTCGCCGGTGGCTGGGATGGGGCCGCGTGCCGCACCGGGCACCGGGCCGGCGGGGTCGTTGCTGGTGCGGTGCTCGCTCATGACTGCTCCTACGTCTCCGTCTCCCGGCGTGGAGCCGGGCCGGGGAGAGAGTAGAACCAACTGCTTCCAAGTGGAAGTAACTACTCAGGACGCGCGGGCGGGGAGCACGTCCCTGAACACGAGTCCGTCCGCGCGCCCCAGCCGGGGGCCTGCGCTGGCGCGTGCGGCCGGCCGGCCGTCCGCGAGCGCAGCGGCGAGTCGCACCCCGTCGTAGACGCCGCGCGCGTAGGCGCAGATCACGGGCGCCCGGGGGCCGGACCGGCGGGCATGCCGCTCCTGGAGGGCCAACTGTCCCTCGTCGGAGGCGTCCTCGGACGCCGCGAAGGACGGCATGCAGGCGAACAGTTCTCCGGTGGCGTCGCCGCCGAGCGCGTAGAGCCCGTTCTCCTCCAGTGCTCCCGACAGCCGCACCACCCGCCGGTCGAGTCCGGCCCGCGTGAACTCCCGGTTGAACGCGACGAGGTCGCGACCGACCAGGCTGAGGAGGACGGCGTCGGCCCGGCTGCGGAGGACCAGATCGACGAGCAGGCCCGCGTCACCCGGCCCGAACGGGACGAACGCCTCGCCGACGACCTGCGCGCCGGCGGCCGACAGGACCTGCCGAGCGGCACGGTGCACCGTCCGAGGCCAGACGTAGTCGGTGCCCAGCAGCACCCACCGGCGCGCGCGGCGGTTCAGGGTCAGCCACCTCAGCGCCGCGGCGTGCTGTTCCAGGGGCGACGGTCCGATCCGCAGCACTCCGGGGCGCCGACGTCCGCCCTCGTGGGGAGGGGGGAAGACGTAACGGGCCTCGGGGGGCAGGGCACGCTCGAGCGCCCGGTGCACGTCACTCGTGTGGAAGCCGACGAGCAGGTCGAAGGCGCCCGCCCGGTGCAGCGCGGCAGCGTCGGCGGCGACGACCGCAGGGGTCCGCCCGGAGTCGACGGCGACCAGCTCGACCGGCCGGCCACCGATGCCCCCCGCGGCGTTCACCTCGTCGGCAGCCAGCCCGGCGAGGTCGAGGGCCGACGGCGCCGTCATGGCCAGCGGGCCCGAGAGCGGTACGGCCAGCCCGACCCGGACCGCGTTCTCCCGCGGACCCGCGAGGAGGACCTCCCACGGGTCGAGCGGTCGGGTCCGGTCGGTCACCCGCTGAGTATGGTGCGGCCATGGCTCCCGCGAGCGAAGCCGAGGCCGGATCGTCGCCCGGTCGGGTGTCGGACGATCTGGTCGAACTGCTGACCGTGACGCAGCGTCGGCTCGCGCGCGGGCTCGCGACCGTCCTGGCCGAGGACGACGCCACGCTCGAGGGCTACCGCCTGCTGCGCTCGCTCGGCGGGGCGCGAGGCCGCTCGATGGGCGAGCTGGTGGCCGCGCTGCACCTGCCCGGGCCCACGCTGACACGCCTGGTCGACGGCGCCGTCGACGCCGCGCTGGCCTACCGGCTGCCCGATCCCGAGGACGGTCGCAAGGTCGTCGTCCACCTGTCGGAGCGAGGGCGGGACCGCTTGACGCGGCTCGAGGCGCTGGTTCGTGCCCACGAGTCGGCGGTGGCGACCGCGCTCGGGTCCGATCGGGTGGCCGGGCTCGTGCGGGCCCTGACCCGCGTCGCCGACGAGGTCTGAGCGCAGCCGGCCGTCCAGTCCTCGGCGGGGAAGAGCGCGCCGAGGCGGGTCGGACGTTCGAGTGGCTGCGCACCGCGACGTTCTGGCGGCTTGGTACTGGCTGCGTGGCCCCACCGGCCTGAGGCCGGCCATCCGGCGATGGCGGGACGCTGCGGCCCGCGTTCCATGACGCGGCTCCGCGGGATTTCTCGCGCGATGCACGAGCGGCTCCGGTGGGCTGTCCCCGCAGGTCAGCGGTTCGGCCCGAGCGGGGGACGGGTGCGCAGCAGCCGTCGTCATGGCCGCGCCCTCGAGGGGTCTTCATGCGTGCACGGCCCGGCACGGCGAGAACGCCTCCGGGAATCGGCAGCAGAACTCACACGAAGGGCACCAGTCATGACCAGCATCGCCAAGAAGTCGATCGCCACCGTATTCGCAGGAACCGTTCTCGCCACGGGCTTCGCCACACCGGCCAGCGCGCAGCCGGTGATCGCGGACGGCCTGGTGAACGTGGTCGTCGGCGACATCACCATCGAGGACGCCGTCGACCTCAACGCCGCAGTCGCGGCTGCACTCAACGCCTGCGACCTCGTCGACGTCGGCCCTGTGGCGGCGGGGGTGCTCGGGCAGGCGATCGCCGTCGACCGCACCGGCCGTTCGCGCACGGTCTGTGAGAGCGCCACCGGCCCGGTCCGGATCGAGAACAACTAAGCGAGACCCGGCGCAGAACCCCGAGCTGCGCCGTCCCGAGCCTCCGGCCGGGGAGCCCTGATCCCGCTCCCCGGTCGGGGGCCCTGGTCGTCCCGGGCGGCCGCATGTCCCTCGAGGAAGGCCCGCTGGGCCATGTCGAAGGTCGCCAGCACCTCCAGGAGGAACTCGGAGGCGGCCGTCGCGACCTCGGGCAGCTCCGCGGGGGGCGTCTCCCGGAGGACCTCGAGGAAGATCTCGTGATGGACCCGGGCCAGCTCCAGGATGCTGAGCCCCTCGGCCACGGCAGAACGGCCCAGCTCGTACGCGCGATGGAGTGCGGCCTCCTCCCGGCGCGGCAGGTAGTGGAGGAACGCGACCCGGTAGTCCTTGGTGAGGACGTCCAGCTCGTCCATCACGGGGCCCCTCGGGACAGCGTCCGCAGTGCCGGCCGGCCCGACGTCGCGTTCCGCTGCGTCCGGCTGTCGAGGAACGCCAGCCCCTCCTCGAGGTCGAGCAGCGTGACGACGCTGCCGGTGGCCATGCCGAGTGACACCATGGCGAACGCGACGTCCGGCTGGATCCCGACGATGACCGTCACCGCCCCGCGCAGCCGGGCCATCTCGGCGATGGTGCGCAGCGTGCGCGCGCCGAACGAGTCCAGGACGTCGAGGGCCGCGACGTCGATGATCACGCCGCGGGACCGGTACCGGCCGATCTGCTCGACCAGGTCCTCCTGGAACCGCACCATCTGGGTGTCGTCCAGGGCGGTGTGGATCGATGCGATCAGGTAGGAGCCCTGCCGCAGGATCGAGACCAGCTTCGGGCCGGTGGTCATGGGCTGGCGGGGCTGCTTTCCCGGCCGACGGTGTAGCCGAGCAGGCGCTCGGCCTCCTCCAGACCGCCCTGGAGGTCGCCGATGGTGTCCATCTTGCTCAGGTCGACCCCGATCGTCACGAGTGTCTGGGCGATGAGCGGCGACAGCCCCGTGATGATCACGCTGGCGCCCATGAGGCGGCTGGCGTCGACGGTCTGCACCAGGTGGTTGGCCACGGCCTCGTCGACGTCGGGCACACCGGTGATGTCGATGACGACGACCTTCGCCCGGTGGGTCCGGATGCCGGTGAGCAGCTGCTCGGTGAGCTGGCGGGCCCGCTCGCTGTCCAGGACGCCGATGATCGGGAGGATGAGCAGCCGCTCGCGGACGGGCAGCACCGGCGTGGAGAGCTCGCGGATGGAGTCCTGCTGCTGCCGGATGACCCGCTCGCGCTCCTCGACGAAGCTGACCGCGACGGTGTTGGCGATGCGGTTGGCGGCCGGCTCGTAGGCGTCGAGCACGCGGTTGAGCAGCCCGAAGTCACGCTGGTACTTGTCGAACAGGAAACGCGCGAGGACGTCGCGCAGGAGCAGCACGATCCCGACGACCTCGTGGGTCTCCACCCCGCGCGGGATGATCCGCTCCGACAGGTCGCGCGCGTACCGCTGCAGGGCCTCCACGCTCCCGGTCTCGAGGACCTCGACGTAGTTGTCGTAGACCGAGGTGGTCTCCGCGGCCATCTCCTGAGACGTCATGGCGAGGAGGAGGCCGGACTCCTGGATGCGACTCGCCCAGTCCTGGCGCAGCGTCGTCCGGTGCTCGCGCAGATGGGCCACGAGCTGGGGGAGGAGCTCGTCCTCGTCCGCGCGGCGCATCGCCCCGACGTCCGCGGAGGTGATGTTCGCGTCCGTGCTCCGAGTCATCGCTCTTCCCGCCATTTCGTCATGGTCACGGTCGTGCCGCGACCGATCTCGGTCATGATGGCGAACTCGTCCATCAAACGGCGAGCTCCGGGTAGTCCCAGCCCCAGGCCCTGGTACGTGCTGTATCCATCGGCGAGCGCCTGCTCCACATCGGCGATGCCCGGTCCGGTGTCCATCGCCACGACCCGCACGCCCCGGCGCGGCTGGTCGAGCAGTTCGACGACGATCTCGCCCAGACCGGCGAAGCGCACGATGTTGCGCGCCACCTCGGACACCGCCGTGGCGATCAGGGTCAGGTCGGTCTTGGAGAACCCCAGCCGCGACGCGAGCTCGCGCGCGGCCTGACGGGCCGCGACGATGTCGGCGTCGACGTGGATGGGGATGCGGATCTCGTCGTCGCGGGCCTGGCCGCGTTCCATGAGCGGCTCGCTGAGCCGGGCGCAGAGGTCGCACTCGAGCAGGTGGCGGGCGGCGTCGACCTCTCGCTGCCGGCGCCGGTCCCCGCTGGAGAGGGCGAGCAGCACCGGGCGACACCGCTCGGTGGGCGGCTCCGCCTGGTCGAGGGCCAGCAGGTACTCGACCCGCAGTCGCGCGCGGGTGCGGTTCAGCTGCGCGGCGACGGCGCCCGCGGTGGAGCCGATCTCGCCGGCGAGCGAGCGGGTGTCCTGACCGGAGACCTCGTGGGCGAGGAGGGTGTCGCGTTCCCGCTCCGAGAGGCGGGCCAGGGCCTGCACGACTGCGTTCTGCTCCTCCTGCGCCACCAGGCCGTCGTCATGGGTCTGCTCCGGCAGCAGGTCGACGACGCGGTGCTGGTTGCGCCGGTGCCGGTCGCGCTCCCGCCACAGCGACGCGACGACGTTCCGCGCCGTGACGATCGCGTACGACTCCAGCATCCCGGGCTCCACGCGCGGGGCGGCGGCGAGGACCCGGACGAGCGTCTCCTGCACGAGGTCGTCGGCGGTCGGGCCGTCCTGCACCCGTGCGGCGACGATCCGGCGCACCATCGGGATCAGCGCCGCAACGTCGGCCTGTGGCGTGCGCTGATCCGGAATGCCGTCCGACCGCTCGGCCGTCACCCGGGGAACGCTACGGCCGGCCGGCCCGGCGCGACTCCCTGGCGACGTCCCCGTCGGTTGGCCGGGCACTCAATCCTCGGCGGGGAAGAGGGCGCCGAGGCCGAAGCGGGTGGGGCGTTCGAACGGGCGCCAGGCGTCCGGCGGCTGGGCCAGCCGGTCGGCCACGACCCAGAGGACGGCGGGGTCGTGCCCCATGCCCAGATGGCTGCTGCGCACCGCGACGTTCTCGCTGCGCGGCCCCGGCTGCTGGCGGCAGGCCCGCCAGTCGACGACGCCGTCCCACCGTGAGTAGACCGCCGTGCTCGGCACCGGCAGTGGGCGGGCGAGCGAACCGCCGGGGCTCGGGGTGCTGTCGACCGCATGCAGCGGGGAGTAGCGCCGGTAGACGCGGCTCGCGGGGCCGCCGTCGGGGTGGCCTCCGGACGAGGCGAACGGGGAGCCGAGCGAGATCACCTGACGGACCTGACGGGGAGTCCGCCGCGCCAGCCGGCGCGCGAAGATCCCGCCGAGGCTCCAGCCGACAATGCTCACCGGCGCGCCGTGCTCGGCGGCCAGCCGGGCGATGAGGGCCGGCAGCTCGGTCGTGACCTCTCTGGTCGTGCCCCGGTTGCGGCCCAGCGCCCAGCCGACGACGGGATAGCCGAGCCGCCCCAGCCACCCGCGCAGGGTCTTCGTCGACAGGTCCGAGGCCATCAGCCCCGGGAGGACGAGCACCGGATGCGGCTCCCCACGCGGTGCCGCGCGGAGCAGCGGAAGGCTCGCGGCCAGGGCGCCGGCACTGACCATCGTGCGGACCGGTTCGGTCGCGGCCAGGAGGGCGGCCCGGCGGCGCGCGGGCCGGGGGTCGGGGCGAACGGTCACGGGCCCTCCGAAGGTGGTGCCGGGCGTGCTTCCTGCTGTGTGCCCAGCACGGGCCAGGGTCAGTCGAGGCCGGGCGGGAGGAGTCGCGGCGCGAACACCTCGTCGATCGGCCGCGGCCCCACGTACTGACGGCAGGTGCACGGCACCCAGGAGTGCCCGGACCAGCGGCCCCGCTTGTCGAACGTGTCGCGGCGCAACTCCGCGTAGCAGGTCGACGTCCCCCGGTCGTGCTGGCTCAGGGCGTGGCCGCAGCCGCAGAGGGGAGTCACCGGCGGGGGAGGGGCCGGCCGCCGGCGACCGAGCCGCCCGGCCGCGAAACCGACCGCCAGGAGGACCCCACCCACCAGCAGGCTGACCGGATCCATGCCCCGTGCTCCCTCCTCGGTGGGTCTCCGACGGTAACGCGACATTCCGCCGTCGGGACATCCGGAGTTTCCCTGATTGCGGCGCGGTACCGGATCGGGCGGATCCGCCTGATCGGCGATTGACCGGCTGTGACGCGGGGCACACGTCCGACATGGAGACCTATGCGGTGGGGTTCGCCCGCCCCGATCGGTGGTCGAAGGGGCATCCGGCGGAGCACCCCGCCCCGTGGCACGCCGTCGAGGCGCACCGCCTTCCGGCGGAGCTCGACGGCGAGGTCGAGCTGGCGGTCTGCGGGGCGATCGTCCAGGTGTGGGGTTCGCAGCAGTGGGCGCGGGTCGGTGTCGGGCGCACCGCCTGCCCCGAGTGCGCACGGCTGACCGCCGTCGGCAGGGCACTGACGCGCACCAGTTGAGTCAGCGAGCGGGCTTGCGGCCGCTGATCGCCGACAGCCCGGTGATCTCCCGGCCCACGATCAGGGCCTGGACGGAGTCGGTGCCCTCGAAGGTGAAGATGGCCTCCATGTCGGCGTGATGCCGCGCGACGTGGTTGTCCAGCAGGATGCCGTCGCCGCCGAGGATGTCGCGGGCGTCGGCCACGATCGCCCGGGCCTTCGCCGCGTGGTTCATCTTCGCCAGCGACGCCATGGCGGCGGTCATGCGGCCGGCGTCGGCCAGCTTCGACAGGCGCCAGCACATCAGCTGCATCGAGGTGATCTCGGCGAGCATCCGCGCGAGCTTGTCCTGCACGAGCTGGAACCCGGCGATCGGCTGGCCGAACTGCTCGCGGCGCAGCGCGTGCGCCAGCGCCAACTCGTAGGACGCCGTCGCGAGGCCCAGCGCCCGCCACGCCACCGTGTAGCGCGTCCGGTCGAGCACGACGGCGACGTCCTTGAAGGAATGGCAGTTCGCCAGCCTGTTCTCCGCCGGTACCCGCACGTCGGTCAGCGTGATCTCGGCCTGCCAGACGGCGCGCAGCGCCGTCTTCCCGGTCATGACGGTGGCCTCGTAGCCGGGGGTGCCTTTCTCGACCACGTAGCCGCCGACGGCGCCGTCCTCACCGCGGGCCCAGATGATCACGTAGTCGGCGATCGAGCCGTTGCCGATCCACTTCTTCGCACCCGTGAGCACGTAGGCGTCGCCGTCGCGGCGGGCCGAAGTCTCGAGGCCGACGGCGTCGGAGCCGTGGGCCGGCTCGGTGAGCCCGAACGCGCCGATCTTCTCCACCCGCGCCATCGCGGGCAGCCAGCGTTCGCGTTGCTCCTCCGAGCCGAGCATCGCGATCGACTGCATCGCCAGGAAGCTGTGCACGCCGTAGAAGGTGCCGATGCTGCCGTCGGCGCGCGCCCACTCGGCGGCGACCAGCCCGGCCGCCACCGCGCTCATGCCGGGGGAGCCGTACCCCTGCACGGTGCCGCCGGAGATGCCGAGCGCGGCGATCTTCGGCACCAGTTCGAACGGGAACTCGGCGCGCTCCCAGTAGTCGTTGATCCGCGGCGTCACCTCGCGCGCGCAGAAGTCGCGCACGCGGTCCCGGATCTCGATCTCCTCGGGCGCCAGCAGCTCGTCGAGGGCGTAGAAGTCGGTCACGGCGGCGACGCTACGACGAAGGGGAGCATGCTGCTCCCCGTGCGCATCGTCGTCGCTCCCGATTCGTTCAAGGGCAGCCTGGCCGCGGAGGACGTCGCGGTCGCCATCTCCGAGGGGATCGCCCGGGTGCTGCCGGATGCCGAGCTGCTCCTCCGCCCGATCGCGGACGGCGGCGAGGGGACCGTAGCCGCCGCGCTGCGCGCCGGCTACGTCCCGCTGCCGGCTCGCGTCGCCGGGCCGGACGGCCGCCCGGTCGACGCGGTCGTCGCGCGCGACGGCGACACGGCGGTGGTCGAGCTCGCCACGGCCGCCGGCCTCGGCCAGCTGTCCGAGCTCGCGCCGCTGACCGCCGGCACCTTCGGGGTGGGTGAGCTCCTGCGCGCCGCGCTGGACGACGGCGCGCGGCGGATCGTCCTCGGCATCGGCGGCAGCGCCACGACCGACGGCGGCGCGGGCATGCTGCAGGCGCTCGGCGTGCGGCTGCTCGACGGGGACGGCGGGGAGCTCCCGCCCGGCGGCGCGGCCCTGGCCGGTCTCGATCGCGTGGACGTCTCCGGCCTCGATCCACGCATCCGGGACGTCGAGCTGGTCGTCGCCTCCGACGTGGACAACCCGCTCACCGGTCCCGCCGGTGCCGCGGCGGTGTTCGGACCGCAGAAGGGGGCGTCACCGGCGGACGTCGCCGTCCTGGACGCGGCGCTGACCCGCTACGCCGCCGTCCTCGCGCGGGACCTGGGAGCGGACGTGGCAGCCATGCCCGGTGCCGGGGGAGCGGGCGGGACGGCGGCCGGCGCGGTCGCGGTCCTGGGAGCTCGTGTCGTGTCGGGGGCGGGGCTGATCTGTGACCTGGTCGGCCTGGATGACGCGCTCGAGGGGGCCGCGCTGGCGATCACCGGGGAGGGGGCGATCGACGAGCAGACGCTCCGGGGGAAGGCCCCGGCCGAGGTCGCCCGCCGGGCACGGAAGGCCGGCGTCCCGTGCCTGGCACTGGCCGGCGTCGTGCGGCTCTCGGCCGAGCAGGTGGCAGCCGCGGGCCTCGCCGGTGCTCATGGCCTGACCGACGTCGAGCCGGACCTCGCCCGCTGCCTGGCCGAGCCGGCGCCGATCCTGACGCGGCTCGCCGCCGACGTCGTCCCCCCTCTGGTGGGCTGACGGGGGGCCCTTGTCGCACGGGGCCCGTGGGAGGACAGTTTTCCCATGATCTCGCGCACGAGCGGCGCGCCGGTCGACTCTGCCGGCCGGCGTCTGGTGCTCGTCGACGTCCGGCCCTCCGCGTGCTGCTACCAGGCGCTGCTCTGGGCGCTCCGGGAGGCGCAGGAGCGGGACGCCGACCTCCTGGCGGTGACGGTGTGGCCCGGCGACCCGTCGCAGCCGGACGAGGGCTGCGCCGAGATGGAGGACGCCGTCCGCGCCATGGTGGCGCGCGCCGCCGAGGAGACCGGCGTGCACGGGCGCACCCGTGTCGCGGCGGTCACCCATCCCGTGACCGTCGCCGAGGTCGCCGCCCGGACCGGAGCCGAACTGCTGGTGGTGGGTTCGGAGGAGGTGGCGTCATGACCGACGAGGGCAAGCGGATCGCCGCGGTGGAGGACGAGGAGGAGGCGCGAGGCCCCCGGGTGGTCGTCGGCATCGACTACTCGACCGGGGCACGCGCGGCGCTGCTGTTCGCGCTGCACGACGCCGCACGGCGCGGGCTGCCGGTGGAGGCGATCGTCGTCTACCGGCCGCCGGACTACTGGATGGACTTCTACGCGGTCAGCTCCTACCACCCCGAGAAGGCCCGCGCCGCGGCGCTGCACCACGGTCAGGCGTTCGTGGACCGCGTCATTCCCGACGGGCCGCAGCCGCCACCGGAGGTACGTGTCCGGGCGGCGATGGGCATGGCTGCCGACGTCCTCATCGCCGAGTCGCACGGCGCCGACCTGCTCGTGGTGGGCAGCCGGGGGCACGGCGGTTTCGCCAGCATGCTGCTGGGCTCGGTGAGCATGCAGTGCGCGCTGCACGCCTCCTGCCCGGTGACCGTCGTCCACTCGCCGGAGGCCCATCGGGAGCGGCTGCACCGGCGGCGGGACCGGAACGACCACGCCGGGCACCGCGAGCAGGCACCGGCCCGCTGAGCCCGGCGGCGGGGCGCGCCCGCCGCGTGCGCGGTAGCTTGCGCTGTCCGTCGCGCCGTCCGTGGGAGTCCGTGGTGCCGTTCCTGGTCTACCGCCTGTCGCGGTTCCTCCGCGTGCGGCTGCGCGGCTGGCGGCTGCCCCTGGCGGTCGCGTCCTTCGTCTTCCTGAGCAGCTGGCTGGCGATGTCGCTGGTCGAGCCGCCGGGCAGCGAGATCGTGCAGCCGGGCACCTACTGGTGGTACTTCGTCGTCACCTCGGCGACGGTCGGCTACGGCGACTTCTTCCCGACCTCGACGGGCGGCCGGATCGTCGGCCTGTACGTGATCGTCGGTGGCATCGTCACGCTCACCCTGCTCTTCACCCAGTTGGCCAACGCCCTGCAATCGGTCCGGGGCAAGCGTTTGAGAGGTGTGGTCGCACTGGATCTCTCCGACCATGTGGTGCTGTTCGGCTACTGGCCGGGCCGCTCGGAGCGAATCGTCGCCGAGCTCACCGCCGACGGCCGGTTCCAGGTGGCGCTGTGCGCGTGGGACGACGTCCCCGAGAACCCGCTGCCCGATCAGCCGGCCGTGCACTTCGTCCGGGGCGACCTCACCCACGAGGACGTCATGACCCGGGCCTGCGTGCAGCGGGCACGGACGGCGGTCATCGACGGCCGGGACGACAACGAGACGCTGGCCATCGCCGTCGCCATCGACCACGCGAATCCCGACCTCCACCTGGTCGCGGCGGTGCGGGACCTGGGCCGCCGGGAGAACCTGCGCTACGTGAACCCCGGCGTCCAGGCCGTGCAGTGGCACATGCCCTTCCTCCTGAGCGAGGAGGCCAACGACCCCGGCATCACCCAGATCTACAACGACCTGATGAGCAGCGGTGGGCACGGCAACACGTACTCGATGCGCGTGCCGGCGGGCTTCGGGCACGCCACGTTCGGCGACTGCCAGACCTGGTTCGGGCGTACCCACGGGGCGACCGTGCTGGCGGTCCGGGATTCCGACGGGCTGGTGGTCAGCCCGTCCTGGGACCGGCCCGTCCCGGCGGGGACGACGCTCTACTACGTCGCGGCCGCACGGATCGACGAGCAGCGGCCGGCCGCCCGCCGCTGAGCTACAGCAGCCCGAAGAACGCCGCCAGGCCCACGAGCGCGCCGACGATCAGCAGGGTGACGACGACGATCGTCGTGAGCACCGGGACGACGACCCAGCGGCGCTTGAACCTGCGGCGCCGGGCGGGGGGAGCGCTTCGCTGCACCGGAGGCGGCGGCGCGCCCCGGCCGGCCGCGACCCGGCGCTCGGCCTTCTTGTCCCGTCGCCGGTCGGCCAGGTGGTCACGGGCGTCGCGGGCGACCGACCCGAGCACGGCCCGGGAGACCGACGCGAGCTTCTTCAGGTCCTCGGAGTCGATCCGGGCCGCGGCGGCGCCCGGCACCGGCCTGGGCATCGGCTTGGGGGCCGGCGGGGCGGCCGCCGGTGGTGGAGCGGGCGGCGCGGGGGACGAGTGCAGGGCGGTCAACTGCCGGGCGGCCTGCGACGCGGTGCTGCGGTGCGCGGGATCCTTCGTGAGCAGGCCGCGCAGGACCGGCTCCAACGGCCCCGCGTGCAGCATCGGCTCCGGGTCCTCGGAGACGACCGACAGCAGGGTGGCCATCGGCTCGCCCTTGTCGAACGGTGGGCGCCCCTCGACGGCCGCGTAGAGCGTGGCGCCGAGCGACCACAGGTCGACGGGCGGCCGCGGCTCCTCGCCGTTGGCCCGCTCCGGCGCCATGTAGGACGGCGACCCGATGAGGGCGCCCCGCGTCGTCAGGCTGGAGTCGCCGGTGGTCGTGGCGATGCCGAAGTCGGTGAGGCACGCGTGCCCGTCGCGGTCGACGAGCACGTTGCTCGGCTTGACGTCGCGGTGCACGATCCCGGCGTCGTGGGCCGCGTCCAGCGCGGCCAGCAGGTCGAGGCCGATCGTCGCCACCGCGGCGGGCGACAGCGGACCCTCGCTCTCCAGGATCTCCTGCAGGCTGCGCGAGGAGACGTGCTCCATCACCAGCCAGGGCTTGCCCTCCTCCTCGATCACGTCGTAGACCCTGGTCACGCAGGGGTGGTCGAGGCGGGCGGCGGCACGGGCCTCGCGCATCGTCCGTTCCCGGAGGATCCCGCGCTCCTCGTCGCTGAGCTCGACCGAGAAGGTGACCTCCTTCAGCGCGACCTGTCGCTCGAGGACGCGGTCGGTGGCGAGCCACACGGTGCCCATCCCGCCGCGGCCGAGCACGTCGGTCAGCGCGTAGCGGCCCGCGACGACACGGTCCGCACGCCGGTTGTCGGCGACCATGGGCGGACAGTACGCCCGCGGCGTGGTCAGGACCCCTCCGGTGATGCCTCCGGTTCGCTCTGCGCCTCCAGGTCAGCGGCCTGCTCGGGTGTCTCCTGCTCGAGGGCGATGTCGCGCGGCTGAGGGGTGGCTGGCTCCGGCGTCGTCGTCATGTCAGCACCGTGCCCCGGAGACCCGGCCGCCACTCCTCGTAGCTGGGTCACCGGTCCTCGTTCCGGGATCCGGGCATGGGGACGACGCTCTTGGTGACCTGCGCCGCGGCCACGGCCCGGCCGTTCACGCTCGCCTCCGCGCGCAGGAAGGCCACCGCCCGGCCGCGACGCAGGACGCTCCCGACGACGGCGACCTGCTCGTCGGCGCTGACCGGTCGCAGCAGGGAGACCGAGAGGTCGTGGGTGACCGCGTGCTCGCCGTCGTCCAGGTGGGGGAGCAGGGCCAGATAGGACGCGACGTCGAGCAGCGCCGTCACCACGCCCCCGTGGAGCACGGCGGCCTGGTTCTGGGCGGCCTCGCCGACGGGGAAGGAGATCCCCGCGGCCGGGTTCCCGGGATCGAGCAGCCGGACGCCGAGGAACCGGTGCAGCGGGATGTCGAGGACGGCCTGCACCCGTGCCGCCTGGGCACTCTCCGATACCACGGGGAACCTCTCGTCGGACGGTCCGCAGAGCGTCGCACGGGGACGCCGCCGGACCTGCGGTCTGGTGCGGCGGTGCTGTGTGGTCGGTCAGTAGGCCCATTCCGCGCCGACGGTGAGGAAGTCGGGCGCGAACACGACGGTCCCGGTGGTGGCGGGCACATCGAGGACGACGGTCCCCGTGAGTTCCTGGCCCGCAGTCACGGGGCCGGACGGGAAGGCCTCGGCGTCGGGCAGGCAGGACTCCGCGCTCGGGGTGCCGGCTGCCGGGAGAGGAACGCCGTCCGGCCCGAGGATCTGGAAGTCCGCCGCGCGCACCACGGGGTCGCCTCCGACAGCGGAGAGGTCTGTGCCGGTCGTGACGCGCACCCGCACCGCGATCAGGTGCCCGTTCTCGGCGGCCGGGCTCGCCGGATCGGTGCAGGTCACGTCGGGGGAGACGCCCTCGACGGCCACGGCGAACGCGACCGCCCCCGTCGCGCCGTCGGTGACGGTGAGCTCCTCGCCGATTGCGAGGACGGCGTTGCCGCGCTCGTTCGTCTCCACCGGAGGTGGCGCAGGCGGGGATTCCGTGGCCGTAGCCGGTGGCTCGGTGGTCGACGGTGGGGCGGTCTCCGGAGGCGTGGTGGTCGTCGCGGGCGCCGATGTGGTCGTCTCCGGAGGTGTGGTGGTGGTCGCGGGGGCCGTGGTGGTCGTCTCCGGAGGTGTGGTGGTGGTCGCGGGGGCCGTGGTGGTCGTCTCCGGAGGTGTGGTGGTGGTCGCGGGGGCCGTGGTGGTCGTCTCCGGAGGTGTGGTCGTGGATGGGGGCGTGGTCGTGGTCGCGGGGACCGTGGTGGTCGCCGGGGGCGTGGTCGGCGTCGCCGGCACCGTGTCGGTCGATGCGGTCGGAGTGCTCGGAGTCGTCTCGGTGGTCTGGGCCGTCTCGGTGGTCCGGGCGCTCTCAGTGTTCTGCGCGGTCCCGGTGGTCTGGGTGCCTCCGGTGGTCACCGGACTCTCGGTGGCCTGCGGACTCTCGGTGGGCACTGGACTTTCGGTGGCCTGCGGACTCTCTGTGGTCTCGGCCGCGGCCGCGGGCGCGGTGCTCGGCGCGACCGGGGACGGATCGAGGGGCGCCGCACCCGCGCTCACCGGCGGTGCCTCGGGGCTGGTCGCCGGGGCGTCCGGTGTGGGAGCGGCCATGGGTGCCGCCGGAACCGGTTCATCAGGTGCTGCTGACGACCGGGCCGGGCCTGGCTCGTCAGGTGCTACGGACGGCGCGGCGGCGCCCGGGTCGAACCAGTCCTCCGTACCCGGCGGGACGACACCGATCGTCGGCACCTCGAGCGGCCCGACGCGCGACCATTCCGTCGGAACGGCCGGATGCGCGTTCGCGACGGGCGTTGCGCCGTCGTGCGCCACGATCACGGTGGACGGCTGGCTGATGGCGACGAGCGATGCGACGGCGAGCACCCCGCAGCTGGTCTGAAGGGCGCGCAGGGTCACCACCGTCCGGCGAGGAACCGGTCGTCCACCCACGGCGCCCCCTGCGCTCGTAACACGAGCCCTCATCGTGTCGGATCCCCGGAATCGGCCCAAGACCTTCGCGCGCCGGTTCCCGTGTCCCGCTGGGAAGCGGACGGCGGCGTCGTCAGGCGAAGCACCCACAGCCCGCTTCCGGTGCCGCGCGACGGCACCGCTCTTGCGTGCCCGACGGGAGTAGCGTCCGACGCGCTCTGCCGGTCGCATCGGCGCACAGCGGCGAACTGAGACCAGGTCCGCGAAGCCCACTGGCAGTCCTTCGGCGGCCCGGCCGCGGCCCGATGCTCGTGGCACCGCAGGGCCGCCCACCTCGTGAGGAGGTGTCGCCGTGTTGGACCTGATGAAGGACTACGTGCGCGTCGGGCGCTTCACGCCGGTCGCGTCGTACCAGCGTTTCGGTTACGCCTGCGCCGTGCTGCTCGTGGTCAGCGGCGCAGTCCACGGTGTCGTGTACCTCGTCGAGGGGGGTGCGTGGGCAGGCCCGATCTCGTGGCGGAAGCCGATCGTGTTCGGGCTCTCCTTCGGCATCACCTTGGCGACCCTGACGTGGTTCATGACGTTCCTCCGGCCCCGGAGGGCCGTCGGCTGGACCGTTCTCGGGGTGTTCGCGCTGGCCTCGCTCGGTGAGGTCTTCCTCATCGCCATGCAGACGTGGCGGGGCGTCGCGTCCCATTTCAACGAGGACACCGCGTTCGACGGGATGGTGTTCTCGCTGATGGGCGCCCTCGTCGCGCTGATCGCCCTGATCACGGTGTTCGTGACCATCCGGTCGTTCTTCTCCATGGACGCCCCGGCCAGCCTCGCGTGGGCCATCCGCACCGGACTCGTGCTGATGCTGGCCAGTCAGGCCGTCGGCGTGCAGATGATCGTCCAGGGCGGCAACACGTTCGGGGCGGCCGGGGCCGTGAAGATCCCCCATGCCGTGACGCTGCACGCCGTCCAGGTCCTCCCGGCGCTCGCGCTCGTGCTGCTGCTGTCGAGCTACAGCGAAGTCAGAAGGCTCCGGATCGTCGGCCTCGGCGCGCTGGGATACACCGGCCTGGTCGCCTCCACGATGGTGCAGACGTTCAGCGGACGTGGCCCCCTGGACCTGAGCCTGGCGGCGTCCGCGCTCGCTGTTCTCGGGCTCGGGCTCCTGGGCGCCAGTGCACTCGTCGCGTTGCGCGGGCTCGGCTCACGGGTGCCTGCGTCGTCGGGGGAGGGACAGTCGCAGGACGCCGTCCACGAGCCGTCCTGGACCTAGCGCTCCGGGCCATCAGGGACGCCGTCGTCGAGAAGCGGCTCCTTGCCTGTACCGCCGTTCAGGGAGTGGCCAGAACCGCCGAACCCTGCCGAGCTATCGGACGTCGTGTCGGTGCCTGCCGCCGGCGCGCACGACAGGAGGCGTACCTCCTCACTCCTAGGCTGGGCCTCACTCGATGGACAGGAGGCCGAGGTGGCCCAGACGACGGTGACCGGGACGACGGTGGCCGAGGTGATGGCCGAGCTCGCCGCGCTGGAGGACCCGAAGGCACGCGCGGTGAACGAGAGGCACGGTGACGACCACGGGGTGAACCTCGGCAAGCTGCGCGCGGTCGCGAAGCGGCTGAAGACGCAGCAGGAACTCTCGCGCCAGCTCTGGGACACGGAGAACACCGCGGCGCGACTGCTGGCGCTCCTGATCTGCCGCCCGAAGGCGTTCGAGCGGAACGAGTTGGACGTCATGGTGCGCCAGGCACGCCCTCCGAAGGTGCACGACTGGCTGGTGAACTACGTGGTGAAGAAGAGCCCGCATGCTCAAGCGCTGCGCGTGGCCTGGTGCGCCGATCCCGACCCGGTGGTCGCGAGTGCCGGCTGGGCGCTGACCACCGAACGCGTGGCGAAGAAGCCCGAGGGACTCGACCTGCCAGGACTGCTCGACATCATCGAGGCGGAGATGAAGGACGCCCCGGTTCGCCTGCAGTGGGCGATGAACCACTGCCTGGCCCAGATCGGGATCGAGCACGCCGAGCATCGCGCTCGCGCGATCGGCATCGGTGAGCGCCTGGAGGTGCTCAAGGACTACCCGACGCCCCCGAACTGCACCTCTCCGTTCGCGCCCATCTGGATCGACGAGATGGTCCGACGACAGCACGACACGTAAGCGGTTCCCGGGGTCGTGGCCGCGCCGGCGCGTTCAGCGGTAGCAGTACGAGTCGGAGGAAGCGTCCCCTCCCTGCAGGCGCACCTGATGCGGTCGCCGTCCGCGGAAGGCCTGGCCGTGCGGGAAGAAGCGCTCGTCGATGGTGAGCCCGCCGGCCGAGGGGTCGGTGTCGAACTTCGCCATCCAGGCGCCGACGCCGTTCGGGAAGAACTGGTCGTCCCAGGCGCCGTACAACGAGTTCGTGACGTAGACGCGCCGGCCGTCGCGGCTGACCTCGACCATCTGCGGGCCGCCGGCCAAGCGTGCTGCCGGCTCTGCGGGGTGGGCCGTCCGGCGAGCGATCCCGCCCAAGTGAACGGATCCGACCTCGTGGGGAGCGGCGGGATCGGACACGTCGAACTGCTTGAGCTCGCCGGTGCCCCAGCAGGAGACGTAGAGCATCCGGTCGTCGACGGACAGGTCGATGTCGCTGATCAACGGTGGGACGGCGCCGAACGGCTGCAACGCCGGCGGGAGATCGGCCGCGTCGGCGGGCTCGGCAGGGATCGTGATGACCTTGTCGACCTTCCATTCCGCGCCCTCGCGGTGCCACCGCCAGACCGAGGCGGACAGGTCGGCCGTCGAGACCACGACGCCGACGAAGCCCCAGGTCGCCTCGGGATCGTGCGAGGGCCGGAGTTCCAGCACCATCTGGTGCTCGGCGCCGAGATCGACCGTCTGCAGGTTCCGGCCCTCCGCGAGGTCCCAGAAGTGGACGGAGTGGCCGTACTTCTGGCCGAGCAGCAGCTCGGGCACGAGTCCGTCCTCGATCATGGAGGGCGTGCCCCATTCGCTGGACACGAGGACGTTCTGGTTGAGGTGCCACCAGGCGTCGTAGGCCAGGTACTGCGGTCCGCGGTCGGTCTCCCAGGCGCGGAGGACGTCGAAGGTGGCGTGGTCGAGCAGCGCGATCCCGCCCGGTCCGTCGTTCCCGTCGGCTCCGCCCAGGCAGGTGAGGAAGACGCCGTCCGGACCGCAGTGCAGGGTGTGCGGCCGCGAGTAGCCGGCGCGCTGCGCCAGCTCCACCGCCTCGACGGTCTTGTGCAGCCGGGGGGAGCGGGGGTCGGGCTGGGTGTCGAAGACGTGAATGCGCGAGCTGCGCAGGCCCGGCAGGAGCAGGAAGCGGCGCTGCAGCCCGTCCTCGCCCATGTCGTGGCCCTCGTGCAGAAGCGCGCTGGAGCAGGCGTTCCACCCGAAGTGGTGCAGTTCGTCGCCGGTCGTGGGCAGTTCGGCCCAGCCGACGACGGTGCCGTAGTCGTCGGAGTTCTCGTCGACGTCGAGCACGGCTAGAGCGTCCGGGAGGACGCCGGCCCGGTCGAAGGCGACGACGTAGGCCAGCTGCTCGGTCGGTGCGGCGATGGCTTCGGCGGGACTCCGGTAGAAGGTCGGGTCTGTGAGCGTCATCGGTCCCCCTTGTGGGAAGCCGCTCGCGGACCCTGCCCCATGTAGGCCGCGCGAGTTCGTGGTGAGCGCTGAGGGGGTGTGCCTGGAGGTGTCACCCGGAGACCGACCCGGTGCAAGCGCCCGGTGGATGCCGCCATGGTCCCGCGGTGACCGGGCGGTTGGAAGAGCAACGGGGGTCATGCCGGAGCGATGACGAGGCGACGGGATTCCGCGCCGGCAGCCCATGGTCAAGCGTCAGGCGGAACAACACAGACAAGAGGTGGGGCGGGTGGGGCTCTAACCCATGACCCAGGGTTTACGAGTCTCCCCGGCCGGGTGTCGACGACAGTGGTCATGACCGCTTCCGGCCGTCCATGCCGGTCAGGGCGTCACCGTAGTTCGTTGGCAAACGCCAACGTCGCCTGGGTCACTCCGCGTTCGTGCCCACCGTGTGCCCACAGCGGGAGCGGCAGCTCCGTGACGCGGTCACCCGTCGGCTGCCGGACCATGGGCGGGGTGGCCGACCGGGAGGCGCCACAGGACGGCTGCGCGCGGTCGGTGAGCAGCCACCCCGCTCCGCGCGGACTACCCGCCCGGGACGGGCCTGCGAGCCGCCTGGACGCCGCCTGGGAGCGGGGCGAACAGGTCGGGCCGGCGGGGGTGCCGGCCCGACCCCGCCGGATCACCGTCGGTTCGCACCCGGCACGAGCAGAACCTTTCCGGCGTCGCCGGTGAGCAGTTCGACTGCGGCCTCTGCCTCGTCGAGGGGCAGGCGGTGGGTGATCAGCCGGTCGAGGTCGATGCGACCCGACTGCAGCAGGAGGAGCAACTGCTCCCAGGTGTCCCATAGCCGGCGGCCAAAGATGCCGCGGAGGGTGATGCCCTTCTTGTTCACGAACGACGCGATGTCGATCGGAGCCGGCTCGCTCGGGTGTCCGACCGTCACGAGCG
Source organism: Blastococcus sp. CT_GayMR19 (assembly GCF_004570385.1). Lineage (GTDB taxonomy): Bacteria > Actinomycetota > Actinomycetes > Mycobacteriales > Geodermatophilaceae > Blastococcus_B. The sequence continues at coordinate 237,716 of NZ_SPQL01000001.1, read as the reverse complement.
TGGCCTCCCGCCGCAGCGCCTCCAGCAGCGGCGGCAGCACCCCGCGCGCGCCAGAGACCTCGAACGCGACATCGAAGCCGCCGCGGCGACCGGCCAGGTCGCGGCACACGCCGACGACGTCGTCCGACGGGTCGAGCACCTGGGCGCCGATCGACTCCGCCTGCTTCCGGCGGAACGGGTTGGGTTCCACGGCGACGACGGCCGCGGCTCCCAGGGCGAGGGCGATCTGTGCGATGACCAGACCCACGGGCCCACAGCCGTTGACCAGGACGTACTGCCCGGCCACGGCGTATCCGGACCGCTGGACGGCGTGCATGGCCACCCCGGCCGACTCCAGCAGGGCGCCGATCTCGAGCGACACCGACTCGGGCAGCGGCACGCAGATGCCCGCGGGGACGGCGACTCGTTCGGCGAAGACGCCGTCGATGTGCATACCGAGGATGCCGGTCCGCTCGCAGGTGTGCGCGCTGCCGGTTCGGCACGGGTAGCACCGGCCACAGATGAGGTGGCTCTCCAGCGCGACCCGGTCCCCGGGGGCGACGTCATCGACGCCGACCCCCACGGCGAGCACCGTCCCGGAGCCCTCGTGGCCGAGGACCACCGGTGGGGTGAGTTCGAACGCCTGCGCCGAGGGCGTCCACTCGTAGAGCTCGCGGTCGGTGCCGCACAGCGAGGCGGCGGCCACCTCGAGCAGCACCTGCCCCGGGCCGGCCACGGGCTCGGGCCAGTCCTCGCGGATCTGGATGCCGCGCTCGGCTGCGTGCTTGACGACGGCCTTCATGGTGTTCTCCTGATCGATCGGTGGGGTGTCACGCACGGCTCAGATGAGGCCGGCGAAGCGGCGGAACAGGTCGGGGGGGCCGACCTGGCCGCCCTTGAGCAGCACGCGGCAGCCGGCGACGGCCGCCGCGTCATCGGTGGTGCAGATGGGTCCGGCGGTGACGAACTGCTCGCTGACCCGGAGCTCGCCGACCCCCATGGCCAGCAAGGCGTGGCTGGAGGTGTCGCCGCCGCAGACGACGACATCCCGGGTCAGTCCCCGTCGGGCCAGGTCGCCGGCGAGTCGGCCGATGGTCCCGCCCACCTCGGCGGCGGTGACGGAGCCGGCGCTCAGCCGGGAGTCGTCGGGCCCTTGCGTGGTGTGGGCGACGACGTTCCGGCCGGCCCGGAGTGCCGCCTCGACGGCGGCCGACCACGGCCTCCCGGTGACGTCGTCGGCGTAGACCCCGGCCGGGATCGCGACGTCGGCCCAGCCGTGCCGGACGGCGTCGGCGATCTGGCCGGCGGTCGTGGTGGACGCGGACGCCGACACGACGAGCGTCGGGCCACGGGACGTGGTGCGGGCCGGAGGCTTCCGGGATGCGCCGCCACGGAGGCGGGCCAGCGCGGCCATGATGCCCCCGGAACCGACGACGAGCGCCGGTCCGTCCGCGGGGCGTCCGCGGACCAGGGCCTTCGCCGCGGTGTCCATGTGCGCCTCGTCGACCGCGTCCACGACGAAGGCCTCGGCGTCGGCCGTCTCGCGCAGTTGCGCCCACCGGTCACCGAAGGTGCCGTCGGCGTGGGCCGGCAGCTGCAGGCCCGGGACGGGGCTCCGGCCGGCGAGCTGTTCGGCCAGGACCAACCGCAGGTCGGCCTCGTGCATCGGCGTCGAGGGGTGCCGGGACATCACGGGGTGCCGGTCCAGCCGGTACACCTCGCCTGCGTAGGCGCCGAAGTGCTGGCTGAAGGCGGTGTAGCGGCCGAAGCCGGGCTGCGCGGGCACGACGGGCACCGGTCCGTGTCCGGGGAACCGCTCGTGCAGGAGCTCGATCCCCCGCCCGATGCTGCCGACAGTGGGCGAGGAGTCGAACGTGGAGCAGACCTTGTAGAGCAGCACGGACAGGTCCAGCGACGCCAGCGCCGCGAGGCCGGACCGCACCGCCTCGTCGAGTGCCTCGCCCGCCAGCGAGCGGGCCGGTCCGGCGATGCCCACGACGTCGGCGTCCTCCGGCATCGACCGTCCGGGGTCGAGGACCAGCATGGCGTCCAGCCCCTGGGCGTGTGCCTGCGCGAGGACGTCGCTGGCACCCGTCAGGTCGTCGGCGAGGAACCCGATGTCGGCCATCAGGCACCTGCCAGGAACGTCTGCAGCGCGTGCGCGAGAGCGGAGTCGCCACGAGCCGCGCGCGCCGCGGCCGCGTCCGCCAACGGGTTCCCACTCACCGCCGCGGCCCACGCCTGGCGCAGGCTGCGGACACCGGCGGCCGGCCCGTCGGGATGGGCGGCGATCCCACCGCCGGCCAGCATGAGCAGGTCGGTCGACCCCACCGCCGCGAACGTCGGACCCGGCGTGTGCACGTTCTGCCCGGACGACAGCGTCGGGAGCGGGTCGATCGTGGCCCCCAGCGGCGCCTGCAGGCTGCGGATGTTGGCCGTGACCTGCTCGTCCCGCTCGTAGAACTTGCTGCCGAGCCCGCTGGCGTGGACGTGGTCGGCGCCGGCCAGGCGGGCCAGCTGCTGCCAGACCGTGAAGTCCACCCCCAGGGCCGGGGAGCGCATCGAGGCGGCCAGTCCGGCCCGGTGGCCGTGGATGGGCACCTGGGCGAATCCGCGCAGCCACGCGAGCGCCGGCAGGCCCATGACCGGCACGTTCAGCATCACGCAGGTCCCGCCCGCCTCGACCACCAGGTCGTGACGGCGCTGGAGTCCGGCGAGGTCCCCGGTGATGTTGAAGGCGTACATCGTCCGGTGCCCGGTGACCTGCTCGGCGTCCCCGATCTCCTCCACCGCGACACGGACGCGGGTCTCCAGGGGGAGGTACGCCGGATCGGTCATCAGCTCGTCGTCCTTGATGAGGTCGATCGAGGCGCGGGCCAGCTCACGCACCACGCCGCGGAACTCGTCCTCCACCAGGCCCACGTTCGGCTTGACGATCGTGCCGATCAGCACGCCGTCCGACACGCCCATGAGCTTGCGGGTGCCCGCCACGCCGAAGGCGGGGCCGGGGTGGGCCGCGACGAACTCGTCGGGCAGCTCGATCGACTGCAGCCGGCAGGCGTACAGCTCGACGAGCTCGAAGAGGTTGCCGGCCACCGCGGTGAGCAGGGTCGCGATGTCGGTACCGATGTTCACCATCGGGAACTCGACGACGACCTCGGCCGAGGTCACCCGCTCCGGCCGGCGCCTCGACGGCAGGGAGGGCGCGCACTCGCCGAGCTCGCGGATCTCCACGACCTCAGCCGCGTGGCGCTCGCGGATCCGGTCGGATTCTCCGGGGACGGCGATGAAGGTCCCGCTCGACTGCTCGCCGGCGAGAGCGGCCGCGGCCCGTGCGACGTCGACGGCCTCGATGTAGTAGGTGCAGCGGATACGGCGGGGGTCACGCATGTCGGGGTCCTCCGGTCGGTGCGGGCGGCAGGGCGCGGTCACGCGTGGTGGGGTTTCGGCGGGACCACGGGCAGGGGTACGGGCTCGAGCGCGCCCGCCCGCTTCATCACCCAGGCCGCAACTGCGGGGGCCAGCAGGGCTGTGACGAGGACGGCCGTGGCGGCCTGGGCGGACGCGGAGCCGACGAAGGGCGCGAAGTTGGGGTCCGCTGCGGCGACGGCGGCAGGAACGGCCACCGCGTTTCCGGCCGTGGTGCCCGCTGCGAAGCCGATGCCGCTCTCGCGGCCGCGGCGGAGCAGGAACCGGTAGCCGAGGTAGGTCAGCCCGCCGGTCAGGACGACGACGCCGACACCCAGGACGGCGCCGGCGGCACCCCCGGTGAGGACGGTCCGCAGGTCGATGCCGGTGCCCACCGCGAAGGACATGAACGGGATGACGATATTCGGCACGGCATCCAGGGCCTTGGTCCACTCGCGGTCGACCGCACCGATGACCAGGCCGATGAAGAAGGGCACCAGGGCGGCGACCAGCGCCAGGAGGGGGATGTCGGCCAGCCCGGAGGCGCCCAGGAACACCAGCGCGAGGAAGGGCCCGTCGTCGAAGGCGCTGGCGACGTAGGCGCCGCGGTCCCGCTCGTCCCCGTACTCGCCGGCGAAGGCGAGCCACATGGCGCCGTTGCTGTTCCCGAAGATGGCGATCAACCCGAGGATCGAGATGCCGGCGACCCCGTCGATACCGACCGTGAGGCCGAGGACCACGCACAGCGTGATGGGGATGAGCGTCTTGGCGAGGAGGACGACCAGCGTCGTGCCCGCAGCGCCCTTGCCGTTGTGCGTGCCGGTGATCGACGCTCCGGTCGCCAGGATCAGCAGCGCGATCAGCGTGAGGGCGCCCTCCTTGAAGAGCGCGGTGGTGAAGCCGCCGATCCCGAGTGCGTCCGGCGTGAAGGTGTTCACCAGGACGCCGAGTGCCAGCGGGATGAGCATGAGGCCGCCGGGGATCCGACGCATCGTGCCGAACATAGGGAACCTGGACGGGCTCGTCCGCAGGATCTCGCTCAAGGGGGACCTCCTTGGGGACCGGACAATGTGTCCGTACAATTTGTCCGTACCAAGGTAGGGTGATGTGCGCCACGTCGTCAAGACTCCGTGTCGGACGGGCACGATGCTGGGATGGGCCGCGGCCGGTTCGTCGCCGCGGCGCTCAACGGGAGAGGAGTGCGGAATGTCCGTCGAGGGGTTCATGGCGTCCAAGGCCAGGGACGACGTCACGCCGCCGGTGGAACTCGGCCGCGCCGCCGGGGTGCCCCTGTACGCGCAGATCCGAGATGCGCTCCGGCAGCAGATCGACAGCCACTCCCTGCCGCCCGGAGCACCGCTGCCGACCGAGGAGGCGCTGCAGGCGCGCTTCGGCGTCTCGCGGAGCGTGGTCCGTCAGGCGCTGGGCGACCTGGCCGACCTCGGACTGGTCGTCCGTCAACGCGGCCGCGGCAGCGTCGTGGCACCACGCCCCGAGCACCGGCGGCGCGCGGACCAGGCCGGTGGCCTCCGCCAGCAGGTCGAGGCCAGTGGCCACCACCTCCGCACCGAGATCGTCGGGCTGGCGGTCGACCAGGCGCCGTCCGCTGCCGCCGCCGCGCTCGGGGTGACTGACACGTGGCGCCTCGAGCGGATCCGGCGGGTGGAGGAAGGGCCGCTGGTGTTCATGCGCACGTGGTTGCCGAGGGAACTCTTCCCGTACCTGTCGGCCGAGGACCTCGACGGCGGCTCCCTGCACGACTGGATGCGGGCGCGGGGTGTCCAGCCGCAGGGCGGCCCGCGGCAGCTGCAGGCGGTGCCCTCGGACGAGGCCGTGGCCGCCCACCTGGATGTCCGCGTCGGAGTGCCGGTCCTGCTGCTGCAGGGGGTGACCCGGGACCAGTACGGGCGCGGGCTCGAGTGGTTCACCGCTTGGCACCGGCCGGACACCGTGTTCGACGTGGACGCGCACGTCGGGCCCCGTTCGCTCGGGGCGGGTGGGGACGACGATCTCGGACGGGTACGCGAACTGGTGCAGGAGTTGGCCCTGCTGCTCGGTACGCAGTCCCCGCGGGCCTGAGCGGACGGCGGGGGGAACGTGACGGACCATCCGGAGCTGCGCGGGCAGGTGGTCGCGCTGGGCGCGTCGCTGTTCGCCCGCGGACTCACGGCCGGGCGCACGGGCAACCTGAGCGTCCGCGTGCCCGGCGGCTTCCTGGTGACTCCGACCGGGTCGAGCCTCGGGCAGCTGTCGACCGACCAGCTCAGCCTCGTCGACCTGCAGGGGTGCCACCTCGACGGGCCACGGCCCTCCAAGGAGGCGTTTCTCCACGCAGCCATCTACCGGGCTCGGCCGCAGGACTCCGCGGTGGTGCACACGCACAGCACCCACGCGGCCGCCGTGTCCTGTCTGGCCGACGTGGACCCGCACGACGTGCTGCCGCCGCTGACGGCCTACTACGTCATGCGGGTGGGGCGGCTGCCGCTGTTGCCGTACCACGCTCCGGGCGACCGCTCGCTCGAGGAGCTGGCGGAACGGACGGCCCGCGCGTCGCACGCCATGCTGCTGGCCAACCACGGGCCGGTCGTCTCGGCCGCCGACCTCCCGTCGGCCGCCGACGCCGTCGAGGAACTCGAGGAGACCGCCCGCATCCACCTGCTGCTGCATGGGCAGCGGACGCGGTCGCTGACGCCCGAGCACGTCGAGGCGCTCCGACGGACATGAGGAGGCGGTGCGGCTGCGGGCGCACCGGCGGCGCCAGGCTGCGGCTGCATGACCTGCGGCCACTGGCCGCGATCCTCACCTACCGGGCGACCAAGGACCTGAAGCTCACTAGTCAGGTGCGCGGCCACTTGTCCACGGCGATTACCGGGCAGGGTCTATGCGAGCGTCTTCGAGGACGTGCAGAGGGAGGCCGTGGAGTCGGCCGCCGCACTGGTGCCGCGCTCCCACCGCTTCCAGAACTCCCGCCGGCGCCGGCGGGCACCGGGCTCGATCAGCCCCGCCCTGGTCAGCGCCCGATAGACACCGGACTCACTCGGCAGCGGCGCCACACTCCGGCGAGCCAGCTCCACCACGATCCGCGGCCCCCACGCCCGATGTACCCGCCGCAACTCCAGCGCGGCCGCCTCCACCACCGCCGGCATCCGATGCGGACACGACACCGGCCGGTGCGACCGATCGGTCAAGCCCTCCAGCCCGGCGTCCTCGTACCGGCCCAGCCAGGCATGCAGCGTCTGCCGGGACACGCCCCACTGCTGGGCCACCGACGACACCGGATGCCCGTCGGCGATCACCGCCAACACCGCCAGATACCGCTGCTCGGCCACGCTCAACTCCCTCATCGAGGGAGCGTCAAGGATCAGCCGAAGTAGCTGTCAACCATCAACCGAAGCACTGTCGCCCATCACCCGACGCTGCTTCGTCAAGCATCAGGCGGAACAACACAGAGGACCGGTGGGGCGGGTGGGGCTCGAACCCGCGACCCAGGGATCATGAGTCAGGCGGCGCCCGTGTCGGCGAGGATCTGCCATGACCGGCCAGATCCCTTCCTGCACGTCCGACGCTTGCCGCAGTCCGGACCTGTTCGTTGCTGCTTCCGCGGCACTAGCTCGTTTGTGCCCACCTTGTGACCACCGGATGCCGCTGAACCCGGAAGCCGTTGCGCGTTCCGCCGTCCGGTGCGCGCCCGGACGTCCGAGCGCCTCTCGAAGGTCGAGGCATCACCCCTGACGCTTCAGGGTCAGGACTTGCGATGCCGACCTTGATGGCGTCTGTCGTCGGGTGGCGGAGGAAGAGGCGGCGTTGCGGTCCCGGGCGCCGAACTCGGCGGGCGACCGTCCGCAGACTGGCTGGCCGAGCCGTGGGCCTGAAGGCTGTGGGAGCGGTCACCGTCCATCCGGTTGCGCATACCCCCGGGGGTATGCATACTCGACGTGTGGACATCCCCCATGGCGAGCTCGCAGACGTCGTCAAGCGCCTCAAGCGCATCGAGGGCCAGATCGGCGGCATCGTCCGCATGATCGAGGAGGGCCGGGACTGCTCGGCCGTGGTCACGCAGCTGGCCGCAGCCTCGAAGGCGCTGAGCAAGGCCGGGTTCGCCGTCGTCTCCACCGGGATGCGCTACTGCTCGATCAACGAGGACGGCGAGACCCGAGAGGTCGACCTGCGTGAGCTCGAGCGCCTCTTCCTCTCCTTGGCATAACCCCCCACCGACGCTTGGAGCACACCGTGAACCCGCAGATCCCCCAGCTCACCGCCGCCCAGGCCGCCGACCGCACCGAGGCCGTCGTCCTCGACGTCCGCGAGGCCGCCGAGCTCGCCGAAGGCCGGATCGCCGGCAGCACCCACATCCCGCTGGGGCAGCTGGCCGCGCGCGTCTTCGAGCTCGACCGCAACCGGCCGGTCATCACCGTCTGCCGCAGTGGTGGGCGGAGTTCCCAGGCCGCGCAGTTCCTGGCAGGCGAGGGCTACGACGTCGCCAACCTCGACGGCGGCATGACGCAGTGGATCGCCGACGGCCGGCCTGTCGCGAGGCGCTGACCCCGGCTCTCATTTCAGTTGAAAATACCCCTGCCCCGTACCGTACGGAGGAGTTCTTCATGCAGATCGACATCATCGAGACAACCGGCCTCGGCGACCGCAGCTACCTTGTCAGCGCCGACGGCGTCGGCGTCGTCGTCGACCCGCAGCGCGACATCGACCGGGTGGTGGACCTCGCCACCGAACGCGGCGTGAAGGTCCAGCTGGTCCTGGAGACCCACCTCCACAACGACTACGTCACCGGCGGGCCGGAGCTGGCTCACTGGGCCGGCGCCGACTACGCCGTGCCGGCCGGGGACACGGTCGCCTACAAGCGTGTGCCGGCCGCGGACGGCGACGTGCTCGCGGCCGGTCCGATGCGGTTCCGTGTGTTGCACACCCCGGGGCACACCCACCACCACGTCAGCTACGCGCTCACCGACGCGGACAGCGAGGTGCAGGCGGTGTTCACCGGCGGCTCGATGCTCTACGGGGCGACCGGCCGCACCGACCTGGTGGGACCGGAGCACACCGACGAGCTCGCCCACGCCCAGTACCACTCGGTGCGGCGGCTCGCCGACGAGCTGCCGGCCGGAACCCCGGTGTTCCCCACCCACGGGTTCGGCAGCTTCTGCTCGGCCACCCCGACCAGCGGAGACTCCTCCACCGTCGGCGAGCAGGCGCGGGTGAACCCGGCGCTGACCCAGGACGAGCAGGCCTTCGTCGACCAGCTGATCGCCGGCCTCACCGCGATCCCGGCCTGGTACGCCCACATGGGCCCGGCCAACGCCGCAGGCCCAACGCACGTCGACCTGTCCCCACCGCGGGACATGGACCCCACCGAGCTGGCCGGTCGCCTGGTCGCCGGCGAGTGGGTGATCGACCTGCGCAGCCGCACCGCGTTCGCCGCCGGGCACCTGCCCGGCGCGCTGAACTTCGAGCTGGCGATCGCCAACTTCGTCACCTACGTCGGCTGGCTCATCCCGTGGGGCGCGCCCATCACCCTGATCGGGGAGGCCGAGCAGCAGGTCGCCGACGCACGCCGCGAACTGGTCCGCATCGGCATCGACCGGCTCGCCGGCGCCGCGATCGGCAGCCCCGAGGCCCTGGCCGCCGGCCGCGGGCTGACCTCCTACCCGGTCAGCGACTTCGCCGGCCTGGCCGCGGCGATGGCCGCCGACCCCGACCTGGTGGTGCTCGACGCCCGCCGCGACGACGAGCGCGCCGGGGGTGGGGTGCCCGGCTCGCTGCACATCCCGATCCACGAGCTGACCGATCGCCTCGACGAGGTGCCGGCCGGCGAGGTGTGGGTGTACTGCGGTTCCGGCTACCGCGCCTCCATCGCCGCCTCGATGCTCGCCCGCGCCGGCCTCAGCCCGGTGCTGGTCAACGGCGGCTACGGCGACCCCGACACCGGCGCGGCCGCCGTCGGCCTGCACGCTCAGCCCGCCACCGTCTGACCCTTCCCAGACCCCGGCGGCCACCGGGTGCCCCCGCCCCGGTGGCCGCCGGCTCCCGCCTGCCCGCGGCACTCCCAGCAACCGACGCAGAGGACGACCTCCCCGTGAACCCCCGCACCACCGACCTGATCACCCCGGCCGATCTGACCGACCGGCTCGCCGGCGACATCACGCCGACCGTGGTCGATGTGCGCACCCCGGCCGAGTACGAGGCCGCACACATCCCCGGCTCGATCAACATCCCGCTCCCGCTGGTCCAGCAGCACGCCACCGACCTGGCCGCCGAGTTCGACGGCCCGGTCGTGCTGGTCTGCCAGGCCGGCACCCGTGCACGGACCGCCTACACCGCGCTGGCCCTGGCCGGCGCCGAGCAGATCTCGGTGCTCGACGGGGGAGTCACCGCGCACACCGCCACCGGCGCCGACGTCCGCCGCGGCCGGGCCAGGTGGGCGTTGGAGCGCCAGGTCCGCCTGGTCGCCGGCGGCGTGGTCGCGACCAGCATCCTGGCCAGCCTCCGCTTCCCCAAGGCACGCTTCCTCGCCGGCGGTATCGGCGCCGGCCTTGCCACGGCCGCGGTCACCGACACCTGCGCGATGGGCGCCGCGCTGTCCCGGCTGCCCTACAACCGCGGTGGTCGCTCGGTAACCTTGCCCGACGCGGTGCAGGCCCTGCGGACCCCTCAGGCGACCGGCAGCGCCGCAGCGTGACCGTCGCGATCGTTCTCGGCTTGGTCATCGGCGCGCTGGTTGGCCTGCTCGGCGGCGGCGGGTCAATCCTTGCCGTCCCGGCGCTGGTCTACGCCGCCGGGCAGGACCTGCCGCAGGCGGTCGCGACGTCGCTGCTCGTCGTCGGGATCACCGCCTTCGTGGCGCTGCTACCGCGGCTGCGCAAGGGCCAGATCGCCTGGCGGATCGCGCTGATGTTCGGCGCAGCCGGCATCGCCACCGCGTTCGCCGGTGCCGCGGTCAACCGGCTCCTGCCACCTGAGGTTGTCCTCGGCCTGTTCGCCGCCCTGATGATCGGCGCCGGAATCCGGATGCTGTCGGACAAGCCCACCACCGGCGCCGCGTGCGCCACCGACGGCGGCCGCGTCAACTGGCGCCGCTGCCTGCCGCGCACCCTGGCCGGCGGGCTCGTCGTCGGGTTCCTCACCGGCCTGCTCGGCGTCGGCGGTGGCTTCCTCATCATCCCGGTCTTGGTGATCGTGTTGGGCCTGACGATGGAGACCGCGATCGGCACCTCACTGCTGATCGTCACGGTCAACTCCGCTGCCGGATTCGCCGCGCACGCCGGCGACCTATCCCTGGACGTACCGGTCACCGTTGCGTTCACCGCGGCCGCCGTCGTCACCGCGCTGGCCGCCGGCCGTCTCGCCTCCCGGCTGGACACTGCACGGCTTCGGCGCTGGTTCGCCTACCTGGTCTTCATGGTCGCCGCCGGCATCCTCGTGCAGATAGCCGCCGGCCCGCTCGGGTGACCGCTGGCGCCGCCGTCACCGCCTTCCCCGGTCGCGCACTGGAAGAAGATCTGGTCGACCAATCCGCTGAAACGGCTGAACAAGGAGATCAAGCGGCGCACCGACGTCGTCGGAGACCTCGGCCTGGCTCAGATCACCGCGGCGGGCAACCCGGACGACGTCACGCTTGAACTCGGGCGGGAACTTCTTGGGCACAACGACATCCTTCCTGCAGGACGAAGTCCTACAGATGGAGTGTCAACCAGCCCTGCAGCAGTCCCGGTCCGTCCTCGTCCCCGACAGCGCCTCCCAGCGGTTCGACCGGCTCGTCATCCGCGCCGGACTGCCGCCGGTGCCGCTGCACGACCTGCGGCACCTGGCCGCCAGCCTCACCTATCGGGCGACCAAGGACCTGAAGCTCACCAGCCAGATGCTCGGCCACTCGTCCACGGCGATTACGGAGCAGGTCTACACGTCGGTGTTCGAAGACGTGGAGCGGGAGGCTGCCGAGCCGGCCGCCGCGCTCGTGCGCGTGCCCACCGAGCGCCCACTGGCGCCGACGTACCCACCTCGTGCCCACCTGCGGGCCATGTGGGCGACCGCGGTCCCGTCTGCGAGGACGAAACCACAGCTCAGGATCGGTGGTGGGGCGGGTGGGGCTCGAACCCACGACCCAGGGATTATGAGTCCCATGCTCTGACCAGCTGAGCTACCGCCCCGACGCGGACAGCCTGCCAGACGCCGGCCCGTCGTCCGAGCCTGCCGGACAGCGCCGGCGTGAGGGCCTGACAGCGGACCGAGACGACCGTCCGGCCGGCCGACCTGCGGGCCGTTATCTGGTCGTGACATTCACTTGTGCCACACGTACCGTCGTCCGCGGTCCGGACGAGTTCCCGCCCTCGAGCCCGAGGGCATCGCCCGGGCCCCGCCGAACCGCGTCGCCGGATGGCCACGCGGACCGGGGACCCATGGATCCCCTGGGGTGAATCGTGTCTGCGCACGGGGCCGCAGACAGGTAGGGCACCTTCCGGCCCGAACCCGTCAGCTAACCCGGTAGGCGGTCGCAAGGAATGGAGACGCGTCGCCTTGGCGACCCTGCGCCATCAGTTGCTGGACCCCGCCCATCCGCCCCGTACGACCAGCCGCACCCGGACGGTCCTCGCCGCCGGCCTGTTCGCCGGCGTCCTGCTCGCGGCCTCCGCCGCTCATGCCGCCCCGGCCGGCGACGATCCGCGGTCCGCGCACGCCGCGGCCGTCGCCGAGGTCGCCGCCATCCAGGCCCGCGTCACCGAGGCCGAGGCCACCCTCCAGCGCATGACCATCGAGGCGGAAGCCGCCAGCGGCGCCGCCCTCGCCGCCCAGGCAGCCCTGGCGACGGCCGAGTCCGAGGCAGAGGCGACGGCGGCCGAGCTGGCCGCCGTCCGCCGCGAGGTCCACCGGACGCAGGAGAACATCGCCGACCTCGGCCGCGAGGCCTACATGGGCAGCGGCGACTCCTTCGGCGACGTCTCGCTGCTACTGGACGCCGACAGCCCCACCGAGGTGCTGCAGCAGGCCGCCACGCTGGAGGTCCTGGGGGAGGAGCGCAGCGAGCAGCTCGCGGAGCTGGAGGACGTCGAGGCGCTGGAGGCGCGGGTCGACCTCGCGGCTCGCGTCGCCCTCGCCGAACAGGACCGAGCCGCCCGAGCCGCCGGCCAGGCCGCGGCCACCGCGGACGCGCAGCTGGCGGCCGCGCAGGGCACCTACGACGCCCTGGCCGCTGAGAAGGCCGTCCTCGACCAGCAGCTGCGTGACGCCGAGATCCGGCTGCTCGAGCTCCGGGGCGCGCCCGATCCCGCAGCGACGTGGGCGGACCGGGAGCAGGCCAAGCAGGCGGTGGCCCTGATCTCGGCCGCCAATGGCGCCGTCGCCCCCACGCAGGGCCAGGTCACCTCCTGCTACGGCTCGCGCTGGGGAACCCTGCACGCCGGCGTCGACATCGCCGCCCCCATCGGCACGCCCGTCTTCGCGCCGGAGGACGGCATCGTCCTCGACGCGGGACCGGCCAGCGGGTTCGGCCTGGCCGTCTACGTCCAGCACCGTGACGGGACGATCACCCTCTACGGCCACGTGAACCAGTTCTTCGTGGCCCCGGGTCAGGTGGTCGTCGCCGGCCAGCAGATCGCCGAGGTCGGCAACCGCGGCCAGTCCACCGGCCCGCACCTGCACTTCGAGGTGCACACCGGCGGCCTGTACGCCAACCGGATCAACCCGACGCCCTGGCTCGATTCCCGCGGCATCTCGCTCGGCAGCTGCTGATCACGGACGCCGTCGCGCACCATGGGGCCGTGCGGACGACGGGGGACAGGACGTGGCTGCGGGCCGCGGCGCTCGGTGTCCTCCTGGCGCTCGGCGGCGTCCTCGCGCTGGTGCTCGACCTGCCCGACGTCGACGAGGTCCGCGCCTGGGTCGACGGGGCCGGGGGAGCGGGGTGGACGGCGATGGTGCTCGGGCTGGCCGTGGTGTTGCTCGCGCCGGTTCCCCGGTCGGCCCTCTCGGTGCTCGTGGGCGTGGTGGCCGGCTTCGGACCGGGTCTCGCCGTCGCGCTCGCCGGTGGGCTGCTCGCGGCGCTGGCCGCGTTCGGCCTGAGCCGGACCCTCGGCCGCGCGGCGGCGACCCGTCTGGCCGGTCCGCGGCTCGGCCGGGTCGACGAGCTGATGGCCCGCCGGGGCTTCGTCGCCGTCCTGGCCGGGCGGCTGCTGCCGATCGTGCCGTTCGTCGTCCTCAGCTACGGAGCCGGGCTGACCGCGATCCGCTGGCCGCCCTACGTCGCCGGCACCGCTCTCGGCCTGATCCCGAGCACCCTGGTCCAGGTCGGCATCGGCGCCTCCGCCGGCGCCGTCGTCGCCCGGGCCACCCCGCTGACCGTCGTCCCGCTGCTCGCTGCGGCCATCGTCCTCGCCGCCCTCGCCGCCGGTGTGTGGCGCCGACGGCAGCGCGCAGTGCCGGCGCCCGGCGGCTAACCCCGGCCGAAGAGCCGGCCCAGCACCCCGCCTGCCCCGCCCATGGTCCGCGCGGCGAGCTGGAGGAGGGGCCCGCCGGGGATCCCCGGCACCTTCTGCACGATCGGCGCGAGCCGGAGCAGGCCCGCGACGTCGTGCACCCGCAGGCGGCGGGTGGCGGCGGCGGGCAGCGGGTTGATCCGGCCGGAGGCGGCCTCGAGCAGCAACGGAGCGGACGCCTCGACCGCCGGACCGGAGAACGATCCCGCGGGTACGCCGCGCACCGTCCAGCCGGCGCCGTCCGCTGCGAAGGCCCAGCCGCCCTCCGGCGTCGCCAGGGTGACGCCGCCGGTGATGTCGCAGGAGGCCGCCAGCGCGCCCGTCACGTCGACCAGAGCGGCCAGTCCCGACTGCAGCACCTCGGGGGGTGGAGGCTCGGCGCCGCACGAGACGAGGTCGAGACCGTGCACGGCGAGCTCGTAGGCCTGACCCAGGACGACGCTGAGCAGGGGGAGCCGGCCCACCACCGAGACCGTCGGCGTCGTGTCGAGCTCGACCGGCTCCTCCTTCAGGTAGCGCGCGGTCGCGTCCCGGTTGCGGCGCAGGGCGGCGAGGACCTCGTCCCGGGACGCGCTCCGGTGCGCCGCGGTGACGCGCGCGTTGACGGCGTCGACGTCCGGCTGCGGGCCCGCGCCGCCGGAGCGGGCCGACGCGATCAGATCGGCCAGCGCCGTGTGGTCGTCCCAGCAGCCGAGGTGCACGGCGATCTCGTGCGCCCGCCAGCCGGGCAGCCGGGACGACCGCTCGAGGTCCACCGCGGCCACCTGGTCCAAGAAGGCGTCCCACGCCCCGAGCACCATCCCGCTGACCTGGTCGCGTCCCGCATCCGCCATGCCCTGGTGTCGTCCCACGCCTGCGCCCTACCCGGCTTCCGGCAGAGCAGGCGTGTGTTCCCCCGCACGCCGTCCGGCCGCTCGCAAGCGGCCTCACCCCGCCGGGTGAGGTGCGCATCAAGCACCCCCGGCGGGGCGCCGATCGCAACAAGGTGAGTGATCGAGCGGCTGAGGACCGCCGCGCAGCCCCCCTGCGCGAGACACACCGGCCGGGCGCTGCCCGCCGGCTGGTGTCCGCGCTGCGGGCCGGGCTGTACCGCCCACTCGCCGGGGACGACGACCGGGTGGCCCACTGGGTGCGGCACGTGCGCAACGGCGTGTTGCTCACCGAGGTCGCGGCGCTGTCGGTCATCGTCTACGCCCTGGTGACCACCAGCCCGGGCCGGCACCACCCCGTCCTCCTGGCCATGGCCGCGGTCACCATGCTGTGCTGCCCGCTGCTGCTCCTGCTGCCCCTTGCGGCGATGATGGGCGATCGTCGAGGGCCCACCATGTTCTACGTCTGGAGCATCGCAACGGCCGCCGTCGTCCTCGTGGCCACGCGGCTGGACGGGGGCGCGTCCAGTCCGCTCGACGCGCTGCTGTTCCTCACGCTGGGCTATCTGGCGGCCGCCTACTCCCCGTGCGGGGTCGTGGCCATGGGCGGCATGATGAGTGCCGGATACCTGATCTTCGTGGCGCTGCCCGACCCGTCCATGTCCGGCATGTTCTTCCTGACGGTCATGCTCGCCTTCACGATGATCTGCGCGATGTCGACGGCGGCCTCGTGGGCCGCCTACGACCGGCAGGTCGCGCTGATCCGCCTGCAGGAGTCCCTCGCCGCGACCGACTCCCTGACCGGCATCCCCAACCGCCGCGCTTTCCTCGACCGCGTCGCCGCGGCCGTGACCGAGGCAGCCTGGGGGCACCCGACCGTGGTCTGCCTCGTCGACCTCGACGGCTTCAAGGCCGTGAACGACGCCGGCGGACACGCGGCCGGTGACGCCGCCCTCCAGGCGATCGCGGCCGCCCTCGGCCGGGCGGTGCGGGAGACCGACACCGTAGCGCGCCTCGGCGGCGACGAGTTCGCCGTCCTGGCCGACGTCTCCGTCAGCTTCTCCGGCGAGATGCTGGCCGAGCGGATCCGGGAGGCGGTCGCCTGCGTGGGCGGCGCGACCGGGGTGACCGCCAGTGTCGGCGTGGCCGAGGTCCAGCCGGGCGACGACGTCCAGGACCTCCTGCACCGGGCGGACGCCGCCATGTACCGGTCGAAGACGGCCGGCGGCAACCGCGTCACCGCGATGGCCTTCTGAGCCACGCGCGGCCCGCTTGATCCGCACCGTTGCCGCGGGGAGCCTGGCCGACGTGGCGGCGAGCGGCACGACGATCGGCACCGTGGTGCGGTGGGACGACGACCGCGGGGCAGCGGTCATCGAGGCCCCGGAGGTTCCCGGCGGCTGCTGGGCGGACCGCTCGGTGGTGGTCCACAGCACCGTCGGTGCCGGCGCGCTGCGTGCCGGCCAGGTGGTCGAGTTCGAGTGGACCGAGCCCGGGGACGGCGGTCTACCGTTCCGGGCGCTGCGGGTGACCCCGCGGGAGGACCTGCAGGCCACGCTCGGCGGCTGAGGATCGGGCCGGTCGCGGCGCGCCTGGGTCGGCGCAAGCGTCCAGTGGCATTACTCTCCGTGATCGTTGAGGGAATCCTGCTCACCCGATCCGAACGGGCCGCTGACCAGGCGTGACCCCTCCGAATATCCGCCTCAAGAGACGGGGCGGACCCGGTGGACGGCGCGCCTCGGCTCGTGGTATGGCCGTTGACCAGCGGTAAGACGCACCACGAGTGACCTTCTGTCACATTCGACTCATCCACCCCAGCCGGGCTGGCGCGATCGGGTCGTCATCGTGCACACTGGTGCGGCAAGCCCTGCTCCGCCACTGCCGAATACAGCGCGTCACCGAATCGATGAGTCCGTTGGGGAAGACGAGACTGATCGAGTCGATGGAGGTGCCCCGTGCAGCGACGGTCTACCCAGGGTGTCGTCTTCGTGCACGCGTGCCCGAAGGCGCTCTGCCAGCACGTCGAATGGGCGCTCGAACGCGTCGTCGGCGCGCCGGTGTCCCTGTCGTGGGCTGACCAGCCCGCGGCGCACGGTTCCTACCGTGCCGAAGTGGCATGGACCGGCTCGCCCGGTACCGGTGCCAAGCTGGTGGCTGCCCTCAAGGCGTGGCCCATGCTGCGCTTCGAGGTCACCGAGGAAGCCAGCCACGGCAACGACGGCGAGCGCATGTCCTACGTGCCGGGGCAGGGCGTCTTCCGCGCCCCCACCAGCGCCAACGGCGACATCGTCGTCTCGGAGCAGCAGCTGCGTCACCTGGCGGCCACCGCGAATTCCATCGAGTCCTTCCGGCACGGGATGGACGAGCTCCTCGGCGCGGCCTGGGACGCCGACCTGGAGATCTACCGCCACGCCGGCGACGGCAGCCCGGTCACCTGGCTGCACCAGGTGGTCTGAGAGCTGTCCGTGCAGGTCACGATCCGAGCACGACACTCCCGTGCGGTCCGCGGAGTCGTCGTAGCCTGAAGCCGGTCGTCCGGACGCCGTCGGGGAAGCGGCGTCCGGACGTACCTGTTCGTGCGCGTGACCCGAGAGCCGCCGTCCTACCGCGGGAGCCGCTGTGCACGGCGGCTCCCGCGGTAGCGGGGCGGCTCTCGTCGGTCAGAGCGGGATGTTGCCGTGCGCGCCTCGGCCGGGCGGCGCGTCCTGCAGGGCCGCGACCAGCCGGCGCCTCGTCCGGCGGGGCTCCACCACCTCGTCGACGACGCCGATCTGCAGCGCCCGGTTCACCCCACCCGCGATCCGCTCGTGCTCCTCGGCCAGCTGCGCGTGCAGGGCCTCGCGCTCGCCGGGCGGCACGGCGGCCAGCTTCTTGCGGTGCAGGATGCCGACGGCCGCCTTGGCGCCCATGACGGCCACCTCGGCCCCCGGCCAGGCGAAGACCGCCGTCGCGCCGAGCGACCGCGCGTTCATCGCGATGTACGCGCCGCCGTAGGACTTCCGGGTCACCAGGGTCACCCGTGGGACGACGGCCTCGGCGAAGGCGTGCAGCAGCTTCGCTCCGCGCCGCACCACGCCGTCCCACTCCTGGCCGACGCCCGGCAGGTAGCCCGGCACGTCGACCAGCACGACCAGCGGGATCCCGAACGCGTCGCACATCCGGACGAACCGCGCCGACTTCTCCGCCGAGGCCGAGTCCAGGCAGCCACCGAGGCGCAGCGGGTTGTTGGCGATGACCCCGACCGTCCGGCCGGCGAGGCGGCCCAGCGTCGTGACGATGTTGGGTGCGAACCGCGGGTGCAGCTCCAAGCCCGGCCCGTCGAGCAGGCCGGCCACCACCGGATGGACGTCGTAGGCCCGGTTCCGCTGCTCGGGGAGCAGGGCACCCAGGTCGACGTCCGGCTCCTGCGCGCGCGGAGCGAAGGTGCCCTGGGCGGCGAGCAGGTCGACGGCCGTGCGGGCGGTGTCGAGGGCCTCCTGCTCGGAGTCGGTGACCACGTGGACGACGCCGCTGCGCCGGCCGTGCGTGTCCGGCCCGCCCAGGCTCTCCATGTCGACGTTCTCGCCGGTGACCGAGCGGACGACCTCCGGCCCCGTGACGAAGACCCGGCCGGCCGGGCCCATGATCACCAGATCGGTCAGCGCCGGCCCGTACGCGGCCCCGCCGGCGGCCGGCCCGAGGACGACCGAGATCTGCGGGATCCGGCCCGAGGACCGCACCATCGCCGCGAAGACCTCGCCCACGGCGTGCAGGGCGGTGACGCCTTCCGCGAGCCGCGCCCCACCCGAGTGCCAGATGCCGACGACCGGCACCCGCTCGCGCAGCGCCGCGTCGATCGCGTCGACGATGTGCTGGCAGCCGTCCATCCCCATCGCGCCGCCCATGACGGTCGGGTCGGTGCAGTACGCGATCGCCGGGGAGCCCGCCACCGTGCCGCGGGCCGCCAGGACGCCGGAGGTGTCGCGGGCGGCCAGTTGCCGCATCGACCCGGCGTCGAAGAACCTCAGCAGGCGGTCCTCGGGGTCGCGCGGGTCGGTCGCGGGCAGCGTCGGACTGGCGTGCAGGGTCGTCACAGGGCCTCCACGGGCCAGGGGAAAGGCAGGGGCTGGACCGGGCGCGGCGTCGTCACGCCGTCGTGAAGACCAGTGCCATGTTGTGGCCGCCGAAGCCGAAGGAGTCGTTGACGGCGGCGTGCAGCGTCGTGCGCCGGGGCTCGTTCCGCACGATGTCGAGCGCCTGGACGGCGGCGTCGTCGTCGGGGTCGTCGAGGTTGGCGGTGGCGGGCACGATCTGCTCCCGCAGCGCGAGCACCGTGAACACCGCCTCCAGGGCGCCGGCGGCGCCGAGCAGGTGGCCGGTCTGGCTCTTCGTGGCGCTCACCAGGACGTGCTCGCCCAGCGCGGAGAGGATCGCGGCCGCCTCCGCGGTGTCCCCGACCGGGGTCGAGGTGGCGTGGGCGTTCACGTGGCCGATGTCGGCGGGGGTCAGGCCGGCGTCCCGCAGGGCGGCGCCGATCGCGCGAGCGGCACCTTCGCCCTCGGGGTGCGGCGCGACGAGGTCGTAGCCGTCTGCGGTGCCGCCGGCGCCGGCCAGGCGGCCGTGCACGCGGGCGCCGCGGGCCTTCGCCGCGTCGGCACGCTCCAGCACCAGGGCGGCCGCGCCCTCCCCGAGCACGAAGCCGTCGCGTGCCTTGTCGAACGGACGGGAGGCGCGTTCGGGCTCGTCGTTGCGCGTGGACATGGCGCGCATAGCGGCGAAGCCGGCCATCGGCAGCGGGTGCACGCAGGCCTCGGTGCCGCCGACCAGGACGACGTCGGCACGGTCGAACCGGATGAGGTCCAGGCCCCAGCGGATCGCCTCCGCGCCGGACGCGCAGGCGCTGACCGGGGCGTGGACACCGCCCTTGGCTCCGACCGCCAGGCCCACCGCTGCCGCGGGGCCGTTGGGCATGAGCATGGGGATGGTGAACGGGGAGACGCGCTTGGGCCCCTTCTCCTCCAGGATGTCGTCCTGACCGAGCAGGGTGAGCGCACCGCCGATACCGGTGCCGAACACCACGGCGATCCGCAGCGGGTCGACCCCGGCGTCCCCGACCCCGGAGTCCTTCCAGGCCTCCTCGGCGGCGATGACCGCGACCTGCTGGCTGCGGTCCAGCCGGCGGGCGCGGACCCGGTCGATCTGGTCGGCCGGGTCGACCTTGAGCCGGGCGACGAGCTGGGCCGGGTACTCCTTGATCCAGTCGTCGGTGATCCGGCTGACCCCCGACCGCCCGGCCAGCAGGGCCTCCCAGGTGCTGGCGACGTCGCCACCGAGAGGCGTGGTGGCACCGAGGCCGGTGACGACGACGTCAGTGGCGGGCGTGCTCATGGGTTCTCCTCCTGAACGGGCCGCCGTAGGCGGATGAAGATGTTCTCCGGTGCAGGAGCACGGCGCAGCCGTTCCGCTCCTGCACCGGAGGTGGGTGACTCAGCCCTGGTTCTTCTCGATGAAGCTGATGGCGTCGCCGACCGTCTTGATGTTGCCGAGCTCGTCGTCGGGGATGGCGACCCCGAACTTGTCCTCGACGGCGGTGGCGATCTCCACCATCGACAGGGAGTCGACGTCGAGGTCGTCGGTGAACGACTTCTCGGGGGTCGCGTCGGCGGGCGTGACGCCGGCGACCTCTTCCAGGATCTCGGCCAGGCCTGTCTGGATGTCCTCGCGGCTCACGCGGGGTCCTCTCTCTCGGGTGGGGCGATGGGACACGACGGAGGTTCCGCCGATGTCCGGGACCGTAGGTCCCGGGGATCGTGGGGGCGAGGCGAGCTCACGGCAGGACGACGACCTGACCGGCGAAGGTGAGGCCTGCGCCGTAGCCGAGCAGCAGTGCGAGGTCGCCGGACTTGGCCTCGCCGCTCTCCAGCAGGGCCGACAGGGCCAGGGGCACCGAGGCCGCGGAGGTGTTCCCGGAGCGGACGATGTCGCGGGCGATGACGGTGCGCTCGGGCAGCTTCAGCCGCTTCGCCATCAGCTCGATGATCCGCAGGTTCGCCTGGTGCGGCGCGAAGACGTCGATGTCGTCGGGCGTCACCCCGGCCCGGCGCATCGCCTCCTCGAGGGTGGCGGTGAGCTTCGTCGTGGCCCAGCGGTACACCGCCTGGCCCGCCATGCTCATGCCCTTCTCGCCCAGCGGCACGGCGATCGCCTCGTGCAGGTCGCCGTCGCTGCCCCAGACGACCGGGCCGATGGCGGGCACGTCGGACGGACCGAGCACGGCCGCGCCGGCGCCGTCGGCGAAGATCACGGCCGTCCCGCGGTCGTCGAGGTTGGTGTAGTCGGTCAGCCGCTCGCCACCGACCACCAGGACGTTGCGCGCCGAGCCGCTGCGGATGGAGTCGGCCGCGGAGCCGAGCGCGTAGCACCAGCCGGCGCACCCCGCGTTGAGGTCGAAGGCGCCCGGTCGCGGGATGCCGAGCTGGTGGGCCACCTGGGGGGCGATGCCGGGGATGGCCGTGGGTGGGCTGGTCGTGGCCAGCAGCACGAGGTCGATGTCGGTCGCGGCGAGGCCGCTGGCCGCCAGCGCCTTGCCGCCGGCGGCGACCGACATCTCCACGAGCGTCTCGTCGGGCTCCGCCCAGCGACGCTCGGCGATCCCGACGCGGGCCTGGATCCACTCGTCGTTGGTGTCCATCGTCCGGGCGAGCTCGTCGTTCGTCACGCGGCGCCGCGGGCGGTAGTCGCCGAAGCCGAGGATGCGGGCGCCCTTCGCGCCGGCCGGGAGCTGGATGGTGGTCATTCCGACACCTCCGGGTACAGACGGGCGAGCGGGTCACCGGCGTCGACGAGGTCGCCGTCCTGGACCAGCCACTCGGCCAGTACCCCGTCGTAGGCCGCCGAGACGTCGACCTCCTCGCGGCGGCTGCGGATGCAGCCGAGCGGGGTGCCGGCCGGCAGGCGGGTTCCCACGGCGACGCCAGCGGGGGTGACGGTGCCGCGCGCCGGCGCGACGACGACCCGCCAGTCGTAGCCGGGGTCGGTCACGCGGTACCTCCGAGCAGCTCTCGGACGCGGTCGAGGTCGGCCGGGCCGTTCACCGCGAGGACGTCGATGCCGGCACCCTTCCACTCGCGCTTGGCGAGCCCGGCGAGCGCGCCCGCCGGGGGCAGCTCGACGGCAGTGGTGACGCCGAGCTCGCGCATCGTGGCCAGGCAGGCGTCGAAGCGCACCGGGCTGGTGACCTGGCTGACCAGCCGGGCCAGCGCCTGGGCACCGGTGCCCACGGCCTGGCCGTCGGCGTTGGAGAGCAGCTGCCGGCTCGGGTCGGCCGGGTGCAGGCCGGCCACGAGGCCCTCGAGCTCTCGGCGGGCGGAGGCCATGTGGTCGGTGTGGAAGGCGCCCGCGACCGACAGCGGCACGACGCGCGCCTTGGCCGGCGGGTCGGCCTTGAGCGCCTCCAGCCCGTCGAGGGCCCCCGCGGCGACGACCTGCCCCCCGCCGTTCAGGTTGGCCGGGGTGAGACCGTGCTTGTCGATCGCGGCCAGCACCTCGTCGGGGTCACCGCCGAGCACGGCGGACATCCCGGTCGGCGTCTGCGCGCAGGCAGCGGCCATCGCCCGGCCGCGCGCGGCGGTCAGCGTGATGGCCTCCTCGACGGTCAGCACGCCGGCCAGCGCCGCTGCGGTCAGCTCCCCGACGCTGTGGCCGGCGATGACGAGGCCGCGGTCCACCGGCGCCCCGGGCTCGGGCAACGCCTGCAGCTCGCGGGCGACGAAGAGGCTCATCGCGACGACGAGGGGCTGGGTGACCGCGGTGTCCTTGATCGCCTCGGCGTCGCCGGTGGTGCCGAGGGTCAGCAGATCGGCTCCCGCGATGGTTCCGGCCTCCCGGAAGAAGGGCTCCGCGCCGGGGAGTTCCAGCCAGTCGGTGAGCATTCCGGGTTTCTGCGCGCCCTGTCCGGGGGCGAGGACGGCCAGCACCTCCTCACCGTGCCAGTCATCAGCGTCGGCCGGGGTGGTGGGCGGCACGAAAGCACAGCGGTGATCTTTGTGGAGACCCTCCAAAGCCCACTCGGCAGTAGCGCCGGAACGACCCTCCCCGTGGTAGGGACCGGACGGATCGGTTCAGCTGGGCGGGCGGCCGTTCAGTGCCAGAGCGAGCGGTCCCGGTCGAGCTCCGCGAGGGCCATCGCGACCTGCAGCGTCCAGGCGCCGCGGGGGTCGGTCGCGGACAGGCCGGTGATCTCGGCGGCCCGCTTGAGCCGGTACCGCACGGTGTTGGGGTGCACGAAGATGGCCCGCGCGCTGGCCTCGAGGTTGCCGCCGCTGCTCAGCACGGCCCGGACCGTCTCCAGCACCTCGCCGCCCGCGGCCTGCAGCGGCCCGGTCACGCGCTCGTGTAGCGCCGCCCGGGCCAGCGGGTCGCCGTCCAGTGCCCGCTCGGCGAGCAGCGCGTCGGCCGCCACCGGCCGGGGCGCGTCGACCCACGCGCGGGCGGCGCGCAGCCCCGCCAAGGCGATCGCGGCCGACTCGCCGGCCCGGCCGAGGCCGTCGACGACCGGGCCGGTCACGACCGGTCCCTCCCCGAACTCGTCGCTGATCCGGTCCGCGGCCGCCTCCAGCTCGTCGGTCCGGCCGAGGACGACGACCAGCTGGTCGGCGTGCACCCCGACCAGGACCTCGCAGCGCAGCGCCCGCGCCGTCCGCCGCACCGCCGTGTTGGGGTCGCCGCCGCCCGTGGGGGTGGCGCCGACCAGCACCATGACCGGTGTCGCCTTCGCCCAGCCGAGGGCCGCCGCCCGGCCGGAGAGCTCGTCCGACCGCTCGCCGCGGACCAGCGCGTCGACGACGAGCGCCTCCAGGCGGGCGTCCCAGGCGCCACGGTTCTCCGCGAAGCTGGCGTAGATGTGCGCCGTGGCGAAGGCGACCTCGCGGCTGTACTGGAGGACGGCGAGGTGCAGCGCGTCCTCGTCGCCCGGTTCGGCGACGGTGCGGACGTGGTCCTCCAGGACGTCCACGGTCACCCTGATGAGGTCGACGGTCTGCTTGAGCGCCACGACCCGTACGAGCTCCCGCGGAGCGGCGCCGAAGACGTCGCCGGTGAGCCGCGGCGGCCGCCCGGGGTTGCGGCACCATTCGACGAGGGACGCGATGCCGGCCTGGGCGACGAGGGTGACCCAGGAGCGCCGGTCGGCGGGCATGGCCCGGAACCACGACAGCTCGTCGTCCATGCGGGCCACGGCCTGGGTGGCCAGTGACCCGGACGCCCGTTCCAGCCGCCGCAGGGTCGCCTCCGTCGGCGGGCGGTTGCTCACCCGGCTCCTCACGACAGCCAGCGTGTCACGGGCGCAGCCGTCGGGGAGAGTGGAGCCGTGAGCGTTCCCCCCTCGGGCAGGTCACAGGTCACCCGTACGCGTGCACTGGCGGTCGTCGTCACCGGCATGGCGCTGGTCGGTGCGCTGGGGGCGGGTGTCTCCGCCGAATTCACGCCCCAGATGGACGTCGACGGCGCGGTCAGCGAGGCGGTCTACGTGGGCGACGACCGGGCCCCCGCGCTGAACTGGCTCCTCGAGGCGCTCACCACGCCCGGCGGCGCCGCCTTCCGGCTCGTGGTCTTCCTCGCGGTGCTCGCCTGGCTGGTCCGCCATCGGGCCTGGCCCGTCGCCGCGTGGGTGCTGACCGCCGTGGTGTTCATCGGACCGCTCACCAGCCTGCTCAAGGAGTGGTTCGGGCGGGTCCGCCCCGACTTCGACGAAGGAGGTGCCCGGCTCGACTCCCTGAGCTACCCCAGCGGCCACTCGTCCGGGATCGCCACCCTCGTGACCGTCGCGCTGATCCTCGCGTGGCCGGTGCTCGCGCCCGGCGTCCGGCGGAGGTGGCTGGTCCTCGGCGTCTGTGTGGTGATCCTGGTCGGGCTCACCCGCATGTGGCTCGGGGTGCACTACCTGTCGGACGTCGTCGGCGGCTGGGCCCTGGGGATCTCCTGGTCGCTGGCCGTGGCCCTCGTCTTCGGGGCGCTGCCCGGCGGTCGTGGGGCGCTGCCCTTGGGGGAGGCGCGACCGGTGGCGGGTGAGAGCTCCCCGTGACGGGGCTCGAGCAGCGCGTGGTGCTGGCGCCCGGCGACGGCGCGCTCGGCCCGTTGCTGCGGCTGGCGGAGGACCGGCTGCCCCCGGGGGGTGGGTACGGACGGCACGCCCACCGGGCGGTCGACGTCGTCGCGGTCGTGCTGAGCGGCGCGCTGCGCCACGAGTGGGCCGACGGCGCGGACCTGGTCGCCGGCGACGTCGCCGTCCTCCGGGCCGGGTCGGGTCTGGACCACGACGAGATCGCCGGCGACGCCGGCGCGCGGGTCCTCCAGTGCTACCTGCGGGCCGCCGAGCCCGATGCGGCGCCCGCGTACCGGGTGCACCGCGGAGCGTCGGGCTGGCTGGACCTCGACCGCCCGGACGCCCGGCTGTGGGTGGACCGGGTGGCGCCCGGTGTGCCGGCCGAGGTGCCCCCCGGGCTGCGCGTCGCGCGGGGCGTGGACGGCGTCGTCGTCGAGCAGCAGGCCGGCCGCATCGTGGCGGAGCCGGGGCTGGTGCTCGTCTGGCAGCTCGATGCCGCCCGCCCCTCGTGGGCCGACCACTGACCTCCGGCCCCGTGCGGGAGAGTGGGGTGCATGCCGATCAGCGCCGCGGACCTGCTCTCCGCCGCCTACAACGACGCGGACCGCACCATCGACCTGCGCCGCGCGCTGCACCGCCAGCCGGAGATCGGCCTGCACCTGCCGCGCACCCAGGCGACGGTCCTCGACGCGTTCGCCGGCCTCCCCATCGAGGTGACCACCGGGACGTCGACGACCTCGGTGGTCGGCGTCCTCCGGGGGGCCCGACCCGGCCCGACGTACCTGCTCCGCGCCGACATGGACGCCCTGCCGGTGCACGAGGACACCGGCCTGCCGTACGCCTCGGAGATCCCCGGCGCCATGCACGCCTGCGGGCACGACACCCATGTGGCGATGCTGCTCGGCGCCGCCCGGTTGCTGGCCGAGCGCCGCGACCTGCTGGCCGGCCAGGTCGTCTTCATGGTGCAGCCGGGGGAGGAGGGCTTCCACGGCGCGCGGTTCATGCTCGAGGAGGGGCTGCTCGACGTCGTCCCGGCGGCGCCGGTGAGCGGCGCGTTCGCGCTGCACACGATCGCGACCCTGCCCAGCGGCAGCATCAACGTGCGGCCCGGCCCGATGCTGGCCGCGGCCGACCAGTGGCGGATGACCGTCCGCGGCCGGGGCGGCCACGCCTCGATGCCGCACGCCGCCGCCGACCCCATCCCGGCCGCGGCCGAGATCGTGCTGGCCCTGCAGTCGATGGTCACCCGGCGCGTCGACGTCTTCGACCCGGCGGTGGTGACCGTCGCGCACATCGCGGCCGGCTCCACCTCGAACGTCATCCCCGACACCGCGTTCCTCGAAGGGACGATCCGCACCCTGTCCGCGGAGCGCCGGCGGGACGTCGTGGCCGCCGTCCAGCGGGTCGCCACGCACGTCGCGGCGGCGCACGAGATGACACTGGAGTTCGAGCACGTGGAGGGCTATCCGGTGACGGTCAACGACGCCGCGGTCGCCGCCCAGGTGCTGGAGACGGCGACCGCGCTGCTGGGCGAGCGGGCGACGTCCCTCATGCCGGTGCCGCTGATGGGCGCCGAGGACTTCTCCTACGTGCTGCAGCGGGTGCCCGGCGCGATGGCCTTCCTGGGGGCCTGCCCGCCGGGACAGGAGCCCGAGACCGCGCCGCCCAACCACAGCAATCTCGTGGTGTTCGACGAGGAGCCGCTGCCCGCCGGCGTCGCGCTCTACGCGCAGATGGCGCTGCAGGCCCTCGCCGCCTGAGCTCGTCGAAGCAGGTCGGCGACGTCCGCGACGCGGCCGTACGGGCCGGCGTCCCCTTCCGGTACGCGGCCGTCAGGCACGCCGACCCCCGCCGCCGACGGCGGTGGCCCGGCTGCCCGGGCCACTGCCGTTCCCGGCGATCAGGTGGCAGGGCTGGGGTCGGACCGCTCCTCTTCCGGCGCGGCCTGCACGTCGCGGATCTTGTACTTCTCGACGGCCTGGCGGACCACGTCGCGGTCCAGCTGACCCCAGTCGGCCAGTGAGGCCAGCGTGCGGACGACGACCGACTCGGCGTCCACGTGGAAGTGCCGGCGCAGCGCCGGGCGGGTGTCGGACAGGCCGAATCCGTCCGTCCCCAGCGACTGCATCCCGTGCGGCGCGTACGGGGCGATGAGGTCGGGAACGGCCCGCATCCAGTCCGACACCGCGATGACCGGGCCCTGTGCCTCCTGCAGCCGGGAGGTGACGTAGGGGACCTGCGGCTCCTCCTCGGGGTGCAGCAGGTTGTGCTCGGCCACCTCGTCGGCCTGCCGGCGCAGCTGACCCCAGGAGGTCACCGACCACACGTCCGCCGAGACGTTCCAGTCGTTGGCCAGCAGCTCCTGGGCCCGCATCGCCCACGGCACCGCGACGCCGGACGCCAGGATCTGCGCCTTCGCGCCGTCCAGCTGCGGCCCCTCGGCGTAGCGGTACATGCCCGCGAGCACGCCCTGGACGTCGAGGTTCTCCGGTTCGGCCGGCTGGGCGATCGGCTCGTTGTAGACGGTCAGGTAGTACATGACGTCGGGCGACCGGTGCCCGCCGAGCGGGCCGCCGGGGTCCTCGCCGTACATCCGGACCAGCGCGTCCCTGCAGATGTGGGCCAGCTCGTAGGAGAAGGCGGGGTCGTAGGACACGACCGCGGGGTTGGTGTGCGCGAGGAGCAGCGAGTGCCCGTCCTCGTGCTGGAGCCCCTCGCCGTTCAGCGTCGTCCGGCCGGCGGTGGCGCCGAGGACGAAGCCCCGGGTCATCTGGTCGGCCGCGGCCCAGAAGCCGTCACCGGTCCGCTGGAACCCGAACATCGAGTAGAAGATGTAGATCGGGATCATCGGCTCGCCGTGCGTGGCGTAGGAGCTGCCGACGGCGGTGAACGACGCCGTGGAGCCGGCCTCGTTGATGCCCTCGTGCAGGATCACGCCGGACGTGGATTCCTTGTACGCCAGCATCAGTTCCCGGTCGACCGAGGTGTAGCGCTGGCCGGCCGGGTTGTAGATCTTGTGCGACGAGAAGAGGGCGTCCAGGCCGAACGTGCGCGCCTCGTCCGGGATGATCGGCACGAAGCGCGGGCCGAGCTCCTTGTCCTTGAGCAGCTCCTTCAGCAGGCGGACGAACGCCATCGTCGTCGCCACCTCCTGCTTGCCCGACCCCTTCTTGAGGAGGTCGAGGGCCTTGTCGTCCGGGGCCTTGAGCAGCTTGAACTCCGAGCGCCGACGCGGGACGGCGCCGCCGAGCTGCCGGCGCCGCTCCTGCATGTACTCCAGCTCGTCGGAGCCCGGCTGCGGCTTGTAGTACGGGGGCATCGTCTTGTCGAGCGCCGAGTCGGGGATGTCCAGGTAGAGCCGGTCGCGGAACGCCGCCAGGTCCTCGGCGGTCAGCTTCTTCATCTGGTGCGTGGAGTTGCGGCCCTCGAAGTGGCTGCCCAGCGTCCAGCCCTTGATCGTCTTCGCGAGGATGACCGTCGGCTGGCCCTTGTGCTCCTGGGCGGCCTTGAACGCCGCGTAGACCTTGCGGTAGTCGTGCCCGCCGCGGGAGAGGCCCCAGATCTCCTTGTCGCTCATGCCCTCGACCAGCTTGCGGGTGCGGGGGTCGCGGCCGAAGAAGTGCTCGCGGACGTAGGCGCCGTCCTCGGCCTTGTAGGTCTGGTAGTCGCCGTCCGGCGTCTGGTTCATGAGGTTGACCAGCGCGCCGTCGCGGTCGGCGGCCAGCAGCGCGTCCCACTCACGGCCCCAGATCACCTTGATGACGTTCCAGCCGGCGCCGCGGAAGAACGACTCCATCTCCTGGATGATCTTGCCGTTGCCGCGGACCGGCCCGTCGAGGCGCTGCAGGTTGCAGTTGATGACGAACGTCAGGTTGTCGAGCTCCTCGCGGGCGGCCAGGCCGATCGCGCCGAGCGACTCGGGCTCGTCCATCTCGCCGTCGCCGAGGAACGCCCAGACGTGCTGGTCGGAGGTGTCCTTGATGCCGCGGCCGTGCAGATAGCGGTTGAACCGCGCCTGGTAGATGGCGTTGAGCGGGCCCAGGCCCATCGAGACGGTGGGGAACTCCCAGAAGTCCGACATCAGCCGCGGGTGCGGGTAGGAGGACAGGCCGCCGCCGGGGTGGCTGACCTCCTGCCGGAAACCGTCCATCTGGTGCTC
The DNA here is from genome assembly GCF_004570385.1 of Blastococcus sp. CT_GayMR19. GTDB lineage: Bacteria > Actinomycetota > Actinomycetes > Mycobacteriales > Geodermatophilaceae > Blastococcus_B. The sequence goes on along the minus strand of NZ_SPQL01000001.1, from coordinate 208,742 downwards.
GGTGAGCCGGCCCTCGAGGAAGGCGCGGGCGTAGATGCCGGGGGAGGCGTGCCCTTGGAACCAGATCTGGTCGCCGCCGCCGGGGTGGTCCTTGCCGCGGAAGAAGTGGTTGAAGCCGACCTCGTACAGCGAGGCCGAGCTCGCGTAGGAGGAGATGTGCCCGCCGACGGCGATGCCCGGCCGCTGCGCGCGGTGGACCATGATCGCGGCGTTCCAGCGGATGTAGGCCCGGATGCGGCGCTCGACGTGCTCGTCGCCCGGGAACCACGGCTCCCGCTCCGGCGGGATGGTGTTGATGTAGTCGGTGCTGCGGAGGCCGGGGACGCCGACCTGCTGCTCCCGGCTGCGCTCGAGCAGCCTCAGCATCAGGTAGCGGGCGCGGTCCCGGCCGGCATGACCGACGACGGCGTCGAGGGAGTCCAGCCACTCCTGCGTCTCGTCGGGATCGATGTCGGGGAGCTGGCTGGGGAGCCCGTCGGTGATGACCGCCCGGGGGGCTCCTGTGTCGCGGGCGGGGTCCCCGTCCGACTGCTGCGGTGCGCTCATGTGCCCATCGTCTCCCGTCCGGGTCGTCGGCGTCACATGGGATCACGGATTCCGTCTGCTGCTTCCGGTTCCGCGCCTGGGGACGCCCGCCGCAGCCGCCGCGAACCGGGCAGGCTTGCGCCAGCCGGGGCATGCCCTACGCTTCCGCCAACGATGGCCCGGCGTGCCGGACGCACGGCCGGCGATGGTGTGACGAGGGCGAGAGGGGTGACATGGCCAGGCTGCGGGGAAGCCGCCCGCTGGTCGTGTCGGTCCTCCGCAGCCCCGCATCCGTCCCGCTCTTCCCTCGACCGGTCGGCACGACGCATCCGGACCCGGAGCGCGTCCACGAGCGATCGGCGCCCGGACAGGGCACCATCCACCCCACGAACCGTCAGGAGCAGTAACACCCATGGAGGAGCAGCAGGGATGAGCGTCGACAGCGCCGGCATGGCGGCCCGGCTGGGCATCAAGCCGGGCATGGTCGTGCAGGAGCTCGGCTGGGACGAGGACGCCGACGAGGACCTGCGCGACGCCGTCATCGACCTGTCGGGCGGCGAGATGGTCGACGAGGACACCGACGAGGTGGCCGACGTCGTCCTCATGTGGTGGCGCGAGGACGACGGCGACCTCGTCGACGCCCTGGTGGACGCGATCGGCTCACTGGCCGACGACGGCGTCGTGTGGCTGCTCGTGCCCAAGTCGGGCCGGCCGGGCCACGTGGAGCCGGGCGACGTGACCGAGGCGGCCCCCACCGCGGGCCTGTCCCAGACGAGCAGCATCTCCGCGGCCAAGGACTGGTCGGGCATCCGGCTGGTCACCCCGAAGGCTGCGCGCTCCCGCCGCTGAGGGACGATCGGGGGCATGACCCTCTCCGTCGGCGACGCCGCCCCCGACTTCAGCCTTCCCGACCAGGACAAGCAGGTCGTCTCCCTGGCCGACCTGCGCGGCACACCCGTGCTGCTGGTCTTCTACCCGTTCGCCTTCTCCGGACTGTGCACCGGCGAGCTCTGCCAGCTGCGCGACGAGCTCGCGGTCTACACCGACGCCGGAGTGAAGGTGTTCGCCGTCAGCACCGACCCGGTCTTCTCCCTCAAGGCCTTCAAGGCCCAGGAGAACTTCGACTTCCCGCTGCTCAGCGACTTCTGGCCGCACGGCGCCACCGCCCAGGCCTACGGCGTCTTCAACGACAAGGCCGGCATGGCCCTGCGCGCCACGTTCCTGATCGATGCCGACGGCACGGTCGCCTTCGCCGAGGCCAACCAGCCCGGCGACGTCCGTGAGCAGTCGGGCTGGAAGGACGCGGTCGGCAGGCTGGCCGCCTGACCACAGTCCGGCTGGGGTGCCGTCACTCCGTCCCGGACCCGCCGCCCAGGGCACCTACCCTGGGCGCGCCGGGCGCGTAGCTCAGCGGTAGAGCTCTCGCCTTACAAGCGAGCGGTCGCAGGTTCGAACCCTGCCGCGCCCACCCACTCCGCCATTCGGCGTCCGTGCACCCAGAGGCGGCTGGGACACCTGTCGCCCCGAGGTGACCTTGCGGTGCGTGACTGGCCTGTCACTGAGCGCACCTGTAGCGTCGGCGCCGTTCCCTGTGAGGCCGGCGTGCGCCGTGGCCCGCCGCGCTGAGCTGCGCGAACTGCGCCATGCGTTCAGCGGCCCGGGAACCCTGCACGGCGACGACGTCGTGCCTGACGGATCGACCATTCGGGAACCAGCACGTGAAGCTCTCTCGCGCAGCACTCGCAGCAAGCATCATGACCACGGGCACGCTGGCGGCGGGTGGCCTGGTGGCCCCCGCGATCGCCGCGGAGACGACGAGCGTCTGCTCGTCGGGCTGCGCCTTCACCACGATCCAGGACGCCGTGGACGCCGCCTCCGCCGGTGACACCGTTCGCGTGAGCGGTCCGCTGACCGTCGCCGGGACCACGACCGTCGGCAAGGACGTCACCGTCACCGGCGGGCCCGGCGCGATCGTCACCCAGACCGCGAACGCCATCACGTTCCTCGTGAGCGGTGCCGGCGCGACGCTGGCGAACCTGACGATCACCAGCGACATCGCGTACGCCCAGGAGTTCGTCCAGATCGGCGCCGACGACGTCACGCTGTCCGGCAACACGATCCACGGCCCGGAGCAGCCGGGGCCCATGAGCGGGTGGGTGACCAACCGCGGCATCGTGACCCAGGGGTCGATCAGCGGCCTGTCCGTCACCGGCAACACCCTCTACTCGATGCGCTCCGGGGCGTACCTCAACCCGAACGGGACCGGCGCGATCGCCGGCAACACCGTCCACGACACCAAGGGCGACTTCCTGATCGACAACGCGAACTTCACGTTCCGCGACAGCCGGTCCGGCAACGCGTCGCAGCCCAGCGAGTGGGGCTTCGTGATCTTCCTCAACACGGATGCCGAGCGCTATCCCTCGGTCGCTGCGCTCAGTGCGGCCAACAACGACATGACGGTGCTGGACCGGCGCACCGACGAGGAGTACGTCGTCCCCACGACCGCCGCCGACTGCAAGGGCAGCGGCTGGAAGAACCGCAACCCCGAGTTCCGCAACCAGGGCCAGTGCATCAAGTTCGTCAACACCGGCCGGTAGTTCCCGGGAACGGAGCGGGCCCCGGCGACATCGCCGGGGCCCGCTCTGCGTCCGGGCGGATTAGGCGGCGGTGGTGGTCTCGACCGGGTCGCAGGGGGCCGGCGTCGCGGGCTTCGGGAAGGCCGGGCGCAGGTAGAGCGGCGCCTTGAAGGGCTTCCACGTGCCCTCGGGCTGGGCCAGCCGGTCGGCGACGGCCCAGATGGCGGCCGGGTGGTGACCGAGGCCCAGGTGGCTGGCCATGACGGCGATGTTCTCGCAGCGCTCACCCGGGGTGTCCAGGCAGGTCTGCCAGTGGACGATCCCGTCGTAGTGCGAGTAGATCGAGGTCGCCGGCACGCTCAGCGGCACCGACTCCGACTCCAGCGGGAGGCTGCGGTGCTCGATGTGCAGGTGCGAGTACCGGTCGAACGCCTTCGTGGCGCGGCTCTGGCTGTGCCGGGCGAGGCGGAACGGGCTGCCCAGCGTGATCACCTGGCGCACCGCATCAGGGGTGCGGCGCGCGAGGTCGCGGGCGAAGATGCCGCCGAGGCTCCAGCCGATCAGGGTGACGGGCCGGTCGTAGCGGTCGTTGAGGTAGCTCAGCTTGTCGCGCATGCCCGTGATGCAGGACGCGGTCGGGCCGATGTTGCGGCCGAGGCCCCAGCCGTGCACCCGGTAGCCGAGCCGGCGGAGCCGGCTGCGCAGGACCCGCGTCGACATGTCGTCCGCCAGGAAACCGGGCAGGACAAGGACCGGGTGCTCGTCCCCCCGCGGAAGGCTGGGCGCGAGCGGTAGGGCGGCCAGGTAGAGGCCGTAGTCGGCCATCGCCCGACCGGGCTCGGTGAGGTAGAGGGGGAGTGCCGGGCCGTCGTCCTGCCGTTGTGCCACATCGTCCTCCACCTGCGAAGCGTCTGGTACGGACGTGTACCAAGATGACCCCTGGCTCACACGTCGTCGTAACGCAGCGCGGGCACATGTTGCCTAAATGTGTCCTGCGTCATATGGGGCGGTGACGTTCCGGTTGGTGGCAGCCCGGCCGAGGGGGAACCCGGTCCCGCCCCCCGCGCCGCGGCGTGTCACCGTACGAGAAACCGCCGATCGACAGCGAAGGGACGCCGAGGGTGACGGAGGCGACACGGCCGGAGCGGATTGCGCCCGGGGACAGCAGGACCGTCGACCTGGACGGGCCGGTTCACTACATCGACTTCGGTGGCCCCGACGACGGCCCGACCGTCGTGCTCGTGCACGGCCTGGGTGGATCCCATCTGAACTGGGACCTGCTCGCCCCCCTGCTGCGGCCGCACACCCGCATCCTGGCGATCGACCTGCCCGGCTTCGGCCGCAGTGAACCGGGCGGACGACGTGCCTCGGTGCAGGCCAACGTCGAGGTGCTCGACCGGTTCCTCGCCGAGGTCGCCGGGACGCCGGCCTTCCTGGTGGGCAACTCCATGGGCGGGATGATCTCGATCCTCACCGCTGCCCGGTCGCCGGAGGCCGTCAGCGGTGTGGTGCTCCTCGACGCCGCCGTCCCCGGTCCGCGCGGCAAGCCGGACCCCCTCGTGGCCGCCAGCTTCGCCCTGTACGCGCTCCCGCTGGTCGGTGAGCGGGTGCTCAGGCTCCGCCGTCAGCGGCAGACGCCGCTGCGCCGCGTCCGGGAGCTCCTCCAGCTGTGCGGCGTCGACCCCGACTCGGTGCCGGCGGAGGTGATCGACCGGTCGGTGACCCTGATCGAGGAGCGGCGGGACGTCGAGGGGATGGACAAGGCCTTCCTGGCGGCTGCCCGTTCGCTGCTCCGCCTGCTGGCCGCCCCGAGGAGCTACCGGGCGGCGATGTCGGCGGTCGCCGCGCCCGTACTGATGATCCAGGGCGACCAGGACCGTCTGGTCCCCGTCACCGCGGCCCGTGACGTCGCCGCGCGGAACCCGCGCTGGCAGTACGTGGAGCTGGCCGGCGTCGGACACCTGCCGCAGATGCAGGTCCCGGACCGGGTGGCCGCCGAGGTGCTCGACTTCATCGGCGTGACCACCGGCCCGTGAGCTACGGGCGGAGCGTGGCGCGCAGCGCCTCGAGCCCGGTGTAGCGCGGCTGCCAGCCCAGCTCCTCGCGGGCCTTCGTCGTGTCCATGATCGCCGGGTGCGTGAAGGCGTCCACCCACTCCGCCGCGGGCGGCAGGAACGGCAGCCGCGCGAATGCCCGGGCCGCTGCCTGGGCCGGGGCAGCGGGAAGGCGCACCGGCAGCGCGCCGAACTCGCCGGCCACGTCCCCCGCGGTGAGCACGCCTTCGCCGGCGATGTTGTAGGCGCCGGGCGGTCCCGCGGCGACGACGCACAACTGCAGGGCGCGGCCTACGTCCTCCTCGTGCACGAACTGCAGTGGGTACTCGGGGACCAGCAGGGGCACCGGGACCGGCAGGCGCCGCGGCCGGCCGAACAACCGGCGGCCGAGCGGGGCCAGCGGCCCGGGCAGGATGTCCTTGCCGCCGACCACGTTCGGGCCGAGCACGACCGGCGGGCGCAAGAGATAGAGCGCGAGCCCGCCCGAGGTGGCGGCCTCGACCTCGAGCAGGTGCTCGAGCTCGGCCTTTTCCTGCGCGTAGAACAGCCGGTTGGCCGGGCGCACCGGCCAGTCCTCGGCGATGAGGGCGGGGTTGTCGGCGTGGAAGCCGTACGCCGCGACCGAGGAGGCATGGACGAAGCGCCGGACGCCGGCGGCCGCGGCGGCCCGGAACGCGTTGAGCGTGCCCTCGACGTTGATCTCGCGGGCCGTCCGTCGGGAGGCGTTCCCGGTGATGAGGAACGCGAGGTGCACGACGACGTCGGCGCCGCGGAAGGCCTCCTGCAGCGCCTCGGGATCGCGGACGTCGCCCTGCCGGTACTGCATCTTCGTCCAGCCGCGCCCGGCCGGGTCGAAGGGCCGGCGGGCGATCCCGATGATCCGGGCGACCCGGTCGTCGTCCTGCAGGAGGGGGATCAGGCCGGCGCCGAACGTGCCGGTCGGCCCGGTGACCGCGACGGTGAGCTCGCGCTCCGACGGTGCCCCGTCCGACGGGGTCTCGTCGGACGGTTCCTCGTCGGACGGTGCCTCGTCCGGCTGGTCGATGCCCCGCGGTCCCTTCCCGAGGGCGCCGGCGCCCCGCTGTCGCGCGGGGCTCATCGGTCCGTCGTCGACGTCCTGGGCGCCGCCTTCGGGGCCGCCGTGCGCTCGGTGGCGGTGGCCCGGCCCGTGCTGCTGCTGGCCGCGGACGTCTTCGCCGGGCCCGACGCAGCGGCGCTCTTCGCAGCGGCGCTCTTCGCGGGAGCGCGCTTGGTGGGCGTGCTCGTGGCGGCCGGCTCCTTCTCCGGCTCCGCCGTCCCGGCCGGCTTCGCCGTGCCCTTCTCCGCTGCCAGTGCGAGGAGCTCGTCGATGCCCGTGCGGATGCCGCCGGAGAGCACGTCGACGTCGGGGTAGCCGTCGAAGTCGGCGTTGATCCCGAAGGTCATGGTGTTGAGGTAGGAGAAGATCCCGATCGAGCAGCGGGTCCCGCCGGCGATCGGCACGTACGCGGTGGCCGTGGTCATCCGCTTGCCCAGCACGTAGAGCGGGACCCGCGGCCCCGGCACGTTCGTCGTCACGGCCTGGCACCACATCTGCCCGGCCTGCAGGGCGGCCTTGACGCCCATGGACAGCAGCGTCGGCGCCACGTAGTCACCCATGGCGATGATCGACGGCGCGTCCACCGCCTTCATCGTCTTCTTGTACTCGTCCATCTGGCCGCGGATCGACGCCAGCCGGTCGACCGGGTCGGCGAGCCCGACGGGCAGGTCGACGAAGACGGCGGAGACCTGGTTGTTCAGCGCGCCCTTCTGGTCGGGACGGCGGACCGACACCGGCACCATCGAGCGGACGACGAGCTTCTCCGACGACAGCTCGCCGCGCGCCAGGAGCAGGTCGCGGAACCCGCTGCTGATCGCGGTGAGGACGACGTCGTTGACCGTGCCGCCGAACGCCGTCCGGACGGCCTTGAACTCCTCGAACTTGCCGTCGGTCCACGCCCACCGCCGGTGCGGGCCGATCGGTCCGTTGAGCGAGCGCGCGGTCGGTGTCATCGCCTGCTTGGCCAGCGACGGGACCGCCGAGGCGATCGTCCGGCCGGACGCGGCGAGCTCCTTGACGGCCTGGACGGGCGTGTTCAGGCTGGGCATCGAGGCCAGCTGCTGCACCGGGTGCGCAACGACGTCGTTGAAGGCGCCGGCGATCAGCGAGAGGTTGGAGGGTTCGCGCTGCGGCGTCCACTCCTTGGGCTCGTCGTGCGTGGCATCGGGGGTGAGGTCGAACATCAGCTGCATGAGGTCGCTGCCGGCGACGCCGTCGACCATGCAGTGGTGGACCTTGGAGATGAGGGCCCAGCGGTCGTCGGCCAGGCCCTCGACCAGCCACAGCTCCCACAGCGGCTTGGCCATGTCGAGCCGCTGGCCGAGGACGCGGCCGGCCAGGTTGCGGAGCTGCTCGTCGCTGCCCGGGCCGGGCACCGCGGTGTGCCGGACGTGGTACAGGATCTGGAAGTGCGGGTCGTCGGCCCACAGCGGCCGGCCGAGCTGCATCGGGACCGGGCGCACCCGCTGGCGGTAGCGCGGCACCAGCGGCAGCTTGCTCAGCAGCAGCCGCACGACGTCCCCGTAGGAGGGGGCCGGGCCTTCGAAGACGGCCACCGACCCCACGTGCATCGGGGTGTTCTCGCTCTCCGCGAAGAAGAAGCTCGCATCGAGCGCGCTCATCCGGTCCACGTTCTGCTCCTTCGTTGCACCCGGTTCCGCCCTGCGGGGGACCGGGGGCGGTCACACGTCGTCCGGGTGGCCGCCGAAGTCAGGTGTGTCGCCGAGTACGCGTAACCCGGGGTCGTGGTTCCGCAGACCGTCTCGTGCCCCCTGGTCGCCCAGGTCAACCGGCCTGCCGGGAACTCTTGCCGACCCGCTCCAGGAGTGCAATGAAAGCGGCGTCGACGACGTCCGGGCGGGTGAGGTTGACGCTGTGCCCGGCGCCCGGGACGACGACCAGCTCCGCGTTCCCGCCGATCGCGTCGGCGATGTCCCGGCCGTGCGCGGCGGGGGTCAGCCGGTCGTGCGTCGCGGCGACCACGGTGACGGGCACCCGGCGGAGCACCTCCAGGGAGGCCTTCTCGTCGTGGTCGAGGAACGTCGCGTAGAACGCCATCGCCACCGGATAGGGCGTCTCCTCCAGCAGGTTCTGCACGAGGAGCACGTTGGCCAGGTCGGCGTCGTCGGCACCGAACAGCAGCCGCCGGATCGCCCGGCGGCCGATGGCCGTGCCCCGGCGCCGGAACCGTTCGAGCAGCGGCGCGAGCAGCTGGAGGAGCCGCAGGTAGAGCGGCAGCAGGTGCAGCCGGCGCACCAGCTTGACGGCCCGGGCGAGGATGCCGGTCTCCACCAGTCCACCGGCCGACGTGGCGAGCAGGAAGACCCCGACGACACGGGTGCCGAACAGCTCCGGGCGCTGGCGGGCCAGAGCCATCACGCTCATCCCGCCCATCGAATGGCCGGCGAGGACCACGGGCCCGGAGGGCGCGACGGCGTCGAGCACCTGGCCGAGGTCGCGTCCGGTGCGGTCGATGGTGGCGTCGACCAGCGGGGTCCACCCGGACCGGCCGTGGCCGCGCTGGTCCCAGAGCACGAGGCGGGCGCGGTCGCGGAGGGCGGCGCGCTGGATCTCCCATTCCGCCAGCCGCGCGGTGAACCCGTGCGAGAGGACGACGGTGAGCTCCGCGGCCGGGTCGCCGTCCACCTCGACGTGCAGCGGGACGCCGTCGTCGGTGGTGACCGTCCGGGAGCCCGGGGGAGGCGGGCCGCCGGCCGCCGGCAGCAAAGGGGTGGGCACGCGGCCCATCCAACCTCCCGCGGCCGGCATGGCCGTTCTGGCCGTCACTCGCGCCGTCCGGGGGCCGCTTCCCGGACCAGCCGGCGCGCGGCGTCCACCTCGCGGGCCACCGGCGCGAGCACGCCGTCGGCGTGGATCTCGGCGTCGTCCGGGCCGGAGGGCGCCCGCACGTCCGCCTCGAGCCGGCGGATCGCACGGCGCAGCACCGTGACCTGCGCCAGGTCGGGGGCCGCATCGCCGCCGCGCGTGGCGATCACCGCCTCGGTGACGGCGTCGGCGGTCCGCTCGAGCTGCACGATGACCGGCCACCAGGCCGCCGCCCGGGTGCTGATCGGCGGGGGCTCGGCCAGCCGGCGCTGGAGCTGCGTCTGCAGCTCGGTGAGCGCGCGGTAGGTGCGGCGGCGGGCGCGGCGGCGGTCGGCGGGGCTGCCGGTGAAGGCCGCCTCGACGAAGGCGTCCAGGGCGAGGGTCGCGGCGCGCAGGGCCTCGTCGAGCGGCGCCCGCCAGGTCTGCGGCCAGAGCAGGTAGCCGAAGACGAGCACGATCCCGCAGCCGATCAGGGTGTCGGTCAGGCGCGCGGCGACCAGGCCCGGGCCCGGGGGCAGCGCCAGGTCGAGCAGCAGGATGATCACCGGCGTCTGGAAGACCGAGAACAGGCCGAAGTTGGCGTTGCGCGCCCACGGCAGGAGCGCCGCCGTCCCGGCCAGGGCGACGAGTACCCAGGCGTCGCGGGGTAGCACGGCCAGCAGGGCGGAGCCGAGCAGGACGCCGAGCAGGGTGCCGGCGCCCCGCTGCACGGCCCGGGTGAACACCGACCCGAAGTCGGGCTTGAGCACGATCGCCACCGTCAGGAGCACCCAGTAGGGCCGTTCGATCGGCAGGTACTGCCGCGCGATCTCCGCCACGGTCATGCACAGCGTCAGGCGGACGGCGAAGGCGCGGGACTCCGGGCTGGCCAGCGTGCGGTCGGCGAGCTCGCGCAGCCGGATCCGCCAGTCCTCCGGCTCCGGACCCAGGGCGGCCGCCCCCGCCCGCTCCTCGGGATCGCCCACGACGTTCCACACGAGGCGGATCCCGTGGCGGACCGCCCGCGGGACCGGGCGGCCGTCCTCCAGCGGCGGGGGCCGTTCCTCGGTGAGCTCCCGGGCGCCGCTCACGGCGGCGGCGAGCGCGTGGACCGCGGCGACGTCCTGCGGGTCGGCCGGCGCGCCGGACCGGGCGGCGGCGACGGCGCCCTCCACGAGGGGCGCCGCGGCGTTGAGGACACCGGCCAGCTCGGACAGCTCGCGGGTGCGCCCCGCGGACAGGCTCCGGCTGCGGATGACCCGGTCGTAGGCCTCGTTGAGGGCGGTGGTCAGCGACCGGCGGGCGTCCTCCGCCTGCGCGGCGCCGACGGCGGTGAGCAGCTCGCCGATGCGGGTGAAGACGGTGGCGACGGCGGTGCGGTCCGGATCCATCGCCTCGGTGCGGGCCTGGATCAGGGTGAGGAGAGTGGCCCACGCCGCGCCGGCGACGAAGAAGGCGACCTCCTCGACCGCGGACAGGGGAGTGGCCAGGCCGGAGGCGAGGGCGGTGTAGATCAGCAGCTGCAGGGCGCCCAGCGACAGCGCCGCGTTCACCGCGCTGATCAGCGCGGCCAGCGCCGAGAGCACGGCGATGAGGACGACGGGCATCCAGCCGCCGCCGGTCGCGAACTGCCCGACGACGAGGCCGAGCCCGCCGAAACCGGTGGCTGCGGCGGTCCTGCGCAGCCGGTCGCGGAGCGGGCCGGACTGCGGCGCCAGACTGGCCGCCAGCGCTCCGGTCGTGGCGAACACCCCCGCGCCGAGCGCCGGACCCGGCTCCACCCCGCCCTCGATGAGGACCGCCACCGCCAGCGGTGCCGGCACGGCCACGGCGAAGCGGACGACGTCGCGCCACGGGACCGGCGGGGGAGTGGTGCGCACCAGCTCCTCCAGCCATGCCGGTGCGCGGAGGCCCCGCTCGCGCAGCCCCCGTCCGGTCATGCCCGGAAGCTTGTCACCGGGCCCTCGACCGCCGTCCTTCCCCCGCTTTCGGTACCGGAAGCGCGCCGTCCCTCCGCCGCTTTCGGTACCGAAAGCGGGGGAGCGGGTCTCACCTACAGTGCGGAGCCGTGTCCGTCCCCCTCCGCGAGGTCCTCGCCGCGCTCGACGCCCGCTACGCCCCGGCCCTCGCGGAGAGCTGGGACGCCGTCGGCCTGGTGTGCGGCGATCCGGACGAGCCCGTGCAGCGCGTGCTGTTCGCCGTCGACCCGACGTCCGACGTCGTCGACGAGGTGATCGGGACCGGGACCGGCCTGCTCGTCACCCACCACCCGCTCCTGCTGACCCCGGTGCACGGCGTGCCCGCGGACGATCCGAAGGGCCGGCTGGTGCACCGGCTGATCCGGGCCGGGGCCGCGCTGTTCGTGGCGCACACCAACGCCGACCGGGCGCCCGGCTCCGGGGTCAACGACGCGCTGGCCGCCGTCCTCGGGCTGAGCGGCACCGCTCCGCTGGAGCCGACCGACGCCGACCCGCGGGCGGGGCTGGGCCGGATCGGCGGGCTGCCGGCACCGCTGTCCCTGCGCGAGTTCGCGGAGCTGGCCGCCGCCGTCCTGCCGGCGACCGTGGGCGGCGTCCGGGTGGCCGGGGATCCGGACCGGGTGGTGCGCCGGGTCGCCGTGTGCGGGGGCAGCGGGGGGTCGCTGCTGCCGGCGGCGGCCGCGGCCGGTGCCGACGTGTTCCTGACCAGCGATCTCAAGCACCACCCGGTGTCGGAGGCGGCCGAGACGCCCGGGCCGGCGCTGGTCGACGTGGCGCACTTCGCGAGCGAGTGGCCCTGGCTGCCGGTGGCGGCGGAGGTCCTCGGCCGGGACCTGTCCGGCCGGGTGGAGGTGTCCGTCTCGCGGCTTCGGACCGACCCGTGGACGTGGCATGCCGGGCAGCGGACCGGACCGGCGGGGGACGCCGACGCGCGACGGTAGGTTGGCGGCGTGAAGGCCGACCACTTCGAGCAGCAGAAACTCCTGGATCTCGCGGCGGAGGACGTCGCGCTGACCCAGCTGGCGCACCGACGGCGCACCCTGCCCGAGGCCGCCGCGGTGGAGGCGGCCGAGGAGGCGGAGCGGGCGTTGTCCGGCGACGTCGTGCGCGCCGAGACCGAGGTGCGCGACCTGGGCCGCGAGGTGAAGCGGCTGGAGTCCGACGTCGAGACCGTGCGCCAGCGGGAGATCAAGGACCAGCGGCAGATGGATTCGGGCAGCGTCTCGCCGAAGGAGCTGACCAACCTCCAGCACGAGCTGGACTCGCTGAAGCGGCGCCAGTCCGACCTCGAGGACCAGGAGCTCGAGCTCATGGAGCGCCTCGAGGTCGCCGAGGCGGCGCTCAAATCCGCCCAGGAGGGGCTGGAGAAGGCGAAGGCGGACCTCGAGCGCGCGGTGCAGCTGCGCGACGACGCCCTGGCCGACATCGCCGACGGAACGAGCAAGCACGAGGCCGCCCGGGCCGAGGTGGCGGCGGGGATCTCCGAGGCGCTGCTGACCCTCTACGACCGGGTCCGGAAACAGACCGGCACGTCGGGGGCCGCGCCGCTGCGGCACCGCGCCTGCCAGGGCTGCCGGATCGAGCTGTACGGCAACGAGCTGGCGGCGGCCCGCAACGCCGACCCGCACGAGGTGCTGCGCTGCGAGAACTGCAGCCGGATCCTGGTCCGCACCGCCGAGTCCGGGCTGTGAGCCCGGCCGATATGGCCATCGTGGCCGTCTCGTGAGCCGACGGTTCATCGTCGAGGCGGACGGCGGGTCGCGGGGGAACCCGGGGCCGGCCGGCTACGGCGCCCTCGTGCGTGACGCGGCGTCGGGCCGGGTCCTGGCGGAGCGGGCTGCGTCGGTGGGGCGCGCGACCAACAACGTCGCCGAGTACGGCGGCCTGGTGGCCGGTCTGCAGGCGGCGCTCGACCTCGACCCGACCGCCGAGGTCGAGGTGCGGATGGACTCCAAGCTCGTCGTCGAGCAGATGTCGGGCCGGTGGAAGATCAAGCACCCCGACATGCAGCAGCTCGCGCTGCAGGCCCAGCAGATCGCCCGCCAGCTCGGCCGGGTGCGCTACACGTGGGTACCGCGGGCGCAGAACGGCGCCGCGGACGCCCTGGCCAACAGCGCCATGGACGGCAAGCCGATCCACCGGGAGAGCGCCGCGGAGCCGTCGGTCGCGGAGGACGAGCTCCAGCCGGAGGCGGAGGCCCTGTCCTCCCCACCCACCGTCCCCGGCCAACTCGTGACGACGGTGACCCACCTGCTGCGGCACGGCCAGACCGAGCACACCCCAGAACGCCGGTTCAGCGGCCGCAACGACCTGCCCCTCTCCCGCACGGGTCGAGCGGAGGCCGAGGCGGCCGCGGTCCGGGTGGCGCAGCTGGGCATCGACGTGATCGTCGCCTCGCCGCTGCGCCGGACCCGGGAGACCGCCGAGCTCGTCGCCGCCACGCTGGGCGTGCCGGTCGAGTTCGACGACGACCTGATCGAGCTGGACTTCGGCGATCTCGAGGGCCTGACCGCCGAGGAGGCGCGGGCCAAGCACCCGCTCGCCGCCCGCCGGTTCGGCACCGACGTCACCGTCGCGGCCCCGGGCGGGGAGTCGGTGATGGACGTCAGCACCCGTGTGGCACGGGCGCGGCGGCGTCTGCTGTCGCGGCACGCGGGGAAGTCGGTGCTCGTCGTCACCCACATGATGCCGATCAAGCTGATGCTGACGGCGGGGCTGGACGTCGACGAGGACGTCGTCCACCGGGTGTTCCTCGAGGCGGCGTCCCTGTGCACCGTGACCTGGTCGTCGGACGGCCGGGCGTCGGTGCGCCTGGTGAACGACACCTCGCACCTGCGCTGAACCGGGGTCAGTGCACCGGCGTCCCGGCTCCGGTGCGCGCCAGCCACTGCTCCATCCGGTCGGCGGGCAACGGCCGCGAGTGCAGATAGCCCTGGCTCGTGTCGCAATGCAGGGACTGCAGGTGCCGGAGGGTCGCCTCGTCCTCGACCCCCTCGGCGACGACCCGCAGGCCCAGCCGGTGGGCGAGCTCGATCGTGCTCGCCACGATCGCCTCGGTCCGCGGCTCGGTGAGCAGGTCGACGGTGAACGAGCGGTCGAGCTTGAGCTCGGCGACGGGAAGGTCGCGCAGGTAGGCCAGCGACGAGTAGCCGGTGCCGAAGTCGTCGATGCTCACGGTGGCGCCGAGGTCCGCGAGCGCGCCGACGACGGCGAGGCTGCGGTCGGGGTCGGTCAGCAGGACGCTCTCGGTCACCTCCAGGACCAGGAACCCGGGTGGGAGGCCGTGCTCGGCCAGCAGCCCGGCGACCCGGCCCGGCAGGCCGGCGTCGAGGAGGTTGCTCGCCGACAGGTTGACCGAGATCGGCACCGCCAGCCCGCTCCGCCGCCAGACCGCGGCCTGGGCGATGGCCTGCGTGAGCACCTCCTCGGTGAGCACGCCCATCAGCCCGTGGACCTCGGCGAGCGGGAGGAACTCGCCGGGGCCGAGGAGGCCGCGCACCGGGTGGTGCCACCGCACGAGGGCCTCGACGCCCACCGTGGCGCCGGAGGCGATGTCGAGCTGCGGCTGGTGGTGCAGGACCAGCTGGCCGTCCGACAGGGCCGTGCGCAGCTCCTCGACGAGAGCCAGATGACCGCTGCTGTCCGCATGCCGTTCGCTGTCGTACAGGGCGACGCCGGCTCCGGAGCGCTTCGCGTCGTACATGGCGACGTCGGCCTCGCGCAGGAGCTGGGTCGGTGACGACGAGCCGTCGGGACCGCCGGACGACGTCGTGACTCCGACGCTGGCGGCGGCGTGGACGACCAGGCCCTCGATGGGGAACGGCTCGGCCAGCCGGTCGTGCAGCCTGCGGGCCACGCGGAGCGCGGACTCCTCGAGCGGCGCGTCGGCGTCGATCAGGGCGAGGACGGCGAACTCGTCGCCGCCCAGCCGGCCGAGCACGTCGCCCGGTCGCAGGACGGGCTCCAGCCGCGCGGCCACCATGCGCAGCAGGTGGTCGCCGGCCGCATGGCCCACGGCGTCGTTGACCTCCTTGAACTTGTCCAGGTCGAGCAGCGCCAGGGCCAAGGGCGCGCCCGAACCGCTGAGTTCCTCCACCCGGCGCAGGAGGGCGCGTCGGTTGGCGAGGCCGGTGAGCTCGTCGGTCAGCGCCTCGCGGCGGGTGACCGCGAGCACGGCCAGCTCCCGGACGTTGGTCAGCAGCCGGACGCTGCTGCCGAGCGTGGCGAGCGCCGCGCACCAGGTGGCCGGGCCGGCGACCCCCAGCAGAGTGCCGCCGGCGAGGACCGCGGTCGACGCGACGATGACCACGAACGCGCCGATGGTGGAGGCCGTCGGGTCCGTCGGCTGGGGTTCGGCGCGGCCCGGCCGCAGGACGGCGGCGAGCGCGAGGCAGACGACGGTGACCGGCTCGGTCGCCCACCCCCAGATGCCCGGCTGGCCGGCGGTGACGAGGGTGACGGAGCTGCCCGCCAGCGAGGCGCCGAAGGAGGTCACGACCAGCCAGGTCCGCGGGTCACGGCCCATGTTGCCGAGGAAGGGCAGGGAGCAGACGGTGCCCACGAGCACGAACTCGGCCGCGAACTGGGCGAGCGCCGGCTCGACGGCCCACCACGCGGCCTCGCTCGCGGGGCCGGCGGCCACCTGGACCACGGTGTGGGCGACGGCCAGGACCGCGAGGACGGCGGAGGATCCGTTCAGCGCGTCGTGGGGGTCGGCCAGGCTGGTGCTCAGTCGGTTCCACCGGACGACGCCCCCGTAGACCAGCGGGAACGCGACGACGGGCGCCCACGGCATTGCCGCCGCGGCGACCTCCCTCGTCTCCGGGAACAGCCCGAGGACGGCCCCGACGACGACCGCCGCGGTCATGAGGGCGACGCCCAGGGCGATCCGCCCCCAGACGTTGCGCTCGTGTGCCACGGTCCGCGCCCGCCAGGCCAGGATCGCGAGCAGGCCGGCGTACGGCGCCCCCGCCGCGAGGACCTCGAGCGACCCGGCGGCGGCCACGGGCCGGCCCGTCCCGGCGACGACCGCGGCCGCGGCCGCGACGACGACGACGGCGAGCACCCGGCTCGGCGCACCGGGCAGCAGCCGGCGACGCAGGAGACCGGGCATGCAGTGATATCGGACGGAAGGACGGGCCGGTGAACCGCGCGGCGGGGGCCGTCTCCCCCCATAGGGGGGTCCACCGCGCCGTGATCATCGGATGGTTGCCGCGCGCTGAGGCGTGTCCTGCCGTGTCGGCGGCAGCAACACGATGATCAACACGTCCGGGACGGCGGCCCTACAGCCGGCCGGCGTCGATGACCCGGGCGAGGAACTGCCGCGTCCGCGGCTGCACCGGGTCGCCGAGCACCTGGTCCGGCGGGCCCGATTCCAGCACCACGCCGTCGTGGAGGAAGGCGACGACGTCGGCGACCTGCCGGGCGAAACCCATCTCGTGGGTCGCCATGAGGATCGTCATGCCCTGCGCGGCCACCTCGCGGACGACGCCGAGGACCTCGCCGACGAGCTCGGGGTCCAGCGCGCTGGTGATCTCGTCGAGCAGCAGGACCCGGGGGCGCACCGCGAGCGCGCGGACGATGGCCACGCGCTGCTGCTGGCCGCCGGACAACCGGTCGGGGAACTCACCGGCCTTGTCGGCCAGCCCGATGCGATCGAGCAGGGCGTGCGCCTCCTCGCGGGCATCGGCCCTCGAACGGCCGTGGACGACGGTCGGCGCGAGGGTCACGTTGTCGAGCACCGACAGGTGCGGAAAGAGGTTGTAGGCCTGGAAGACGACGCCCATCCGCTGCCGCACGCGGTCGGCGTCCACCCGCGGGTCGGTGATGTCCTCGCCGTCGAGCAGCACCTGACCGTCGTCCACCGTCTCGAGCAGGCTCGCGCACCGCAGCAGCGTGGACTTCCCGGACCCGGAGCCGCCGATGAGCGCGACCACCCGGTGCTCGCCGATCGCGAGGTCCACGCCGCGCAGCACCCGGTTGGTGCCGAACACCTTGACCACGCCCCGCAGGTCGAGCACCGGACCGTTCACAGCAGACCGCCCGACTGCTGACGACGGCGGGCCCGCGCGCTCACGGCGTCCGCCACCCGCGCGCACGGCACGGCCAGCAGCACGAACAGCAGCCCCGCGACGACGTAGGGCGTGAAGTTGAAGGTCTGGCCCACCGCGATCTGCGCCGAACGGACGGCGTCGACCGCGCCGAGCACCGAGATCAGTCCGACGTCCTTCTGCAGCGCGACGAAGTCGTTGAGCAGCGCGGGGGTGACCGTGCGCAGTGCCTGCGGCAGCACGACGATCCGCATGCTCTGCCGGTGGGTGAGCCCCAGCGAGCGGGCAGCGGCGCGCTGGCTCGGGTGGACCGACTCGATGCCGGCGCGGAAGACCTCCGCGACGTAGGCGGAGTAGGTCAGGACGATCGCCACCGTGCCGAGGACGAACGGCGACGTCGGCACGCCCTCCAGGCGCAGCGCCGGCAGCCCGAAGCCGACGAGGTACAGCACGATGATCAGCGGGATCCCGCGGAAGAGGTCCACGTAGGCGGTGGCGACGATGCGCAGCGGGGTGAACGCCGGCCCCCGCACGGTGCGGACCACAGCCACCAGCAGGCCGACCACGAGCACGAGCAGCCCGCCGACGACCAGCACCTGCAGGTTCAGCCACAGCCCCGCCGCGATGTCGGGCAGCGACTCCGCCGCCACGGAGGGGGAGAAGAAGGTGGCCCTGACCCGGGGCCAGCCGGGCGCATGCGTGACGACCAGGTAGGCGACGAGGGCGAACACCAGAGTGGACACCAGCGCGACGAGGGTCGAGCGGCGGGCCCGGTGGCGGCGCCAGGCCCGGCGGGAGAGCTCGAGCTCGCTGGGCGGCGGCATCCCGTCGCCGGTCCGGGTGCGGGTCAGGACAGGACGGGCGCGTCGGCGACGTCGGAGAGCCACTCCTGCTCGAGGTCGCCCAGCGTGCCGTCCTCCCGCAGCGCGTCGACCGCCGCGGTGACGCACTCGGTGAGCGGGCTGTCCTTCTCCAGCAGCAGACCGAACTCGTCGCCGCCCTCTCCGGAGTCCTCGATCTGACCGACGATCACACCGTCGTCCAGCTCCGCGGCGGTGATGAAGAAGGCCGTGGGCAGATCGACCACGATGGCGTCCACCTGGCCGTTCTGCAGGGCGAGCTTGGCGTCGTCGTTGCTGTTGAAGACGACCGGGTCGGTGTCGGGGGCGATGGTCTCGGTGAGCACGTCCAGGCTCGTCGTCGCCACCTGGGCACCGATCCGCAGGGGCTTGAGGTCGGCCAGGCTCGCGGCGCCGTCGGCGGCGGATCCGGCCGTGGTGATCACGGCCTGGCTGACGGTGTAGTACGGCGAGGAGAAGTCGACGGCCTGGCGCCGCTCCTCGGTGATCGAGAACTGGTTGATGTCGAAGTCGAAGGGACGCTCGCCCGGCTGGATCGCGGCGTTGAAGGGCACCCGCGTCCAGGTGACCTGGTCCTCGCTGTAGCCGAGCTGCTCGGCGACGGCGTAGGCGACGGCGGACTCGAAGCCCTGGCCGTTCTCGGGGGTGTCGTCGACCATCCACGGCTCGTAGGCGGGCTGGTCGGTGGCGATGGTGAGCGTGTCGGGTTCGAGCGTGTCCAGGTCCGCGGGGGCGCAGCTGCCGGCGTCCGCGGTGGTGGGCGCGGCGCCCGGGTCCGACCCCTCCGGGGCGCAGCCGGTCGCCACGACCGCGGCCACGGTGAGGAGGAGGAGCGGGAGCGGGCGACGACGCATGGTCCTGCCTCGGTGCGGGAGGTCGGGATGACGGCCGAATCCTAGGGCGACCCGCTGCTCTTCCGGGCCGGTTGCTCCCGGCTCAGATGCGGAGGAACAGGTAGATCGAGACCGCGACGCCGAAGGCCACGATGAAGATCCGCAGCGGCCGGACCGGGATGCGGGTGGCGACCCGGGCGCCGAGGAAGCCGCCGATCAGGCTGGCCGGGGCGGCGACGGCGACCACCAGCCAGTCGATCGGTCCGAAGATCCCGAACACGACCAGGGTGACGCTGGCCGTGATGGCCGACAGCGCCGACTTGAGGGCGTTCGCCAGCTTCAGCCGGTGCAGGCCGACCCCGAGGACGCCGACCAGGATCACGCCGAGCGCGCCACCGAAGTATCCGCCGTAGACGGTGGCGAGGAACAGAGCGAGGTAGAGCCAGGCCGGGTCGGGACGGGCGCCGTCGGCCTCGTCCCGCTTCAGTCTCCTGGTCAGCAGCGGCTGGACGGCGAGCAGCAGGCTGGCCGCGAGCACCAGCACCGGGACGACGACGTCGAACGCCTCCGACGGCGTGGTCAGGAGCAGCACGCTGCCCGTCGTCCCACCGAGGACGGCGACGATCCCGAACCGGACGAGCCGGCCGCGCTGGCCGCCGTACTCGCCCCGGAAGCCCGCGATGCCGCCCAGGTAGCCGGGCCACTGCGCGACCGAGTTGGTGACGTTCGCGGCGACGGTGCCCAGCCCCAGGGCGACGAGGGTGGGGAAGAGGATCAGCGACCCGCCGCCGGCGATCGAGTTGATGAGCCCGGCGGCCATGGCCACCCCCGCGACGACGACCAGGTCGAGGGGGGACACGAGCGGCGAGCCTACGGTGACCGGATGCGTCGTTCGGGAAGGGCGGGGAGCTGAGATGGCCGACATCGTGCTGGTGCACGGCGCGTGGCACGGCTCGTGGTGCTGGCGGCGGGTGCTGCCGCTGCTGTGGCTGGCCGGGCACCGGGTCGTCCCGGTGACGCTCACCGGGCTGGGGGAGCGGGCGCACGAGCTCTCACCGGAGATCACGCTGGACACCCATGTCGAGGACGTGGTGACGGCGATGCGGGCCGAGGAGTGCTCTCGCGCCGTCCTGGTGGGGCACAGCTACGGCGGGCTGGTGATCACCGGCGCCGCCGACCGGCTGGGCGACGAGGTGGGCCGGCTGGTGTACGTCGACGGGGTCGTGCCCCTGCCCGGGGAGGCGTGGTCGACCCGCAATCCGCCCGAGGTCCAGGCCGCCCGGCGCGCGGCCGTCGCGCAGCACGGCTTCCTGCCGCCACCGGACCCGGCGGTCTTCGGGCTGACCGGCGCCGACGCCGAGTGGGTGGAGCGGCGTCAGACCCCGCAGCCGGGCGGTGTGTACGACGACCCGCTGTCCTTCGACGAGGCGCGCTGGGCGGACCGGCCCCGCACCTTCGTCGACTGCGTGGCACCGGCCCTGCCCACCATCGAGCCGTCCCGGCAGCTGGTGCGCAGCCGGCCGGGATGGGAGGTGGTCGAGCTGGAGACCGGCCACGACCCGATGATCAGCGAGCCGGCGGACCTCGCCGCCGTGCTGCTGACCATCGCCGAGCGGTGACCGGCAGGCCAGACTGCGCACCATGCCTGTGTCCCCCATGCCCGACGACTGGCAGCGCGCCCTCGTGGTCGCTGCGCACCCCGACGACATCGAGTACGGCATCGCGGCCGCCGTCGCCGCGTGGACCGCGGCCGGCAAGGAGGTCCACTACCTGCTGGCCACCCGCGGGGAGGCCGGGATGGCCGGTGTCGCCCCCGAGCTCGCCGGCCCGTTGCGGGAAGAGGAGGAGCGGCGGTCGGCGGCCGTCGTCGGCGTGACCGAGGTGGAGTTCCTCGACCACCGGGACGGCGTTCTCGTGGGTGGGCCCGAGCTCCGCCGTGACCTCGCGGCTGCCATCCGACGGCACCAGCCGCAGCTCGTCGTCACCGGGTACTTCGGCCCCACGTGGACCCCGCCGGGGGTGTCACCGGCCTACCTGAACTCCGCCGACCACCAGGCGCTCGGTCAGTCCGTGCTGGACGCCGTCGCGGATGCGGGCAACGAGTGGATCTTCCCCGACCTGGCGGAACCGCGGTGGTCGGGCGTGCAGTACATCGCCGTGCAGGACATGAACGACCCCCCGCACGAGGTCGACGTCACCGATCAGGTCGACAAGGCGGTCGCGTCGCTGGCGGAGCACCACCGGTACCTCGAGCTGCTGTCCGACGTCCCCGTCGAGGAACAGGCGAGGCAGGTCATCGACATGTCCACGATGACGGAGGACGGCCGGCGCCGGGTCGGCTTCCGGCTCTACTGGGGCTGAGCCGGACTAGAGGTCGCCGCGCCGCTTGGCCCAGGCGTAGAAGGCGAGCGCCATGACGACGGACGCCAGCAGCGGGAGCAGGACGAGGAGAACCAGTCCCGACTCCACGAGACCCATGCCGAAGACGTTGTCGAGCACCAGCACGACGACGACGAGCGCCACCGCCCCGGCCACGAGGGGCCAGAGGCGGGAAGACTCGCCGGTCGGTCGCTCCGTCATGGTCGGCACGGTACTGCGACGGCGAGCCCGCGACCAGGCGCCCGGGATGGATCCGGAACGGCGTCGTAGCGCTGCAGTCTCCGAACGAAACGCGGAGCGCCCGCTCGTAATCCGGCGGACACCGATGGAGATCAGGCACGGAACATCCGCTTCCTAGGTTCTGCCGCGACGGACGCGACGTCCGACCCGCGCACAGAACTAGGAGCACGATGCCCACGCTTCGACCCCCCACGTTCGCCCTCCCGCTCACCCTTGCGGCGCTGATGATCGGCACGAGTGCCTGTGGCAGCCGGGTCGGGGAGGAGACGGCAGCCTCGGGCGAGAGTGCCTCCTGCCTCGACACCTCCGGCGACACGGTGAAGATCGGCCTGCTCAACTCCATGTCCGGGACGATGTCGATCAGCGAGACGACGGTGCGCCGCTCGCTGGAACTCGCGGTGGAGGAGATCAACGCCGCCGGCGGGGTGCTCGACAAGCAACTCGAGGTGGTCACCGAGGACGGCGCGTCCGAGCCGACCGTCTTCGCCGAGCGGGCCACGAAGCTCATCCAGAGCGACTGCGTGGCGGCCGTGTTCGGCGGCTGGACCTCCAGCAGCCGCAAGGCGATGCTGCCGGTGTTCGAGGACAACGACGCGCTGCTGTTCTACCCGGTCCAGTACGAGGGCCTGGAGGCGTCGGACAACATCTTCTACACGGGCGCCACGACGAACCAGCAGATCATCCCGGCGCTGGACTTCCTCAAGGACGAGCTGGGGGCGAGGTCCCTCTTCCTGGTCGGCAGCGACTACGTCTTCCCGCGGACGGCGAACGCGATCATCAAGGCCTACGCCGAGGAGCACGGCATCGAGATCGTCGGCGAGGACTACGAGCCGCTCGGCTCCGTCGAGGGCATCCCGACGATCGTCAACCGCGTGCAGAGCTCCGGCGCGGACGCCGTCTTCAACACCCTGAACGGCGACTCCAACGTCAGCTTCTTCACCCAGTACGCCAACGTCGGCCTCGCCGCGGACACGATGCCGGTCCTGTCGGTCTCGATCGCCGAGGAGGAGGTGCCGGGGGTCGGGGTCGAGGAGCTGGCCGGCCAGTACACCGCCTGGAACTACTACCAGACGGTGGAGAGTGCGGAGAACGAGAAGTTCGTCGCGGCCTTCAAGGCCGCCTACGGGGACGACGCGGTGACGAGCGACCCTATGGAGGCGGCCTACACCTCGCTCTACCTCTGGAAGGGCATGGTCGAGGCGGCGGAGTCCTTCGCGGTCGGCGACGTCCAGGACGCGGCGGACGGCGTCAGCTTCGACGCACCCGAGGGCTCGGTCACGGTCAACGGCGACAACCACCACATCGCCAAGACGGCGCTCATCGGGCAGATCAACCCCGCCGGCCTGATCGACACGGTGTGGTCCTCCGGTGAGCCGATCGAGCCCGACCCCTGCCTGGAGGACTACGCCTGGGCGGAGAGCATCGAGAAGGACCAGACCTACTGCTGAGCGGGCAGCTCACGATGGACGCCGTCCTCGGTCAGCTCTACGCGGGCATCAGTCTCGGCTCGGTGCTGCTGCTCATCGCCCTGGGTCTGGTCCTGACCTTCGGGCAGATGGGTGTCATCAACATGGCCCATGGGGAATTCCTCATGGCCGGCGCCTACACGGCGTTCGTCGTGCAGCAGGTGTTCGACAGCGCGGGGCTGTCCCTGCTCATCGCCCTGCCGCTGTCGTTCCTGGTCGGTGGGCTGCTGGGGGTGCTGCTCGAGGTCACCCTCATCAGCCGGCTCTACTCCCGGCCGCTGGACACCCTGCTGGTCACGTGGGGGGTGTCGCTGGTCCTGCAGCAGCTGGCCCGCGATCTCTTCGGGGCGCCCGCCGTGGAGGTGCGGGCGCCCCGGTGGCTGCAGGGCAACGTCGAGGTGTTCGGCACGCCGTTCACCACGGGCCGGCTGTTCATCGTCGCGCTGGCCGTGACGTCGGTGGCCGTCCTGAGCGCCGTTCTGCGGTTCACGGCCCTGGGACGGCGGATCCGCGCGGTGGTGCAGAGCCGGGGCCTCGCGGAGACGTCGGGGATCGACAGCCGGCGCACCGACCGGATCTCCTTCTTCATCGGATCGGGCCTCGCCGGGATGGCCGGGGTGGCGCTCACCCTGATCGCCTCGACGCAGCCCTACATGGGCCAGACCTACATCGTGGACGCCTTCCTCGTCGTCGTCGCCGGTGGCGTGGGGCAGGTGCGCGGCGCCGTCCTGGCGGCCTTCGGGCTCGGCGTCCTCCAGGCGGTCTTCGCCTACTCGCAGTCGGTAAGCACGGCGAAGGTCCTGCTGCTGCTGGTCGTCATCGCGTTCCTGCAACTGCGGCCGCAGGGGCTCTTCAGCGTCCGGACGAGGAGCCTGGTGTGACGGCGAACTGGGGAAGGAGGGCAGGCGTCCTCGGCGCCTATGCCCTGGCTCTCGCGTTGCTCTTCGGCGCCGCGCCGCTGCTCCTCACCGATTTCCGGCTGCGGCTCCTCGCGCAGTTCCTGTGCCTGGCGATGGTCGCCGTCGGCATCGGCCTGGCATGGGGGAGCGGCGGCATGCTCACCCTGGGCCAGGGCCTGTTCTTCGGCCTCGGCGCGTACATCATGGCCATCCACCTGCAGCTCGCCGACGCAGGCCCGGGGGGACGGCCGGCGTTCATGGTCACCGGCAGCGGGGTGCCGTGGTGGTGGGAGCTGTTCCGCAGCCCGGTCACCGCCGTCCTCGGCATCGTCGCGGTGCCGGGACTGCTGGCCTTGCTCCTGGGCCTCGGGGTCTTCCGCCGGCGGGTCAAGGGCGCGTACTTCGCGATCCTCTCCCAGGCGTCCGCGGCGGCGTTCGCACTGCTGCTGATCAGCCAGCAGAACAGCATCGGCGGATCGAACGGCTTGAGCAGCTTCCGGTCGTTCTTCGGCTTCACCCTCGCCGACCCCGTCAACCGCCGGATGCTGTACTTCATCGCCGCCGGGGTCCTCGTCGGGATGGTCGCGACCGTCCACCAGCTGCGGCGCAGCAGGTACGGCGAACTGCTGACGGCAGTGCGAGACGGCGAGGAGCGGGTCCGCTTCCTGGGCTACGACCCGGCACTGATCAAGGTGGCCGCCTATGCGCTGGCCGCGGTCTTCGCCGCCGTCGGCGGGGCGCTGTTCGTGCCGATCGTCGGCATCATCTCGCCGAACAGCGTCGGCGTCGTCCCGTCGATCGGCTTCCTGATCGGCGTCGCGGTCGGCGGGCGGGCGACGCTGCTCGGGCCGGTCCTCGGGTCACTGGCGGTGTCGTACGCGGGGAGCACCCTCTCGGAGAACTTCGAGTCGGTCTGGATCTACCTGCAGGGCCTGCTGTTCGTGCTCGTCGTGGCGTTCCTCCCGGCCGGGGTGGGGTCCATGCCCGGTGTGCTGCGGCGATGGGGCGGACGGCGCGATCCTGCGCCCGTCCCCGCAGGTCCCGCGCTGGTCGACGACCCCGGTCCGGCGTCCGCCGTTCCCGCGGTGCACACCGGAGGTGCGTGATGCGACAGGACTACCTCGAGATCCGTGGCCTCCGGGTCGCGTTCGACGGCTTCGTGGCGGTCGACGGAGTCGACATGACCGTGCTGCAGGGCGACCTGCGGTTCCTGATCGGGCCCAACGGCGCGGGCAAGACGACGCTCGTGGATGCCATCACGGGGCTCACGCCCGCGACCGGCTCGGCGAAGTTCGACGGTGTGCAACTGCTGGGGAAGAAGGAGCACCAGATCGCGCGGGCCGGCGTCGGGCGCACCTTCCAGACGGCGAGCGTCTTCGAGCAGCTCACCGTGCTGCAGAACCTGGACATCGCCGCGGGAGCGACCCGCAGGCGCCTCGGTCTGCTGCGGGCGCGGCGAGCGGTGCCGCCGAGCGTCGAACTGGCCATGGAGACGACCGGTCTGACACGACTGCGCGACCGCCTGGCGGGGGAACTGGCCCACGGTCAGAAGCAGTGGCTGGAGATCGGCATGCTGCTCGTGCAGAACGCCACCGTGCTCCTGCTGGACGAGCCGGTGGCGGGCATGAGCGCGGATGAGCGGGAGCAGACCGGAGAGCTCCTGCGCCGGGTGCGTCGCGACCACGTCGTCGTGGTGGTGGAGCACGACATGGAGTTCCTGCGGGCCTACGCCGACTCGGTGACGGTGCTGGCCGCAGGCAAGAAGATCGCCGAGGGCACCTACGCCCAGGTGCAGGCCGACCCTCGGGTGCAGGAGATCTATCTGGGTCCGGGTCACACGGCGGAGGTGTCCTGATGCTGGAACTGTCCGGCGTCCGCATCGCCTACGGGCGGACGGAGGTCGTGCACGGGGTCGACGTCCGCGTGCCGGCGGACGGCGTCGCGGTCGTGCTGGGACACAACGGCGCCGGGAAGACGACCCTGCTGCGGGCGGCCGTCGGCCTGCTCCGACCGCGGTTCGGGCGGGTGCTGCTGGACGGGGAGGACGTCACGGCGCTGCGCCCGTACGAGCGGGTTCGGCGTGGGCTGGCGTACGTACCGCAGGGCCAGCAGGCCTTTCCGCAGCTCACCGCCTCGGAGAACCTCCAGCTGGTGGCGGACGGGCGGAAGGACGGCGAGGCGCGCACCGACGAGGCGCTCGACCTGTTCCCCGCGCTGCGCCCGCTCTTGGGGCGGCGGGCCGGGCTGCTGTCGGGAGGGCAACGGCAGCAGCTGGCGATCGCGCGGGCGCTGCTCACCGCGCCACGGATGCTGATCCTGGACGAGCCGACGGAGGGCATCCAGCCGAGCGTGGTGACCGAGATCCAGGAGGCCATCCTGTCGCTGACACGTCGCGGTGGGCTGTCGGTGCTGCTGGTCGAGCAGCACGTCGGCTTCGCGCTGACCGCCGCCAGCACCTACTACGTCATGGAGTCGGGGCGGGTCAGCGCGAGCGGGGACGGCGGACCGGCGTCCAGCGGGGCGGTGCGTGCGGCGATGGCGATCTGATTCCCGCAGGTAGGCTGGGCGCACGACGGACGAGTCGGCTGGGCGGTCGCGTCGGCGGGGAGACCCGTCGCCGAGGAACGTCCGGGCTCCACAGGGCAGGGTGGTCGTTAACAGCGACCCGGGGTGACCCGCGGGACAGTGCCACAGAGAACAGACCGCCAGGGTCCTGTCTTCGGGCAGGGCGCTGGTAAGGGTGAAACGGCGGTGTAAGAGACCACCGCACACCGGGTGACCGGTGTGGCTCGGTAAACCCCACCCGGAGCAAGGTCAAGAGGGACGGCGGTTCGCCGCCGTCCTGCGCAGGCGTTCGAGGGCGGCCCGCCCGATGCCTGCGGGTAGACCGCTCGAGCCTGCCGGCAACGGCAGGCCTAGATGGATGACCGCCCATCGGGAGGCCGCGAGGCGCCCGTGGACAGAACCCGGCGTACAGGCCGACTCGTCCGTCGTCCACCCCTGACCGGAGGCGCCGGTCGGCACCGGCGTACTCCCGGGACGCGGTCGGCCTCGTCGGCCCGAGAGCGGGCAGCCGGCCGCCGGTCGCTGCCTCGACCGTGACGGGGCGGCCGGAACCGCTGGTCAGGGACGGGTCCGACTGTCACGCTGAGTACGCGCCGCGAACCCGCAGTCCCATCTCCCCGTCGGATCACGGTTCGAAGACGAACCGGACAGGCGCTCGCCGACGGACAGGAGTGCGGGATGACACCGGAGGAGATCGCGTCGAGGGCGGCGCAGGTCGCACGGGACATCCAGGCCCGCGGCGACCAGCAGTGCCTGCAGTACGCGGGCGTCTCCTTCGCCTACGGCAGCGACGAGAGCGCCAGCGTCGAATGGATCTGTCGGTTCTTCGAGGGATATTTCTTACTCAGCAGTCCACGAGCCGTCGATGCCGCCGTCTACAGCACGGCTGATCGCGCCCTCTTCGCCGCGCTGCAGGAGCTGGTGCCCGAGCAGCCCGCGGTCGGGAAGCACGACTACGCGGAGATCCCGTTCATGGGCTCGGTGGCACTCGTCCGGAAGGTGGCCGGGAAGAGCCGACCGCGAGAGGACGTGTTCCTCCTCCTGTTCAGCGAAGACCGGACGATCGTCCTGGTGACGTCCGGCAACCTCGAGGTTCGGCGGGAGGAGGGCATGCAGACCCTGCGCGCGTTGAGCAAGTGGCTGCTGCTCGAGCAGGGCTGGATTCCCATGCACTCCGCGTGCGCGGCGAAGAACGGTCGGACCATCTGTGTCGCCGGACCCAAGGGTTCCGGCAAGACGAGCACCCTGCTGAACCTGCTCGCGCGGAACGGGTGCGACCTCCTCGCGGTCGACAAGTTCCTGATCCGCGACACGGGTGCACACCTGGAGGTCTGCGGGATCCCCGGCAAGATCGGCATCCGCGTGGGCACGGCGATCGTGCAACCGCAGGTGCTGGCGTGGCTCGCGGAAGCGGAGGCTCCGTTCTTCCCGAACATCGGCCTCGACGAGGTGCAGCAGATCGCGGCGACCAATACGCCGGAACAGCTCACGACCCGCGACGAGAAGCTGCACATGACCCCGGCAGAACTGGCCGGGTTGTTCCAGAGATCGATCACCCCCACGGCTCCACTGGACCTGCTCCTGATTCCCGTCTTCGATCTGTGCCTCGAGGACTCCCTACTCCGGCCCGCGGATCGCGAGGAGGTGACCGGGCTGCTGAGGGAGTCCTACGTGAGCCTCCTGAGCAAGGGGGAGGGCTTCCTGCAGCACTTCTTCGACCTCAGCGACGGCGTGCTCGAGCAGCGACTGGCCGCGCCGCTGCGCGACCGCCTACCCGGGGTGGCGGCCTACGAGGTGCACCAGAACCACCGCACGAACGAGCGGGCAGCGGAACTGATCGCGGGTCTCCTGTAGGGAACCGGCCGTCAGCGTTCCCGCCCCTCGGGAGGCGGCAGGGCGCCCGTGGACACCCCCCGGCGAACCGGCCGACTCGTCCGCCGCCGGCATCCGCGTCGCCCGGTCCGCGCCGCGCCGTCCCGCGTCACGATTGGGCATCGGCGCCGGCACGATTGAGCATCGGCGCTGGTCGGCAGCCGGATCACCGTCCTACCGTCCCGACCGTGAGGCGCTCCCTGGGCACGGCAGTCGCGGCCCTCGCCGTGACGCTGCTCGTCGGCTGCTCCGGCTCGGGCACGTCCAGCACGGACTCGGGTGGCGCGGAGGGTGGTGCCGGCGGGAGTGAGTCCGTCCCCGGGCCGGCCGCCCCAGCGGGTCCCGAGGGCGTGCCCGCCGGCGCGGTCGACACCGACCCCGACCGGCAGGTGGTCACGACCGCCGCCGCCTCCCTCGCCGTCGAGGACCCGGCCGCGAGTGCCCAGCGGGTGAGCGAGCTGGTGGAGTCCGCCGGCGGCCGGGTGGACGAGCGCACCGAGCAGGCGGCGTCGGGGGAGGGCGGGGTCGAGGGCGCCGTCGCCGACCTCGTGGTCCGTGTGCCGGCGGACGAGCTGACCGGCGTCCTGGCGGACCTGGAGGACCTCGGCGACGTCGAGAGCGTGTCGGTGTCCGGCTCCGACGTGACCGCGACGGCCGTCGACCTGGACGCGCGGATCTCGGCGCTGCAGAGCTCGGTGGCGCGGCTGCAGGCCCTGATGGACACCGCGGCCAGCACCGAGGCCCTGCTGGCGGCCGAGAAGGCCCTCTCCGAGCGGCAGGAGAAGCTGGAGTCGTTGCAGTCCCAGCGGGCGCTGCTGGCCGACCAGGTGGAGCTGTCGACGCTCCGCGTGCACCTGGAGCCGTTCGGTGTGGCGCCGGCCGGCGGGCCGGACGGCTTCTCCGACGGGCTCGGCACCGGATGGCGGGCGCTGGTCACTGCGCTGGGCGCGGTCGTCGTCGTCCTCGGCGTCCTCCTGCCGTGGGTGGCGGTCGCCCTGCTGGTGACCGCAGCTGTCCTGGTGCCGCTCCGCCTCGCGCGGCGGCGGGCCGTGGTCGAGGCGCCGGTGCCCCCGCAGGCCTAGGGCCGAGCCGCTCAGCTGCGCAGTTCCGCGTTGAGCCGTGCGGCCTGTCGTGTGAGGTGCTCGCGCTCGGGCAGGTTGGGCGCTGCTCGGGCGGCTTCGGCGTAGAGCCGTGCTGCGGTTCCCAGGTTCCCGTTCCGCTCGTGCAGGTACGCGGCGACGGCGGCGTGGCGGGGGAGCGAGGGGTCGAGTTCCGCGAGGGCGGCCAGGCCGGCCGGCGGGCCGTCGGCCTCGCCGACCGCGACGGCCCGGTTGAGGCGGGCCACCGGGCTCTCGGTGAGCCGCACGAGCTCGTCGTACCACTCGACGATCTGCACCCAGTCGGTCTCCTCGGCGCTCCGGGCGTCGGCGTGCAGCGCGGCGATGGCGGCCTGGGCCTGGAACTCGCCCAGGCGGTCGCGGGCGAGCGCTGCCTGGAGCACCTCGACGCCCTCGGCGATCAGGCGGGTGTCCCAACGGCCGCGGTCCTGCTCGGCGAGGGGCACGAGGCTGCCGTCGGGGCGGGTGCGTGCCGGGCGCCGCGCGTGGTGGAGCAGCATGAGTGCGAGCAGACCGGCCACCTCCGCGTGGTGGGTCCGGGCCGCCAGCAGGCGCGCGAGCCGGATGGCCTCGGCGGAGAGGTCGACGTCGCCGGAGTAGCCCTCGTTGAAGATCAGGTAGAGCACGCGGAGCACCGTGGCGACGTCGCCGGGCTGGTCGAACCGGACGCCCGAGACGGTCCGTTTGGCCCGGCTGATGCGCTGGGCCATGGTCGCCTCCGGCACGAGGTAGGCCTGCGCGATCTGGCGCGTGGTCAGGCCGCCGACCGCGCGCAGGGTGAGCGCGACGGCCGAGGCCGGGGTCAGGGACGGGTGCGCGCACAGGAAGTACAGCTGCAGCGTGTCGTCCACCTCCGCGCCCGGGCCCCGCGCCGGCTCCTCGTCGACGACGATCTCGCGCCGCCGCCGGGAGGTGTCGGCGCGGACGGCATCGAGGAACTTGCGCCATGCCACGGTGACGAGCCAGCCCTGCGGGTCCCGCGGCGGGTCGTCCGGCCACACCCGCAGGGCCTCGACCAGGGCCTCCTGCACGGCGTCCTCGGCCGCCGCGAAGCCGGCTCCGCGGCGGCCGAGGACCCCGATCACGGTGGGGGTGAGGGTCCGTAGCAGAGCCTCGTCCACCGCGCGTCACTCCGTGATGGTCGGCGGAGCGCCCAGGAACGGACGGACCTCGAGCCACTCGTGGATCGGCTTCCCACCGGCACCCGGAGCCGCGGACAGCTCACCGGCCAGCGCGAGTGCCCGCTCGTAGGTGTCGACGTCGATCACCATCCAGCCGGCGATCAGGTCCTTGGTCTCGGCGAACGGGCCGTCGGTGACCGGCGGCCGCCCCTCGCCGTCGTAGCGGACCCAGCCACCCCTCGGCGAGAGCGCCTGCTCGTCGACGAACTCGCCGGTGCCCTCGAGCCGCCTGGCGAAGTCGTTCATGTACTGCACGTGGGCCATGACCTCCTCCGGCGACCACTGGTCCATCGGCACGTCGTTGACCGCTGCCGGCGCGCCTCGGTAGTGCTTGAGCAGCAGGTACTTGGCCATGGCGTTCTCCTCGGTGTGGCACGGCCCATTGTGGCCGCGTGCACTGCAGGGACGGAGCCGCGCGCTGGTTCTCGACATCCCACCGCGACATCTTCCGGCGCGATCGCTCGCACTGTGACCTCTTCGTGATTGCCTCGCGGGCATAGGGCAGCCTAAGTTAGGCCAGCCTCACTTAAGAACCACCCGAAACCGGCACGTGTCTCGGCACCCTGCCCGGCGGCCGTCGGGACCCCGGCGGACGTGCTCACGGTGGCGAACGTGCAGGCGGTGTTCGGCCTGGACTGCCAGGTGATCCCCGACCCGACGTCGGGGAAGCGCTGATGCTGCCGATCAGCCGCCACCACATGACGCCACCCCGTCCCGATTACGTGGGCACGAGGAGCGATGCGTGACCACCCGCAGCAAGAGGCCCTCGGCCAGCACGTCCTCACCGTCGAGTCGACCGGGTGGGGCCGCACCTGGTCCGGGTGCACCTCGGCGGGGAGTCGCTCGGCTCGCTCCCGCACAACCGGTGCACCCATCACCGACCCCGGAGGCGGATACGCGCCCGACGCGGACGTCCCGTGGCACGTCTTCGCCGGCGACCTGTCCGCACTGCCCGCCATCGCCGCCGCGCTGGAGGCGCCGCCACGCACGGCCCGGGGGGTCGTGCTCCTGGAGATCGCCGACCCCGCGGACATCGTCATGACGATGGACACCCACGCCTCGGTCGAGGTCCGCTGGCTGGTCAACACCAATCCGGCCGACGTCGGCTTCCTCGCCCGGGCCGTCGACCCGGCCGGCTGGCCGGCCGAGGCCCGGGAGCCGGGCGGGGTGCAGGTCTTCGCCCGCGGCGAGCGCGAGTCGATCAAGGCTGTCCGCAGGGTGCTGCGGGACGTCCCGCGGGAGCGCCTCTCGATCTCCGGCTACTGGGCCCGCGGCCGCACCGAGGACGTCTTCCAGGCCGAGAAGCGGGAACCGGTCGGCCGCATCGAGTGAGTCAGAGCTCCAGGGCGAGGTCCGCGCGCAGGACGTCGTCGGGCGGGAGCGGCGCCGGCAGCTGACAGTGGTCGCGGAAGACCTGGCCGATCGGTGCGAAGTCGCCGCGTCCGGGCCACTGCTCCGGCTGCCACAGGCCCGAGCGCATGAGGGACTTGGCGCACTGGACGTAGGCCCGCTGCACCTGCAGGACGAGCACCGACCGCGGCGGCCTGCCGAACTCGGTGAGGTCCACCTCGACGTCCTCGGGGCCGACGACGGACGCCGTCCCGAATACCCGGAGCGTCTCCTCGATCCCGGGCACCAGGAACATGAGGGCGACCCGCGGGTTGACCACCACGTTCCGCAGGCTGTCGACGCGGTTGTTCCCCGGCCGGTCGGGCAGCGCCAGCCGGTGCTCGTCGAGGACCTTCACGAATCCCTGCTCGCCGCCACGGGGCGAGACGTCGGGGAAGCCGTCGGCGTCGGCGGTCGCGAGCGTGGCCCAGGGAGAGAGCTCGATGAACGCGCGGCAGTGGCGGTCTATCCGGTCGATCTCCTTGTCCCGGACCAGCTGGGACGGGAGGCGGTAGCCGGGCAGGGTGTCGGGCGTGCTCACGTCGCCGACGGTATCGGGCGGTCCGGACGAGGCTCCGTAGCGCGTCGTGCCGGCGGCCACGACGACGCGGACCTCTCCACGCGGAACCCCGCGGTGCCACCATCGGCGCCCTTCAGAGTCGAGGGGAGTTCTGATGGCCGACGCGACGCGACGGGGAGCCTGGCGGGACGGGGCGGACGACGGCTGGCACGAGGACCTGATCTGGTACGCCGCCGGTATCCACCGGATGCGCGGGCTCACGCCGGGCCTGGAGAACTTCTTCGAGGTCCTGGCGGACCTCCTCCGGCGTGGCGAGCTCCCGCAGCTGACCGCCCGGTTGGGCGCTACCGCCGCGCGGTGGTCCGACCCGATGAGCCTCGGCTACCAGTCCCAGGTGCACGGGACCTACGCCGAGAAGCGGACCTGGCCGCGGCACCAGGGGCGGCAGGCGCTGTGGAACGAGTGCGCGCACGAACACTGGTTCTTCCTGCCGTGGCACCGCGCGTACCTGCTCGAGTTCGAGGCGGTCGTCCGCGCGCACATCCGGCAGCTCGGTGGTCCGGCGGACGACTGGGGCCTGCCGTACTGGAACTACTCGGACTTCGAGGCCGATCCGGACCGCCTGGGTCTGCCGTTCCCGCTGCGCGATGCAGTCCTGCCGGACGACGTCGACGTGCCGGGCGTGGACGCCGGACCCGACGGCACCCGGCCCAACCCGCTGTTCGTGCCCGGCCGCCTCGGGGCGAGCCGCGGGGACGACTGGGCGCTGGCCAGTGACGCGCTGCAGCGGCCCCATTTCGCCAACCAGGAGGACCGCGCCGGGATCTCCTTCGGCGGCGGCGTGCTCGAGCGGCCTCATGACGCGGCCCTGTTCCACGACGCGGACGAGATCGGCGACCTGGACCGGCAGCCGCACGGTTCGGTGCACGGCCACGTCGGCGGCGCCATGTGGCTGTTCCAGACCGCCGGTCTGGACCCCGCCTTCTGGCTGCACCACTGCAACGTCGACCGGCTCTGGGAGACCTTCGCCCGCGATCTGGGGCACGGCTACCCGTTCGAGAACGGCGTGGGCACGGGGACGGCCGCGCACCGGTCCTGGCTGGGGCAGAAGTTCCGGTTCCTGCTCCCCGACGGGACGGTCCGGACGTGGACCGCGCCCGAGGTGCTCGACATCCGGTCGCTCGGTCTTCGCTACGACACCACGGCGCCGCCCCGCCTGCACGCGCCCCCGGCACCTCAGCCCGGCTCGGAGGAGGGCCCGATCGGACTGGACGAGATCCCGCCGCTGCCCGAGCCGATCGCGGAGGCCGGTGGCATCGCGCTGGCCGGCGAGCAGGACCTCGAGGTCACCGGCGGGGACCACGCCGACCGGGATGTCGGTCTCGACTCCTTCCGGCCCCAGGCCCGATGGATCCTCCGCTTCGCGGGGATCCGGGCGGCCGGCCCCGCCGTGACGTCCTACCGCGTGCACCTCGGACTGCCGGCCGGCGCGGACGCCGACGGGCAGGACGGCGACCACTACGCCGGGCTGCTCTCGCTGTTCGGCGTGCACGAGGCGAGCCGGGACGACGGCACCTCGAGCGGCTCGGGGCAGAGCCGCGCACTAGACGTCACCGCGCCGGTCCGCGCCCAGGCGGCGACCATCCGGCCGCTCGCGACCACCGTCCGGCTGACGCCGCTCGACCCCGACCGCGACCTGGCCGGCATGGGGCTGACCATCGAGCGCGTCACCCTGGAGTTCGTGTGACCGCCACGTCCCTGCCGAGGGGGAGCCTGCCGGCGCCGGCCGGGAGCGGGCGCCCGGAGGCGTGGTTGTGGGTCATCTCCGGCGTCGGCTGGGTGGCGCTCGCCGTGCTCCCGTTCGCCGGCGGCCACCACGGGACCGGCTCGTCCGTTCCGCACTCCGCCGGGTGGCCGGCCATGGTCGCCGTCATGGCTCCGCTCATCGCACCGAACGTGCGGTACGCGGCGGTGCGCAGCCCCGGCCGTGCCCGCCGGGCCGTCGCGGCCGGCGTCGTCGCCGGGTGGGCGCTGGTCTGGATCGGCGCGGCGGTCCTGCTGGGTCTCGGCGCGTGGTGGCTCGCCGGAGAGGTGGGGCCCGCGGCGGCGATCGGACTGGCGACCGTCGGAGCCGCCGCGTGGCAGTGGACCCCCCTCAAGCGGCGGAGCCTGGCGCGCTGCGACCGCAGGCTGGCCCCGCCGCTCGACCGCCGGCGGGCCCGGTGGGCGTCGGGCCGGTTCGGCGTCGTCCTCGGCAGGGACTGCGTGGTCAGCTGCGGACCGCTCATGGCGCTCATGGCGGCCGCCGGTCACTCCGTCGCGGTGGCCGCCGCCTGCGTCGCGGTCGCCTGGTACGAGCGGCGGCGTCGTCCGCACCACGACCCGGCGACTCTGGAGACCTCCCTGGGAATCGCCGCGATCGGCGCCGCCGCCCTCGTCGCGGCGGTGCTGCTCTAGGTGGGTGCCGCGCCGTGCAGCAGCGCGAACGGCTGCGCACCCGTTGCTCCCCACCGCTCGGTGCCGTGGCCGCCGTGCGTGGACAGGTACTGCAGTCGGCGGTTCTGGCGGTCGGCGTCCAGCAGCGGCTGACGCTGGTGCAGGCGGAACCGGCCGAACTGGTCGAAGACCAGCACCCCGCCGCCCCAGAGCTCGACGACCTCGTCCTTCGCCATCCCGGCCGGTGCCGTGATGCCGGGCGGCAGCTCGCCGGCCGTCGTCCGCAGCGTCTGCGTGTAGTCGGCGAGGATCTCGGTGACGACGAGCCCGTCCGGCCCGACCCGGGTGCTGCCGAGGACCCGCTCGACCCGGGTCGGGTACGCCACGTCGACCTCGAGCGTCTCCGCGTTGTTCCAGAGGAACGAGTAGACCTCCTCGGGTGAGGTCCGCAGCGCGGCCAGGTTCAGGTGCTCGTAGCGGATGCCGAGGGCGTGCGCGGGACCGGTGGGCGCGGGAGCGGCGACGCCGTCCTCGTCGAGGATGCGGTGCCTGGGCGGCCGGATGCCGAACCGGGCGAACGACTTCCTGAGAGCGGTGCGGTAGCCGTGGTCGTCCTCGGGCGCGAGGCGGGTGTCCGCGGTGAGGACGGCGTCGACGACGTCGGCGAACTCGAGGTCGACGGGCGGGAGGTAGTCCAGCGCGCGCAGCAGCATCCCCAGCAGGTGGCGGGCGGACTTCACGCCCTCCTCCGCCACACGGCCGGAGTCCAGCGCGCCGTCGTCGTCCACGGCGAGCGGCTCGAGCCGCCCGGCCCACATCGCCACGAGGGTGTGCAGGACCGCCGCGACGAGCACCTCGCTGCGGCGGTGCGGTTCGTCGAACTCCGCCTTCCGCTGCCAGGCCGTACCGGGTCTCAGCAGCCCGGACGCCCGCAGCCCGGGTGGGTCGTCGTCGCCGGCTGCGGGCCGGCGGTGGCTCCCGACCTGCTCGGCGAGCCGGGTGAGCGGCGTGTCCATCAGCGCCTGGGCGCGGGTTCCCGCTCGGTCCAGGTGCACGCGCCCGGCGACGGGCTCGAGCAGGCACTCCGCGACGCCGTCGAGGGTGAACACCGACAGCAGGGCCACCAGGTCGGCCAGGGCCTCGTGGAACGCGAGCTGGTCGGGCAGCCCGGGCTCGGCGTAGCGCGGCCGCAGCCCGTCGAGGACCGCGTGGGTGACCTCGTGCGCGATGACGTCGTAGGACAGCGCGGTGTACAGCACGGGCCGGGTGCCCAGCGGCGTCACCCAGCCGAAGAGCACGGCGCCGTCCCTGCGCGAGTAGTAGGCGTTGGCCTCCATCAGGGCCTGGGGGAGGAGGCGCAGCTGCGGGGCGCCCGAATGCCACGGGACCGGCCGGCCCAGATGCTGCTCGACCAGGGCCAGGGTGTGCGCGGCCACGGCGTAGACGTTCTGGCCGCGGAACCCGCGGTCGCGGCTGAGCTCGGCCGGGTCCACGCCCGACCAGCGGTCCCGGTAGACCCACGGGTCGCGGACGTGCAGGGCGACCGGCCGCGCGGACCTGTCGACGACGGCGAACCGGTGACCGCGCGGCCCGCCCTGCAGGCGCTCGGCCGGCACCGGGATCCGCGCCCGCACCGGCCCGTCGGCGCCGTGCACCAGCGGGTCCTGCGCCAGGACCGTCATCAGCACCGTCTCCTGGGTGAGCAGGTTGCGGCGCGGCCCCCGGCCGTTGCCCGCGGCCGCCGTCGGCGTTCCCGCCTCGACGATCTCCACCGCGTCCACCATGCGGTCGAATCGTGGGCTCATGCGCCACCCCAGGGCATACGTCGGGAGAGGAGAAAACGCTACTGCGGTACGGCGGCTCCCCGGTCGGGTCGCAGCGTGGGTTCCCGGTGACCCGGTGTCGTAAGTGGATGCCGGGGCTCTGGTCCTGGATGAGTGATGGTGGCGGCCGTCGACACCTGCTGACACGATGTCCGCCGGAAGCCCACCGTTGTGTCCCCGGCAACGAGTGCCGGCCGCGGCAGATGACCGCCGGCTGCGCAGGGGAGGTGATCATGGCGGGCCCTCTTCTGGAGACGAAGTTCCACATCCCGCGGCGGCGACGAGGGCTTGTCGCGCGGCCGAGACTGAGCGAGCGCCTCGACCTCGGCGAGGAGTCCGCGCTGACCCTCGTGTCGGCCCCGGCCGGGTTCGGGAAGTCGACGCTGCTGACCGACTGGCTGACCGGGTGGCAGGCGGCCGCGCCCGCCGGGGAACGGTCCGTGGCGTGGCTCTCGCTCGACCAGCGCGACAACGATCCCGCGTTGTTCTGGACCTACGTCGCCACTGCGCTCGACTCGGCGGTCGCCGGGGTCGGTGCGGGTGCGCTCACGCTGCTCCAGGCGTCGCAGCCGCCGGCCGAGACGGTCGTGGCCACCCTGCTCCACGATCTCGGCGCGGTCCCGACCGACGTCCTGCTGGTGCTCGACGACTTCCACGTCATCGAGTCGCGCGACGTGCGGGAGGGGGTGACGTTCCTGCTGGACCACCTGCCTCCGCGTACGCGCCTGGTTCTCGCCGGCCGCGCCGACCCGGCGTTGCCGCTGGCCCGGCTGCGCGGTCGCGGCGAGCTCGTCGAGATCCGCGCCGCCGATCTGCGCTTCACACCCGACGAGGCGGCCGCCTACCTCAACGAGGTCATGGGCCTGGAGCTGACGGCACGGGACGTCGCAGCGCTGGAGGAACGCACCGAAGGGTGGATCGCCGCCCTCCAGCTGGCCGCGCTGTCGATGCAGGGCCGGGACGACGCCGCCGGCTTCATCGCCGGCTTCGCGGGGGACGACCGCTACGTCGTCGACTACCTCGCCGAGGAGGTCCTGCAGCGGCAGCCCGAACGGGTCCGGAGCTTCCTGCTGCAGACCTCGTTCCTGAACCGGCTGACCGGCTCGCTGTGCGACGCCGTCACCGGGCAGGACGACGGACGGGCGATGCTGGAGGCGCTGGATCGAGGGAACCTGTTCCTCGTCCCGCTCGACGACCGCCGCCGGTGGTACCGCTACCACCACCTCTTCGCCGACGTCCTCCAGGCGCGCCTGCTCGACGAGCAGCCCGACGAGGTGCGCGACCTGCACCGGCGGGCCAGCGCCTGGTACGAGCAGGACGGCGAACGGGCCGAGGCGATCCACCACGCGCTGGCCGCGGAGGACTTCGAGCGGGCCGCGGACCTGGTCGAGCTCGCCCTTCCCGCGCTGCGCAAGGGCCGGCAGGAGGCGACGCTGCGTCGCTGGCTCGAGGCGCTGCCCGACGAGCTGTTCCACGTCCGCCCCGTGCTGACGGTCGGACATGTCAGCTCGCTCATGGTCAGCGGTGAGATCGAGGGCGTCGAGGAGCGGCTGCGGCAGGCCGAGCGGTGGCTGCACCCCACGACCGACCGGGCCGACGAGATGGTCGTCGTCGACGAGGAGGGGTTCCGCACGCTCCCGACCGCCATCGCGATGTACCGCGCCGGAACGGCCCTGGTTCGCGGCGACGTCGCCGGCACCATGACGCACGCACGGCGAGCGCTGGACCTCGCCGGTGAGGACGACCATCTCGCGCGCGGAGCGCCCGCCGCCCTCCTGGGACTCGCGTACTGGACGAGCGGGGACCTGGGCGCGTCGAGCCGGCTCTACGCCGACGCGATGTCGAGTCTGGAGCGGGCCGGGCACCACTCCGACGTGCTGGGCTGCGCGATCGCGCTGGCCGACATGCGCCTCGCGCAGGGCCGCCTCCGCGACGCCATGGGCCTCTTCGAGCGCGGACTGCAGCGTGCCGAACAGTCCCGACCCGTCCTCCGAGGAGCGGCGGACATGCACGTGGGCCTGAGCCAGCTGCTCTGGGAGCGCGACGATCTGGACGCCGCCCGGCGGCACCTGCAGGCGAGCAGCGAGTTGGGCGAGCACCTCGGCCTGCCGCAGAACCGCTACCGCTGGCGGGTCGCGATGGCCCGGGTCCGCGAGGCCGACGGCGACGTGGACGGAGCCCTCGACCTGCTCGACGAGGCGGAGCGCCTCTACGTGGGTGACTACTCGCCCGACGTGCGGCCGGTCGCCGCGGTGCGGGCACGGGCGTGGCTGCGGCAGGGCCGGTGGGGCGAGGCGCTCCGCTGGGCGCGGGAGCGAGGCCTGTCCTCCGACGACGAGCTCAGCTACCTGCGCGAGTTCGAGCACGTCACCCTCGCCCGGGCGCTCGTCGCCCGGTACGCGGCCGAACGGAGCGAGCGCTCGATCGAGGAGGCGACCGGCCTCCTGGAGCGGCTCATCCGGGCGGCAGAGGACGGCGCGCGCACGGGCAGCCGGATCGACGTCCTGGTCGTGCAGGCGAGGGCAGCCCAGGCCCGGGGCGACGTCCCGGCCGCCCTGTCGTCGCTCCGCCGCGCCCTGTCCCTGGCCGAGCCGGAGGGGTACGTCCGGACCTTCGTCGACGAGGGGCAGCCGATGGCCTCGCTGCTGAGAGCCCTGGCGAAGGACGGCAACGGCGGGGGTTACGTCCGTCGCCTGCTGGCCGCCTTCGACGGGACAGAGGTCAGCCGACCCGTCTCGGAGCGATTGGTCGACCCGTTGAGCGCCCGCGAGCTCGACGTCCTCCGGCTGCTCGGCACCGACCTGGACGGACCGGACATCGCCCGCGAGCTCGTCGTGTCCCTGAACACCGTCCGTACGCACACGAAGAACATCTACGCGAAGCTCGGCGTGAGCAGCCGCCGGGCAGCGGTCCGCCGGGCCGAGGAACTCGGCCTGATGTCGCGCCCGCGCGCCCGCCAACCTCTGCGCTGACCCGCCCGGGTCCCGGCGCGTTTCCAGCAGAAGATCACCACGTCGCTCACCACACGTGGTGATCCGCGCTCATCACTTCCCCTCCTAGCTTTCAGGCGAGCCAGACGGAACGCCGCCTGAAAGCCAAGGCAAGAGGTGCCCGATGAGCAACGGATCGACCGACGGTGCCGGGCGGTACGAGATCCGCGTCAAGGGCCATCTCGACGCCCGATGGGCCGCCTGGTTCGACGGAATGAGCCTGACCCGTGAGAGCGACGGCACCACGAACGTGCATGGCCCGGTCGTCGACCAGGCCGCGCTGCACGGCCTCCTGCAGAAACTGCGCGACACCGGCCTGCCGCTGATGTCGGTCACCCAGGTCGAAGCCGACCAGCCCGCCGACCGCCCGATCGATCCTCGACAACTCTTCTGAAGGAGACCGTCATGACGAACACCGGCCGAACCCCGACGCGAACCCGGATGGACCCGCTGCGGAGGGCCGCATTCCTCGGCGGCGCGCTGTACCTGATCACCTTCGCGGCGTCGATCCCCGCTCGGTTCCTCTTCCTGGACCCCGTCCTGAGCGACCCGGACTACATCGCCGGCTCGGGCGCGGACACGCAGGTCCTGATCGGCGGCCTCCTCGACATGGTGAACGCCCTCGCCTGCATCGGTACGGCGGTCGTGCTCTTCACCGTGCTCAAGCGGCAGAACGAGACGCTGGCCCTCGGCTTCGTCACCTCGCGCCTGCTCGAGGCGGCGATCGTCTCCGTCGGCGTCGTGAGCCTCTTCGCGGTCGTGACCCTGCGCCAGGACCTGCCCGGCGCGGATGAGGCCTCGCTGGTCACCGTCGGCGCGGCGCTGGTCGCGGTCTACGAGGGGACGTTCCTGTTCGGGCCCAACGTCATGGCGGCCGTGAACGCGCTGCTGCTGGGCACCCTGATGTACCGCTCCGGCCTCGTGCCGCGGGCAATCCCGCTGGTGGGACTCGTCGGCGGCCCCCTGCTGCTGGCATCCGTGATCGGGGTCATCTTCGGGACGCACGACCTGGCTGACGGCATCCACATGCTCGCGGGCGCCCCGATCTTCGTCTGGGAGCTGTCGCTCGGCGTCTACCTGGTCGTCAAGGGTTTCAAGCCCTCGCCCATCACCGCCTCCTCGACCGCACGGGACGCCCAACCGTCCCGTGCGTGAGACGCCCACGTGCTCGCGGGTCGGCCTGTCGTGGGCCGACCGCGCGGGCGATCGGACCCACACCACTGATCGATCGATGCACCGAAGGAGACCGTCATGACGACCACCGACAGCACCCCGGCGTCGGGCAGAGCCCCGATGGACCCGCTGCGCAGGACCGCGTTCATCGCCGGCGTGATGTACCTGATCACGTTCGCGGGGTCGATCCCCGCTCGGTTCTACTTCCTGGACCCCGTCCTGAACGACCCCGGGTACATCGTCGGCTCGGGCGCGGATACGCGCGTTCTCGTCGGCGGCCTCCTCGACATCGTCACCGCCCTCGCCGGCATCGCCAGCGCGGTCGTGCTGTTCCGGGTGGTCAAGCGGCACAACGAGACCCTCGCGCTCGGCCTCGTCACCTCGCGCCTGCTCGAGGCGGCGATCATGGCCGTCGGCGTGGTGAGCCTCTTCGCGGTCGTGACCCTGCGCCAGGATCTGTCGGGCGTGGCCGGAGCTGAGGAGGCGGCACTGACCACCGTCGGGGCGGCGCTGGTCGCGGCCTACGAGTGGACGTTCCTGCTCGGCCCCGGCGTCATGGCGGTCGTGAACGCGCTGCTGCTGGGCACCCTGATGTACCGGTCCGGCCTGGTGCCCCGTGTCATCCCGCTCATGGGCCTCATCGGAGCGCCGCTGCTCCTCACCTCCAACGTCGCGACGATGCTCGGCGTCAACGACGCCACCACCGTGTGGTCGCTGGTCGGGGTCGCTCCCATCTTCTTCTGGGAGCTGTCGCTCGGCATCTGGCTGACCGTCATGGGCTTCCGCCCTTCACACATCACCGCCGGCATGACGGCCTCCG
The DNA here is from genome assembly GCF_004570385.1 of Blastococcus sp. CT_GayMR19. GTDB lineage: Bacteria > Actinomycetota > Actinomycetes > Mycobacteriales > Geodermatophilaceae > Blastococcus_B. The sequence continues at coordinate 167,111 of NZ_SPQL01000001.1, read as the reverse complement.
TCGACAGGGACGCCGAACCGTCCCGCATGTGACCAACGCAAGGCCCCGCCCGGTCGCCCCGCATCGCGGGGCGACCGGGCTTTCACCATCGGGCCGCCCGCACGACGGGTGACCGGTGTGACTCGGTAGACCGCGCCGTCCGGGGTCAGCGCCCGGCCTGACCCAGGCTCGGAGAAACGGTCCGGTAGGGCAGGTGGGGGAGCGCTGCGAGCAGGAACTCGTCTGCCCCGAGACGTCCCCACACCTGCACACCCACCGGGCGGCCCGACACCCCGAGCCCGGCCGGAATCGCGGCGACAGGCACCCCGGTCAGGCTCGACAACGTCGACACCGCCGGCGAGCCGGTGCTCGTCAGCCCTCGAGGCGCAGAGGACGTGGCGGCGGGCAGCACCAACACGTCGCACTCGTCGAAGCGCTCGTCCACCCGCGCGCGCAGGTCGACGCACGCCTGCTCGGCGGCCCGTCGCCGGCTGCCGCTCGTGTCGGCGCCGCGGCGCAGGACCTCCCGCGTCTCCGCGCCCAGCCGCGCGGCGACCTGTGGGGAGAGCAGGTCGCGGTGGAGGCTGAAGAGTTCAGGCGCGAACACGTCGAAGAAGGCCTGGAACGTCTCCGGTGCGAGCAGTTCGGGCAGCTCCACGCGCACCACCGTGTGGCCGGCGTCGCGAAGGAGATCGACGTAGTGGTCGACGACCTGGCGGACCTCACGGTCGATGTCGTCGAATCCGGTGACGTCGACGACGCCGGTAACGAGGCGGGCGGTGCCCACCGGCACGTGGAAACCGCCGGCGGCCGCGGTGACCGCCGTGAGGGTCCGGGCATCACGGGCGAAGAAGCCGGGGTGGTCGAACGAGAGGCTGATCCTCGTCATCCCGGTCATGTCCACCCGGCCGTAGCTGGGCTTGAAGCCGTAGATCCCGCAGTAGCTGGCCGGCCGCACGGTCGAGCCGTTCGTCTGGCTGCCCAGCGCCGCGCGGACCATGCCCGCCGCCACTGCGGCGGCCGATCCGCTGGACGATCCCCCGGGGGTACAGGCCAGGTCGTGCGGGTTGCGGGTGGTGGTGGGGTGGTACCAGCACAGCTCGGTCGACTTGGTCATTCCGGCCACGACCACCCCGGCGGTGCGAAGGGCGTGCACGACAGGGGCGTCGACCTCGGGGGTTGCTCGGTGCACCATGTCGAAAGCCGCCCGGTTCCCGTTGCCCGGGGCCCGACCGGCGAGCTCGAAGATGTCCTTGATCCCCACCGTGAACCCGTGCAGCGGTCCCCGCCCGGCGGCCCGGCTCGGGCGTCCGGTACGTGCGTCCTCCGTGTCGACGGATCCGGCGTCGAGACCTCTCGAGGCGGCCATGGCCGGCTCGGTGAACACCTCCTCGAACGCCATCACCACGGCATCCAGCTCGGTGATCCGTGCCAGATCCGCGGCCACAGCGCTGCCGGCGTCGGCCGCGGTCATCGGACCCCCGTCGTGGTCGTCACGCCGCTCGAAATGGCCCGTCGGGTCACGAGCCGGCGACGCGGGCCATGCCTCGTTCGACCGCGTCGATCAGGCGGGGGCGTAGTTCGACGGCCGGGATGATGGCGTGCACCGAGCCGACGTCCCGGGCCCGCTCGATGTTGTGGATGCCCTCGAACTGGGCGGCCACCTCACCGAGCTTCTCCGACCGCACCGAGCTGCGCAGCGCCGCCAGCTCCACCCGCAGATGCGCCTTCTCCACGTCGTCGGCCGCCGTGAGCGCAGCCTCCAGCTCCTTCACCCGGGGATCCGCGGCGGTCCGCTTGTCGACCTCGCCGGTGAACACCACCGCGGCCGCCGGCGCCCCGCCGAGCACCGAGGCGTACGAGCCCTCGACCGCGAGCACCTCCATGTTGTCGTTCAGCACGCCGGAGAACACCACGAACGCACCGCCGTGGTACCGCGAGATCACGCAGAAGACGATCGGGCCGTCGAAGTTGACGATCGCCCGGCCGATCTCCGCCCCGAACTCGAGCTGCGTGTTGCGCAGCGATTCCGGCGACCCGTCGAAGCCCGAGAGGTTGGCCAGCACCACCAGCGGCCGGTTCCCGCTGGATGCGTTGATCGCGCGGGCGGCCTTCTTCGACGAGCGCGGGAACAGCGTGCCCGCCGTCCACTGGTCCGGCCCGTCCGTCGGGAAGCTGCCCCGCCGCTGGATCGGCCGCGACTCGATGCCCAGCACCGTGACGGGGTGACCGCCGAGGTGCGCGTCGAGCACGACCGTCGTGTCGGCGTCCGCCATCCCGGCCCACCGCTCCAGCACCGCGTGGTCCTGGTCGGTGACCGCCCGCATGACCGTCCGGATGTCGAACGGCTTCTTGCGGTCGGGGTTGGCCGTCGACGAGAAGACGTCGCCCACCGTCGTGAACTCGCTCGACGGGTGGCTGTGCGGGAACGCCCGCACGTCCCGGTCCCGCGGGTCGGAGGTCTCGGACGGCCGGGCCCACCGCTCGCCGGGCGCGAGGTAGGCGTGGTCGTAGTGCTGGTACAGCAGGGCGACGGCCGCCGACAGGTTCGGCGCCCAGTACTGCGCCTGCCCGTTCGGCCCCATCACCCGGTCGTAGCCGCCGAGGCCGAAGTTGTCCTCCGCCGACACCCCGCCCGAGTAGTCCAGCGAGTGCTTGCCGGTCAGCACCATCGCGCTGTCCGGCGTCATCACCAGGATGCCCTTGGTGTGCATGAGCATCGTGGCCTCGGCGTTCCAGTACGGCTGCGCGCCCACGTTGATGCCCGCCACGATGACGTTGATCTCGCCGCCGCCCTGGGTGAACTCGATGATCCGGCGCAGCCCCTTCGCGACGGCGTCCATGTTCTCGGTGCCGCTGTCCATCGAGATCTTGGCGCCGGACGAGAGCGCGTACCACTCCACCGGCAGGCCGCGCTCCTCCGCCAGGTCGAGGGCCGCGACGACGAGCGCGCACTCGGGCACGGCGACGGTGCCGAGCGCCTTCGTCGGGTCGCCGAACAGCGCCACCCGCGTCATGCCCTCGGGGTAGCGCGGGGTCGGCGTCGTCACCACGCCGACGACGATGCCCGCCTTGTTCGTGCCCGGCGGGCGGTCGACCGGCGCGAGCCGGCCGTCGGATCCCAGGTCGTGCTCCGCGAACGAGCCGCCGGGTCCGGCCACCAGCGGTGCCAGTTCGTAGGGGTAGGCGAGACCGCGGGCGCGCGAGCGGAGCACCTTCTGCGTGTAGTCGTCCAGCGGGCGCATCGGCTCGGTCGGCCGGTCGGTCATCCTCATTCCGACGCCGGTGCCCGGGGTGTTCGAGAAGCGCAGCGCCACGTCGCGTGGCGCCACTCCCGGCTCCACCTGCAGGCGCCCCAGGATCACGATCTCGTCCAGGCCGGCGCCGATCGTCAGCGGCGCGATCGCGCGCGCGAACGTCGCCAGCTGCGACAGCGGCAGCTCGATGGACGGCCAGGCGTACAGGAAGATCCGGTTGTGGTCGAGCCGCCGGCCACCGCCCAACGATGCCCTCGCCCGCCGCAGGCTGTCCATGCACGCGGTCAGCAACCGCTCCACCGTCGGGAAGCCGACGACCTCGCCGGCGGCGTTGATCAGCGGCGTCGCGTCGCGCACCTCCGCCATGGCGATGAGCCGCTCGTCGTTCGGGTTCTCCTTCGCGACGACGTGGATGAGGTAGGTGTCCTCGGCCGAGGGCAGCCGCCGTCCGTTGAAGTTCTTCAGCCGCCAGAGGTCGAGCCGCTGCGCGGTCAGCGGGTGCATCCCGCGGATGACCTCCTCCTCGGCGAGACCGTCCGAAGCCGGCCGGAAGGTCAGCGTCTCGACGTCGCCGCTCGGGGTGCAGATCGTGACCGTCACCCGGCGGCCGGAGCGCAGCACCTCGACGTCCGAGAGCTCACGGCGCAGCCGCTCCGCCAGCTCGTCGGCGTCCGAGGGCCGGTCCGGCCAGGAGAGGTAGAGGTCGACGACCACGTCCGACGGGTCCGCCGTCTCGGACACGAGCGTGGCCAGCGAGGCGAGGGCGGCGGGCAGGCTGTCCTGCGACGCCATCAGGGCGACCAGGTGCAGCCGCGCGCCGCTGAGCTCGTAGTCGCCGGTGACGCAGGTGCGCCCGTCGAGGAGGAAGGCCCGCAGGTTCTCCAGACTGCGCCGACGGTAGTAGCGCCTGGTGAGCACCTCCAGGATCGGGTCCACGCCGGCGGTGGGGGAGCCCAGGCGCTCCGCCAGGATCCGGATCAGCGGCTCGGGGCTCGCGACCAGCGCCTGCACCCGCTCCATGTCCTCGGGGCTCCCCGCGGAGCCGCCGGAGGACAGCTCCGCGAGCAGCCGCTCCGCCTCCTCGACGACTTCCTGACGGGCCTGCTGCACGACGGGCTTCTCGAAGTACTGGAACCGCACCGCGCGGGCGACGTCGCCGACCGATGGATAGCGGAGCTGGGTCGCGACGATCAGCCGGTCGAGGACCTCGGCCACCTCGTCGCGCAGCGGCCCGCTGGGGAGGTCGCCGGCGGTCAGCCACCGGTCCATCAGCGCGAGGACGACGGGCAGCTGGTCGGCCGTCCGCTGCTGGGCCAGGAAGATGCGGAACACGGCCTGCTCCAGCGCCGGGCCGGGCTCGAGGCTGTCGACGCCGTAGTGCAGCAGCGCCCTGCTCAGGCGGCCCCGGAAGCTGTCGGGCAGGGCCTCGCGCTCGATGTCCAGCGAGTGCAGGTAGGAGTGGAAGTGCTCGCGCGGGCTGTGGACCTGCTCGTCGGCCTCCTCCTCAGCGCTGGTCGGCCGGTTGCGGGACAGCTCGCTCAGGTCGGCGAACGTGGTGAGCAGCGCCAGCTCACCGTGCAGCAGCTCCGCGTCGTCCGCGGGGAGCTCGCCGCGCGCCCTGCCGTAGGCGGACACGAGCTGCCGGCCGTGCTCGGCGGTCACGTCGAAGCCGGTGATGAGCGCCTGCATCGCCGCCAGCATGTCGAGCGCCGTCTGGCGGTCCGCGCCCGCGGGACGTGCCTCCGCTCCCGGGAGCGCCACCCGCTCGCCGACGACCGTGTCGGCCTCGTCCCCGGCCGGCTCGAGCCGCATCAGGGCGGCACCGGCGTCGACCTGGGCGTTCACCACGGCCAGCACCTCGCGGACCCGCCCCGACACCGGCGCCCGCACCGCCGTCTCCATCTTCATGCTCTCGAGGACGACGATCGTCTGCCCGACCTCGACGTCGTCCCCCACGCCCGCGCGGACGGCGACGACGACGGCGGGCGCCGGCGCGCGCACCAGGCCCTCCTCGTCGCGGGTGACGCGGTGGGTGACGCCCTCCACCTCGACCAGGTGCGACGTGGCCGCGTGGGATGCGACGACCGAGAAGCGCTCGTCGCCGATGGTGAGCCGGCTCTCCAGCGCGCTGAGCCGGTCGACGGCGACGTCGACGGACCGGTCGTCGAGCGACACCCGGTAGCGGCCGGGGTCCACCTTCGCGACGGTCAGCCGGTAGGCCTGCCCGCAGTAGCCGAGCTCGACCACCCGGCCCACGTCGTGCGAGGCGCGGGGGCGTCCGCCCCGGGCGGACGCGAGGAAGGCCGTCCGCTCCAAGGCCTCCTCGGCGTCGGAGACGTCGATCGCCACCTGGACGAGTGCGATGGCGGCGTGCCGTCCGGGGTCGGCGGCACCGACGGTCCCGGTGCGGTCCAGCCAGGCCGTGTCGGCGGTGCCCGCCACGACCTCCGGGCGGTCCAGCAGCGCGAGCAGGAAGGACTTCGTCGTCGTCCCGCCGCGGAGCACCACCGTGGTCTCGCGCAGCGCGCAGCGCAGGCGGGCCAGCGCCTCGGGCCGGTCCCGGCCCCAGGCGATGACCTTCGCGACCATCGAGTCGTAGGCCGGCGGGATGACGTCGCCGACGGTCATGCCGGTGTCCACGCGGACGCCCGGGCCGGTGGGCAGGCGCATGAACTGAACCGTGCCCGGCGCGGGCGCGAACTCCTGGTCGGCGTCCTCGGCGTTGAGCCGGGCCTCCACGGCATGGCCGAACTCCGCGGGCGCGTCGCCCTCGAGCCGGTCGCCGGCGGCCACGTGGATCTGCAGCTTGACGATGTCCAGGCCCGTCGTCACCTCGGTGACCGGGTGCTCGACCTGCAGGCGGGTGTTCACCTCCAGGAAGGTGAACAGCTTCTCCTGCGGCTGGTAGAGGAACTCGACGGTGCCCGCGTTGACGTAGCCGGCCGCCTTCACCAGCGCCTTGGCGGACTCGCGCAGGGAGGCGTCCTGCTCGGGGCTCAGGGCCGGGGAGCTGGACTCCTCGATCACCTTCTGGTTCCGCCGCTGGACCGAGCAGTCCCGCACGCCCGGGGCCCACACGTTGCCGTGCTGGTCGGCGATGACCTGCACCTCGATGTGCCGTCCGCCCTCGACCAGCCGCTCCATGAAGATGGTCGCGTCCCCGAAGGTGCGGAGCGCCTCGACCTGGGTGCGCTCGAGCGCGTCCGCCAGCTCGTCCTCGGACCGGACGATGCGGATGCCCCGCCCGCCGCCGCCGCTCCGGGACTTGATGATCAGCGGGTACCCGATGGTGGCCGCGTGCCGGAGCCCGTCCTCGACGGTCTCGACCGGCCCGCCGCTCCAGGCCGCGACCGGCACGCCGGTCTGCTCGGCGAGCACCTTCGCCTCGATCTTGGCGCCGAGCAGGCGCATGGCCTCGGGCGGCGGGCCGATGAACGTCACGCCGAGCGAGGCGCAGAGCTCCGCGAACGCGGGGTCCTCCGCGACGAAGCCCCAGCCGACCCAGGCCGCGTCCGCGCGGCACTCCTCGAGGGCGCGGCCGAGCTCGTCGTGGTCGAGATAGGGGATGCCCTTGCCCGTGTCCCGCAGGACGACGGACTCGTCGGCGGCGCGCACGAAGGTCGCGTGGCGCTCCTCCTCCGTGTGCATCGCGATCACGCGGATGCCGTAGCCGTGCTCCGCGTTGAGTTCACGGACGGCCCGGATCAGGCGCATGGCGGGCTCGCCCCGGTTCACCACTGCGATGCGTTCGAACACCCGCGCGACCCCCTTTTCGTGAAACCCGGCCCCCGGTCGACCGTAGGGCAGCCGGGTCGCGCATTGGCTGTCGTCGTTCCCCGGGCCGTGTGACCTGGACGACGAGGTCAGCATCGTGCGACCACGGTGGCCCGGTCAATTCAGGACGGCTGCCGTGGCCGGGTCAGCGCTCATGACAGGCTCGGACCGTCATCATGCCGACGACGAGGGCGGATGAATCCCGGGAAGGTGCTGCCGGATGCCTGAGAACACCGCGTCGGCGGAGGACAGCCGGATCGACGATCTCCACCGCCTGTCGATGACCATCCTGATGACGCCCGACATGTCGAACTTCGCGGGCAACGTGCACGGGGGCACCTTGCTGAAGCTGCTCGACCAGGTCGCCTACACGTGCGCGACGCGGTACGCGCGGAACTACGCCGTCACGCTGTCGGTCGACCAGGTCGTGTTCCGGGAGCCCATCCACGTCGGGGAGCTGGTCACCTTCCAGGCCTCGGTCAATCTCACGGGGCGGACGTCGATGGAGATCGGGGTGCGGGTGACGACGCAGGACCTCGTGCGTCAGGTCGTCCGGCACACCAACAGCTGCTACTTCACGATGGTCGCCCTCGGGCCCGAGGGTCGCGCCGTGCCGGTGCCGCCCTGGGAACCCCGCACGACCGAGGAGCGCCGCCGGCACGCCGCGGCCGTGCGCCGCCGTGAGCTGCGCCGGGACATCGAGCGGGTGACGAAGGAGATCAAGTCCTCCGCCGTCCCCGCCGACGAGGGCCCGGGCTGACACGGTCCGGTTGCGCGCCCGGCGGCGCCCCCACCACGCTCTTCCGGACGTCGACGACGAACGCTGAGCCGTCTGCAACCGGGGGAGGGGACGACATGGCTGCGAAGATCCCGCTCGCGTCCATCTCGACCGCGCGGCAAGTCCCGAAATGGTCCGAGCTGCGGGAGGTCGTGCAGTTCAGGAAGCCGGATCTCGACCGGACCGCACGGCGCCTGCACAACGCGCTCACCATCGCCGACCTGCGGAAGGCGGCCACGAGGACGACGCCCCGGTCGGTCTTCGACTACGTCGACGGTGCCGCCGAGGAGGAGATCACCGCCGCCCGCAACGTCGCCGCGTTCCGGCGCGTGGTGTTCCGCCCGGACTCCCTGCACTCCGTGGCCGATCCCGACACGAGCGTCGAGGTGCTGGGCAAGCGGCTCCCGGTCCCGGTGATCTTCGGGCCGACGGGCTACACGCGGATGATGCACCACCACGGGGAGGCCGCCGTGGCCCGCGTGGCCGAGCACGTCGGCGTGCCCTACGCGCTCTCGACGGTCGGCTCCACGTCGATCGAGGACGTGCGCGCGGCCGCACCCGGCGCCGATCTCTGGTTCCAGGTCTACTACACGACAGACGAGAAGCTGAACGAGATGCTGCTGTCGCGGGCCGAGGAGCAGGGCTACACGACCCTCGTCCTGACCGTGGACACCGCCGTCTCCGGCATGCGGCTGCGCGACGTCGTCAACGGCCTCACCATCCCGCCGACGCTGACGGCCAAGACGGTCCTGAACATGTCGCGCTTCCCGGGCTGGTGGGTCCACAAGCTGACCACCGCCGGCATCGGCTTCGCCTCTCTCGACGAGGTCGAGGGCAACCCGACCCCGGGAGCGGTCGCGTCCATGCTCTTCGACCCGGCCCTGGACTTCACGTCGGTGGACTGGCTGCGCAGGCGGTGGACCGGCCCGATCCTGGTCAAGGGCGTGACCACGCCGGCGTCCGCGCGCGAGGTGATGGAGCGGGGCGCCGACGGCGTCGTCGTCTCCAACCACGGCGGACGCCAGCTGGACCGCACGCCCGCGACGCTGGACGTGCTCCCCGCGATCCGGGCGGCCGTCGGGCAGCAGGCCACGGTGCTCCTCGACAGCGGGGTCCGGCACGGGCTGGACGTCGTGGCCGCCCGCGCCCTGGGTGCGGACGCCGTGATGATCGCCCGCGCCTATCTCTACGGGCTCATGGCCGGCGGTCAGGACGGCGTCGCGCGTGCCTTCGAGATCCTGGACGGCGAGTACCGCCGCGGCATGCAGCTCCTCGGCGTCCGGCGCAGCGAGGACCTCGCCGACCGCCACGTCGGCCTCGGTCCGCCGGCCCTCGACCCGACGGCCTGACGGGAAACCGCCAGGCGGGCGGGCAGGGACCGGGCCGGGGCGTTCCGGCGCGGAGCGGAACCCCCCGGTCCGGCCTGCGGTCGCAGGCCGCGCCCGACGGGCGTATACAACGGCTGGAAGTCCTGGCTCTCTGGCACGGAGGGACCCGACATGACCACCACCCGCAGGCCCGGCGAACGACCCCGGTCCGTCGTGGACCTCTTCCCGACCAAGCATCTGGCGGCCCCGGACGTGCGGGACATGCCGGAACCCCCGGCGAGCTTCCGGCACGTCATCGGCCCCGGGATCATCGCCGCGGGCGTCGGGATGGCCAGCGGCGAGTTCATCCTCTACCCCTACATCGCCTCGCAGGTGGGCCTGGTCTTCGTCTGGGCGGCCTTCGTGGGGCTGGCCACCCAGTACTTCCTGAACATGGAGATCGAGCGGTACACGCTGGCCACCGGCGAGACCGCGCTGACCGGCTTCAGCCGGTACTGGCGGCACTGGGGACTGGTCTTCGCGATCCTCGCCTACTTCGCCAACATCTGGCCGGGGTGGGCCACGAGCTCGGCGACCCTGGTGACCTACCTGGTCGGCGGCAGCGTGGTGCCGATCGCCATCGGCATGCTGCTGGCCATCGGCCTCATCCTGACGATGGCGCCGGTCGTCTACCAGGCGCTGGAGAAGATCGAGTGGTTCAAGGTCGGCGCCGTCCTCCTGCTCATCGTCGTCGCCTCGGTCTTCGCGATCGAGTCGTCGGACTGGGCGGACGCACCCCAGATCGTCACGAACCCGGGGTTGCCGTACGAGCAGCTCGGATTCGCGTTGCTCATGGGTGCGCTGGCCTTCGCGGGAGCCGGCGGCGGGCAGAACCTCTGCCAGAGCAACTGGATCCGCGACAAGCGCTTCGGCATGGGCGCCTACGTGCCGCGGATCGTCAGCCCGGTGACGGGGCACCCGGAGGCGGCGCCGTCCACGGGATTCGTGTTCGAGCCGACGCCCGAGAACATGAGCCGGTGGCGGCGCTGGTGGAAGTTCGCGAACACCGAGCAGCTGACCACGTTCGTGGCCATCAGCTTCATCACGATCCTGTTCACCTCGCTGCTGGCGTACGCCACCGTGTTCGGCCAGGAGGGCCTGGCCAGTGACATCTCCTTCCTCGAGGCCGAGGGCAACGCCCTCAACGACGAGGTGGGGGGCTGGTTCGGCACGTTCTTCTGGGTCATCGGCGCGATCTCGCTGTTCGCCGCGGCCCTGGGCATCGTCGACTACACCAGCCGGCTCGGCGCCGACGTCCTGAAGACGGCGTACGTCAAGGACGCGAACGAGAGCAAGATCTACTTCGGGCTGGTGTGGGGTCTGGTCCTCATCGGCTGCGTGGTGCTGCTGTCCGGGCTCACCCAGCCGCTGGTGCTGCTGGTCATCGCCGCGGTGACCGGCGGCCTGATGATGTTCATCTACTCGGCGCTGCTCCTCCTGGTCAACCGGCGGACGCTGCCGGTCGAGATCCGGCCCGGTGCCGGTCGGGTCGCGGCGCTCATCTGGTCGTTCCTGCTCTTCGGGTTCCTGACGGTGCTGACCTTCAACCAGCAGCTGCAGAACCTGTTCGGCGGCTGACCGGACGCGCCGCGATGACTGCGACGGCGTCCGCCGGCGACGGCGTCCCGCGGGTGGTGACGGCGGGCGAGACGATGATGCTGGTCGCGCCGTCGGGCCCTGGCCGGCTGCGGCACGCGGGCGCCGTGACGCTGTCGATCGGCGGCGCGGAGAGCAACGTGGCGATCGGCCTCTCCCGGCTCGGGATACCGGCGAGCTGGGTGAGCGCACTGGGTGAGGACGAGCCCGGCGAGCTCGTGCTGCACCGGGTCCGCGCCGAGGGGGTCGACACCGCTGCGGTCCGCCGGGTGCCCGGCCGGCCCACGGGCCTCTACCTGCGGGAAAAGGTCGCGGGGGCGACGCGGGTCTACTACTACCGCCGCGGCTCGGCCGCCGCGACGCTGGCGCCCGGCGCCTTCGACCCCTCGATCCTCGACGGCGCAGCGTTCCTGCATCTCACCGGCATCACCGGCGCGCTGTCCGCGGAGTGCGCCGAGTTCGTTACCTGGGCGGCGAAGACCGCCGGGGCAGCGGGAGTCAGGGTGAGCTACGACGTCAACTACCGCAGCCGGCTGTGGGAGCCGTCGGCCGCGCGCGCCGCCACCGAGGCGCTGCTGCCCTCCGTCGACGTCCTGCTCGTCGGTGACGAGGAGGCGCGCGCCCTGTGGGGGTGGGACGACGAGGCCTGTCTGGAGCGGTTCCCGGACACCGGCCCCTCGGAGGTCGTCGTCAAGCTCGGCGCCCGGGGGTGCGCAGCGACGATCGACGGCGAGCGGCTGACCGCCCCCGGCTTTCCCGCCCGCCAGCTCGACCCGATCGGGGCGGGGGACGCCTTCGCCGCCGGCTATCTCGCCGCCACCCTCTGGGGCAGTGACCCGGCTGAGCGGTTGCGGACGGCCAACGCCATGGGCGCCTTCTGCGTGCAGAACCTGGGTGACTACGAGGGCCTGCCGAGCCGGCGCGAGCTCGCGGCCTTCCTCGACCGGACCGTCGACCTCGGGAGATGACCATGTCCTCGGATTCCCCCGCCCACCTCCTCGACGGCGTCTACGTCGCGAACGTGACGCCGTTCCGCGACGACGACCGGTTCAGCATCGATGTCGACTCCTATCTCGCGCACGTCCGCTGGCTGGCCGGCCACGGGGTGCGCGGGGTCATCCCGTTCGGGACGAACGGGGAGGGGCCGTCGGTGGCCGCGGCCGAGAAGCGCACCGTGCTCGAGGCGCTCGTCGCCGAGGGCGGCGGGCTCCAGATCGTGCCCACGGTCGCCGAGGGCAACCTGCCCGACACCCTCGACCTGCTCGCCTTCCTGCAGGACCTGCCGGTCCGGGCCGTGATGGTGCTGCCGCCCTACTACTTCAAGCCCCTCCACAGCGACGGGCTGCGGCTGTTCTACGAGCGCGTCCTGGCCGCCACCCGCCACCCCGTCGTGATCTACCACATCCCGAAGTACGCAGTCCCGGTCCCGCCCGAGCTGGTCACGTCGCTGCCCGTGTGGGGGGTCAAGGACTCCGGGGGAGAGGCCGGCTACGCCGCGACCGTCCACGGCGCCGGAAAGGGTGTGCTCGTCGGCACCGAGGACGACCTGCCCGCCCGGCTGCTCACCGCGCACGGGTCGATCTCGGCCCTGGCGAACATCGTGCCGGAGCAGGTGGTCGCGCTGTACGGGCACGTGCGGGCGGGGCGTGCCGAGCAGGTGGCGGCGATGTCGGCGCACCTCCAGACGGTGCGGGCGATGACCAAGGAGTACGTGTCGGCAGGCGTGCTCAAGCGGGTCGCCGAACAGCGGCACGGCTGCCCGATGGGCACCGTGCGCCCGCCGTTGGTGCCGGTTCCGCCGACCTTCGACGCCGCCGCGGCGGCGGAGCGCGCGATGGCCGTGCCCTCGGACGGCTGAGGCATGCGGGTGCTGGTCACGGACGCGGAGTACGCGTCCCTGGACATCGAGGCCGGCGTCCTGCGCGCCGCGGGGCACGAGCTGCGCACGGCCCGGTGCACGACCGCGCAGGAGGTCGTCGACGCCGCAGGGGACGCCGACGCCCTCCTCGTCCAGTACGCGCCGATCACCGCGGAGGTGTTCGACGCGCTGCCGCGGCTGCGGCTGGTCAGCCGGTACGGGGTGGGGGTCGACGTCGTCGACCAGGAGGCGGCGCGGGCGCGCGGCGTCTGGGTGTGCAACGTGCCGGACTACGGCACCACCGAGGTGGCGCTGCACGCGACGGCCCTGCTGCTGGCGCTGCTGCGCAACCTCGGCGGGCACGACCGGGAGGTGCGCGCCCGCCGGTGGGACTACCAGCTCGGCGGGCCGCTGCGGCGGCCGAGCGGGCTGACGCTGGGCGTGATCGGGCTGGGCCGCATCGGCCGGATGACGGCGGAGCGCGCGGCTCCGTGGTTCGGAGGCTGCGTGGGCTACGACCCGCACCTGCCGGATTCGGCGTGGCCACCCGGCGTGGAGCGGGTGGCCCTCGACGAGGTGTTCGCCCGCAGCAACGCCGTCACCCTGCACCTCCCGTTGGCCGACAGGACCCGCGGACTCGTGGACGCGGAGCGGCTCTCCCGGATGCCGCCGGGCTCGTACCTCGTCAACACCGCCCGGGGTGGTCTCATGGACCTCGACGCCCTGGTGCAGGCGCTCGACGACGGCCGGCTCGCCGGGGTGGGGCTCGACGTGCTGCCTCAGGAGCCGCCGGAGTGGGGCCACCCGCTGCTCACCCACCCCCGCGCGCTGCTCACGCCGCACGTCGGGTGGTACTCCGAGGAGGCGGAGGCCGAGCTCCGCTGCAAGGCCGCGCAGAACATCGTCGACTGGGCGTCGACCGGCCGGCCCACGTACCCGGTCGTCGAGGGCCGCTGACGCCGGGCGTGGGGAGAGGAGGCGCACAGACCGGCGCGGTCGTGGCGACGGACCGATGGGGACCTCGGGCGAGGAGGATGCGGCGACCGGACCGAGTGACTGCGACGACCGAATGGGAGCCCGTCATGTCCCACACCAACAAGGACGTCGTCCGCCGCTGGGTCGACGAGCTGATCAACGAGGGACGTCCGGATGTCGCCGACGAGGTGTGCGGGCCCGACCTGGCCCGCGAGGCGAGGGAGTGGGTGGCCCCGTTCCGCGCGTCCTTCCCCGACGTCCGGATGCGGACGGTGACCCTGCTCGCCGAGGGCGACCAGGTCGTCGGACGGTTCACCTGTTCGGCCACCCACCACGGCCCCTGGCTCGGGCACCAGCCGACGGGCCGGTGCTTCGTCGACGTCGACGAGGTGTAGTTCTTCCGCTTCGAGGACAGCCGGATCGTGGAGATCTGGGGTCTGGAGGACACCGCGGAGCGGCTTCGCCAACTGGGGCTCGGTCAGCCGTCCTGAGCTGACCGGGTCACCGCAGGTGGCGCCCGAAGAACTCCAGGATCCGGCGGCGGGCGTCGCGGGCCGACGGCTCGTGGTACGGAGTGCCGGTCAGGCGGACCTGAACGGCGACGAAGGTCCCGGCACGTCAGTTCCTTGACCGCGCGGCTTCTTCGCTCCAGCCTCGCACCGGCGCCTGGACCGACTGGCCGCCGCTGACCAGTACCCCGCGCCCGCCGGGTCTGGGCCGGACCCCGTCGCGACCGGACTGCGTGGCCCGGTTCGGTCAGTGGAGCAGGAGACCCTTGCGCCAGACGTCGCCCTTGGCGCTGCGCCAGGCCGTCGGGCTGAAGACCCGGTCGACCCGGCTCTCCCCGCGTTCGTCGACGAGGATGACCAGCGAGCCGCCGGCGGCCAGGTGGTAGCAGTAGGTGCCGCTCATCCCGGCGGGCAGATCGGCGTCGTCGAACACCTCGACGGTGTCGCTGTCCGGACCGTGGTGCAGCTCCACGTGGACGCTCATGCCACCCCCTCCCGCGGACGACGCCGGCCGCTGGCGGCGACGGTAGCGCGCAGGAGCACCCAGTCGAAGGACGACCGGTGACGGGGGAACCCCGCGGCCGCGGAACCTGTCACCGACGGGTCTGGCGTAGGCGCTCCTTGCTACGGCGCGCCAGGCCTCACCATGTAGAGCCAATCTCACCGTGCGTTGTTGCCGCAGATGTGTTTCTGCGACAAAAGATTTTCAATCGGTAAATGAAGAAAAGGCGATGTGAACACAACCGAACGGTCGTCGTCACCCGAATGAGGGATAGCACAACCAACCTATCGCCTCAAAGGAGACCGCGATGTCGAAGACTGCCCGTGCCCTTGTCCTCGTCGCCCCATTGGTGGGTCTGACGCTGTTCGCGCCGCCCGCCGGTGCCGACAGCCACAACGACCCGAGCCGGCACGGTCACGAGGTCCTGGCCCACCTCGAGCCGATTCCCGGCAGCGGTGTCCACGGCTCCGGGCACGCCGAGGTGGAGTTCGACGAGAAGGGCCGGATCGACGAGTTCGAGGTGGCGGCCCACGGACTGCTGGCCGACCAGCCTCACGCGGCGCACGTCCACTTCGGTGAGACGGCGCGCAACGAGTGCCCGACCCTCATGGACGACACGAGTGGTGACGGGCGCCTGACCACCACGGAGGGCGCCCCGGCCTACGGGCCGGTCATGCTCTCGCTCACCACGGAAGGCGACACCAGCCCGGAGAGCGTGCTGGCGATCGACCGCTACGACACCGCCACGGAGGGGACCATCAACTACGAGCGCGATGGGCTCTTCGAGACCGCTGACGGAGTCGCCGAGGCGATTGCCGACGGGAAGGGCGTCGTCGTGATCCACGGTGTCGACTACAACGGAAGTGGCGCGTACGACGGTGAGGCCATGTCCGACCTGAACCCGGCGCTGCCCGCCGAGGCCACCGACCCGGCCATGTGCGGGGTGCTCGAGGACCACTGAGCGGAACGCGTCCGGTGCGGACGGCTCGTCGCCGTCCGCACCGGCGCCGAGCGTTCTGCTGACGAGACCGGGATGAGCGCCTCGGTGCTGACCTGCCTGCCGTAGAGCTCCGCCGCCGGCTCGATCTCCCCGCTACAGGCGAACGGCTTCTCCCGAGGTGGCGCTGCGGCGGGCGGCGTCGAGGACGATCGCCGTGGCGACGGCGTCGCGCGGCTCGACGGGCACCGGACCGAGCCCCCGCACCGCCCGGGCGAACGCGGGGTAGAACGTGTCCCAGCGTCCGCGTCGGGTCGGCGCCGGCTCGCCGGCGTCCCCGCGGTGCACGCGTCCCCACCGCTCGGGCGGCTCGACCCCCCACTCCTCGCCCAGCGTCGCCGGTGTGTGCCCGCCGAGCAGCAGGTCCTCCTGGACGTCCATCAGGGTTGCGTTCACGTAGCTGCCGGTCGTCCCGGTGACCCGGAACCGCGGGCCCGGCGCCCCCTGGCTCCAGCTGCCCCACAGGTGCGACCGGGCTCCGGCTGCGTGGGTGAGGGCGACGAACACGTCGTCGTCCAGACCGTTCTCGCGCAGCCGCCACTCCGCGTGGACCGACGTCACCGGCCCGAGCAGCACCAGCGCCTGGTCCACGAGATGGGCGCCGAAGTCGAGCAGGGTGCCGCCGCCGGCGGCACCGGGTCCGTCCTCGGGCGCCAGCCGCTCGAACCGGGACTCGAACCGGGTGACGTCGCCGAGCGAGCCGTCGTCCGCCAGGGCGCGGACGGTGAGGAAGTCGGCGTCCCAGCGCCGGTTCTGATAGGGCGCCAGAGGCAACCCGAGCCGCTCGGCCATCTCGACGGTTCTCCGGGCGGACGGCGCGTCGAGCGCGAACGGCTTGTCGCAGACGACCGCGAGGCCGAGCTCGAGCGCCTGCTCGCTGAGGGGCGTGTGCGTGTCGGCCGGCGTGGAGATCGAGACCGCCTCGGCCCCGGCCGCCTTCAGCTCCGCGAGCGAGGCGAACGTCCGGACCGCCGGGTGCTCGGCGGCGACGAGGGCCTGCCGCTCGGGCGAGGTGGTGACGACTCCGAGGAACTCGCACTCCGGTGCGGCGCCGAGCAGCGGGGCGTGGAAGTACCGCCCGCCGAAGCCGTAGCCCACCAGGCCGAACCGGACGGGCTGCATCGTCGAGCCGGCAGAGGTCACGCGAGGATCATGGCGGGTGCCGCGGCTCCGCGCCCGGGCCACCTGGGACGATTCCTGCGCCGGCCCCACCGTCCCGGCCGCAGCCTGCCGATCCGGAGCCCTTCGTGACCAGTGACGCCGAACTCAGGCCGGGTGCCGGGGCGTCGGAACCGGCGGTCCCGTTCGGGACGGCGGTGCGCGCCTGGTTCGCCATCTCGCTGCAGACCTTCGGCGGTCCGGCGGGCCAGATCGCCGTCATGCAGCGCACCCTGGTCGACGAGAAGCGGTGGATTGGCCAGCGCCGGTTCCTGCACGCGATGAACTACTGCATGCTGCTGCCCGGCCCGGAGGCCCAGCAGCTGGCCACCTACGTCGGGTGGCTCCTGCACGGCACCCGCGGCGGGCTCGTGGCCGGCGGGCTGTTCGTGCTGCCCGGCGTCCTCGCCCTGCTGGCGCTGGCGGCCGTCTACGTCGCCTTCGGCTCCACGACCGCGGTGACCGCCCTGTTCGCGGGGCTCGCGCCCGCGGTCCTCGCGATCGTGGCGCAGGCGGTGGTCCGGGTGGCGAAGCGGGCGCTCACCAGCCCGGCGCTGGTCGCCATCGCGGTCGCGTCGTTCCTGGCGCTCGCGCTGTTCGCGGTGCCGTTCCCGGTGGTCGTCCTGGTGGCCGGCTTCCTCGGCTGGGCGCTGCACCGCCGGCGTCCGGCCGGCCTTCCACTCGGTGGCGGCAAGGAGGCAGCGGACGACGGCCCGCCGCCGGTCATCCCGGACGACGTCCTGCACACCGAGCTGCCCTCGACCCGGCGGACCGTGCGCGTGCTGGTGGTGGGGCTGCTCGTCTGGGGCCTGCCGGTCGCCGCCGTCGCGCTGCTCACCGGCGCCGGCAGCGTGTTCACCCAGCAGGGCCTCTTCTTCTCCGGAGCCGCGGTGGTGACCTTCGGCGGCGCCTACGCCGTGCTGGCTTACGTAGCCCAGCAGGCCGTGTCGGTCTACGGCTGGCTGGCGCCCGGGGAGATGGTGCGCGGGCTCGCCCTGGCCGAGACGACGCCCGGGCCGCTGATCATGGTCGTCCAGTTCGTGGCGTTCCTCGGTGCCTACCGCGACCCGGGGACGCTGGACCCGTGGGTCGCCGCCGTCCTCGCGTCGCTGCTGGTCACGTGGGTGACGTTCGTGCCGAGCTTCCTGTTCGTCC
This sequence comes from Blastococcus sp. CT_GayMR19, assembly GCF_004570385.1. Taxonomy (GTDB): domain Bacteria; phylum Actinomycetota; class Actinomycetes; order Mycobacteriales; family Geodermatophilaceae; genus Blastococcus_B. The sequence continues at coordinate 149,206 of NZ_SPQL01000001.1, read as the reverse complement.
TGCTCGGCGCGCCGTACATGGAGCGGCTCCGCGGCAACCGGTCCCTGTCGGCGGCCCTCACCGGCATCACCGCGGCGGTCGTCGGGGTGATCGCGAACCTCGGCGTCTACTTCGCCGTCCACACGCTCTTCGCCGAGACCGACGCGGTCGACGGATGGCTGCTCGCGCTGGAGCTGCCCGACCCGGCCTCGCTCCGGCCATTGGCGCTCGGGATCGGGTTGGTCGCCGCCGTGCTGATCTTCGCGCTCAGGTGGTCGGTCCTGCGCACGCTCGGCGTCTGCGCGCTGCTCGGCCTGGCGGCCGGACTCTTTGGTCTCGCTGTTCACTGATGCCGCAGGAGAAGCACCGGACCCGCGGGTAACCGCTGGTCAGCGCCCTGTCGCCCTAGCGTTCGGGCACCTCGTCGACCGCCGGGGGAAATCCGTCTCCGGGAGACCCGCCATGCTTCGTCGCACCCTGCCCGTCCTCGCCGCCGCGGCGGTCGCAGCGCTCGTTCCCGGCACCGCCTCGGCCGCCCCGGGCCAGACTCCGGAGAGCAGCACGTTCGACAGCATCGAGGCGGGGATCCAGCTGACCGTCGCCGGACAGCCCGGCCGCGCCTCGCTCTCCCTGCGCGGTGAGCCCGGCGACCGGACCGCCGCCCTCGACGTCACGCTGCCGCCCGAGCCCTGTGCGCTGCCGTTCTGCTACCGGAGCCTGCGGACCGGTTCGGCCGAGTTGAGCGACGAGCAGATCCGTGTCGGGCGGGACCTGAAGGTCGTCTCGGCCGTCGACGTCCCGATCACGCTGTACAGCGCCGGATGGGACGCGGAGAACGGCACCACCGAGATCGAGGAGCCCCTGACCGTCAGCCTGACGATCACCGCGACCGGCCGGCTGTCCCACGACGTGGAGCACGGCGACATCTGCGGCGAGGGATGGCCCTGCCTCGGCACCCACGTCACCGCGTGGCGGGAGGGCGCGGGCGTTCTCACCACCGCCGACGGGTGGAAGGCGAGCGGCGTCGGCCTGCTCCGGCGCGGGCACTCCGTCAGCGCCGCGGTCGTCCGGTCGGGCGGTCAGGAGGGACCGGGGGACGGGCCGTCGGACGGTTCCGGCGAGCTGCCCCCCAACGGGTCGGGGGACGCGCCGTCGGACGGTTCCGGCGAGCTGCCCTCGGACGGCTCGGGGGGCGGTACGTCGGCGCTGCCCGCGCCCTGGACCGCGCCCGCGACCGAGTCGCCGGCGGCGCCGGGCAACTGACCTACCGGGCGGCGGGACGGCGCTGTGCCAGGGTGAACGCCGTGCCCGCCGTCCGTCGCCCCGACTCGTGGTGACCGCGCTCGTCACCGTCGTCGCGGGGCTGCTGGGTCTGGTCGTCGGCCACGTGATCAACCGCGCGGCCGGCCGGTTCCCGTGGTCGCAGGACCGACGACCACGAAGCCCGGGCACCGCCACGCCGGGGAACGAGGTCGGGTCGGCCCCCCGACGTCGTGGTGGTGGGGGACCGGCGGTCGGAGTCCCCGTCGTCGAGCCGGCCACGGGGCTGCTGTTCGCGCTGATCGCGCTCCGGTTCGGCCTTTCCTGGGAGCTACCGGCCTTCCTCTTCCTCGCCGCCGCCGGCGTGCTGCTCGCCGTCGTCGACCTCCAGCACCACCTGCTGCCCAACCGCGTCGTCGTCCCCTCGATCGGGATCGGCGCGGTCCTGTTGCTCGTCGCAGCCTCGTCCGACGGGACCTGGGAGGCCCTGCTGAGGGCAGCGCTGGGCGCGGGGGTGCTCTTCGTCGTCTTCCTCGTCCTCGCCCTGATCTCGCCGCGCGGGCTCGGCATGGGTGACGTGAAGCTGGCCGGCCTGATCGGGCTGTACCTGGGCTGGATCGGCTGGGGCGCCGTCGTCGTCGGCGCCGCCGCCGGCTTCGTGATCCAGGCGCTGCTCGCCCTCGCACTCCTCGCCGGACGCCGGATCGGTCTGCGCGGCGAGCTCCCTTTCGGCCCCGCGATGCTGCTCGGCGCCGCCGTGGCGATCGGCTGGAGCGACGCCCTCCTGGGCTGACCGACGGCGCGTCCGGGTGCCGATGCCCCCGGCCCTTCGGGCGGAACCTGCAGGTCCAGGGGCCATCCCCCGAGGGAGTGAACGTGCTCAAGGGCGCTGTAGCCGGCGCCGACAACCTCCCCAGCGCCGCAGAAGGCCGGGTCACCCGACCCGGACCAGTCGGCCCATCCCCTCGGGAGTATCCGTGCTGAACACGTACGCAACCCTGGTCACCCTGGTCGCCGTCGCCCAGGACCGCCTCAAGAAGGACGAGAAGGGCGCGACCGCCGTCGAGTACGGCCTCATGGTCGGCCTGATCGCCGTCGTCATCATCGCCGCCGTGTCGTTGCTGGGCGAGCAGCTGGAGGCGCTGTTCACGAGCGTCAGTGACGAGCTGCCCGCCGTCCCCGCGGCCCCCGCGGCCCCCTGACCCCCGGCGCCTGACCCCAGGCACCGCCGTCCGGCGCGGCGGCCCCCAGCAGGGGGGCCGCCGCGCCGTGTCACGTCAGACCCCCCAGCCCGAGGAGGTGAGCAGCTGTGACCCGCAATCCGACCGACGAGCGCGGCGCCACGGCCGTGGAGTTCGCCTTCATCGTGCCGCTGCTCATCACCCTCGTCCTCGGCATCGCCGAGTTCGGCCACGCCTTCCAGGTGCAGGGCACGCTCTCGGCCGCCGCCCGCGAGGGCGTCCGGCTGATGGCCCTGCAGAACGACCCGACGGCCGCCCGCGCGGCGGTCCGGACCGCGGCGGCCTCCCTGGACCCCGCGATCACCGACGCCCAGATCGCGATCGGGATCGTCGGCAGCAATGCCGTGTCCTGTCCGGCCACGGGCGCCGGCAGCACATCGGTGCGCCTCACGATCGACTATCCGATGCCCTCCCTCACCGGCTTCTTCGGCGCCGGTTTCGACCTCGCCGGGACGGGGGTCATGCGATGCAACGGCTGACCCGCCGGCTGAACCGCCGGCTGGACGACGAGCGTGGCGCCACCGCCGTGATGTTCGCCCTGCTGCTCGTCCCCATGCTCGGTTTCGCGGCCATCGCCGTCGACATCGGCGCCCTCTACGCCGAGCGCGCCCGTCTGCAGGTGGGGGCCGACGCCGCGGCGATCGCGGTGGCCCAGGACTGCTCGCGCGGCAACTGCGGGGACATGCTGGCCACCGCGCAGGGCCTGATCACCGCCAACGACACCGAGGGCACCGCCGCGCAGCCCGTGCTGAGCAGCGATCCGCTGAGCGTCACGGTCACCGGCGGCACCCCCAAGGAGCACTGGTTCGCGCCGATCATCGGCCACGACTCCACCGCGGTCTCGGCGACGGCGACCGTCGGGTGGGGCAGCCCCAGCGGAGGCACCGCCGTCCTTCCGCTGACCTTCTCCTGGTGCTCCTTCGAGGCGCAGACCGGCGGGGGTGTGCCGTCGGGCACGGCCCTGCAGACGATCAGGCTCAGCAAGAGCGCCGAGGACGAGTGCCCCGGTCCGTCCGGGAACTTCGTGCCGGGCGGCTTCGGCTTCCTGGAGACCGGCGGCGCGAGGTGCGCGGTCACCAGCGGCATCGACCAGAAGCTCATCTCGTCGACCGGGAACACCCCGCCGGCCGGCTGCAAGGAGGCCGACTTCGCCGCGTTCGTGGGCCGGACCGTGCTCCTGCCGATCTTCGACGACTTCGGCGGCCAGGGCAGCAGCGCCTGGTACCAGGTCCACGGCTACGCCGCCTTCAAGATCTCCGGCTACGACTTCGGCGGCCAGTACAACACCGCCAAGAAGGTGTGCGGAAACGGCGGCGACCAGCGCTGCGTGACCGGCTACTTCACCCGCTTCGTCGAGCTCTCCGACGCCTGGGACTACAGCCCGGACGCCCCGAAGCTGGGCTCCTCCATCCTCCGACTGATCCGATAAGGGGCGACCACTCGTGAGACGTCGACTTCTCGCCGCGTGCGCGGCCCTCGTCCTCCTCGTCGCCGGCAGCCTCGTGTTGCTGGCCTACGTCCGGGGCGCGGACGCCCGTGCCCTGGCCGGCGCCCGCCCCGTCGAGGTGCTCGTGGTGGACCGGCCCGTTCCGGCCGGCACCTCGGCGGCCGAGCTGGCGGACTTCGTCAGCATCGAGACCGTCCCGGTCAAGGCCGCGCTCGACGGGCGGGTCACCGACCTGTCCGCCCTGTCGGGCCGCGTGGCCACCGTCGACCTGCTGGTCGGTGAGCAGCTGCTCACCAGCCGCTTCGCGGAGCCCGGGGACCGGCAGGCGCCCGGCACCGTCGAGGTGCCGGAGGGCATGCAGGAGGTGAGCGTCCTTCTCGAGCCCCAGCGGGCGGTCGGCGGTCGCCTGGCGGCCGGGGACACGGTCGGCGTCTTCGTCTCCGTCAGCCTCGACAGCGGCCCGGCGACCCATGCCGTCCTGCACTCCGTGCTCGTCACCCAGGTCCAGGGCGCTCCCGCGCCCGTCGACCCGGCCGCGGCGGGCGGCGCGGAGACGGCGTCGGCCGGTGCCCCTGCCCCCTCGTCCAGCCTCATGATCACCCTCGCGGTGACCGCCGCCCAGGCAGAGGCGGTCGTCTTCGGCGTCGAGCACGGCACCCTCTGGCTCTCCTCCGAGCCCGACGGTGCGGCCACCGGCGGTACCGGGGTCGTCAGCCCGGACACGATCTACGGGAAGGCCTTCTCATGAGCCGCGTCGTGCTGGCCGGAGCCGGTGAGGACCTGATCCTGCGCGTCAAGCAGGCCACCGAGGGGGACGTCCACGTCCTGCCGCCGGGCCGCCTCCCGGGCGATCCCGCCCGGCTGTTCGAGCAGCTGGTCGACGGCGAGCTGCCCGACGTCCTGCTCGTCGGCCCGCACGCGCCGGCGGCCGAGGTGCTGACGCTGGCCGCCCGGCTCGACGTCCAGAGCCCCGGCATCGCCGTCGTGCTCATGGCCGACCCGTCGCCGGAGATGTGGCAGGCCGCGATGCGCGCCGGCATCCGCGACCTGCTCGCGCCGGACGCGGACGTGGCCGAGATCCAGGCCGCCGTCGAGCGGGCCGGCCAGGCAGCCGCCGGTCGCCGCCGCGTGCTCCGCCCGGTCACCGAGACCGAGCGCTACGCCGGCCGCGTCATCACCATCGCCTCGCCCAAGGGCGGCGTGGGCAAGACCACCGTGTCCACCAACCTGGCCATCGGCCTGACCGCCCACGCGCCGCAGTCGACCGTGCTCGTCGACCTCGACGTGCAGTTCGGGGACGTCGCCTCGGCGCTGGGCCTGCTCCCGGAGTACACGCTGCCCGACGCCGTCCACGGCCCGGCCAGCGAGGACACGATGGTCCTCAAGACGTTCCTCACCCAGCACCCGAGCGGGCTCTACGCCGTCTGCGGATCGGAGTCGCCGGCCGCCGGTGACACGGTCACCGGTGAGGACGTCTCCCGGCTGCTGGCCTCGCTGGCGCGCGAGTTCCGCTACGTCGTCGTCGACACCGCACCCGGGCTGTCCGAGCAGACGCTGGCCGCGCTCGACCGCGCCTCCGACGTCGTGATGCTGACCAGCATGGACGTCCCCGGCGTCCGTGGGTTGCGCAAGGAGATGGACGTGCTGCGGGAGCTCTGCATGATCCCCGCCGGCCGGCACGTGGTCATGAACTTCGCCGATCCCAAGGGCGGCCTGAGCGTGCGCGACGTCGAGACGGCGATCGGCACCGGCGTGGACGTCGTCCTGCCCCGCTCGAAGGCGGTGCCAGGGTCGACGAACCAGGGCGTCCCGATCATCTCGAGCCACCGCCGCGACCCGATGGCCAAGGAGCTGCACCGCCTGGTGGCCCGCTTCGCCGCCACGCCGCTGATGAAGGCGGGCAAGTACCGGGCCCGGCACCGGGCGGCCGGCTGATGAACCTCTCCTCCCGCCTCGAGGCGGCGCGCGGCATCCCGCCGTCGGCCGCCACCACGGCCGCCCCGAGCGCGCCCGTGCCCGGTACCCCCGCGGTGCCGGCCCCCCGGCCTGTGGTCGTTCCGGTGGCCCCGCCGACGGACGCCCTCGCGCGCCTCAAGGACCGCGTGGGCAAGGCGCTGTTCGAGCGCATGGGCGCCCGGATGAACGACCCGAGCCTGAGCGAGGACGCGCTGCGCGCCATCGTGCTCGGCGAGCTCGACGAGGTCGTCGAGGAGGAGAACGTCCCGCTCAGCACCGACGAGCGGCTGCGGCTGACCGCCGAGCTGGCCGACGACGTGCTCGGCTACGGCCCGCTGCAGCGGCTGCTCGACGACTCCGCCGTCAGCGAGATCATGGTCAACGGGCCGGACGCGATCTACGTCGAGCGCAGCGGCCGGCTGGAACGGACCACCACGCGGTTCGCCTCCGAGGAGCACCTGCGCCGGGTGATCGACCGGATCGTCTCCCGGGTGGGACGGCGGATCGACGAGTCCTCGCCGCTGGTCGACGCGCGCCTCGCGGACGGCTCCCGCGTCAACGCGATCATCCCGCCGCTGGCCTTCAGCGGGTCCACGCTGACCATCCGCAAGTTCTCCAAGGACCCGTTCACCGTCGAGGACCTGATCAACTTCGGCACCCTCTCGCCGGAGATGGCCGAGCTGCTGAACGCCTGCGTCGAGGCGCGGCTCAACGTCATCGTCTCCGGGGGTACCGGCACCGGTAAGACGACCCTGCTCAACGTGCTCTCGTCGTTCATCCCCGAGGGCGAGCGGATCGTCACCATCGAGGACGCCGTCGAGCTGCAGCTCCAGCAGGACCACGTCGTCCGGCTGGAGTCCCGGCCGCCCAACATCGAGGGCAAGGGCGCCATCACCATCCGCGACCTGGTCCGGAACTCGCTGCGCATGCGGCCCGACCGGATCGTGGTCGGGGAGTGCCGTGGCGGGGAGTCCCTGGACATGCTGCAGGCGATGAACACCGGCCACGACGGCTCGCTGTCCACCGTGCACGCCAACACCCCCCGCGACGCGATCGCCCGGCTGGAGACCCTCGTGCTCATGGCGGGCATGGACCTGCCGCTGCGGGCCATCCGCGAGCAGATCGCCTCGGCCGTCGACGTCGTCGTCCAGATCACCCGGCTGCGCGACGGCACCCGCCGCGTCACGCACGTGACCGAGGTGCAGGGCATGGAGGGGGAGACCGTCACCCTGCAGGACGCCTTCCTCTTCGACTACTCCGCCGGTGTCGACGCGCACGGGACGTTCCTCGGGAAGCCGGTGCCCACGGGCGTCCGGCCGCGGTTCACCGACAAGTTCGACGACCTCGGGATCAAGCTGTCCCCGCGGGTGTTCGGCGCGGTCGAGCCGGCCGGCGGACGGGGCTGGTGACGATGCTGCTCGCCGTCGGCGTGCTCGCGGTCGCGGCCGCCCTGCTCGTCCTCGCCCTCGTCGTCCTCCCGGCCGGGCCCGGGCGCGTGCCGCTGAACCGGCTCGACCCGTCGGTGGTGCCGTCCGCGTCCGCGTTCGCGGGGGCCGGCGCCGCCGCCGGTGCCGCGGTGGAGAAGGCGCTGGCCAAGCGCGGCCGGGCGGCTGCGGGCGTCGCCGCGCTCGAACGCGCCGGCATGGCGATGACCCTGCCGAACTTCGTGCTCACGGTCGGCCTCACCGCCGTCGTCGGCGGGGCCGTCGGCCTCGTGCTCGGCGGTCCTGTCCTCGGCCTGGTGCTCCTGTGCGTCGTGCCCCTCGGCGCCAAGCTGCTGCTGACGTTCCGTGCCTCGCGCCGGCAGGCCGCCTTCGCCGACCAGCTCGACGACTCGCTCCAGCTCATGGCCGGCAGCCTTCGGGCCGGCCACAGCCTGCTGCGCTCGGTCGACTCGGTCGCCTCGGAGGCCGACGCGCCGACGTCGGAGGAGTTCTCCCGGATCGTCAACGAGACCCGTGTCGGGCGGGACCTGAACGATGCCCTGGACGAGGTCGCCGAGCGGATGGGCAGCGACGACTTCACCTGGGTCGCCCAGGCCATCGCCATCCACCGCGAGGTCGGCGGCAACCTGGCCGAGGTGCTCGACGCCGTCGGTCACACGATCCGCGAGCGCAACGCCATCCGCCGTCAGGTGAAGGCGCTCTCGGCGGAGGGCAAGCTCTCGGCGGTCGTCCTGATGGCCCTGCCCTTCGGCGTCACGTTCTTCATCTCGATGACGAACCCCGGCTACCTCGCCAAGTTCACCGAGAGCGTGACGGGCTTCGCGATGCTCGGCGCGGCCGGGCTGATGCTGCTGGTCGGCGGCCTGTGGCTCAAGAGCACAGTGAAGATCAAGTTCTGATGAACGCAGCTCCGCTGGGGAACCGGAATCCAGCCTCGATCACAGCTCCGCTGGGGAACCCGTGCTGACGCCATTCTCCGTGCCTGCCGCCGTCCTCGCGGCCGCGCTCGCCGTCGCCCTCGCCGTCCCGGTGCTGGGCTGGTCGCTGTTCGCCCGGCCGGGCGCCGCGACCGTGCAGGCGCGCGACAACCTGATCCGCGGCCTTGCGCCGGCCGGTCCGGCCGTCTCCGCGCAGCGTTCCGTTCCGGGGCGGCTCGACCGGCTCACCGGCTGGCTGACCCCCCACGGCACGGTCGTCCGGCTCAACCGTCTCGCCGGTGCCGCCGGCCGTCCCGCGGCGTGGCCCGTGCCCAAGCTGGTCGCGGCCAAGCTGGTGCTGGGTCTCATCGCCGGGAGCCTGGGCCTGCTCGTGGTGGGCGGTGGTCCCAGCACGCTGACGGCCGGCATGGCGATCGTGGTGACCACGGTCGCCTACTTCCTGCCCGAGCTGCTGCTCTACAGCCGCGGGCAGGAGCGGCAGAAGGCGATCCAGCTCGAGCTGCCCGACACCCTCGACCAGATGACCATCGCCGTGGAGGCCGGACTGGGCTTCGAGTCGGCCATGGCGCGGGCCGGTGCCAACGGCAAGGGACCGCTGGCCGAGGAGCTGGTGCGCACCCTGCAGGACATCGCGGTCGGCCAGCCCCGCCGCGAGGCCTACCTCGGTCTCGCGGACCGGACCGGCGTGCAGGACCTGCGGCGGTTCATCCGCGCCGTCGTCCAGGCCGATCAGTACGGCGTCTCGATCGCGGACGTGCTGCGGACCCAGGCCCAGGAGATGCGGCTCAAGCGGCGTCAGCGGGCCGAGGAGAAGGCCATGCAGATCCCGGTGAAGGTGATCTTCCCGCTGATCCTGTGCATCCTCCCGACGCTGTTCATCGTGCTCCTCGGCCCCGCCGTCATGGACATCGTGGCGACGTTCTCCAAGTGAGAGCCTGCTGCCCGCGAGACGCACGAACTCGTGGCCATCAGCTCCTGATGACCACGAGTTCGCAGGAGTCGGCGGCGGCGTGAGTCACAGACCGGCCAGCGCCCGGCGGATCATCTCCAGGACCCACGCCGGTCGCCCTCGGACGTCGGCGGAGGTGAAGCGCAGCACCACCCAGCCCGCGAGAACCAGGCCGTTCTGTCGCCGGAGATCGTTGACGAACACGTGCCTCTCGCGGTGGACGTCGCCGTCGAACTCGACCAGCACCCGTCGCTCCGGCCAGGCAAGGTCGACGTGGCCGATGAACTCCCCTCGGGGTCCACGGACGGTGTGCTGGAGCACCGGCGTGGGCAACCCGGCCTCGTGGATCAGCCACCGCAGCACCGACTCCATCGGCGAGCCGGCCAGCGGATCCGCGACGGCGAGGACCCGGCGGGCGGTGCGGATCCCACGCACCCCCCGGCCTCCGTCGACCAATCGTCGGAACGCCTCGGCCGGATACCTGCGGGCGAGCATCTGGTCGGTGACCGCGAGCAGTGCGCCGGCGGGCAGGTCGCCGGCGAGGTCACGCCAGGTACGCCCAGGTGACGTCAACGCGATGCCGCCCCGCCGGGAGATCTGCCAGTCCTCCAGGTGGGCGCAGTGCACCCGTCGGTCCGCACGGGACCGGACGTGCGTGGGGGGTTGGACGGTCAGGTGCACGCGGCGGTCCTCTACCACCAAGGGAATCTGCAGTCCCCAGAGCGCCGCCGCGGTCACATGGCTGACGACCGCAGTGGGCGGGGCGCCCAGCAGCACGGCCGCCACCCTGGCGCGGACGTCGTCGACCATCGCGGCCGGCAGGTAGGTGTCCCGGGAGCTCCGGACCACTTCGAGGTGGCGTAGCTGCCAGTCGGTCACGCCGGCGGCGCGGGCGCCGGCGCGGTCGGTCGGCCGGTGGATCCGTGGGGGCACGGGAGGCGTGGGCACCGGCGCAGCCTGTCGCCGTCAGCCATGTCAGGCCGGCGTCATCCACAGGCGCCGGCGAGACGCACGAACTCGTGGCCATCAGGACACGATGACCACGAGTTCGTAGGACTCGGCGGCGCCTAACTCATCGCGGCTGCGCGGGGTTGGTCGGGTCGCCGTGGGACGGCGGGTTGACCGGCGGGCCGGACGTCGCCGGGGACGCCTTCGAGCCCGTGTCGGCCGCCGGCGCCGACTCCGGGGTGGCCGCGGCAGGGTCTCCGCCGGAGGGCTGGGCGCCCGCCTTCAGCGAGCTCAACCGGTTCTCCATCACCGCCATCACCTGCACCCGGTTGGCGTGCGACCGCTCATAGGTGATGAGGGTCTGCAGGTCGTCGGCCCCCAGGGTGCGGATCCGGGAGGTCAGCGAACCCACCTGGAGGTGGTCGTAGTCGGGCAGCGGCAGATCGTCGCGCTCGGGCATCCGTCGTCCTCTCGTGGATGGGCCTCGGTCCCCGATCGCCTACCCCCGCCCTCGGTATCCGACACCGCGTGTGACGTGCTGGTGCGTGGGTAGGCGGCGACGAGCACGTTCCAACCGAAGGAGCACCACCCGTGAGCGACCCGCACCAGCCCGGCACCCCCGCAGGCACCGACCCGGCCGACATCGAGCGCCGGGCCGCGCTCGCCGAGGTCCTGGGCAAGGAGGTCTGGCCGGCCGACCGCGACACCTTGGTCACCAAGGTAAAGGAGGGCAACGCCACCGACAACGTCGTGAGCCAGTTGCGCGGTCTGCCCGAGGGGCAGCAGTTCACCAACGTCCAGGACGTCGCCCAGGCCCTCGGGCTCGGCACCGAGCAGGAGCGGTTCTGACATGCCCTCGATGAAGGAGCCCTCGCCCGAGGCCGTGGCGAACGTGACCGAGGAGAACGTCGAGACCCGGTCGCAGCTGCTGCCCGAGGAGAAGGCCGTGGAAGGTGACCTCGACCCGGCCCAGGGCGACCTCGACCCGAAGGTCCAGGCCGCGGTGATCCTGGCCGAGTCCGAGGAGCGCACGATCCACGCCGACCCGGACGACGCCCAGGGCGGGCACCGGCAGTCCTCGGACACCGCCGACCTGCCTTGAGCCGGACGCACGAGCACCTGGTCCAACTGCGCTGGTCGGACCCCGACGCCTACGGCCACGTCAACCACGCCCGGGCGCTGAGCCTGCTCGAGGACGCCCGCCTCGCGATGGGCCTCGACGCGCCGGGCGTCGCGCCCGGCCGGCAGCCGGACATGATCCTGGCGCGGCTCGAGGTCGACTACCTGCGGCAGCTCTACTACCGGGCGGGGGAGCGGCTCTGCGTGCGCAGCTGGGTGACGCGGGTGGGCACCAGGTCGTTCACGATGCGGCAGGAGCTCCTGCAGGACGACGAGGTCACCATCCGGCTCGACGCCGTCATCGTGCTCTTCGACATCACCACCGACGCCTCGCGGCCGATGACCGACGAGGAGCGCCCCTACTGGAGCGGGTTCCTCGTCGACTGAAGCTGCAGGCTCAGTCGGCGTCGCCGTACTTCGCCCACAGCCGGGGGAGGCGCGCCGCGAACCATTCGTCGTCGTCCTCGGGGAAGGGCTCCCCGGTGGGCTCGCCGAACTCGTCGTCCAGGTCCTCTTCCTCGCCGGTCTCCACGTCGTCCTCGTCGAACCCGCGCTCCTCGAGCACCTCGACGGCCGCGTACGCCCACAGCTCGGCCGCGCCGAAGTCGTTCTCCTCCTCGTCCCAGGCGAGGTCGGCCACGCTGTCGTGGTCGGCGAGCACCCGCTCGTAGGTCTCCCGGCCGTGGCTGATGAGCCAGTTCCGGAAGTCCAGGAAGCTGTCGTCGCTCGCTCCACCCAGCGCGACGTACGCGGCTGCCCAGAGGTCCCAGCTGTTGGCCCGCGCACGCACGGCCCGGAGCTCCCGGTAGAAGCCGCGCACCTCGTCGTCGGGGAGCATCTCCAGGGCTGCCGTCATGGTCGCGACATGCTCCGCGACCACCGACTCCGGGTTCGCGGCTACTGCCTGCGCACGGGTGTCGGCGACCAGCTCCCAGAAGGCGTTCGTGTCCACGGCCGGACGCTAACGGCCGGCTGGCCCTCCTGCCCGACCGGCGACCGCCCGCGCACCTGAGCGCCGTCGGGCACGCTGCCCCTCGTGGCCTGCTTCGCGGGGTTCGACCACCAGCGGGTCGACCTCCTCGCGATGTGATCATTTTCGGCCTCCCGGGTATGGGCGCTGTCCGACCCCGAGAGGAGAGGTCATGCCGAAGACCACGAAGAGCGGCAGCGCCAAGCAGTCCGAGCTGCCCAGCACGCTGCAGCGTTCGCCCAAGAAGGCGCAGCGGACGTTCGCGAAGGCGCACGATTCAGCGGCGAACGAGTACGGCGACGAGAAGCGCGCCAACCAGGTCGCCTGGGCTGCGGTCAAGCACAGCTTCGAGAAGGTCGGCGACCACTGGGAGGAGAAGGCCGGCGGGAAGAAGGGCCCCTCCGATCCCCAGGCCGCCGGTGGGAAGAACACCAACCGGCAGACCAAGGGTGGGGTCGACGCCAACGCCACCAAGGACCACCTGCTGACGCTGGCGAAGAAGCTCGGTGTCTCGGGCCGCTCGAAGATGAAGAAGAAGGAACTGGTCGACGCCGTCCAGAAGGCGAACAACAAGAAGACGGCGGACGCCCGCAAGAAGTGAGCGGGCGAGTCCTGAGCCGGCCCCTCGTGCGGGCCGGCTCGGGGGCTCCGCTGCCGCGGTCAGCCCGGGATGAGGATCAGTTCGGTCTGCCGGCCGTCCAGGTACTCGACGCCGTCCGCCGTCAGCGCGATGCCCTGCTCCAGGGCCATCCGCACGCACTGACCGTCCCACTCCGGCACCGGCCGGCGGACGGCGAGTTCGAGCGCGTAGACCGTGTCGGCATGGACGGGGTAGTCGCCGGCACCCGGGACGCCGCCCTGCTCGTCCCACTGGCCGATCGCGGGCCCGGCGCCGTGCCCGTGAAAACCGACCGGGTGCGAGTAGACGTCGACGTCGATGCCTTCGGCGTCGGCGGCCCTGCGTGCGGCGGCGAGCACCTCGTTGCCGGTGCGCCCGACCGTGAGCTCCGCCGTCGTGAGGTCCTGCATCCGGTTGCCGGTGCGCAGGGCCGCGCTGAGTCCCTCCGGCGCGGCCTCCTCGCCCGGGCCGAGCACGTAGCCGTTGCGCTGGGTGTCGGTCTTCAGGCCGAGGCTGGCCAGGCCGACGTCGCAGTGCACCAGATCGCCCGGCTGGATGACGGCGTCGTACCCGACAGCGGGGAGCAGCGCCCTGCCCCGGGCCTCGACGAGCGGTACCCCGGCCCGCTGGAGGGCGACCGAGGGCTGGAACCACGGCTCCACCCCGAGGTCGTGGAACCGCTGCCGGATCCACCAGGCGACGTCGAGGGCAGTCGTCGTCCCCGGGGTGATGACGGCGGCGGAGAAGGCCTCGTCGATGACCTCGTGCGCGCACCGGTTGAGGGCGTGGAGGGCGCCGATCTCCTCCGGGAGCCGGGTCTCCAGCCAGCCGACCACGAGGTCCTCCGCCGGGACCAGCCGGTCGGCGTAGGGGCCGAGCGCTCGGGTGAGCAGCCGGTGGTCGGTGTGCGACAGCCCGTCGGCGAGGGCGAAGGACTCCGAGACGTCGATGCCGATGCGGCGCGGATCGGCCTGCTCGACGATCCGGCGCACGGCGGCCCACTGCGACTGCTCCGCGGAGAGCTTCGGCGCCTCGTCGGGGGACCAGGCCGGCAGGAACTGACCCACCGGATAAGGCGACACGGCGGCGGCGGTCACGCCGTCGTCGCTGCGGTGCAGGGCCAGGATCGTGCGGCGCCGGGCCGACAACCAGGTCGCGGGCAGCAGGCTGGCCAGCACCGGGTCCTCGTTGTACTCGCGCCCGACGACCAGCCACAGATCGATGCCGGCGCGGTCCATCAGCGCCGGCAGGACGTCGAGCAGCCGCTGGGTGAGCCAGCGGTCGCGCACGTCGGCCTGCTCCCGCAACGGCAGGGGAACCGTCCGCGTGGGATCCGGAACGACCAGCGTCATGGGAACAGGGAAGCAGAGAACGGCCCGGCCCACCGGTCGAGCCGATGGGCCTCGGACTACCGGATCGCGCGCGTCAGAACAGGGGTCAGAGGGTGTCGCCGGCCGTCGTGCCGGGCCACACCTCGCGCTCGAGGGAAATGGGCGACCGCGCCCGGGGGAGGCTCAGCGCCGCGACCCGGTCACGGCCCTGCTGCTTGGCCTCGTACATCGCCGCGTCCGCCCGGTCGACCAGCCGCCACAGGGCATCGGGCGCGTGCTCGTTGCCGACCGGGCGGGTGAGCGCCACCCCGATCGAGGCGGTCACCGCGTGGCCGTCCAGGGTCCGCGTGTCCGACACGGCGAGGCGCAGGCGCTCGGCCAGCCGCCGTGCCTCGTCGGGGTCCCCCACCAGACCGAGCACCACGAGCTCCTCGCCGCCGGTCCGCGCGAGGACGTCGGTCGGGCGGACCGTCGCGGCCAGCGCCTGGGCGACCGCGCAGAGGACGGCGTCCCCGGCGGCGTGCCCGTGCGCGTCGTTGAGGCGCTTGAAGTGGTCGATGTCGAGCACCATGGCGGCCACGCGGGTGCCGTCGCGGCGGGCCTGCCGCCAGATGCGGGGTGCCTGCTCGATGAGGTAGCGGCGGTTGAACAGCCCGGTCAGCGGGTCGAGGTGGGAGAGCGCCTGGGTCGCGTCGAGCAGTCGCTGCACGCGCCGGCGGAGCACGAACACCCCGAGCGCGCCGCCGTTGAGCGTTCCCGCGTTGACGACCACCTGGATGCCGAGTGCGGCGGCGCTGTCGTAACTGGGCCACAGCGCCAGCAGACAGACGACCGTCGTCACCGCCATGTTGATGCCGAGCTCCCACGGACCCAGGAACCAGGCGGCCACGAACGCCGGGAACAGCAGCATGAGCGGGGTCGCGTAGCGGACCGGGTCCTCGATGCAGAGGACGACGACCAGGTAGGTCAGGTCACCGAGGAGGACCAGCCCGAACGTCTGCCACCGGCCGGCCCGCTTGCGCACGGCCAGCGGCACCGCCGCGACCATGCACAGGAGCATCGCCGTCCCGTAGATCCAGCGCGGTGCGCCCTCCCGCAGGACGCCGTCGACGAGCAGGTTCGACATGCCCATCAGGCTGCCGACGAACAGCAGCGCCGCGAGGGTGAGCGCGGCCACCCGGTGCTCCGGCCCACGGCCGGCCGGCTGCGCATCGGCCTTGGAAGGGTGCTGCACGCCGGCTCCGCCGTTCCCGTCGAGATCCCATCGGCCGATCATCGCCAGAATCATGCCGCACGACCGGCACTTTCTGTGGTTTTGGCACGCAGGCGTTCTGGTGGCAGGAGCCGTGCACATCCGCGTCCCAGCAGGCCGGATGAGCTGCCAGGGTGGGCCCATGTCGCACCTGGACCCCGCGCTGGTCGACGTCCGCACGCTGGCGGACCACCCGCTGATCTCCAACGGCCCGACCAGCAAGCTGCGCATGGTCGCTCCCGGTGCGGCGACGGCCGGCCGGTACGGCCTGCTCGAGTACCACGTGGCGCCGAACAGTCCGGGTGCCGGGCCGCACTTCCACACGACGTTCTCGGAGTCCTTCTTCGTGCTGACCGGCCAACTGACGGTCTTCCACGCGGGGCAGTGGCTGCCGTTCGGACCCGGCGACTACGCGCTGGTGCACGAGGGCGGAGCGCACGGCTTCCGCAACGACGGCGACGAGTGGACCTCCTTCCTCATCCTCTTCGCGCCCGGCATCGCGCGGGAGAACTTCTTCACCGAGGTGGCCGAGCTGCGCCGGAGCGGCCGGACGCTCAGCCCCGAGGAGATGACCGCCTTCTACGCCCGTCACGACCAGGTGATGGTCGACGGCTGAGCCCGGCGAGCCTTGGCAGCCTGCCGCGTCCGCGACACCATCGACCCGTGTTCGCGCTGCCCGCTCCTTTCGCGGCCCTTCCGGGGCTGCACCGCTGCGGCTGCTGCGGCGGGGTGTTCACCGGTGGACGGGTCACCGAGCTGGCCTCGACACCTGGCACGTTCATCTGCCGCGAGTGCGCCCGCTCGGCTGCCGATCGGGGACGACGGGGCAGGCGCTGACCTCACACGGCCCGTTCGGCCGGGCGGCACGGTGCATGCTGACGCACCATCCGGAGGGCACTGACCGAACGAGGAGGCTGTCGATGACCGAGGGACCGTGGTTCTTCTGTCTCAAGCACCACACCGTCGAACCCCGGGACGGCTGCGCGGAGCGCCACCGGCTCGGTCCGTACGAGACCCGTGCGCAGGCCGAGCGCGCCGTCGACTCGGTGGCCGAGCGCGAGCAGAAGCTCACCGCCGAGGACCGGGCCTGGGAGGGTGACTGACGGACCCGACGCGGGGGCGGGGCATGATCGCGGGCATGACGGACGGGCGCGCGGTGGAGGATCTGGTCGTCGGGGTGCTCGGCGGCACCGGCCCCCAGGGACGCGGGCTGGCCGTACGGCTGGCCGCAGCCGGGCAGCGCATCCTGCTGGGCTCCCGCGACGCCGACCGCGCCTCCGAGGTCGCTGCCGAGGTGGCCGCCCTCGCGGTCCCGGCTGCCGGCGGTGCCGAGGTGTCGGTGCAGGGCGGATCGAACGTCGACGTCGCTGGGGCCGCTGACCTCGTGATCGTCGCCGTCCCCTACGCCGGGCACGCCGCCACGCTGGCCGAGCTGGCCGCCCCGCTGGCCGGGAAGATCGTCGTCGACTGCGTCGTCCCCATGGGCTTCGACGAGCTCGGCGCCTACGTCCTGGACGTCGAGGAGGGCAGCGTCACCCAGCAGGCGGCGGCGCTGCTGCCCGACAGCCACGTCGTCGGCGCGTTCCACCACCTGTCCGCGGTGCTGCTCCAGGACCTCTCGCGCCCCACCATCGACGGCGACGTGATGGTGGTCGGCGACGTCCGGGAGGCCACGGACGCGGTGCAGGCACTGGCCGGCCGGCTACCGGGGATGCGCGGCGTCTACGCCGGCCGGCTGCGCAACGCGCGGCAGATCGAGGCGCTCACGATCAACCTCGTGTCGGTCAACCGCCGGTACAAGGTGCACGCCGGTGTCCGCGTCACCGACGTCTGACGACAGCCCCGGGAGCATCGCAGCGAGGAACGAGCGAGGCGCGGACCGGGGCGCGGAGTCGGACCAGGGTGCGACGTCTGACGACAGCCCCGGGAGCATCGCAGCGAGCGCCGGCGAGACAGGAGCGGACCGGGGCGCGGAGTCGGACCAGGGTGCGGAGTCGGACCAGGGTGCGGAGTCGGACCAGGGTGCGGAGTCGGACCAGGGGGCACCGTCCGAGGTGCGTGACGACCGCGGCCATCCCTACGACGGGCCGTCGCCGGGCCGGGTCGTCTCACTGGTTCCGTCGTTGACCGAGGCGATCGCCGCCACGGACCCCGCCCTGCTCATCGGCGCCACCGACTGGTGCACCCATCCCGCCGGACTGGACGTCGCCCGCGTCGGGGGCACCAAGTGGCCCGACCTCGACCGCGTGCGGGCGCTGCGGCCCGACCTGGTCGTCGCCAACGCCGAGGAGAACCGGGACGAGGACGTCGCCGCGCTGCGGGCCGACGGCATCCCGGTCTGGGTGACCGCCCCGGCGACGGTCGACCAGGCCCTGGACTCCCTCGACCGGCTCTGCGCGGTGCTCGGCCGTCCGGGACCGCACTGGCTCCGGGAGGCCCGCGCGGCCTGGGCCGATCCGCCGCGGCTGCCCGGAGTGCGGGCCGTCGTCCCGATCTGGCGGCGGCCGTGGATGGTGCTGGGACGGGACACCTTCGCGGGCGACGTCCTGGCCCGCCTCGGCGTCGAGAACGTCTTCGCCGGTTCGCCCGACCGCTATCCGAAGCTGGCCAAGGACGATCCGGCCTCGGTCGATGCGGAGCTGGTGGTGTTCCCCGACGAGCCCTACGCGTTCACCCCCGACGACGGCCCGGAGGCATGGCCCCAGGCCCGCCCGGCGTTCGTCAGCGGCCGGCACCTCACCTGGTACGGCCCGTCGCTGATCGAGGCGCCCCGCCTGCTGACCGCGCAGCTCAGCGGCTGATCCGGCGCCGCTCCTACAGTGGGCCAGTGACCCCGCTCCTGGCCCTGGCCGACCGACGCTTCGTCTCGCTCACCACGTTCCGCCGCTCCGGGGCTCCGGTCTCGACGCCCGTGTGGGTCGGCCGCCACGGCGACGGGCTCGTCGTCCTCACGCCGGTCGGCAGCGGCAAGGTCAAGCGGCTGCGCTCCGACCCGCGGGTCGAGCTCCGGCCGTGCGGCCGGTTCGGCGCGGTCGAGGACGGCGTCGAGCCCCTACCGGGGACGGCCGAGGTGCGGGAGGCGCCCGCCGACGTGGTGCGTGCCCGGGCGACCATCCGGCGCGCGTATCCCGTCGAGTCGCGGGTGGTGCTCGGCATGGAGCGCCTCGTCGAGCGGCTGCGCGGCCGGCCCCGGACCGCGCGGCTGGCCCTGCACATCTCCGGCGCGTGATCCGGCGGCCGATGCGCCGTCCGTGGTGCCAGACTTCTCCTGTGCTGCTCGCCGACACGGTGGCGGTCGTGCACGGGGCCGCCGTCGTCCTGATGCTGACCGGCGCGGTGATCGCGCTGTGGCGGCCGCGGGTGCTCTGGGTGCACCTGCCGGTCAGCCTCGCGATCCTGGCCGTCAACCGGGCGGGGGAGCCGTGCCCGTTGACGGAGCTGGAGCTGTGGCTGCGCTCGGAGGCCGGCGGCGTGGTCTACGACGGGGGCTACCTCGGGCACTACGTGTTCGCGCCGATCGGCCTCGACGTGGCCGGGCCGTCGGTCCAGGCGGGCATCTACACGGTGGCGCTCGTGCCGAACGTGGTCGCCTTCGCAGTCCTCGCCGTTCGGGCCCGGCGGCGCCGCGCCCGGCCGGCAGTCGCGATCTAGGTCCTGCGGCTCAGCGGGTCAGCGCGACGAGCGGCTCGACGAGTTCCGCCGGGTCGGGCATGGCGGCGATCTCGGCGGCGACCTCGCGTGCGGCCGACGCCGGAGCCGCGTCGCCGACCAGTCGCTCCAGCGACGCCGCGGTCATCTCGCGGAGCGGCACGGCCAGGCCCGCACCCCGCGCGGCGATCAGCCGGGCATGCTCGGTCCGGTCACCCGCAAGGGGAGCCGCCACCGGCTCGCCGTCCGGCCTTCCGGATGCCGGTCGGAACCGCACGGTCCGGGACCTAGGGACGAGGTTCGCCTGCCAGGGTCCGGCGCCGCGCGCCGGTCGCGTCGTCTGCGAGGTCGCGACCGACCTGGTGGAGCAGCCAGACGGCGTCGTCGTTGCGCCACCACTCGACGATCCGGCCCTCGACGAGGCGGTACACGTCGGTGCCGCTCCACCGCACGGCCCTGCCCGTCGCCGGCACGCCCGCCAGGGGGCCGGAGTGGGTGCCCGTCGCCGTCCAGCGGGCGGCGACGAGATCACCCTCGCCGATCACCTGCTCGAACTCGATGTGCAGATCCGGGAACGTGCCGCGGATCCGGTGCACCGCGTCCTGGAGCTGACCGATCCCGTCGGTGTCCGGGGCCGTGCCCGGTGTGCCGGGATGGGCACGGACGTCGTCCCCGACGAAGCGCTCCAGGAGGTCGGGGCGGTACGGGTTGATGCACTCCGTGACGAGCCCGCGGACGACGTCCTTGTTCTCCTCGATGCCCATGCGCCACGGTCCCACCGCCGGACCGGTGAGGGCAGGGCCCGCGGCCTCGGTCGGGAACAAGGCGTCCTGGATTGCGCGTGTCGCTCCGGCATTGCGGGTGTTGCAGCACCGGCACTGTCGGCACAACACCCGCAATGCCGCGGAGAACCGCTACTCGAACGAATGCTCCGGGCCCGGGAAGGTGCCGCCACGGACGTCGTCGGCGTACTCGCGGGCGGCCCGCAACAGCTCCGACCGCAGGTCGGCGTACTTCTTCACGAACTTCGGCACGCGCCCTCCGTTGAGCCCGGCCATGTCCGGCCAGACCAGCACCTGGGCGTCGCAGTCGGCGCCGGCGCCGATGCCGATCGTCGGGATGGTCAGCTCCTTGGTCACCTGCCCGGCGATCTCGGCCGGTACCATCTCCAGGACGACGGCGAACGCGCCGGCGTCCTGCACGGCGTGCGCGTCGGCGAGCAGCTGCTCGGCGCCCGCGCCGCGGCCCTGCACGCGGTAGCCGCCGAGGGCGTGCTCGCTCTGCGGCGTGAAGCCGACGTGCGCCATCACCGGGATGCCGGCGTCGTGCAGGAGCTTGATCTGCGACGCGACCCGCACCCCGCCCTCGAGCTTGACCGCGTGCGCGCCGCCCTCCTTCATGAACCGGACGGCGGTCTCGAACGCCTGCTGGGGGCCCGACTCGTAGCTGCCGAACGGCAGGTCGGCGACGATCAGCGACCGCTTGGTCGACCGGGTGACCGCCTTGGTCATCACCAGGAGGTCCTCGACCGTCACCGGCACCGTGCTGCTGTAGCCGAGGACGACGTTGCCCGACGAGTCGCCGACCAGCAGCACCGGGATGCCGGCCTCCTCGAAGATCGCGGCGCTGTAGGTGTCGTAGGCGGTGAGCATCGCCCACTTCTCGCCCCGCTCCTTGGCCTGCTGCAGGTGGTGGACGCGCACGCGGGCGGAGGACTGCCCGCCGTAGACGACCGACTCGGCCGGGGGGTTGGTCATGTGGTGGTGTCCTCTGCTGAACTCGCGAGCTCGTTCACGATGCTCCTTCGCGGACGCTGGGGAGGCTCTCCCGCCAGCGGTTGGTGATCGGCAGGCGCCGGTCGCGGCCGAACGCCTTCAGGCTGATCTTGGTACCGGGCGCCGACTGGCGGCGCTTGAACTCGGCCGTGTCCACCAGCCGGAGGACCCGCGCCACCACCTCCGGGTCGTGGCCCTGCTCCAGCAGCTCGGCCATCCCGAGGTCGCGGTCGACGTAGTCGCGCACCACCGCGTCGAGCTCCTCGTAGGAGGGCAGCGAGTCCGAGTCCTGCTGGCCGGGGGCGAGCTCGGCCGAGGGCGGCTTGTCGATCGAGTTCTGCGGGATGGGCTCGGTCTCTCCCCGGTCGCGGGCGTAGGAGTTGCGCCAGCGGGCGAGATCCCAGACCAGCGTCTTGGGCACGTCCTTGATCGGCGCGAACCCGCCGGCGGAGTCGCCGTAGAGGGTCGAGTAACCGACCGCGACCTCGCTCTTGTTGCCCGTCGTCAGCAGCAGGTGCCCGTGCTGGTTGGACAGCCCCATGAGCAGGGTCCCGCGCACCCGGGCCTGCAGGTTCTCCGCCGCGACGCCGGAGAGCTCGACCGACCCGTGGTACGCGTCGACCATCGGCGCGATCGGCACGACGTCGTAGTGCAGGCCGGTGCGCTTCGCGAGGTCCTCGGCGTCGGCCAGCGAGTGCTCGCTGGACCACTTGGACGGCAGCCCGACGCCGTGCACGCGATCCGCGCCCAGCGCGTCGACGGCGAGGGTGGCGACCACCGCCGAGTCGATGCCGCCGGAGAGGCCCAGCACCACCGACGGCATGCCGTTCTTGTCGATGAAGTCGCGCAGGCCGAGAACGAGCGCCCGCCAGACCTCCTCGCAGTCCTCGAGCGGCTTGGCGACCGTCCCCGGCCGCGCCTCGAACCCGGGCACCGGCGCTTGCGACAGCACGTGCCGGGTGACAGTCATCGGCCCGATCCGGCCGTCGCGCCGCTCGGTCACCGCGCCCCGGTCCAGCGACAGGTCCACGGTCAGCAGGTGCTCGACGAACTGCGGGGCGCGGGCGAGCAGCTCGCCGTCCGCGGAGACCACGAGCGAGTCGCCGTCGAAGACGAGCTCGTCCTGGCCACCGACCTGGTTGCAGTAGACGACCGGCGCGTGCGCCTCGGCGGCCCGGCGGCGCACCAGCGGGAAGCGCAGGTCGTCCTTGGCCCGCTCGTAGGGGGAGGCGTTGGGGGAGACGACGAGGTCCACGCCGGCCTGGCCGGCGACCCCGCACGGGCCGCCCTCGACCCACAGGTCCTCGCAGATGGTCAGCGCGACGTCGACCCCGTGCAGCCGGACGATCGGCAGCTCGGCGCCCGGCACGAAGTAGCGGGCCTCGTCGAAGACGCCGTAGTTGGGCAGGTGCCGCTTGTAGTAGCGGACGACGACCCGCCCGCCGTGCAGCAGGGCGGCGGCGTTGCGCGGGGCGCCGCGGCGGGGGTTGGCGTCACCGGGCCGGTCGGCGTCGTCGACCGGCGGGTGGTCGACCGGGGCCGGGCCGCTGCCCTCGGTGTGGGCCAGGTACCCGACGACGACGGCGACGTCCCCGAGCCCCTCGTCGGCCAGGGCGGCGGCCAGGTCGACGAGCGCGTGCTCGCTGGCCCGGGCGAAGGACTCCCGCAGCACGAGATCCTCGGGCGGGTAGCCGGTCAGGGTCATCTCGGGGAAGACGACGAGGTGTGCGCCGGCCTCGGCCGCCTGCGCCGTCCACCGGTGCACCAGCTCGACGTTCCCGGAGAGGTCGCCCACCCGGGTGTCGACCTGGGCGAGGGCCACCCGCAGCTGCACCCGCTGCTGATCGTTCACGGGCACAGTCTCGCCGCTGGCCGGTGCGGCCTGCCAGACGGGACGGCTGTCTACACGATCACCCCGAACCCACCGCGGGTGCGGCCGGGGCGGGCGTGGAGCGCTGGACGGGGACGCCGTTGGTCGGCGATGCCACGGCGGACGGGGCCTGCTCGGCCGGGGTGGCCCGCTCCAGGAACCGGAGCAGCTCGACGGGGAAGGGGAGGACGAGGGTCGAGTTCTTCTCGGCGGCCACCTCGACGACGGTCTGCAGCAGGCGGAGCTGCAGCGCCGCCGGGTGGGCGGTCATCACCTCGGCGGCCTGGGCCAGCTTTTCCGACGCCTGCAGCTCGCCCTCGGCGGTGATCACCCGGGACCGGCGTTCGCGCTCGGCTTCGGCCTGGCGCGACATCGAGCGCTTCATCGACTCCGGCAGGGCGACGTCCTTGATGTCGACCCGATCGATGTGGATTCCCCAGTCCACCGCCGGGCTGTCCATCATCAGCTCGAGGCCCTGGTTGAGCCGCTCGCGGTTGGACAGCAGGTCGTCGAGGTCGCTCTTGCCGATGATCGAGCGCAGCGACGCCTGGGCGACCTGGGCGATGGCGGCCTGGTAGTTCTGCACGTCGACGACCACCCGGACCGGGTCGAAGACCTTGAAGTAGACGACCGCGTCCACCTTGACGGTGACGTTGTCGCGGGTGATGCCCTCCTGCGCGGGCACCGGCATCGTCACGATCTGCATGTTCACCTTGTGCAGCCGATCGGCCACCGGGTTGATCAGGTTCAGGCCCGGACCCCGCGGGTCACCGCGCAACCGACCGAAGCGGAGGACCACGCCCCGCTCGAACTGGGTGACCACGCGGACGCTCGCACCGAGGAGCACCAGCAGGCCCAGGACCAGGATCGCGAGCACTACGAGAATGGCGGTCATGTCGCCCTCCGGCGCCCCGCCCGCGGTGCCGCGCGGCTCGGAACGGCCAACCGCCCCGGGTCCGGGCGTCCTGTGACGAGGACCACATCGTAGTCCGGAGACGGGGCGCCGGACCCCGCACGACGACATCTGCCCTGCACGGGCTGCTGCGGGAGGATCCTCGCTCCCGGATGGAGTTTCTCGCCCTCACCCGAGCGGGAGGTTGAGCACGATGCCGAACACAGAGCCCTTCGTGATCGTCGGCGGCGGACTGGCCGGCGCGAAGGCGGCGGAGACGCTGCGCGGCGAGGGCTACGAGGGGCCGCTCGTCCTCGTCGCCGCCGAGCCGGAGAACCCCTACGAGCGGCCGCCGCTGTCGAAGGGCTACCTCCTCGGCACGGCGGAGCGGGAGAAGGCCCGGGTGCACGACGCCGGGTGGTACGCGGCGAACGACGTCGACCTGCGGACCGGCGTCCGGGCGACCGGCCTGGATCCCGCCGGGCACCACCTCACGCTCGACACGGGGAAGGAGCTCGCGTTCGCGAAGCTGCTCCTCGCGACCGGGTCGTCGGCGCGGCGGCTGCCCGTCCCGGGCGCCGAGCTGGACGGCGTCCGCTACCTGCGCACGCTGGCCGACTCCGACCGGCTGCTGGACGACCTCTCCGGCGGCGGGCGGAACGTCGTCGTCGTCGGTGGTGGCTGGATCGGCCTGGAGGTGGCCGCGGCCGCCCGTACCTACGGGAACGCGGTGACCATCGTCGAGCCGCAGCCCACCCCGCTGCACGCCGTCCTGGGTGCGGAGATGGGGGAGGTGTTCGCCAGGCTGCACCGGGGGCAGGGTGTCGACGTGCGGACCGGTACCGGGGTGCGCGAGTTCCGGGGCGCCGACTCGGTGACCTCCGTCGTCACCGACGGTGGCGAGGAGCTGCCCGCGGACGTCGTCGTCGTGGGCGTGGGCGCCGTCCCGAACACCGACCTCGCCACCTCGGGCGGGCTGGACGTGGACAACGGCGTCGTCGCCGACGCGGCACTCCGGACGTCGGCCGCCGATGTGTTCGCAGCCGGCGACATCGCGTCGGCGTTCCACCCGCTCTACGACCGGCACGTGCGCGTCGAGCACTGGGCCAACGCCCTGAACCAGGGGCCGGCCGCGGCACGGTCGATGCTCGGCCAGGACGTGAGCTACGAGCGGGTGCCGTACTTCTTCACCGACCAGTACGACCTCGGCATGGAGTACTCGGGCCTGGGCGGGCGCGGCGACACGGTGGTCTGCCGCGGCAACCCCGACGACGGGGAGTTCATCGCCTTCTGGACGGCGGACGGCCGGGTCACCGCGGGCATGAACGTCAACGTCTGGGACGTCACCGACCCGATCCAGGAACTGATCCGCTCGCAGCGGCAGGTGGAGCCCGACCGCCTCGCGGATCCGGACACGCCCCTGGAGGAGCTGGCGAGCTGAACGTTCCCGCCGTCGATCGTCGTCCGCGTGCGCGGAACACGGGCCGACGCGCCGCGCGGCCGTGCACCCGGACGGTGATTCCCACGGAGACACGGAACGCGATCCGGCGCCCACCCGTGCAGCGACAACCCGGACGGGGCAGGCTGAGGGCTGAATCAAGGCGCTGTCACACCCCGGAAACGAGCGGACGCGATCATGGCCAGCATGGACCGCCAGCAGGAGTTCGTCCTGCGCACCCTCGAAGAGCGCGACATCCGCTTCGTGCGGCTCTGGTTCACCGACGTCTCCGGCTACCTCAAGGCCGTCGCGGTGGCACCGGCCGAGATCGAGGCGGCGTTCGCGGAGGGCATCGGCTTCGACGGCTCGGCGATCGAGGGCTTCGCCCGGGTCTACGAGTCCGACATGCTCGCCAAGCCCGATCCCGGCACCTTCCAGGTCATGCCGGCGGCCAAGGGGCAGGCCAGCGACACCGCGCGCATGTTCTGCGACATCACGCTGCCCGACGGCTCCGCGGCCTGGGCCGACCCGCGCCACGTGCTGCGCCGGGCGCTGGCCAAGGCCGCCGACATGGGGTTCACCTTCTACACGCACCCCGAGGTCGAGTTCTTCCTGCTGAAGGACCTCCCCACCGACGGCAGCCCGCCCCAGCCGGCCGACACCGGCGGCTACTTCGACCTGTCCACGCACAACGTCGCGCACGACTTCCGGCGGGAGGCGGTCTTCGCGCTGGAGGCCATGGGGATCTCGGTGGAGTTCAGCCACCACGAGGTCGCACCCGGGCAGCAGGAGATCGACCTGCGCTACGCCGACGCGCTGTCGATGGCCGACAACATCATGACGCTGCGGCACGTCGTCCGTGAGGTCGCGCTGGCCCAGGGCGTGCACGCCACGTTCATGCCCAAGCCGTTCACCGACCTGGCCGGCTCGGCGATGCACACCCACGTGTCGCTGTTCGAGGGCGACCGCAACGCCTTCCACGACGCCGCCGACCCGATGCGCCTGTCCACGACGGGCAAGCAGTTCATCGCCGGCCTGCTCACCCACGCCCGCGAGTTCACCGCCGTCACCAACCAGACGGTCAACTCCTACCGCCGCCTGCTGGCCGGCACCGAGGCGCCGACGGCGGCGACGTGGGGCCGGGCCAACCGGTCGGCGCTGGTCCGGCTGCCGTCGTACAAGCCGAGCAAGGCCCAGTCGGCACGGATCGAGGTGCGGTCGCCGGACTCCGCCTGCAACCCGTACCTGACCTTCGCGGTCCTCCTGGCCGCCGGCCTGCGGGGGATCGAGAAGGGCTACGAGCTGCCGCCGGAGGCCGAGGACGACGTCTGGTCGCTCACCGACACGGAGCGTCGCGCCGCCGGCTACGAGGACCTGCCGGTGTCCCTGGGCGAGGCGCTGACCGCGATGCAGGGCAGTGAGCTGGTCGCCGAGACCCTGGGCGAGCACGTCTTCGAGTTCTTCCTGCGCAACAAGTGGGAGGAGTTCAACTCCTACCGTCAGAACGTCACGCCCTTCGAGCTGCAGCGCTACCTCCCCGGCCTCTGACCCCGGGCGGCCAGGATGGCCATCTTGGCCGCCCGTGTGCAGCGGGAACTAACCTCGACGGCGTGGCCCGCCTGCTCGTCCTCGTCGTCCATGAGACCGATCCGCTCGCCCGGCTCGGCGACTGGCTGCGGGACGCCGGCCTCGAGCTCGACGAGCGGCACCTGGGCCTCGGCGAACCGCTGCCGGACGACCTCGCCGGTCACGACGGGATGGTCGTCCTCGGTGGGCCGCAGTCGGCGACGGACGACGAGGCGACCAGCCCCGAGCTCGTCCCGGTCCGCGATCTGCTGAGGCAGGCACTGGCCGCCGACTTCCCGACGCTGGCCATCTGCCTGGGCGCCCAGCTCCTCGCCGACGTCGGTGGCGGAACGGTGCGGCCCGGCGTCGACGGCCCGGAGGTCGGCGCGACCCTCGTCGCCAAGCGGGACGCCGCGGACGCCGACCCCGTGTTCGGCCCGTTGCCGCTCTCCCCGGACGTGATCCAGTTCCACCACGACGAGATCTCCCGGCTCCCGACCGGGGCCACGCTGCTGGCGAGCAACCCGTTCTACGAGAACCAGGCCTTCCGCGTCGGCCGGCACGTCTACGGCCTGCAGTTCCACATCGAGACGACGCCGGAGGTCGTGCACGAGTGGGCCGAGCGCGACGTGGTCGGCGTCGCGGCGAGCCCGCACGACCGGGAGACCATCTGCCTGCGCTCCGACGCGGCCCATCCCGACGTGGCGGAGGCGTGGGCGCCCTTCGCGGCGCGGTTCGCCGACCTCGTCCGGGCCCGCGCCCGATCGGCCGCCTGACTCCATGACGAGGGCCGAGGTGGAGGTCCCGCGCCGGGCGGTGGTGCGGCTGGTGCGGTTCGGCTTCGAGGACGGCGAACGCGCCGCGCGCCTGCTGGCCGACCCCGCCCTGGGCCTGTGGGACCTGGAGCGCAACGAGCCGGCCGACCCCGAGGCGGGCCCCGTCGTGGCCGCCCTCGCGCGGGCCGGCGACCCCGATCTGGCCCTCCGCTCGCTGCACCGGCTGGTGGAGGCGCTGGACTCCGCCGACAGCAGCGGCGGGTTCGCCGCCGCTCTGCTGGCCCGGCTGCGGGGGTCCGCGCTGCTGCGCAGCCGGCTGCTCGCCGTGCTGG
This sequence comes from Blastococcus sp. CT_GayMR19, assembly GCF_004570385.1. Classification (GTDB taxonomy): domain Bacteria; phylum Actinomycetota; class Actinomycetes; order Mycobacteriales; family Geodermatophilaceae; genus Blastococcus_B. Next base: position 121,455 of record NZ_SPQL01000001.1, on the reverse strand, counting down.
GGGCCAGCTCCGGGCTGGCCGACCACCTCGCGGCCCGCCCCGCCGACTGGGCCGTGCTGGACGCCGACGGGGACGGGGCCGGCCGCGGCGCCGACGGTCCGTCGGCCCGCGAGCTGGAACGGCAGATGCTCCTCGCCGTCGGTGCCGATCCCGACGACCCGCCGTGGGGTGTGCGACTGGGCAAGGCGGCACCCGACGCCTCGCCGAAGCGGATCGCCGCGCTCCGCCTGGCCTACCGCCGCGCCGTCCTCTCGCTGGCCGGCCGCGATCTCGGGGACGGGCTGCCCGCGGAGGACGCCGCCGCCGAGCTGGCCGACATCGCCGCCGCCGTGCTCACCGCCGGGCTGGCCCTCGCCGTCGCCGAGCAGCCCGCCTCCGCCGCGGCCTGCCGGCTGGCCGTCATCGGGCTCGGCAAGTGCGGCGGCCGGGAGCTCAACTACGTCAGCGACGTCGACGTCGTGTTCGTGGCCGAGCCGGTCGACCCGACCGACGCCGAGGGACCCGCCCTGAGCAGCGCCACCCGGGTGGCAGCCGCCCTGATGCGGATCTGCCACGAGGCGGCCTGGGAGGTCGACGCCGCGCTGCGCCCCGAGGGCAAGGCCGGCGCCCTGGTCCGCACGGTGTCCGGGCACGCCGCCTACTACGAGCAGTGGGCGAGCACCTGGGAGTTCCAGGCCCTGCTGAAGATGCGGCCCGTCGCGGGCGACCCCGATCTGGGCCGTGCCTACGTCGACGCCCTCTGGCCGCGGGTGTGGACCGCCGGTGACCGGCCCGGATTCGTCGGCGAGGTGCAGGCGATGCGCCGACGGGTGGAGGCCAACATCCCGGCCGCGCAGGCGGACCGGGAGCTCAAGCTGGGCCGGGGCGGCCTGCGCGACGTCGAGTTCGCCGTCCAGCTGCTGCAGATGGTGCACGGCCGGGTCGACCAGACCCTCCGGCTCGGCGGCACGCTCCCCGCGCTCCAGGCGCTCTCCTCCGGGGGGTACGTCGGGCGCGAGGACGCCGCCACGCTGATCGCCTCCTACCGCTTCCTGCGGACCGTCGAGCACCGGCTCCAGCTGCTGCGGCTGCGCCGCACCCACCTGCTGCCCACCGACGAGCAGCAGCTGCGCTGGCTCGCCCGGTCGCTGGGCTACAAGCCCGACCACCGCGGTGAGGCCGTCGACGTCCTGCAGGCGGAACTCGCGCTGCACACCCGCGAGGTGCGGCGGCTGCACGAGAAGCTCTTCTACCGGCCGCTGCTCTCCGCGGTGGCCCGGGTGCCGGGCCAGCACCTCCAGCTCGGGTCGAAGGCGGCCGGCGACTGGCTGCGTGCCCTCGGCTTCGCCGATCCCGAGGGGGCCCTGCGGCACCTGGGCGCGCTGACCGGCGGCGTCTCCCGCTCGGCGTCGATGCAGAAATACCTGCTGCCCGTCCTCCTGCAGGCGCTGGCCTCCGCGCCCAACCCGGACGCCGGTCTGCTGGCCTACCGCCAGGTGAGCGAGGCCCTGGGCGGCAACCAGTGGTACCTGCGGCTGCTGCGCGACGAGGGGCAGGTGGCCGAGCGGCTGGCCCAGCTGCTGGGCTCCAGCCAGTACGTCGCGTCGCTGCTCACCCGGACGCCGGAGGCGCTGCGCATCCTGGCCGAGGACGCCGAGCTGGAGCCGCGGGGCGCGGGCGCGCTCGCCGGGGCGTGGCGGCAGGCCGCCGCGCGGGCCCCCGACCCGCAGGCGGGCATGCGGGTGCTGCGCGGCCTGCGCCGGCACGAGTTGCTGCGGGTCGCATGCGCCGACCTGCTCGGCCGCCTCGACGTCGCCCGGCTCGGCCGGGCGCTCACCGACATCGCCGTCGCCACCCTGCAGGCCGGCCTGGACGTCGCGCTGCGGGCCCACGCCCAGGAGACCGGCATCGAGCCCGCCGACGTGACCATGGACCTCGCGGTGATCGGCATGGGCCGCCTCGGCGGTGGCGAGATGGGCTTCGGGTCCGACGCCGACGTGCTGTTCGTCCACCGCCCCCGCGAGGGTGCCGACGAGGGGAAGGCGACGGCCGCCGCGAACGCGGTCGCGCACACGCTGCGCCGGCTGCTGAGCGAGCCCGCGCCGGACCCGGCGTTCGAGGTGGACGCCGACCTGCGTCCCGAGGGCCGGCAGGGGGCGCTGGTGCGCAGCATCGACGCCTTCCGCGAGTACTACGAACGCTGGGTCTCGGTCTGGGAGGTGCAGGCGCTGCTGCGCGCGGTGCCCGTCGCCGGCGACGAGCAGCTCGGTGCCGACTTCGTGACCCTGATCGATCCCATCCGGTATCCGGCCGAGGGCCTCACTGCCGAGCAGGTCGCCGAGATCCGCCGGATCAAGGCCCGGGTCGAGCGGGAGCGGCTGCCGCGCGGCGCGGATCCGGCCACCCACACCAAGCTCGGCCGCGGGGGGCTCTCCGACGTCGAGTGGACGGTCCAGCTCCTGCAGCTGCAGCACGCGGCTGACGTCCCGGCGCTGCGGACGCCGTCGACCGTGGACGGACTCGCCGCACTCGGCGATGCCGACCTGCTGGACGGCGATCAGACCGAGGCGCTGCACGCGGCCTGGGAGCTCGCCACCCGCGCCCGCAACGCGATCTTCCTGGTCCGCGGCCGGCCCAGTGACCAGCTGCCCCGCCCCGGCTCCGAGCTCGTCGGCGTCGCCCGGGCCTGCGGATACGGACCCGACCTGGACGCCGGCCGGTTCGTCGAGGACTACCGCCGCACCACCCGCCGCGCGCGGGCCGTCGTGGAACAGGTCTTCTACGGCCAGACGCCGGCGAGTTGATCATCGCCAGATGGCTGAGGCCGTCGGCGTGGCGAGCGGCCGCCTGCCGATGATCAACCGGTGGGGGAGCACGTCGTTCGAGTGAGTGAGGGTGTGCCGGGGGAACCGGCCGGGCAGGGGAGGGTCGTGTCCCGACCGCTGCCCGACGAGCCCGGCCTGCCCGACGATGCCCACCTCGCGCCCGCGCAGGACGGCGGGGCGACCATCACGCCGTACCGGGACGGCCCGCTGATCGTGCGCGGGGACTTCCGGCTGCTGGACCAGGACGGCGGCGAGATCGACCCCGGCCGGGAGACGATCGCACTCTGCCGGTGCGGGAAGTCGGGCATCAAGCCGTTCTGCGACGGCTCGCACAAGCGGTCGGGGTTCTCCGCGCCGAGCGCGCCGAGCCGCCCCCGGCCCGTGCAGACCATCCGGGAGCTCATCCGACCGGGCACCGAGGACGACCCCCGCGGGTGATCCGGCGTGTCCGGGGACCGGAAACGGTCCGGTCGTGCCCGACGATGTGCGGCACGTCCCGCCGGGCGGATCCGCACGTGGGCCTCCGGCACCTGATCGGAGGGCCCCATGGGTTCATCAGTCACCACCGTCGCGCTCCAGCTGGCGCTCGCCCTGGTGATGTTCGGCCTCGGACTGTCGCTGACGGTGGGCGACTTCGCCCGCGTCGGACGTTCGCCGAAGGCCGTCCTCATCGCCCTGACCCTGCAGTTGCTGGTCCTGCCCGCCGTGTGCTTCGGGCTGGTGCTCGCCTTCGACCTGCCGCCGTTGCTCGCCGTCGGACTGATGCTGCTGGCGGCGTCGCCGGGTGGCACGACGGCCAACCTGTTCAGCCACCTCTTCCGCGGGGACGTCGCGCTCAACATCACGCTGACCGCCGTGAACTCGCTGATCGCCGTCGTCACGCTGCCCCTGATCACCAACCTGGCCATCGCGTACTTCGACCCGGCTGACGGCGGAGACCTCGGCCTGCAGCTCGGCAAGACCCTGCAGGTGTTCGTGATCGTGCTCGTGCCGGTCGCGCTGGGGATGCTGGTCCGCCATCGCGCGACGGCGTTCGCCGACCGCATGGACAAGCAGGTGCGCATCCTGTCCGCCGTGGTGCTGGCCCTCGTCATCGTCGGCACGATCGTCGCCGAGCGGGAGGACTTCTTCGGCTACCTCAGCGACGTCGGGCTGCCCGCGCTCCTGTTCTGCCTTGCCAGCCTGACCGCCGGCTTCTTCGTGCCACGGGCGCTGGGGGTGGTGCAGCGGCAGGCGATCGCGAGCGCCTTCGAGATCGGCGTGCACAACGGCACCCTGGCCATCGCCGTGGCCATCTCCGTGCTGGACAGCGTCGAACTCGCCGTCCCGGCCGCCGTCTACAGCGTGCTGATGTTCCCGGTGGCGGCGCTGTTCGGCTGGGCGATCAGCCGGACCGCGGACCGGGAGGTCCCCGCCGAGGCGCCGGCCGGCGCCTGACGGTCAGGCCGCGAGCGGGCGCTCCCGGCGCAGGGCCGACCGCCCGGCCGCCCAGGCGCCGAGGAGGTGCTCCGCGGCGACGGCGTCCATGGCCAGCGACGCGGCGGCGCCGAACAGGACGTCGGGCAGCAGGTCCGGCTGCTCGGCGACCAGCGAGCCGCACATGTCCACCGACGCGATCTGCTCGTGGACGGCGTCGGCCTCCACGTGCTCGTCGTAGAAGACCGTCGTCCGCTCGCCGTACCCGAGCCGGCGCAGCCCGGCGGAGTACCGGCGGCTGGGCTCCGACGACGTCATCTCCACGGCGGTCAGGTGGCCGACCGCTGCGCCCCGCCAGCGACGGTGCAGGCCGAACAGGGACATCGTGTTGACCGAGGCGAAGGCGGCCGCGGGCGCGTCGTCCCAGAGGGCGCCGTAGGTCGAGTCCAGGTCGAGGTCGCACATCAGGCCCCCGAACAGCTCGCTGTGCATCCGCACCAGCGACCCACCGCCGTACTCGTCGGCCTGGATCTCCACCATCGCCGCCTTGGCGCGGCCGCCGAGGCGGGGGATGGCGAACGTGTGCGGGTCGCCCTCCTTGAGGTGGTAGACCGACCGCAGCGTCAGGTACTCCCGCCACTGCTCGAGCGTGCCCTGCTTGGCCATGAAGCTGGACAGCGACGGGCCGTCGTCCGCGGCGATCAGGGCGGCGAGCTGCCGGTCGACCGGCTCGTCGGTGACCGCGATCGGCCCGGTGCGGTCGCGGAGGGCATCGAGATGCCGCTGCTCGAGAACGGCGCGGAGCCCGAGGAGCCCCGGGTCCCACTCCCAGGCGTCCGGAACGCCGGAGAAGCCCCGGTAGTGCAGCTCGTACAGGACGGCCAGGCTGATCTGCAGGTCGTCGTCGCGCATGGGGTCGTCCGGCGTGACCCGCTCGGCCTGCTCGACGGTGCCCGGCGCGAGCGTGCCCGCGGCCAGGTTCCGGAACAGGGCCTCGCTGAGCGGTCCGCGGGGCTCGGGAAGGTGCATGGGCCGATCATGCCCACCCGGGCGGCCGACGATGCGCACATCACCCGGACGGTGGGTGGGACCGGACACACCGGGGGGCGGCGATCAGGAACTGACATCCGGGTCGTGGTCATGCACGATCCATCCATCGCCCATCGAGCGGCCGCAGGTGCAGAGGCCGATGGTCCGGAACCGCCGAGGTCGCCGCAGAGCCTGTCTGATCCGCCTTCTCCAGGAGCCTCCGGAATGGAACGAACCATCCTGCGCCGCATGGCTGCCGTCGCCGCCGTGACGACGACGTCGTCCGTCCTGACGGTCGTCGCGACCCTGTCCCCGGCCGCGGCGGGCGACAAGCCGGCCAAGCTGGTCGACGTCCAGCTGCTCGCCCTCAACGACTTCCACGGCAACCTCGAGCCGCCCGGCGGCTCCGGCGGCCGGATCCAGACGGGTGCGGACCCGGACGGCGCCGGGGCGGCGACGGCCCCGACGGTGGACGCGGGCGGCGCCGAGTACCTGGCCACCCAGCTGGCCCAGCTCGAGGCCGCGCAGGAGGCGGGCAACTCCATCACCGTCGCCGCGGGCGACCTGATCGGGGCCTCGCCGCTCCTGTCGGCCGCGTTCCACGACGAGCCGGCCATCGAGTCGCTCGGCCTGGCCGGCCTGGACTACGCCAGCGTGGGCAACCACGAGTTCGACGAGGGCGCTGCCGAACTGCTGCGCATCCAGGACGGCGGCTGTCACCCGGTCGACGGGTGCGCGGACGGCACCCCGTACGAGGGGGCGGAGTTCGAGTACCTGTCGGCCAACGCGTTCGTCACCGAGACCGGGGAGCCGCTGCTCGATCCGTACGCCGTCCACGAGGTGGCCGGGGTGAAGGTCGGGTTCATCGGCATGACCCTCGAGGGGACCAAGCAGATCGTCAGCCAGGAGGGCGTCGCCGGTCTCGACTTCGCCGACGAGGTGGAGACCGCCAACACCCACGCCGCGAAGCTGCAGGAGAAGGGCGTCGAGTCGATCGTCGTCCTCCTGCACGAGGGCGGTGTCCAGACCGGGGCGGACGCGTGGGACGTCAACGGCTGCAACGGGCTGTCCGGCCCGATCGTCGACATCGCGACCGGGATGAGCGACTCCATCGATGTGGTCGTCTCCGGTCACACCCACCAGGCCTACAACTGCGAGCTCGACGGCAAGCTGGTCACCAGCGCCAGCTCGTTCGGGCGACTGGTCACCGACATCGACCTGCAGATCGACAAGCGCACCGGTGATGTGGTGACGGCCTCGGCCGACAACGTCCTCGTCGACCGGACGGTGGCCAAGGATGCGGCGCAGACCGAGCTGATCGCGCGCTACCGCACGGCGCTGGGGCCGATCGCGACCGAGGTGGTCGGGACGACCAGCGCCGTGATCACCCGGGCGGCCGTCGCGAGCGGGGAGTCCGCGCTGGGCAACCTCATCGCCGACGCGCAGCTGGCGGCCACCGACGACGAGGAGGGCGCCGTGGCCGCCTTCATGAACCCGGGCGGCGTCCGTGCCGACCTGCCGGCGGGCGCGGTCACCTACGAGCAGGCGTTCACGGTCCAGCCCTTCGCCAACAACCTGGTGACCCTGGACCTGACGGGCGCCCAGCTGCAGTGCCTGCTGGAGGAGCAGTACGTCGGACCGGCGATCCGGGTGCTCCAGCCCTCCGCCACGGTGCGCTACACCGTCACCGCCGCGGGCGCGCCCAGCACGACCGGCAGCTGCGCCGGTGGGCGCGTGCTCAACGAGACGCTCACGATCGGCGGGGCGGCCGTCGTCGACGGGCAGACCTACCGGGTCACGGTGAACAACTTCCTGGCCGGCGGAGGTGACGGCTTCACCGTGCTGCCCGGAGGGCAGAACGCGGTGACCGGACCGATCGATCTCGACGCGTTCACCGCCTACCTGGCGGCGAACCAGCCGGTGTCGGCGCCGGCGACGGACCGCATCACCGTCCAGTAGCCCGCCGTCCGCGCGCACGTCCGCGGCGGCTCCCCCCCCGGGGGGTCGCCGCCGACGCATGTCCGGCCTCGGCCGGACCCCCGTCGCTTCCTGGGCATTCATCCGGGACGACCGGGATTCACCCCGCCGGGTGCCGGAGAAAGTTTCGTGCATCAACGAGTTCCCGGCGGGTAGGCGGGGGCGCCACCTCACGTACCCCCTACCGGAGGACCCTCCATGACGACTGCTGCCGAGGCGACGAAGCCCGGAGCAATTCGCAGCCTCATCCCGGCCCGGATCGACCGACTGCCCTGGTCGCCGTTCCACACCCGGATGGTCATCGCGCTCGGCATCGCGTGGATCCTGGACGGGCTGGAGATCACCGTCGCCAGTGCCGTCGTCGCGACGCTGACCAAGGAGGAGACGCTCGGCATCACGACCTTCCAGGCGGGCCTCATGGCCACCGTGTACCTGGCCGGCGAGGTCGTCGGGGCACTGTTCTTCGGCTCCCTGGCCGACCGGCTGGGGCGCAAGAAGCTGTTCATCATCACCCTGGCCGTCTACCTGATCGGCAGCGGCCTCACCGCCTTCACGTTGGGCAACGGGGTGGGCTCGCTGGTCTTCCTGTACGCGACCCGGTTCATCGCCGGCATGGGCATCGGCGGGGAGTACGCGGCGATCAACTCCGCCATCGACGAGCTGATCCCCGCCCGGTTCCGGGGCCGCGTCGACATCATGGTGATGGGCACCTACTGGGCCGGGGCGCTCATCGGCACCCTGGGCACCTACGTCTTCCTCAACCAGCTCGACCCGGGCATCGCCTGGCGGGTGGCCTTCCTCCTCGGCCCGGTTCTGGGCCTGGTGATCATCCTCGTCCGCCGGAACCTCCCGGAGAGCCCGCGGTGGCAGGTCATGCACGGCCACGAGGCCGAGGCCGAGCAGACGATCGCCTACATCGAGCACGAGGCCGAGACCGGCGGCCGGCACCTGCCGCCGGTGCCCGACGAGAAGGCCGTCGAGATCAGCCCGACGGAGCAGATCGGCTACTTCGCGCTGGCCCGAGTGCTGTTCAAGGAGTACCCGCAGCGGGCGATCTACGGCGCCACGCTGATGATCACGCAGTCGTTCCTCTACAACTCGATCTTCTTCACCTACACGATCGTCCTCACCACGTTCTACGACGTGGACGAGAAGAAGGCGCCGCTGTTCCTCATCGCCTTCGCGGTGGGCAACCTGGCGGGGCCGTTCCTGCTGGGGCACCTGTTCGACACGGTGGGCCGCAAGAAGATGATCTCCGGCACGTACATCCTGGCCGGGGCCCTGCTGGCGGTCACGGCGTTCCTCTTCCAGGCGGACGCGCTGACCGCGACGACGCAGACCATCGCCTGGTGCGCGATCTTCTTCTTCGCCTCGGCGGGTGCCAGTTCGGCGTACCTCACCGTCAGCGAGATCTTCCCGCAGGAGGTCCGGGCGAAGGCGATCGCCGTGTTCTTCGCCATCGCCCAGTGCTTCGGTGCCCTCGGGCCGCTCATCTACGGCTGGCTGATCGGCGACGGCTCGGACCGGGGGCCGCTGTTCGGCGGCTACCTGCTCGGTGCCGGCGTCATGATCGTCGGCGGTCTCGTGGCTGCGCTCATCGGCGTCTCCGCGGAGGGCAAGTCCCTCGAGGACGTCGCCACACCGCTGTCGATGCGCCGTCCGGGCACCCGCGCCGAGGGGGCGGCGCGCCCGTAGGCAGGCGCGACGCAGCGCCGCGGTCCGCCGCACGCCGGGACCCGGGATCGCGCCGATCCCGGGTCCCGGCCTGTGTGGGGGGACAGCCGACGGGCGGGCCGCTCGTGAGCTCCCACCGCGACCCGGGATGTGACGCAGATTACTGTCCGACCTCAGGGGGGCGTCGGCCTCCGGAGGCGGAGGAGAGCTCGCATGTCGATCACGGTGGCGAAGTTCCGGGACGTCGCCGAGGGGACGCAACCCGGTCAGTTCCAGGTCGGGGCGCACGAGGCGGTGCAGAGCCTCGAGGATCTGGATCCGGTCTACAAGCAGCTGATCGACCAGCCGGTCACCGCGGTCGTGGCGGTGCTCGGGAACACGGGCCGGCCGAACCTGACCCCGGTGTGGTTCGACTACGAGGGCAGCACGGTCCTGCTGAACCTGGCCACGCACCGCAAGAAGGTCGAGTGGCTGCGGGCCCACCCGCAGGCGACGTTCATGCTGATGAATCCCGCCAACCCCTACCACTGGCTCAGCATCAAGGCGACGGTCACGCGGGAGATCTCCGAGGACGATCCCGAGGAGGGTCCGCGCGTCACCGCGCAGCTCGACCGGATCTGGACCAAGTACACCGGTAACGAGCCCCCGTACGGGCTGCGTGACCCCGGGAAGAACGAGCGGCGCGTGCTGTTCGAGCTGGCGGTCGACTCGATCGCGACGTTCGGCCGCCCCTGACCGTCACGAACCGGTGCCGGACGCCGCGGCACCCTTGCCAGTCCCTTCCGCGCACTGTTGTCTTCCAGGAACATCTACGGGGGACCGCGAGGAGCGCGCATGGATTTCCTGCAGCCGACGACGTGGGCGGAGGCGTTGACGCTGCGGGCGGAACGCCCCGATGCCCTGCCGATCGCCGGCGGCACCGACGTCATGGTCGATCTCAACTTCGACCGGCGCCGGCCCGGCGCCCTGCTCGACCTCGGCCGCGTGGCCGAGCTGCGGGAGTGGGGTGCGGACGACGGACGGATCCGGCTCGGCGCCGGCGTGCCGTACGCGCGGGTGATCGAGGACCTGGGGGCGCAGCTGCCCGGGCTGGCGATGGCGTCGCGCACCGTGGGCTCTCCGCAGATCCGGATCCGGGGCACGGTCGGCGGCAACCTCGGGTCGGCGTCCCCGGCCGGTGACGCGCACCCGCCGCTGCTGGCCGCCGGCGCGGTCGTCGAGATCGCCTCCGCCGCCCGCGGGGTGCGGCTGGTCCCGGCCGCGGAGTTCTACCTCGGCGTGAAGCGCAACGCCCTCGAGCCCGACGAGCTCATCGCGGCGGTGCTCGTGCCGGCGGCGGCCGGCCCGCAGCAGTTCTGCAAGGTCGGCACCCGCAACGCCATGGTCATCGCCGTCTCCGCGTTCGCCTGCGCCCTGCACCCCGACCGCGGCGCCGTCGGCACCGGCATCGGCTCAGCCGCGCCGACCCCGCGGCGGGCGCCGGAGGCCGAGACGTTCCTCGCCGGCGAGCTCGAGGCCGCCGGTCTGTGGGAGTCCCGCGGCGAGCTGCCCGAGACGCTGGCCGCCGCCTTCGGCGAGCGCGTGGCGGCTGCCGCCTCACCCATCGACGACGTCCGGGGGAGCGCCGCCTACCGGCTGCACTCGCTGGCGGTGATGGCCCGGCGCGCCGCCACCTGGGCCTGGAACGACTACCGGAAGGCGGCCTGACGATGCGCGTCACCACCACGGTCAACGGCACCGAGCAGTCGGTCGACGACGTCTGGCCCGGCGAGAGCCTGCTGTACGTGCTGCGCGAGCGGATGGGCCTGCCGGGTGCCAAGAACGCCTGCGAGCAGGGGGAGTGCGGCTCCTGCACCGTCTACCTGGACGGCGAGCCGGTCTGCGCCTGCCTGGTCGCCGCCGGCCAGGCGATCGGCCGCGAGGTGGTGACGGTCGAGGGGCTCGCGGACGGCGAGCGGCTGCACCCGGTGCAGGAGGCGTTCGTCGAGTGCGGCGCGGTGCAGTGCGGCTTCTGCACACCCGGCCTCGTCGTCGCCGCGCACGACCTCCTCGCCCGGGTGCCGAGCCCGTCGGACCTGGAGATCCGCGAGGCGCTGGCCGGCAACCTCTGCCGCTGCACCGGCTACGAGAAGATCCTGGACGCCGTCCGGCTCGCCGCCACCCGGCAGGCCCGGCCATGAGCGGCCAGAATGGCCATCCTGGCCGCGCGATGACCGACAGCACGACGACGACCGTCGCGCCTCCCGTGACGGGGAGCGGCCGGATCGGGGACAGCCCGCTGCGGCCCGACGGGACGCTCAAGGTCACCGGCGAGTTCGCCTACGCCAGCGACCTGTGGCACGACGAGATGTGCTGGGGCGTCACACTGCGCAGCCCGCACCCGCACGCCCGCATCGCGGGCATCGACATCACCGAGGCGCTCACCGTTCCCGGGGTCTGGGCGGTGCTCACCGCCGACGACGTCCCCGGCGACAACGCCTTCGGCCTCGAGCACGCCGATCAGCCGGTGCTGGCCTCGGAGTTCGTGCGCTACGAGGGGGAGCCGGTCGCGCTCGTCGCCGCCGACCACCCCGAGACCGCCCGGCGCGCGGCCAAGAAGATCCGGGTCGACTACGAGGTGCTGCCCGCGGTCACCGACCCGCGGCGCGCGATGGACCCCGACGCCCCGGCCGTGCACCGGCCGGGCAACCTGGTGCGGCATCTGAAGCTCCGCCGCGGCGAGGTCGACCCGGTCGCGCCGGTCGTCGTCTCCCTCGACTTCGAGGTCGGCATGCAGGACCAGGCCTTCCTGGGACCGGAGTCCGGGCTCGCCGTGCCGGCCGAGGACGGCGGCGTCGACCTCTACGTCGCGACCCAGTGGCTGCACGTCGACCAGCGGCAGATCTGCCTGGCCCTGGGCATGCCGACCGAGAAGGTGCGGCTGACCCTCTCCGGCGTCGGCGGCGCCTTCGGCGGCCGTGAGGACCTGTCGGTGCACGTGCACGCCTGCCTGCTGGCGCTGCGCACCGGCAAGCCGGTGAAGATGAGCTACGGCCGCGAGGAGTCCTTCTTCGGCCACGTGCACCGGCACCCCGCGGTGATGCACTACGAGTTCGGCGCCGAGACCGACGGGACGCTCGTCTACGCGAAGTCCGACGTGCTCCTGGACGGCGGTGCCTACGCCTCGTCGACCAATGCCGTCGTCGGCAATGCCGGCACACTGGGGCTGGGCCCCTACCGGATCCCGAACGTCGCCGTGGACGCCTACGGGGTGTTCACCAACAACCCGCCGTGCGGCGCGATGCGCGGGTTCGGCTGCGTGCAGGCGGCGTTCGCGCACGAGGCGCTGATGGACGAGCTCGCCGACGCCGTCGGCGTCGACCGGGTGGAGATCCGGCAGCGCAACGGCATGCGGGAGGGCGACCGCAACATCACCGGGCAGATCATCGACTCGGCGGCGCCGGTCGCCGAGCTGCTGCAGATCGTGCGCGACCTGCCCATGCCGCCGCCGCTGGACCCCTCCGACATCCGCGCCCTGCCGGGAGCGGTCGGCAACACGACCCACGGCGAGGGTGTCCGCCGCGGCATCGGCTACTCGGTGACCTACAAGAACGTCGGCTTCTCCGAGGGCTTCGACGACTACTCGACCGCCCGGGTCCGGCTGGAGATGACCGGCGGCGAAGCGGTGGCCACCGTGCACACCGCGGCGGCCGAGGTCGGGCAGGGGCTGATCACCGTGGAGCAGCAGATCTGCCGCACCGAGCTGGGGGTGGAGCGGGTCGTCGTCCACCCGAAGAACACGTCGGTCGGATCGGGTGGGTCGACGTCGGCGTCCCGGCAGACCTACGTGACCGGGGGAGCGGTCAAGGCGGCGTGCGAGGCGGTGCGCGCCGCCGTGCTGGAGCGGGCGTCGATGGGGCTGGGGCGCCCCGCCGCCGACCTGCGGCTGGACGGCGAGAAGATCGTCGGGACGTCGGGCGAGGTGCTGGCGAGCCTCGGCGAGGTGCTCGGCGACGACGCCGTCGAGGAGACCGTCGAGTGGCACCACCGGCCCACGCACGCGATCGACCCCGAGACCGGCCAGGGCGACGCGCACGTGCAGTTCGCGTTCTCCGCGCACCGGGCGGTGGTCGACGTCGACGTCGAGCTCGGCCTGGTGAAGGTGGTCGCGCTGGACACCGCGCAGGACGTCGGCAGGGCGATCAACCCCGACGCCGTCCTCGGCCAGATCCACGGCGGGTCGGCGCAGGGCATGGGCCTGGCGCTGATGGAGGAGATCATCGTGACCGACGGGCACGTGCGGAACCCGTCGTTCACCGACTACCTGATCCCGACGATCCTCGACATGCCGCCGATGCAGGTGAAGGTGCTCGAGTACGCCGACCCGCACGCGCCGTACGGCGTCCGCGGGGTGGGGGAGCCGCCGACGATCTCCTCCGGCCCGGCCGTGGCCGCCGCCGTGCGGGACGCGACGAAGAAGCCGCTGCGACGGGTGCCGATCCGCCCGGAGCACATCACCGGGACCTGACGCACGGTCGCCGCGGCGACGACCGGGGTCCGGCCTCCCGGCCTTGACGGGGAGGCCCGCGCTCGTCAGGGTGACCCACCGGGGCCGGCGCGGAGGTGCGGGGTGGCGACGATCCAGACCCCCGACCAACGGGTCCGGGTGTTCATCAGCTCGACGATGAAGGAGTGGGCGCCGGAGCGTGCCGCGGTCCGGGAGGCCGTCGAGCGCCTGCGCCTGACCCCCGTCCTGTTCGAGCTCGGGGCCCGGCCGCACCCGCCGAAGGAGCTCTACCTCGCCTACCTGCGGCAGAGCCACGTCTTCCTCGGCATCTACTGGGAGCAGTACGGCTGGATCGCGCCCGGGGAGACGGTCTCGGGCCTGGAGGACGAGTACCTGGCCTCCGAGGACAAGCCGAGGCTCGTCTACGTCAAGTCGCCCGCCCCGGGGCGGGAACCCCGGCTGGCCGAGCTGCTGGGGAGGATCGGGAACGAGGGACTGTCCTACCGGCGGTTCAGTTCCCCGGAGGAGCTCGCCGGGCTGGTGGTCGACGACCTGGCCGTGCTGCTCAGCGAGCGTTTCGGCCCCCCCGACACCGCACCCGGGCCGCCGGCCGAATCCGCTCCGGCGGCGCGCGAGCCGGACTGGCACCTGCCGACCCTGCCGAACCGGTTCATCGGCCGGGACGACGAGATCGAGGAACTGCGCCGGGTCCTCACCTCGGACGGGGTCCGGCTGGTCAACCTGGTCGGGCCGGGGGGAATCGGGAAGACGCGGCTGGCCCTCACGGTCGCGGGGCAACTGCGCGACCAGTTCCCGGACGGCGTGGTCGCCGTGCTGCTGGCCGCCCTCACCTCCCCGGAGCAGGTGCCGCCGGAGATCGCCACGACGCTGGGCCTGCCGGAGACCTTCGGCCGGTCACCCCTGGCCGCGATCATCGACTTCCTCCGCCGACGGCGGACCCTGCTCGTGCTGGACAACTTCGAGCAGGTGATCCAGGCGTCCCCCGCCGTCACGCAGATCCTGGGCGGCACCGAGCACCTCCGGGTGATGGTCACCAGCCGGGAGGTCCTGCACCTCACCGGTGAGCGGGTCTTCGCGGTGCAGCCCCTCCCGGTGGGCGAGGGCGGTGCCGCGGAGCCGTCGCACGCCGTCGAGCTGTTCCTGGACCGTGCCCGGGCCGTCCGACCGGATCTCGCCGTGGACGCCGACCGGCTGCGGGTCGTCCACGAGATCTGCCGCCGGCTGGACGGCCTGCCGCTGGCCATCGAGCTGGCCGCCGCGCGCGTGCGTCTGCTCGAGCCGGAGGTTCTCCTTCAGCGCCTGGACCAGCGGCTGGTGCTGCTCACCGGCGGCCCGCGGGACGTCGCCCGTCGGCAGCAGGCGTTGCGCGCCACCATCGAGTGGAGCTACGACCTGCTCGACGACCGTGACCGGCGGCTGTTCCGCCGGCTGGCGGTCTTCAGCGGTGGCTTCTTCCTCGACGCGGCGGAGCAGATCTGCCAGGACGACGAGGTCGGCGACGTCCTCGACGGGCTGGCGTCGCTGGTCGACAAGAGCCTGGTCCGCGTCGACCCCGTCGAGACGCAGCTGCCGCACTTCGCGATGCTGGAGACCGTCCGCGAGTACGCGGACGGCTGTCTCGCGGAATCCGCCGAGGTTGACCCCCTGCGGCGGGCGCACACCGAGTTCTTCGAGCGCATGGCACATGCCTCGGTCGTCGGGTTCGACGTCGAGGGGGAGGGGCAGACCTGGGAACGGTTCGTCGCCGATTCCGACAACCTGCGGGTCGTGCTGCAGCGGCTCCTGGACGAGGACGAGCCGGACCGGGTCGCCGCGATGGGTGAAGGTCTCTGGCCCGTGTGGTGGGGCGGGTCGCGCTTCGACGAGGGCAAGGCGTGGATGCGGGCAGCGCTCCAGCGGCCCTCGATCAGCCCCGCCGGACGGGCGCAGGCGCTGTGCATCGAGGGAGTTCTCGCGTTCGGCCAGGGCGACTACGAGCGCGGCGAGCCGGCACTGCAGGAGGCCTACACCCTCCACCGTGCGCTGGGCGACGACGTGCGGGCGGCACTCGACAGCCTCCAGCTCGGGCTCATCCTCGCGATGCGCGACCCGGCCACGGCGGAACGGCTGGAGCGGGAGGCGGTCGCCGTGCTGCGGGAGGGCGGGCTGCCATGGCAGTACGCCTACGGCCTCTTCACCCTCGCGCGGGTCCTGATCATGGCCGGGCGGTACGCCGAGGCCCTTCCCATCCTCGAGGAGAGCGTCAGCCTGATCCACGCACCCGCGCCGCACCCGCTGCTCAGCTACGCCGTCCTGAACCTGGGCTGGGCGCGCCTGGGACTCGGGGACCCCGAGGGTGCGCGCGCCGCGTTCCGCCGCGCCTTCGGCGAGGCCACGAGCGCCGACGAGCAGGCCAAGGCCCGGGCGCTCGAAGCCCTGGCGAGGGTGGCGGTGCAGGATCAGCCGCGGCTGGGCGCGGTGCTCTTCGGAGCCGCCGAGCAGGTCCGCCGGGCGGTCGGCCTCGGTGTATGGGTCACCGACCGCCCGATCCATGCGACGACGGAAGCGGCCCTGCGCGAGGCGCTCGGGGAGGCCGGGTTCACCGAGGCCTACGAGGAGGGCAGACACCTGCCGGGGGACGACCTGTTCGCGCTCGCCTGCGCGCCGATCCGGTCCCTCGCTTCCGCCGAGCACCTGTCCGGATCCTGAGCCGACCGAGGGGGAGACGTGCCGTTCGAGGACGACAGCATCACCGTCACGCGCAGCAACGACGACGAGTGGAAGGTGGTCGGCGAGCTCGTCTACCACGGCAAGTCGGACGTGTTCGTGGTGCCGGACGGCTTCCCGACGGACTTCGCGACCGTGCCGAGGGTCGTGGTGTGGCTGATCCCGCGCTTCGGCCGCTACACGCTCCCCGCGGTCCTGCACGACTGGCTGTGCACCAGGGGCATCGAGACGGGCGTGGTGACCTCCCGCGAGGCGGACGGCATCTTCCGGCGGGCCATGCGCGAGCTCGGCGTCCCGGTGGCGCGGCGGTGGCTGATGTGGACCGGGGTGCGCTGGGGTGCGCTGACGACTCCGCTGCGCCGGCCGGGCTGGGTGATCAGCGCACCGGGGGTCCTGGCCATCACGGCGGTCGCTGCGCCGGTCGTCGTCCCCCCGGCCCTGCTGATCCTGGCGGCCCTCGCGGTGTACGGCGTCGTCGAGGGCATCGTGTCCCCCGGCACCCGGGCGACCGACGCCGGTTCCCTGCGCACCTGAGAGCAGTCGCGCTCGTGCACCTGTCGGAGCTGCCGAACAGGCGCACGAGCGCGCGGTCCTCCGGTCAGTAGCTGAAGGTGGTGGCGCCGTCGTCGCCGATCCACTGCCACATCGGGATGGTGCCCTGGACCTCCGCGCCGGCGATCAGGTTGCCGGCGTCGAGCTGCTTGGCGTTGAAGCAGACCGGGCAGACGTAGTACTGGCCTCCCGCGGCCTCGTACCGCTTCACCAGGTCGGCCAGCGGGGGACAGCCGTCGCAGGCCACGCCGACGGCGAAGCCGTCGAGCGCGAGGCGGACCGCCTCCTTGGTCAGGAACATGAGGGTCGGGCGGCCGGTCTCGGCGGCACCCACGGCGACGAGGAACGCGACGGTCACCTTCTCCGGGTCCTCGAGTCCGGTGGTCAGGCTGATCACGGCCTTACCGGGCATGGCTGCCTCCTGGTGCGTCGTCCTTGGGTGGTGCGAGCCACGCTAGGAACGCGACGGGACGGCGTCGTCGGGAGTTCGCCCTACGGATCGAGCGGTTCCAGGGTGTCCAGCAGGCCGTGCTGGACGGCGAACAGCGTCGCGGTCGACCGGGTCGTGGCCCCCGTCTTGAGGTAGATCCGCTCGACGTGGGTGCCCGCGGTCTTGGGGCTGATGCCGAGCCGCCGGGCCACCTGCCGGGTGGAGGCGCCGCGGGCGACCAGCGCCAGCACCTCCACCTCGCGCGGGGTGAGGCCCGCCGGACCTGTGCGGCGTCGCGGCGTCGACTCGCCCGCCGCGGCGAGCACCGCGTCGACGGCGTCGGCGGCGAACCGGCCGGCCCGGACGTCGGCCCTGAGGGCGGCAACTGCCTGCTTGGCCGACAGCGCCGGCCGGTGCGGCCGCGGTTCGGTCATCGCGCGGTAGGCGTCCGCGGCGGCCAGGATGCGGGCCCCCGCGGGAATCGCCGCCCCGCTCAGCCCACGGTGGTACCCCGAGCCGTCGAGCCGCTCGTGGGTGAGCGCGGCGACCGCCCCTATCCGGGCGAGCGCCGCCGGCCGGGCGAGCACCCGGCCGGTGTAGTACGCCTGCACCCGCATCCGCTCGGACTCGGTCGCGGTCAGCCGGCCCGGCTTCTCCAGGATCGTGGCCGGGACCCGTGCAGACCGATGTCGTGCACCAGGCCCGCGCGCCGCACTGTGTCGACCGCTTCGGGCGGCAGCCCGGTCGCGCCGGCCGCCTGCCCGGCGAGCGCCGCGACGGCGCGCGAATGTCCGGCCCGCCCGGGGGAGCGCAGGTCGGTGAAGTCGGCGACGGCCTCGAGCGCGGCGTCGAGCTCGCGGCCGGTGAGACGGTCCTGCAGCAGCGGATCGGCGGAGATCATCTCGTGGACGTCCGGCCCGTCGGTGACGGCGCCGAGCACCTCCGGGGCGACCGAGCAGAAGACGTCGACGAGCCCGGGGTCGAACTTGGTTCCCCGCCGGGCACGGGCCACCGCGACCGCGGCCTCGACACCCGCGGTGCGGGAGAAGACCTCGACGACGTCCGCGAGGTGGACGAGCCGGGCCGGGAGCGTGATCTCCTCGCCGGCCACGCCCGAGGGCACGCCGCTGCCGTCCCAGCGGGCGAAGAACTGCCGCACGGCGGTCCCCACCGCGGGCCCGAGCCCGAGCCGGTCGGCCAGCACCGACGTGGACACGCAGTGCGACAGCAGTCCGCGCTCGATCCCCTTGGCGCGGGTCGCGACGAGGGTGGTGGCCTGCCCGAACCGGTGCAGGGCCGGACGTCCGGTGCCCACGTGCCCGAGCATGAAGGTCAGCGCGGGCAGTCCGGAGAAGTCGACCTGGAAGCTGGCGCTGCGGAACGCGATGTCGTCGCCGAACCAGCTCGCGACCTCCGGGGTGTCGGCCACGCACCCCACCCACGAGAGGACGGCGACGTAGAAGAGCGCGGCCCGGTCCTCGTCGGTCAGGTCGACGTGCTCGCCGAGGAGGGAGGCGATCCGCCACGCACGCAGCAGGTGCTCCATCGGCTGGCCGAGGCCCAGATCGGTGGCGAGTGAGTACGCGGCCAGCAGTTCGGCCAGCGTGACCCCCGTGTCCTGCTCGGCCGGTGTCACAGCGGCAGCCTAGGAGCGGCCGGCCCCGCGGCGGGCCCGGCGAACCCGCCTACCGGGTGCGGACGAGCGTGAACTCGAACTTGTCCTCGACGAAGAAGGCCTGGGACCAGCTCACGGCGCGGCCGTCGGCGAGGTAGTGCACCTGGTCGAGGCAGACGTAGAGCGGCTGCTCCGGCCGGCGCGGTCCCCAGCCGATGGCCGCGTCGTACACGGCGCGCACGTGGGCCAGCGCCTGGACGGGCAGCAGGCCGAGCGGCTCCATGAACTCGAAGACCGAGCCGCTGATGTCCTCGGCCGCCACCCCGTCGGGCAGGACGGCGGCGTTGATCAGGTCGTGCTCGAACGCCACCACCTCGTCGTCGGCGAGGAAGCAGCGCTCGATCGCGATGACGGGCAGGCCTGGGAGCCCCGCGAACCGCTCGGCCTCCTCGGCCGAGGCCGGGCGCAGCTCGCGCGACCGGTAGACCACCTCGCAGTTGTAGCCCTGCTCGGCGATGATCCGGCTGGTGGACCGCAGCTCCTGCAGTCCCGCCTGGATGCCGCCGTGGTGGGAGGTGACGAACGTGCCCGCGCCGTGCCGGACGCGCAGGATCCCGCTGTCGACCAGGCGGGCGACCGCGCTGCGGACCGTCGGCCGGCTGACGCCGTACTCGAGGGCCAGTTCCTGCTCGGAGGGGAGCCGGTGGCCCGGCTCCCAGTCGCCGTCGGCGATGCGGTCCCGCAGCCGGTCGGCGAGCTGGGCGGGCAGCGGGCGGGCATCCCGCAACGGGTTCGTCATGTTCCTCCGACACCCTTGACGAGCGTCCCCTCGGCCCCCGATAGTGGCGCCACCTTACCCTGACGCCAGACGTCAGACGACTGACATGGAGCCCGGCTCATGCTCGGAAAGCGCTCGCACCTCGTGACGGTTCTGTCGGCCGGAGCCCTCGGAGTCTCCGTGCTGGCCGGCTGCAACGCCAGCTCCAGCGACAGTGACGGCGGGGGCGAGGGCGGCGACACCGCGAGCGGACCGTCGCTCATCCTCATCACGCCCGAGCCCGTCGGCGTGAACCCGTTCCTCCAGCTCGCGGTGGACGGGGTCGAGCAGGCGGCGGAGGACGCGGGGGGCGAGGCCCGGATCTTCGAGAGCCAGGACCCGACCAACATCCAGCAGCAGGTGGACGCCGCCATCGCCGATGCACCGGACGTGCTCGCGGTCGTCGGGTTCGAGTTCGGCGACTCCGTCGCCGCGGCCGCCACCGCCAACCCCGAGCAGCAGTTCCTCTTCGTGGACGCATGCACCGCGGACGAGTTCGACAACGTCACCTGCGCGGTCTTCCGGGAGCACGAAGGCGTGTACCTGGCCGGTGTGGAGGCGGGCCTGCTGAGCCAGTCCGGCCAGGTCGGCGCGGTCGTCGCCCTCGACACCCCGCAGATCCGGCGCTTCTCCGACCCCTTCGGGGCCGGGGCACAGTCGGTGAAGCCCGAGATCGCCTTCACCCCGCTCTACGTGGGCGGGAACAGCCCGTTCAACGACCCCGCCCGCGCCAAGGAGCAGGCACTCTCGCTGGTCGCCCGGGGCGTGGACTCCATGATGGCCGCCGCCGCCGCCGGCAACCTCGGCGTCTTCGACGCGGCGAAGGACGGCTCCTTCCAGGCCTTCGGCGTCGACGTCAACCAGTGCCCCGGCGCCCCCGGGCTGGTGGTCGACAACGTCATCAAGGAGGTCGACGTCGTCACCGCCGACAGCATCGCCACGATCCTGGCCGGCGACGGCGGTGGCCTGAAGTCCTACGGCCTCGAGGAGGGCGGCGTGACGCTGACCGGTCTCCAGGAGGGCGTCGCGGAGTCCGAGTGCCTCATCGCCGACCACCCCGACGTCATCGCCCAGGTCGAGTCGGTGCGCGACCAGATCGTGGCCGGCGAGGTGACCGTGGATGACCCCGCGGAAGGCTGAGCCCTCAGCCGAGTCGGGCGGTGATCCGGCGGGCGAGCCCCGCGTCGAGCTGGCCGGGATCGTCAAGCGGTTCGGCGACGTCGTCGCCAACGACGCCGCCGACCTGCGGCTGGCCACCGGCGAGATCCACGCACTCGTGGGTGAGAACGGGGCGGGCAAGTCCACCCTGATGTCGGTGCTCTACGGCCTGATCGCGCCCGACGAGGGAGAGATCCGCGTGGCCGGGAAGCCGGTGCGCTTCCGCTCGCCGGTCGAGGCCGTCGAGGCCGGGATGGGCATGGTGCACCAGGCGTTCCGGCTGTTCCCGTCGATGACGGTGGCCGAGAACGTCGTCTACCGGGCGGAGACACGGGGGACGGCGGGGCTGCTCGACCGGCGGGCCGCCGTCCGGGCGGTGCAGGACCTGTCGGAGCGGTACGGCCTGCGGGTCGATCCCCGGGCGCGCATCCGGAACCTCTCGGTCGGCGTGCTCCAGCGGGTGGAGATCCTCAAGGCGCTGCACCGCGACGCGCAGGTGCTCATCCTCGACGAGCCGACCGCCGTGCTCACCCCGCAGGAGACCCGCCTCCTCTTCGACGTGCTGCGCGGCCTGCGCGACAGCGGCCGGACCGTCGTCATCGTCACGCACAAGCTCGGCGAGGTGCTGGAGCTCAGCGACAACGTCACGGTCCTCCGCGACGGGCGCACCGTCGCCCGGCTCGTCACGGCGGAGACGACCGGGGCCGAGATCGCCCGGCACATGACCGGCCGGGCGGTCGACCTCGACGGCCACTACGTCCCGGGCACGCCCGCGGCCGCCGTCCTGACGGTCGAGGGGCTCACCGTCGGCCCACCGACCGGCCGCCCGGTCGTCGACGACGTCTCCCTCACCGTCCGCGCCGGCGAGATCGTCGGCATCGCCGGCGTCGCGGGGAACGGCCAGCTGGAGCTGCTCGAGGCGATCGCCGGGCTGCGGCCCTCCCGGTCCGGGTCGGTCCGGGTCGGCGGCACCGGCCTGCACGGCTTCTCCGCCGGCCGGCGCCGCGAGGCCGGGATCGCCTACATCCCGGAGGACCGTGCGGCGACCGGGTCGGCCGTGGCCGCGTCGGTCGCCGACAACCTCGCCGTGGGCTTCCACCGGCGGTCGCCGCTGCGCCGCGGCTGGCGGCTGGACCGGTCCGCGGTGCGGGACCACGCCCGCCGGATCATCGAGCACTTCGACATCAAGGTCAGCACCCCGGCGGTGGCGGCCGGCACCCTCTCCGGGGGCAACCTGCAGAAGCTGGTCGTCGGCCGCGAGATGGCGCACGACGCCCCGGTGCTGCTGGTCGACCAGCCCACCCGGGGCGTCGACATCGGCGCCATCGAGAACATCCACGGCCGGCTGCGGGCCTACCGCGACGCCGGCCACGCGGTGCTGCTGGCGTCGGCGGAGCTGAGCGAGCTGATGGCGCTGGCCGACCGGGTGCTCGTCATGTTCGGGGGGCGGGTGGTCGCCGATCTCGACCGAGCGGACGCGACGGAGGAGAACGTGGGCCTGGCGATGGCCGGCATCCCGGCGTCCACCGGTGCCCCGGGGACCGGGTCGTGACGACGACGCCGACGGCGCCCGCGGCCACGCCGGCGGCCCGCGCCCGCGCGCTGCTCCGGTCGCCGATCCTCCTGTCGATCCTCGGCGCGCTGCTGCTGGGCTCGGTCATGCTCCTGGGCGCCGGCGGCAACCCGATCGAGGCCTACGCGGCCATGGTCGACGGCGCCTTCGGGTCCACCCAGTGGCGCAACACGCTGATCGTGGCCGTGCCGGTCGTCGGGATGGCGCTCGCCGTCGCCGTGCCGCTGCGGGCGGGCGTGGTCAACCTGGGCGGGGAGGGGCAGATCGTCCTCGGCGGGATCACGGCCGCCGTCGTCGCGGCCACGGTCGACCTGCCGATGCCGCTGTCCCTGGTCGCGGCGCTGAGCGCCGGCGCGCTCGCGGGCGGCCTGCTCGGCACGATCCCCGCCGTCCTGGAGAACCGGCTCGGTGTGCCCCTCCTGGTCAGCTCGCTGCTGCTGTCCTACCCCGTGGTCGCCCTCGCCTCCTACGTCGTGCGCTTCCCCCTCCGGGACCCCGGCACCGGTCTGCCGCAGAGCCGGGTGTTCGAGGAGGCCTACCGGATGCCCGTCCTCTTCGGGATCGGCCTCAGCGCCGTCGTCCTGGCCGTCGTCATCGCGCTGGTCGTGCAGGTCGACTCGCGGACGCCGTTCGGCTACGAGGTGCGGCTGACCGGCCACAACCGGCGGTTCACCGAGTACGCCGGCGTCGACGTCCCCCGCATGGTGACCCGGCTGATGTTCACCGGCGGCGGGATCGCCGGGCTCATCGGCGCGATGGTCGTCACCTCGGTGCCCTACCGCTACATCGACGGCGCGCTGGTGGTGCCCGGTTACACGTGGACGGGACTGCTCGCCGCGCTGCTCGCCCGCGCCAACCCCCTGGGCGCCGTCGCCGCCGGGGTGTTCTTCGCCGCGCTGCAGGTGGGCGGGTTCGGGATGGAGCGCGAGACCGAGGTGCCACGGGAGCTCAGCTCGATCCTGCAGGCGACCGTCATCGTGATCCTCGCGGCGACGGTGGCGGCCACCGCCCGGCGCGCGCGCACGCGGAAAGACACGGCCGTGAGCGAGCGTCCGAGCTCACCGGAGGGCGGAGCCGTCCGGACGCGAACGGGGACGACGAGCGCCGGCGAGGTGGACTCGTGAACGTCCTGACCGAGCTGGTCGACCTCTCGCTGATCCCGTCGATCCTGCGGGCGCTCACCCCGGTGCTGCTCGCCGCCCTCGGGGGTGCGATCTGCGCCAAGGCCGGCGTCTTCAACGTCGGTCTCGAGGGCTTCATGCTCGTCGGCGCCTTCGCCGCCGTCGCCGGGAGCTGGTTCACCGGGTCGGCCTGGGTCGGGGTGCTCGCCGCGGTCCTCGCCGGTGCCGGGATGGCGGCCCTGCTGGCGATCGCCTCGGTCAAGTACGGCGGCGACGAGATCATCGTCGGGATCGCACTAAACCTGCTGGCGGTCGGGTTGACCGCCTTCCTGCTGCGGACCGTCTTCGGCCGGCAGGGCACCTTCACCGAGCCGACCCTGCAGGGGCTGCCGACGATCGCCGGGCAGACGCCGCTGACCTACCTGGCCTGGCTCCTCGTGCCGGTCCTCGCGGTCTTCCTGCGGCGACACGTGTGGGGCTTCCGGCTCCAGGGCGTGGGCGAGGCGCCCGAGGCCGCCCGCAGCCTGGGCGTCGACACCGTGAAGTACCGCTACGGGGCCGTGCTCGCCAGCGGCGTCCTCTGCGGGCTGGCCGGCGCCCAGCTGTCGCTGGGCAACGTCGTCCTGTTCTCGCAGAACATGACCGCCGGCCGCGGTTGGGTCGCCGTCGTGGCGGTGCTGCTCGCCCAGGCGGCGCCGTTCGGCGTCCTGCTGGCCGCGCTGCTCTTCGCGACGGCGGAGGCGCTCGGCTTCCGGCTGCAGGGCGTCGGCCTGCCCTCGCAGCTGGCGTCCGCCACCCCCTACGTGCTGACCCTGATCGCGCTGATCGTCGCCAGCGTGCGCGCACGCCGGGTCCTCGGCCGGGCGCCCGGCGAGGTCCCGTCGGAGGACCGCCCACCGGTCGAGAACCCGGCCGCCAGCACGCACGTGTCCCGGGAGTGACGGTGCCCGAACCCGTCCCGCCCGCCCGCCGAACCCCGGAGAACGCCTCGTGAGCGCCACCATCGACGTGCCCGTCCCGACGATCATCAGCCAGAACGTGCTCATCGAGCCGGACGCCGTGCGGATCCTCGACCGCCGCGTCTTCCCGTTCGAGAAGGCCTGGGTGACCTGCCGGAACCACGAGGAGGTCGCCCAGGCGATCGAGGCCATGGTCACCCAGAGCAGCGGCCCGCTCTTCGCCGCGGCCGGTGGCATGACCCTCGCCGCGCGCGACGCCGACCGGCTGGGTTCCGCCGACGAGCGGCGGGAGTTCATGACCGCGGCCGGCCGCCGGCTGGTCGCCACGCGGCGGACCAACAACCAGATCCGGGACGTCGTCGCCGAGCTGCTGGAGATCAGCGAGGCGACGGTGGCCGCCGGCGAGCCCCTGGCCGAGGCGGTCGAGCGCGCCGCGCTGGCCGCCGGCGACCGCTACCTGGCCCGGAGCCGGGTCATGGGGGAGCACGCCGCCGTGCTCATCCCCGACGGCGCGACGGTGCTCACCCACTGCTGGGCGGAGTCCTACATCACCGAGACCCTGGCGGCGGTGTTGCGCGCGGGCAAGCGGGTGGACGCGATCTGCACGGAGACCCGGCCCTACCTGCAGGGCGCGCGGCTGACGTCGGAGAGCCTGGCCGAGATGGGGGTGCCCACCCGGCTGATCACCGACGGCATGGCGGCACACCTGATGAGCCGCGGTGAGGTGACGACCTTCGTGACGGCCGCCGACCGGATCACGATGGACGGCTCCGTGGTCAACAAGGTGGGCACCCTGCAGATCGCCATCTCCGCGCACGCCTTCGACGTCCCGTACGTGGCGCTCGTGCAGGCGCCCGACCGGCAGGCGCCCGACGCGGCCTCGGTCGAGCTGGAGGACCGCGACGGCGACGAGGTCCTGCACTGCCTCGGACGCCGGACGGCCTCCGAACTCGTCACCGGGATCTACCCCGCGTTCGACGTCACCCCGGCGAGGTTCGTCCGCGCGGTCGTCACCGACCGCGGCCGGTTCTCGCCGTACGACCTGCCCTCCTACTACGCGGGGGAGCGGGCATGAGCGATCTCCTGCCGGTCACCCGGATCCCGCGGACGGGGCTCCCGCCGCGGGCGATCGTCGTCGGCGACCCGTTCCGCGCCGAGCTGCTGGCGAAGCGGCTCACCGACGCCGTCGAGGTGGCGCACGCGCGGGAGTACCGGACGTTCCGGGGGGCGTGGCAGGGCACGGAGGTGATCGTCTCCTCGCACGGGGTGGGCGGCCCGGGCGCGATCTGCCTGTTCCAGGAGCTCGCCGACGCCGGCGTCCGCACCATCCTCCGGCTGGGCACCGCCGGTGCCATGCAGGCGGGCATCGCGGACGGCGACCTGGTCATCGCGGAGGCGGCCGTGCGCGACGACGGCGTCACCCAGCAGCTCGTGCCGCCGGAGTACCCCGCCGTCGCCAGCGCCGAGCTCGTGCTGGCGCTCGTGGCGGCCGCGCGTGAGCGGCAGGCGCCGTCCCACCGTGGCCTGGTCTGGACCCGGGCGGCGTTCTATCCCGGCCTGCTGCCGGTGCCGATGCCGGCCTACGTGCGGGCGGGCGTGCTCGCCATCGAGATGGAGCTCTCGGCCCTGCTGGTGCACGGCTCCCTGCACGGGCTGACGACGGGTGGGGTGCTCGTGATCGACGGAGTGGCGGCCGACGAGCTGCGGGAGACCACCGGATACGACCCGCATCGGGAGGTGGTCGCGGCGGGCGTCGAGCGGGCGATGGACGTCGCGCTGGACGCGCTGGTCCGGCTTCGGTGAGGTCTGCCGATCTGCTGATCACCGGCGGCACCGTGCTGACCGTCGACGAGCCGGGGACCGTCGTCCCCGACGGCGCGGTCGTCGTCCGGGACGGGACGATCGTCGAGGTCGGCCCCGCCGACGTCGTGGCCGGCCGGTACGAGCCGGCCGAGGTGCTCGACGTCCGCGGCTGCCTGGTGATGCCGGGCCTGGTGAACACCCATGCACACCTGGCCATGAACCTGTTCCGGGGCGAGGCCGACGACGTGTCGCTCGAGGAGTTCCTCCGGCGCGTGCTGAGGGCCGAACTCGTGCAGCTGACCGCCGAGGCGGTCGCCGTGGGGGTCGAGGCCGCGCTCGCCGAGTGTCTCCGCGGCGGCATCACCACCGCGCTGGACATGTACTGGTATCCGGAGGCGGCGACCGAGGTCGCCGACCGCGTCGGCTTCCGGCTGCTCAACGGGCCGTCGTTCATGGACGTGATCGACCCCGACGGCCGGGACTTCGACCGGCGGATGGCGTGGGCGGAGGAGCTCCTCACCCAACGCCGCGCGGCCGACCCCGCCGCGCCCGTCTGGGTCATGCCGCATTCGGCGTACATGCTCTCCCGCGAGCAGCTGGAGCGGGTGATGGCGCTGGCGCGCCGGTTCGACGCCCGCGTCCACACCCACGCCGCGGAGAGCCCGGGGGAGACCGCCGCCGTGCTCGACCGGCACGGGGAGCGGCCGATCGACGTGCTGGACGCGGCCGGCGTCCTCGGGCCGCGCACGGTGCTGGCCCACGGGGTGCAGCTGGACGCCGGCGAGATCTCGCTGCTCGCCCGCCGAGGCACCGCCGTGGCGCACTGCCCGGTCTCCAACCTCTTCCTGGGCTGCGGCATCGCCCCGCTGCCGCAGCTCCTGCAGGCCGGCGTCCCGGTGGGGATCGGCACGGACGGGGCCGCCTCGTGCGGGGCGCTGGACATCTTCGCCGGCATCCGCCTGGCCGCGATGCTGCACAAGGGCGTGACGCAGGACCCCCGGACGGTCGGGGCGGAGCGGGCGGTGCGGCTGGCCACCACCGGGGGAGCGGCCGCGCTGGGCCTCGGGGACCGGGTGGGTGCCCTGACGGCGGGACGCCGCGCCGACATCGTGGTCGCGGACCTCCACCGCCTCCACGTCGTGCCGAACACCGACGTCTGGTCCGCCGTCGCCTACGGGCTGACCCCCGCCGACGTCCGGCACACGATCGTCGACGGCCGGGTGCTGCTGCGCGACCGCGTGCTCCGGACCATCGACGAGGCAAGCGTCCTCGATCGGATGACGGACCTCCGCCGGACCCGGTCCCTCGACCTGAAGGAGCGGCTGTGAAGACGCCCGAGACCCGCGAGGACCTGCTGGACGCACTCGCCGAGGTGGGCCGGATGGCCGTCGGCGGCGGGCTGGCGCTGGCCAGCGGGGGGAACCTCTCCGCGCGGCTGCCCGGCAGCGACGAGTTCGTCGTCACCGGCGCCGGGACCTGGCTGGACCGGCTCACCCCCGCCGACTTCAGCGTCATGACCCTGGACGGCGACGTCGTCGGGGAGGCGGAGCGGCCGTCCAGCGAGTGGAAGCTGCACCAGCGGACCTACCAGGTGCGCCCCGACGTCAACGCGGTCGTCCACCTGCACCCGCAGCACGCCGTCCTGGTGGACGCCCTGGGCCATCCGATCCGGCTGATCACCCTCGACCACGCGTACTACGTGCGGTCGATCGGAACGGTGCCCTACTTCCCGAACGGTTCCGACGAGCTCGCCGACTCCGCTGCCGAGCAGGCTCGCGAGCACGACTGCATCGTGCTGTCCCACCACGGCTGCTCCGCGCTCGGCGCCGACGTCGGCATGGCCTACCGGCGGGCGCTCAACCTCGAGGAGGCCGCGACCGCCACCTACCGCTGCCTGGCGGTCGGCGACACCGGCACGACGTTCCCCCCTGCGGCGTTCGCCGACCTGCACCACGCGTGAGAAGGCCGCCGTTCAGCCGGCATGCTCCTCGTCGACGCACATGGTGTTGCCCTCGCTGTCCCTGAACCAGGCGGCCCGCCCCATACCCGGGAGGTCGGCGATCTCGCCGTCCCACCGGACGCCGGGCATGTCCTCGTAGACCTCGAAGGTGACGCCCTTCGCCTTCATGTCCCGGACCTCCGACTCGATGTCGGCCACGTGCCACTGGGCGATCGTGTGGCCGGCCTGTCCCGCGTAGGCGGTCCGGTAGACGTTGAACGTGGTGCCGCCGGCCGTCCGGAAGGCCAGGGCCTCATCGCCGAACTCGGCGGTCGGCGTCAGCCCCAGCTTCTCGGCGTAGAACGCCCGCGCCCGCTGGAGGTCGCTGGCGGGGATGTTGGCTTCGACCTTGCTGTCGCTCAGCATGTCTGCTCCGCTCGGGATCGGGGTCCCCCCGCGAGGCCCGGGAGGTTAGCCGCCGGCCCGCGCCGGCAGCAATGACCGCGGTCGCGCGGCACGGCCGACGTCCGGCCGGCGGGGCCGGTCGTGACGTGCCCGGCGCCACGGACGTACGCACCGTGCTCGGCGAGGTCGCCGGTAGCCGGCTCCTGCAATCGCCGGGCCCGCCGCCGTTCGATCGGCCCCGGTGGGAGGCCTGAGGAACAATTCGGCGACAACAACCCCCTTCAGGCCGAGGAGTCGCGGTGACCGTCCCCGACCGGTTGCCGCCGGACGCTGCCGCTGCGCCGGTCCGCTCGGCGGGGGCGGAGCCGTCGCGGCCGCGCTCCGGCTCAGGCGGTGGCGTCGTGGACCGCCGGGGCGTGATCGTGCTGACGGCGAGCCACGTCGTCGACGACCTCTACCAGGGGGCGGTGCCGGCCCTGCTGCCCTTCCTGGTGCTCGACCGGGGGTACTCCTATACCGCGGCGACCGGGATCATCCTGGCCGCGACGGTGCTGTCGTCCGTGGTGCAGCCGGCCTTCGGGGTGCTGATCGACCGCCGGCCGCTGCCGTGGCTGACCCCCGTGGGGCTGCTCGTCGCGGGCGTCGGCATCGGGCTGTCCGGCATCGGGGACTCCTACTGGTGGACGTGGTCGGCGGTGGCCCTGTCGGGTCTCGGGGTGGCGGCCTACCACCCGGCAGCCGCACGGGCGGCGAGGGCGGCGGCGGGAGCCTCGGCGCAGGGGATGAGCTGGTTCGCGGTCGGAGGCAACGCCGGACTCGCGCTCGGACCGGTCGTCGTCACTCCCGTGCTCCTCGCCTACGGCGTCAGCGGAACGCCGCTGCTGGCCCTGCCGGCCATGGCGATGGCGGTGTTCCTGCTCGCCGTGCACCGCCGGACGCAGGCGAGGGCGGCCCGGACGGCGGCCCGCCGGCCCGCCGAGGTCGCCGGGGTCGACGACTGGCGTTCGTTCGGCTGGCTGACCGGGCTGGTCGTGGCCCGCTCGGTCCTGTACTTCGGGCTGTCCTCACTCCTGGCCCTGTACGTGATCGCGCGCTTCGACGTGGAGCAGGCCATCGGCTCCGCCACCCTGGCGACCTTCCTCGGCGTCGGCGCGGCGGGCACCCTGGCGGGAGGCTGGCTCGCCGACCGGCGTGGCCGGCTCTTCGCCGTCCGCCTGGGGTACGCCCTCGCGCTGCCGGGGCTCGTCGTCCTGCTGATGGCACCGGACTGGCCGGTGGCCGTCGCCGCGGCCGCCCTGCTGGGCGTGGGTGTCTACCTGCCCTTCTCCGTGCAGACCACGCTCGGCCAGGAGTACCTGCCCAACCGCATCGGTACCGCGTCCGGCGTCACTCTCGGCCTCGCCGTGTCCGCCGGCGGGGCCGTGACGCCGGTGCTCGGCGTGCTCGCCGACGCCTACGGCCTGGCCTGGGCCATCGGCGGGCTGCTGCTGCTGCCCCCCCTGGCGCTGGCGATCAGTTCCCGGCTGAGACCTGCCGCTGAGCCGGCAACCTAGGATCCGCGCGTGCGGCCCTTCCTCCTGTTGTCCTCGCGCGCCGAGGACGTGGCCGCCGACGGCGAGTACGACGCGTTCCTCCGGTTCACCGGCCTGCCACCCGAGCGGCTGCACCGTGTCCGCATGGAGGCCGCGCCGCTGCCTCCGCTGCGGCTCGACGACTATGCCGGCGTGATGGTGGGCGGCAGCCCGTTCAACTCCAGCGACCCGCCGGAGGCCAAGGGCGCCGTGCAGCGCCGGGTCGAGGCCGACATGCGCGCGCTCCTGGACGAGATCGTCGCGCGGGACTTCCCCTTCTTCGGCGCCTGCTACGGGATCGGGACGCTGGGCGTGCACCAGGGCGGGACCGTCGACCGCACGTACGCGGAGCCCATCGGGGCGGTCCGGGTGCGGCTCACCGATGCGGGGCGTGCGGACCCGGTCCTGGCCGGCGTGGAGCCCGAGTTCGACGCGTTCGTCGGGCACAAGGAGGCCTGCCGCGAGCTGCCGCCGTCCGCGGTGCTGCTGGCGACCGCGCCGGCCTGCCCCGTGCAGATGTTCCGGGTGAAGGACAACGTGTACGCCACCCAGTTCCACCCCGAACTGGATGTGCCCGGTCTGGTGACCCGGATCCACGTCTACCAGCACTTCGGCTACTTCCCGCCCGACGAGATCGACGAGCTGATTGCCCGGGTCAGCCCGGCCGTGATCACGCAGCCCGGGCGGCTCCTCGCGAACTTCGTCGCGCGCTACGGCTGACCACGGCTCGGACGGCCACGCCCGGGGCCGCGGGCCGGCAGGTGGACGCGGGCGCTCGGATCACCTGGGATGGTCTGCGCATCTTCCCGCCGACGCACTCCGGACAAATCAGCATGAGGATGGCGGCAGGGTCGCCTGAGGTGCCTCCTCGTGCCCGAGAACGACACCGCCGACGGGCTGCACTGCACGTTCTGCGGCCGGGTGTGCGAGGAGGTCGACGAAGGGCGGGACGAGCTCCGCGTCGAGCTGACCCGCGAGGAGCACGGGGAGCCGTTGTACTGGGTCGGTGACTTCTGCTCGCAGGAGCACGCCGCGGAGTGGCTTCGCGGGCCCTTGCCCGAGGCCGTGACTCGGTCGACTCCCAGCCCCACCACGTGGTCCGACCGGGTCGCGATCGGCGGCTGCTTCCTGCTCTTCGCCGCCGGGGTCGCGCTCTTCGTGCTCGGCGCCTGGACGGCCCTGCAGTTCGTCCTCGATCGGGTGTGACGAGACCGGACGCAGAGCGGCCCCCGTCCTCGGGCGAGGACGGGGGCCGCTGTGGGCGCTGCGACTTGGACAGGGAGCCAGGTGGGTCCAGCGGCCGTCGGCCGCTCGACCAACCAAGAGTCCAAGGAGCGCTGAGGCCCTCAGGCCGCCAGTTGGTCCACCGCCCCCGCGCTGAGCAGTCCGGCCGTGGTGAGCGCGGCCAGCAGCCGGTCGGCCCGCTCGCGGAGCAGTCCGGCGGCCGCCGCGTCGAGGCCCTCGGACCCCTCGTCCAGGCATTGCGCGAGCAGCGCCAGGACCTCGGATGGGGGTACGGCAGCGGGCCGCTTCGGGGCCGGGATGCGGGTGACCATCCCGCACGGGCACGATCCACCGGTCTTCGGGGCCAGGTGCTTGCCGCCGGAGCACCTTCCAGGTTCGAACATCGTCGAACTCAACTCCTCACTGAGTCAGGCCCCTACGCCATCCGTTGCTGGGCCGTGGCACAAGAGTCCCGTCAGTCACTCCTGTAACACGGCGCGCCGCGCCAGCCCGTATCCATACCGTGACTTTCGACACAAGATCATGTCTGCGTCGACGGCGGAGCAGCCCGCCCACCAACCTGATCCTGTTCGGATCACCGATCGGGCGGCGTCGCTGGGCGGGCCAATGCTTCGGCTTGCCGGTCCCCATACCGCTGGAGATGCACCGGAGGTCGAGAGGCGCACACCGGTGTGTCCCAGAAGGCGGCCCAAGGGACACCTCCGCTGACGAACGGTGTGCGCTGAGGAGCACTTTCAACCCAGGACTGCTGGTTGGCGCACACCGTTCCGCTACTGAGGAGAACCCGGAGCCAACGTTCGCTGAGGGGTGCGACGGTACGGCGCGGAGGGGGCGGACGCCCGGCTGTGTGAGTTGCACACCGCGCGGCCGGCGGCCGAGGGGTGACCGAACTGAGGCCGGCCGAGACCGGCTCAGACGGTCCTGAGACACAGAGAGGGCCTGACCAGGCAAATTGCCTGGTCAGGCCCTCTCGTTCAACTCAGATGTCGTAGTACATCGCGAACTCGTGCGGGTGCGGGCGGAGGCGGATCGGGTCGATCTCGAACTCCCGCTTGTACTCGATCCACGTCTCGATCAGGTCGGGGGTGAAGACCCCGCCCTCGACCAGGTAGTCGTGGTCGACCTCGAGCCGGTCGAGGACGGCGTCCAGCGACGCGGGCACCTTCTCGATGCCCAGGGCCTCCTCGGGCGGCAGCTCGTAGAGGTCCTTGTCGACCGGTGCCGGCGGCTCGATCTTGTTCTTCACGCCGTCGAGGCCGGCCATGAGCATCGCCGAGAAGGCGAGGTAGGGGTTGGCCGACGGGTCGGGCACGCGGAACTCGATGCGCTTGGCCTTCGGGTTGTCACCCGAGATCGGGATGCGCGTGCAGGCCGAGCGGTTGCGGGCGGAGTAGACCAGGTTGATCGGCGCCTCGTAGCCGGGCACCAGGCGGTGGTAGCTGTTCACGGTCGGGTTGGTGAACGCCAGCAGCGACGGGGCGTGCTTGAGCAGACCACCGATGTAGTGCCGCGCCATGTCGGACAGGCCCGCGTAGCCGGTCTCCGCGTGGAAGAGCGGCTCGCCGTCCAGCCAGAGGCTCTGGTGGCAGTGCATGCCGGAGCCGTTGTCGCCGAACAGCGGCTTGGGCATGAAGGTGACGCTCTTGCCCTCGGCCCAGGCGGTGTTCTTGATGACGTACTTGAAGAGCATCAGGCTGTCGGCCGACCGCAGGAGCGTGTCGAACTTGTAGTTGATCTCCGCCTGCCCGCCGGTGCCCACCTCGTGGTGCCCGCGCTCGAGCACGAGCCCGGCCGCGGTCAGGTTGGTCATCATGGTCGAGCGCAGGTCGCTCTGGTGGTCGTAGGGCTCGACCGGGAAGTAGCCGCCCTTGGGGCGGGTCTTGTAGCCCAGGTTCGGGCCACCGTTCTCGCCGGTCAGGGCGCCCGTGTTCCAGGAGCCCTCGACCGCGTCGATGTGGTAGTAGCCCTCGTTGATGCCGGTGCCGTGCCGGATCGAGTCGAAGATGTAGAACTCCGCCTCGGCGCCGAAGTAGGCGGTGTCGGCGATGCCGCTGCTGGCCAGGTAGGCCTCGGCCTTCTTCGCGACGTTCCGCGGGTCACGGCTGTAGGCCTCGCGCGTGATCGGGTCGTGGATGAAGAAGTTGACGTTCAGCGTCTTGTGACGGCGGAACGGGTCGAGGAAGGCGCTGTTCGCGTCGGGCAGCAGCAGCATGTCCGACTCGTTGATGGCCTGGAACCCACGGATCGAGGAGCCGTCGAAGCCGAGGCCCTCCGAGAACGTGTCCTCACCGAAGCTCGCCGCCGGGATGGTGAAGTGCTGCATGACGCCGGGCAGGTCGCAGAAGCGCACGTCGACGTACTCGACGTCGTTGTCGCGGATGTACTTGGCGACCTCGTCGGGACTCTTGAACATCGATCCTCCGGGATAGGGCGGACAGCCGAACCAGAAACTACGAGCGGGGAGTTGCCCCCGGGTGTCCCGAGTGTTTCGGAGCGGTAACACCGGGCCCGGCGTGTCGCCGTTGGGGTGCCGCTCCGCCGTCCCCGGGGCGGGTGCGGGCGGGTCCTACGCTTGCGGTCATGGTCAGGGACTCGTCGCCACCCTCTCAGGAGCGCGTTCGCGGCGCCTCTCTGGGTCTGCCCGCCGATGGCCCAGGGTCGCTCGCAAGCTTCCAGACGCGCGTCGGCGCCTTCCTGATAGACGGGATCGGGTCGGCGTTCCTGGCGGCCCTGTTCACTGCGCCGGATCTCCCGGGCAACTGGAGCCTGGTCGCCTTCGTCGCGGTCACGATCGTCACGCTCGTCCTGGTCGGCCAGACGCCGGGCATGCGTCTGCTCGGGCTGCGCCTGGCGCATCCGCGGCAGGGCCAGCGGCTGGCGCTGTGGCGGGCCGTCGTCCGCACGGCGCTGCTGTGCCTGCTGGTGCCCGCCCTGCTGGTGGACGCCGACGGCCGCGGTCTGCACGACCGGCTCACCGACACCGCCGTCGTCCGCGACCGGTGATCGTCCGTCGCGAGCGCCCGCAGGACCACGCCGCCGTCCGTGCGCTGCACGAAGCGGCCTTCCGGCCACCGGGCGGCGACGTCGTCGAGGGCCGGCTGGTGGACGAGCTGCGGGAGGACGCCGGCTTCCTGCCCTACCTGTCCCTGGTGGCGGCGGACGGCGGGACGATCGTGGGCCACGTGATCGCGACCCGTGGCTGGCTCGAGCCGCTCGGGCACCCGGTCCTCGGGCTGGGCCCGCTCGGCGTGCACCCCGCGAAGCAACGAGCCGGCGTCGGCACCGTGCTCGTCCACGCCCTCCTGGCCGTCGCCGAGGCCGCCGACGAGCGGCTGGTCGCTCTGCTGGGCTCGCCGGAGTACTACGCGCGCTTCGGATTCGTGCCGGCGACCGACCTCGGCATCACCGCGCCCGACCCGGCGTGGGGCAGGCACTTCCAGGCGCGGCACCTGAACGGCCCGGCCGTCCAGGGCACGTTCCGCTACGCGGAGCCGTTCCGGCGGCTGTGACACCGTCGTCCTCCGGACGACACCGCGGCCACGTGCCGTACCCGGTCGGCGTTGAGCCGGTCAGTTCTCCTCGGGGAGGCCTCCGGCCCCCCACTCGTCGAAACCGATTATCAGCGGCGGCGGACCTGCCGCTGGCTGACCGACATCTGCTTGCCGCCGGGCAGCGGACCGCCGGGCACCGGCATCCGGCTGCCACCCATGGCACTCAACCGGCGGCCGAGAGCATTGACCTCGCCGGCGGTGAGGTTCCGGGGCAGCTTCATGACGTGGGCGCTGAGCTTCCGCAGCGGGATCTGGCCCTCCTCGTCCCCGACGACGATGTCGTAGATCGGGGTGTCGCCGACGATGCGGGCGATCTTCTTCTTCTCCTGCGCCAGGAGACCGCGCACCCGGGCCGGCACCCCCTCGGCCACGAGGATCACGCCGGGGCGGCCGAGCACCCGGTGGACGGCGTCCAGCTGGGTCGTGCCGGCGACGCCGGCGCTGACCCGCCAGTCGCCGCGCATCCCCTCGAGCACCCACGCGGCGGCGCCCGGCTGTCCCTCGACCTGGCGGTAGGCCGAACCCTGCGCCCGCCGGCCGAAGATGACCAGCGCGGCCAGCGCCCCGGAGATGAGCGCCAGGGGCAGGAAGAGGAACGGCGAGTTGAACAGGATCCCGATCAGCTCGATCGCGCCCGCGACCACGACGAAGGCGATGAGCATGATCCAGGGCAGCTTGGCGTCGTTCTTGCGCGTCAGCGTGTAGGCCTGCTTGATCATCTTGGCCTGGGCACCGAGCTTCTTCAGCCGCTGCTTCTTCGGCTTGCCCTTGCGGTTCAGCTTCACCGCCCCGGACGCCGTGGAGCCCGAACTACGTCCCCGCCCAGCGTCCTTGGGAGCGCGTCCGGCATTGCCGCTCGGAGCGCTGGGGTCTGTGGGCTTGCTGCGTGCCATGCCCACAGGATAGGGGCGTGCGCCACCAGGTCCCGCGCACGGCGGACGGACGTGCCGGTGGTCAGGCCGGCTGGGTCAGTCCGCGGGCCTCGATGGCCTGCTGGTAGAGCCGCCCGGCGCGATAGGAGCTGCGGACCAGCGGCCCGGCCAGCACGCCGGCGAAGCCGATCCGCTCGGCGTCGGCCTGGAACCCGACGAACTCCTCGGGCTTCACCCAGCGGACGACGGGATGGTGCCGGGGGGAGGGGCGCAGGTACTGGGTGATCGTGAGCAGGTCGCAGCCGGCGTCGTGCAGCGCCTGCATGGCCTCGACGACCTCGTGCGGCTCCTCGCCCATGCCCAGGATCAGGTTCGACTTGGTGACCAGACCGGCCTCGCGGGCAGCGGTGATCACCGACAGCGAACGGTCGAACCGGAAGCCGGGCCGGATCCGCTTGAAGATGCGGGGGACGGTCTCGACGTTGTGCGCCAGCACCTCGGGGCGGGAGGAGAACACCTCGGCGAGCTGGTCCGGCTCGGCGTTGAAGTCGGGGATGAGCAGCTCGACGCCGCAGCCGGGCAGCTGGGCGTGGATCTGGCGGACCGTCTCGGCGTACAGCCAGGCGCCGCCGTCGGGGAGGTCGTCGCGGGCTACGCCGGTGACCGTGGCGTACCGCAGCCCCATCGTGGCGACGCTCTCGGCCACGCGGCGCGGCTCGTCGGCGTCGAAGTCTTCCGGCTTGCCGGTGTCGATCTGGCAGAAGTCGCAGCGCCGGGTGCACTGGTCGCCACCGATGAGGAAGGTGGCCTCCCGGTCCTCCCAGCACTCGTAGATGTTGGGACAGCCGGCCTCTTCGCAGACCGTGTGCAGCCCCTCGCGGCGCACGAGCGACTTGAGCTCGGTGTACTCGGGACCGGTCTTCAGCCGGGTCTTGATCCACTCGGGCTTGCGCTCGATGGGCACCTGGCTGTTGCGGACCTCGAGGCGGAGCAGCTTGCGACCCGCCGGCGCGATCCCGGAGCCCGGGGCGGGAGTCGGGACGACGGACTCGCTCATGAACCCAACGGTACCCGCAGGCCGGCCGGGGCCCCTGAACAGCGACGCCCCCGCTGCGTGCAGCGGGGGCGTCGGCCGAACGGGGGTCGGCGGCGTCAGGCCTTGTCGCCGCCCGGGGTGTCGCCGCCCGTGGCTCCGCCCGGGGTGCCCGCACCCGGGGCGCCTTCCTCGGTGCCGGTCTCGCCCTCGGCGAGCTGGGCGGTCTGCATGCCCAGGTCGGTGTCGGGCGGGGTGGCGTCGCCGGGAGCGTCGGGGACGGCGGAGACGGTCTTGCCGGAGTCGCTGGGGGAGCTGGGCACGGGGTCCTCCCGGTAGCTGGGCACGGGGCCGTCGCCGGCCGGCGCAGGGGTCCAGTCGTCGTTCTTCTTGCGGCGGAGCAGCGCGAACACCGCTGCACCGACGGCGAGGGCGAGCAGCAGCCACGGCCAGCGCCGCGGTTCCGGCGCGACGCCGGTCCGGCGCTTGACCTGCTTGGCGGTGGCGGCGGCCTTCTTCTCGAACTCCCCGCGCTTCTGGGCGGCGACCTTGCGCGCCTTCTTCGCCGACTTCCGCGCCTTCCGCGTCGACTCGGCGGCGCCGGCGACGACCTCGGCGCGGCGGGCGTCGATCTCGCTGCGCGCGCTCTCGACGCCGGCCACGAGCGTCTCGCGGGCGCTCTCCAGGGCCGGCGTGACGGCGTCGCGGGCGGCGGACACCCGCGGCGTCGCGTAGGCCAGCGCGGCCCCCTGCGCCGCGCTGAGCCGCGGGACGACGTCGTCCTTCAGCGTCTTCTGGGCGGCCTCGACGTGCGGAGCCAGGTCGTGCGCGGCCTTCTGGGCGGCGAGCACGGCGGCGGCGACCCGCGGCGCCGCGGCGTCTCGGGCGGCCTCGACCCGGGGCGCGATGGTGTCGCGCGCGGACGTGACGCTCTCCCGGGCGGACGCCACGGCCGGAGCGGCCACCGCCACCGCGGCTGCGACCTTGGGGGCGACCGCCTTCTGGGCGGCCTCGTACGCGGGCGTGGCCGCCTCCCGCGCGGCCTCCACCCGCGGACCGAGCTGCTCGACCGCCAGGCGGCCCGCCTCGTTCACGGCGGTGGCGATGTGGGTGAAGCCCTCCTGGAGCTCGGCGCCGATGACCTGACCACGCGTCTTCTTGCGGAACACGAGCTATACCTCCGAGTTGATCGTCTCGGCGCCATCCTGCACGGTCCGGCCGAGGAGCACACCCCCAGCGGTCAATCGGACGGGCGGTCGGGGCCCGCGCTGGCTAGCGTCGGGGGGTGCAGCTGCGGATCTTCACCGAGCCCCAGATGGGCGCCACGTACGACGACCTCCTCGCCGTCGCACGGCGGGCCGAGGACACCGGCTTCGACGCCTTCTTCCGGTCCGACCACTACCTGACGATGGGCGGGGACGGTCTGCCCGGACCGACCGACGCCTGGGTGACGCTCGGCGGGCTGGCCCGCGAGACCAGCCGGATCCGGCTCGGCACGCTCATGACGGCGGCCACCTTCCGGCTGCCCGGACCGCTGGCGATCTCGGTCGCCCAGGTCGACCAGATGAGCGGTGGCCGGGTCGAGCTCGGCATCGGCGCCGGCTGGTTCGAGGCGGAGCACTCGGCCTACGGCATCCCGTTCCCGGAGCTGGGGGAGCGGTTCGACCGCTACGAGGAGCAGGTGGCGATCGTCAGCGGGCTCTGGAACACCCCGCCGGGCCTGACGTTCGACTTCGACGGCACGCACTACCGGGTCGACGGCTCACCCGCGCTGCCCAAGCCGGTGCAGGACGGCGGGATCCCGATCATCGTCGGCGGCAGGGGGAAGAAGCGGACCCCGCGGCTGGCGGCCCGGTACGCGAGCGAGTTCAACGTCCCCTTCTCTTCGACCGGCGAGAACGCCCGGCTGTTCGCCGGGGTGCGCGAGGCCTGTGAGGAGGCGGGCCGCGACCCTGCGTCGCTGGTCTACAGCTCGGCGCTGGTCCTGTGCGTGGGGAAGGACGAGGCCGAGCTGGCTCGTCGGGCGGCGTCCATCGGCCGGGAGGTCGGCGAGCTGCGCGAGCACGGGGTGGCGGGAACGCCGGCCGAGGCGGTCGACGTCCTCGGCCGCTACGCCGAGGCCGGCGCGCAGCGGGTGTACCTGCAGGTGCTGGATCTCGGCGACCTCGATCACCTGGACCTCGTGGCGGGCGAGGTGGCCCCTCAGCTGCCCTGACGCGCGGTCAGTGAACGGCGACGCCGGGTGGACTGCCGTCCCGCTGCCGCAGCCACCGTTCCAGGTCGTCCGCCGGCAGGGGATCGCCGGCGGTACGGAGCACCTGGCAGCCGAGGCGGGCGAGGGTCGCATCGGTGTGCACGTCCACCGAGTCGGCGTGCACGGTGCTGCCGAGTGCGCGCGCGAGTGCCACGGTGTGTCCCACTACGAGGGCCGACCTCGCGTCGGTGACCACGTCTGCTGCCACGGCCGGATCGAGGACGATCCCGTCGGCCGGCAGATCCCGGAGCCGGGCGAGGGCCACCGCGCCGCTCCCGTACGTCTCGACGACGGTCGGGATGCCACGCGACCGCAGACCGGCGAGCAGCACGGGGATCTCCTCGGGGGCGGCGGACAGCGCAGAACGGTCCAGCCGCAGCAGCACCGCGGTGGCGGGGAGGCCGGCACGCAGGAGGGCCGCGGCGACCCGGTCGGGGAGGCGGCGCAGGGCCAGGTCGGACGCGCTCACGGACAGCTGGACGGGGACCTGCGACGTGGGCCACCAGCCGGCCACCGCCTCGCCGGCGTCGTCGAGCGCGCCGAGGTCGGCGGCCCGCCACCGCTCGGTGCGTCGCTCGGCGAGCAGGGCCACGACGGCGACCACCCGCCCGTCCGCGGTCACCCGGGGGCAGAACGCCAGGCCGCGGTCGGGGTCACCGGCATCACGGCCCCGCATCACGTCGGCCCCGTCCGCCGGCGAGAACCACCGCACGCCACCGCGCGCGGACTTCGCCGTGTACATCGCACGGTCGGCGCAGCGCAGGAGGTCGTCGACCGTCGTCGCCTGATCGGGAGCGGTGGCGATGCCCAGGCTGGCTCCCACCCGCACCTGCACCCCGTCGAGCTCCACCGGGCGGCAGACCAGGTCGTGCATGCGCCGGGCGCACTCGTCGGCCGCCTCCCCGGTGGCACCCGGCAGGAGGACGGCGAACTCGTCGCCGCCCAGGCGGAACAGCAGGTCCCCGGGGCGCAACGCCGGCCGCAGGCGGTCGCCCAGTCGGCGCAGGAGGTCGTCGCCCGCGTGGTGACCGAGCCCGTCGTTGACGGCCTTGAACCCGTCGAGGTCGAGCACGATCAGGGCGACGCGACGTCCGTCGCCGACCAGGACGTCCATCTCCGTCTCGAGGGCCCGGCGGTTCGGCAGCCCGGTGAGGTGGTCGGTGGCCGCCTGGCGCCGGACCTCGTGCAGCGACCGGAGCTCCTGGAAGGTGAGGGTGCTCCTGGCCAAGGAGGCGAGTACGCAGGCGAGAGCGCACACCTCGCCTACGCCCAGCCGGCCGTCTCCCCACTCCAGGGCGAGCACGGCGAGGGCGGCGACGGTACAGACCAGCGGCACGCCCAGGGCGTGCCAGCCGGGGCCGGCGGCCGGCGAGGCCCAGCTGTATCTCCTCGGGCGTGCGGCCGCGGCGGCCGCAGCGGTCAGCACGGCGTTCGCCATCCACATGAGGTCGATGGGCCCGCCGGGCTCGTATCCGTCGCCTGCCTGGGCCGCGGCCACCAGGACGTCGCCGACGAGCTTCGACGCGAGGATGACGCAGAGCACCGCAACGACGCCGTCGATGCGGGCTCCCAGCACGGCCGGGACCGCGCCGAGCAGTGCCAGCAGCAGCACGTCCGCCACCGGGTAGGCCAGGTTGGCCGCCGTCGCGAGGGCATCCAGGTGCGGCGCGGTGATCGCGGGCGTGATGAACAGCGTCGCCGCCACGGCAGTCACCCCGAGCGCGCCCACGAGACCGTCCAGCCAGATGCTGAGCTGCAGTCGGGGCACTCGAGAGCGCAGCAGGGCCAGGGCGACCACGCACAGCGCCGGGTAGGACGCCAGCCAGAACACATCGGCGACCGAGGGGAAGGGCTGCTCCGGCAGGGGTGCGACGGCGAGCGCGTAGACGAGACTGCCGACGACGTTCAGTACGGAGGCAGCGGCCGCGCCCCACCAGATGAGCCGCTCCTGGGGCACCCGTCGGGCGGCGCGCAGGCACAGCAGGCTCGCGACCAGCGGAGCGGCGTTGAGCAGTACGACGTCGAAGACGACCATCTCGACGGGCGAGTGCGGAACCAGGGGAACGCCGATGGCGAACCCGAGTGCGATGGAGGCGGTCAGCAGGACCAGCAAGCGGGGCCGCGCATCCCACCAGCGCGTCTGTCGCTCGGGGGCCATGGAGACCATGGGGCCGGAGGGTGCCACATCCGGTCCCCGGGCCGGTTCAGTGACGCCACCACATGGGGCCGTTCCGCGCCGTGCACGACGGCCGGGCTCAGGCCGTGGCGTCGTCGAACGCGAAGACATGGGTCCGGCTCAGCCAGGAGAGGAACTCCGTGACCGGCATCGGCCGGGCGACGGCGTAGCCCTGGGCCACGTCACAGCCGAGGTCCGCGAGCAGGCCGGCGGTCGTGGCGTCCTCCACGCCCTCGGCCACCAGGCTCAGGCCCAGCTCGTGGGCCAGGGCGACGGTGTGCCGGACGATCGCCACGGCACGGCGATCGTTGTCCACGTCAGCCGTCAAGCTCCGGTCGAGCTTGAGCTCGTCGGCGGGCAGGTGCCGGAGGTAGGCCAGGGAGCTGTACCCGGTGCCGTAGTCGTCGATGGATGTGCGGACGCCGAGACGCCGTAGCTCCCCGAGCACCTGCCGGCCCCGCTCCGGATCGGCCATGAGGGTGTCCTCGACGAGCTCGAGGGTGAGGGCCCGGGCCGGCAGGGCGTGCCGGACCAGCGCGAGGGCGACCTTGCCGGGCAGGTCCAGGTCGGTGACGTTGGCGGCGGACAGGTTCACCGACACCGGGACCGAGCGGAGGTTCCACCAGCGGGCGGCCGCGGCGAGGGCCAGTTCCAGCACCGTGTCGGTGAGCGGGCGGAGCAGGCCGGCCTGCTCCGCCGCGGGCAGCAGCTCGGCGGGGGAGAGCAGCCCGCGGATCGGGTGGTTCCAGCGGACCAGTGCCTCCGCGCCCACGACCCGGCCGTCGGCCAGGCTGACCTGGGGCTGGAGGTGCACCTCGAGCTGCCCGTCGGAGATCGCCGTCCGGAGCTCCTCCATCGTGCGCAGGCGGTCCCCGGTCCCGGAGGTGGGATCGGGCACGTAGACGTGCACGCCCTCCCGGCCCGACTTCGCGGCGTACATCGCGATGTCGGCGCACCGCAGCAGTTCCTCGACGGTGGCTGCCGGCACGGGTGCCGTCGAGACCCCGATGCTGACGCCGACGTGCAGGCGGATCTGCTCGACCGTGAAGGGCTGCAGCACCAGTTCGCGCAGCCGCTCGGCCAGGTCCTGCGCCTCGTCGAGGCCGGCGTCGCGCAGCAGCACCGCGAACTCGTCCCCACCGAGCCGCGCGAGGACGTCACCGGACCGGAGCGCACCCCTCAGCCGGGGGCCGATCTGACGCAGCAGTTGGTCACCCGCGTGGTGGCCGAGGCCGTCGTTGACCTCCTTGAAGCCGTCGAGGTCGAGCAGCAGCAGGGCCGCCGGCCGGCGCGCGGACGCCGTCGCCAGGGCGGCGCGCGCGTCCTCGAGCAGCGCGCGCCGGTTGGGCAGCCCGGTGAGGTCGTCGGTCCGGGCCTGCTCCTTGACCTCGTTGAACGCCCGGACCTCGCGGAAGGTGATCGCGACGCGGGCCAGGGCGGCCAGCACGCACCCGACCGCCAGCCAGGCGGCGGCCGGGTTGAACCGGTTGCCCGAGTCGTAGCCGAGGACGACCAGGCTGATCACGTTGCACACCAGCGGAACGGCCAGCACCCGCCACCCGACGCGGGTGGTCGACCCGGCCCGGGCCGGCGGCTCCACGGGGTCGCCGTCGCTGGTGTGCGCCGCCAGGGCCATGAGGGTGACGGCGGTCAGCCAGGTG
Source organism: Blastococcus sp. CT_GayMR19 (assembly GCF_004570385.1). Classification (GTDB taxonomy): domain Bacteria; phylum Actinomycetota; class Actinomycetes; order Mycobacteriales; family Geodermatophilaceae; genus Blastococcus_B. The sequence goes on along the minus strand of NZ_SPQL01000001.1, from coordinate 78,607 downwards.
AGGTCCAGCCAGCCGCCCTCGACGTAGATCCCCTGGGTGGCCAGGTCGAGGAAGACGATGTCGCCCACGAGGTTCGCCGTGATGGCCGCCACCAGCAGCAGCAGCGTCCGGTCGCGCCGGATGCCGAGGATCGCGCCGACCGCGACGAGGAGCGCGAGCAGGACGACGTCGGCGACCGGATAGGCCAGGCTCGTGACCACGGCGGACGGATCGCCCTCGGTCAGTTCCAGCGCGGGTCCGAGCAGGACGGCGACCGACACGGCCCCGGCGCCGAGCGCGCCGACGATGCCGTCGAGCCACATGCTCGCGTGGAAGCGCGGCACCCGGGCACGGATCAGCGCCACCAGGGTCACGTACAGCGGTAGGTAGTACGCGAGGTAGAAGAGATCCGCGATCGAGGGGAACGGCTCGTTCTCCATCGGGGCGATCGCCAGCGTGTAGACCAGGTTGCCGACGACCCCGAGCAGGATGGCGACGGCGAGCGAGGCCCAGGCGATCCGGTCGGCCCGGGCACGCCGCGCGGCTGCGATGCAGACCAGGGCGGCACCGACGTAGACGGCGTTGTAGAGGACCAGGTCGTAGGCGACGGTCCAGATCTCGCCGTCGAGGCGGGGCCCGACCCCCGTGGCGAAGAGCGCGAGCGACGTGCAGGTGAGCACGAGCAGGAGCCGCGACCACGGCAGGCCGTGGCTCATCGACCCGACGTCCGATTGCGCACAACTCTTCATCGGCCGCGGGACCCTCCGTCTCGACCCGAGTTCGACGTGTTCCTGCTCCGCGGGTGGACGACGCGTGGGCGATCGCCGCCGTGCGGGTCGAGGAGGAAGGGCTGAGGGGTGCCCAGCCATCGCAGGAAGTCCGCGGCAGGCATGGGGCGGGCGATCGCGTACCCCTGGGCGACGTCGCACCCGAGGGCGGCCAGCGCGGCTCCCGTCGCGGCGTCCTCGACGCCCTCGGCGACCAGCCGCAGGCCCAGGGCGTGGGCCAGGGCGACCGTGTGCTCGACGATCGAGGCAGCCCGCTGGTCGCTGTCGACGTCAGCCGTCAAGCTCCGGTCGAGCTTGAGCTCGTCCGCGGGAAGGTGACGCAGGTAGGCCAGCGAGCTGTACCCGGTGCCGTAGTCGTCGATCGACGTCCGGACGCCGCGCCGCCGCAGGTCGGCGAGCACCTGCCGGCCCCGCTCGGGATCGGCCATGAGGGTGTCCTCGACGAGCTCCAGCGTGAGCGCCGCGGGAGGCAGCCCGTGCGCCCGCAGGGCGGCGGCGACCTTGCTCGGCAGGTCGAGGTCGTTGACGTTGGCAGCCGAGAGGTTGACCGAGACCGGTACCCGGCGTTGCGGCCACCACCGGGCGGCGGCGGCCAGCGCCAGTTCGAGCACGGTGTCGGTGAGCGGGCGGAGGAGGCCGGCCTGCTCGGCAGCGGGGAGGAGCTGGGCGGGGGAGAGCAGGCCGCGCGTGGGGTGGTTCCACCGGACGAGGGCCTCCGCGCCGACGACGCGCCCGTCGCCGAGGTCGATCTGCGGCTGGAGGTAGACCTCCAGCTCGCCGGAGGTGAGCGCCGTCCGGAGCTCCTCCATCGTGCGCAGCCGGTCACCGGTGCCACCGTGCGGATCGGGGACGTACACGTGCACGCCCTCGCGTCCGGACTTGGCGGTGTACATGGCGACGTCGGCGCAGCGCAGCAGCTCCTGGACGGAGGCGGCGGGCACGGGCGCCGTCGCGACGCCGATGCTGACGCCCACGTGCAGCCGGATGTCCTCGACGCTGAACGGCAGCTGGATCAGCTGCCGCAGCCGCGCGGCGCGCGCCTCGGCCTCGTCCAGCCCCGCGTCGGGGAGCAGGACGGCGAACTCGTCGCCACCCAGCCGGGCCAGGAGCTCTCCGGCCCGGAGCGCGGGCCGGAGGCGCGGGCCCACCTGCCGGAGCAACTGGTCGCCCGCGTGGTGACCGAGGCTGTCGTTCACCTCCTTGAAGCCGTCCAGGTCCAGCAGGAGCAGGGCGGCGGGACGGCGGGCGGTCGCCGTCGTCAGGACCCGTGCCGTCTCTTCCAGCAGGGCCCGCCGGTTGGGCAGGCCGGTCAGCTCGTCGGTGCGCGCCTGCAGCTTGACCTCGTGGAACGCCCGCACCTCGCGGAAGGTGACCGCGGTCCGGGCCAGGGCGGCGACGACGCACCCGATCGCCAGCCAGGCGGCCGCGACCGGCAGCTCGTCGCCCCAGCCGATCGCGAGCACGACGAGGCTCGCGACGTTGCAGGCCAGCGGGAGGGCCAGCAGGCGCCAGCCGATCCGCGACCGGCCGTCGTGGTCCTCTACGAGAGGTGCGGGGTCCGGCCGGGCGGCGTGGGCACCGGCCGCCGTCAGGGCGATCCCGGCCAGCCAGAGCAGCTCGCGCGGCCCGCCGTCCACGTAGCTGCCCTGCACGGTCTGGGAGAAGAGGACGACGTCGCCGACGAAGACCATGAAGAGGGCCGCGGTGACCAGCACGAGGGTGCGGTCGAACCGGACACCGAGGATGGCGCCCACCGCGACGAGCAGGGACAGCAGCAGCAGGTCCGCCGACGGCAGGGCGAGCTCGGTGACCGGCAGCGCGGCGCGGCCGGCGGCGGTGTCGAGGTACGGCGCGATCAGGAACGCCACGCCCATCGCCATGGTGCCGAGGGCGCCGATGATGCCGTCGAGCCACATGCTCGGGTGGAAGCGCGGCACCCGTGAACGGATCAGGGCCACCATCGTCACGTACAGCAGCAGGTACGCCGCGAACGCCAGGCCGTCGATCGCGGGGGGATAGGGGCCGTTGCCCTCCGTTCCGGCCGCGAGGGTGCGCAGGATGTTGGCCAGGGCACTCAGCACCAGGGCGACGGCGAGCGCGCGCCACGCGGTGCGTTCCGCCCGGACCCGCCGGGACGCCTGCCAGGACGTGGCGGCGGCGGGCAGGTAGGCCGCGTTGTAGAGGACGACGTCGAAGAACCGGTCCCACGAGTCGCCCGCCGGCCGCGGCCCCACGGTGGCGGCGAACAGGGTCGCGCAGGCGAGGGTGAGGAGGAACAGCGTCCGGGAGGACGGCGTCAGCCGTCCCCGGGTCTGCTCCACCCGGTCCTCATCGGTCACCGGGCGGCCGGACTCGACTCGAGCGGGCGCCTTTCCCCCGGAAGGGGAGACCGGGGTGGCCCGCCTGCCGGGCGGCGCGGTGCCGTCCCGCGCTAGGATCGGGCCCGTGACCGGCCGGCTCCTGCTTCTCCGGCCGTGCTGACCTGAGACGCTTCTCGCAGCACGGCGACCCCTCCACGCGTGAGGGGTTTTTTTCTGCCCGCCGCCGGTACGAGCGCACCAGATGACCCGGGAGCACCGACCATGAGCCAGACGGCCAGCCAGCCGAGCGCCGACGCGACGGCCGACGGCGCCCCGCCGCACCGGTACACGCCGGCGTTGGCCCAGCAGATCGAGCTCGCCTGGCAGGACCGGTGGGACGCGGAGGGCACGTTCCACACGCCGAACCCCGTCGGCCCGCTGAGCGAGGGCTTCGAGCGGGTGGCCGACCGGCCCAAGGCGTTCCTGATGGACATGTTCCCGTACCCCTCGGGCGCCGGGCTGCACGTCGGGCACCCCCTGGGCTACCTGGGCACCGACGTCACCAGCCGGTTCCTGCGGATGGACGGGCACAACGTCCTGCACCCCATGGGGTACGACGCCTTCGGCCTGCCCGCCGAGCAGTACGCCGTCCAGACCGGGCAGCACCCGCGGGTCACGACCGAGGCGAACATCGCGGCCATCGCCGCGCAGCTGCGCCGCCTCGGGGTCGACCACGACACGCGGCGCACCTTCGCGACGATCGACCCGGGCTACTACAAGTGGACCCAGTGGATCTTCCTGCAGATCTTCGGCGCCTGGTTCGACCCTGATGCCGGTCGGGCGCGCCCGATCGAGGAACTGGTCGCCGAGCTGGACGCCGGCACGCGCGTCCCCGCCCCCGGCACCAATCCCTCCGGGCTGCCCTGGACGGAGCTGGACGAGGTCGCGCGGCAGAGGGTGGTCGACGCCCACCGGCTGGCCTACCTGAACCAGGCTCCCGTCAACTGGTGCCCCGGCCTGGGGACGGTGCTCTCCAACGAGGAGGTCACGGCCGACGGGCGCTCCGAGCGGGGCAACTTCCCGGTCTTCCGGCGCCCGCTCACCCAGTGGATGATGCGGATCACCGCCTACGCCGACCGCCTGCTGGGCGACCTGGACCGGATGGACTGGCCCGAGTCGCTGAAGCAGATGCAGCGCAACTGGATCGGCCGCTCGACCGGCGCGCGGATCGGCTTCTCCTGCGGGGCCGAGACCATCGAGGTCTTCACCACCCGGCCCGACACGCTGTTCGGGGCCACCTACATGGTCGTGGCCCCGGAGCACCCGCTGGTCGACGCGCTGACCGCGTCGGCCTGGCCCTCCGAGGTCGATCCCCGCTGGACCGGCGGGGCCGCCACGCCCGCCGAGGCGGTGGCCGCCTACCGGCGGGAGGCCTCCCGCCGCTCGGAGCTGGAGCGCCAGACCGAGGGCCGCGACAAGACCGGCGTCTGGACGGGCGCGTTCGCCGTGAACCCGGTGAACGGCCGCGAGCTGCCCGTCTTCGTCGCCGACTACGTGCTGATGGGCTACGGCACCGGCGCGATCATGGCGGTGCCCGGCGAGGACGTCCGCGACTTCGAGTTCGGGGACAAGTTCGGGCTGCCGGTGATCCGGACCGTGCAGCCGCCGGAGGCCTTCGAGGGCGGCGCCTACACGGGCACCGGCCCGATGATCAACTCGGCCAACGACGAGATCTCGCTGAACGGGCTGGACAAGGCCACCGCCATCGCCACGATCACCGAGTGGCTGGTCGCCCATGGCCACGGCGAGGCGACCACGACCTACAAGCTGCGCGACTGGCTGTTCAGCCGGCAGCGCTACTGGGGTGAGCCGTTCCCGATCGTCTACGACGAGAACGACCTGCCGATCGCCGTGCCGGACTCGATGCTGCCCGTGCTGCTGCCCGAGGTCGACGACTACTCACCCAAGACGTTCCCCGACGACGACGCCGACTCGGCCCCCGAGCCTCCGCTGTCACGCGCCACCGAGTGGACGACGGTGGAGCTCGACCTCGGCGACGGGCCGAAGAAGTACCGCCGGGAGACCAACACGATGCCCAACTGGGCGGGGTCGTGCTGGTACCACCTGCGCTACCTGGACCCCTCCGACGACACGCAGATGGTCGATCCGGAGCTGGAGCGGTACTGGCTGGGTCCGCGCTCGCCCGGCGACGTCGGCGGCGTCGACCTCTACGTCGGCGGTGTCGAGCACGCCGTCCTGCACCTGCTGTACGCCCGCTTCTGGCACAAGGTGCTGCACGACCTGGGCCACGTCTCCAGCGAGGAGCCCTTCCGCCGGCTGGTCAACCAGGGCTACATCTCGGCCTACGCCTACACCGACGAGCGCGGGTTCTACGTGCCCGCGGCAGACGTCGTCGAGAAGGACGGGCAGTTCGTCTACGAGGGCAAGCCGGTCAACCGCGAGTACGGGAAGATCGGCAAGAGCCTGAAGAACATGGTCACGCCCGACGAGATGATCGGCGCGTACGGGGCCGACACCTTCCGGGTCTACGAGATGTCGACGGGCCCGCTGGACCAGTCCCGCCCCTGGGAGACCAAGGCCGTCGTCGGCTCGCAGCGGCTGCTGGCGCGGATCTGGCGCGTGGTCGTCGACGAGGGGACCGGCGCCGTCCGGGCCTCGGAAGACGCGCCCGGCGAGGAGACGCTGCGCGCGCTGCACCGGACGATCGCCGGTGTCCGCGACGGGTTCACCACGCTCCGGTTCAACATCGCGATCGCGCGGGTCACCGAGCTGACCAACCACCTGACGGCGACCTACGGCGCCTCGTCACCGGTCCCTCGGTCCGTGGTGGAGCCGCTGGTGCTGATGGTCGCCCCGCTGGCCCCGCACCTCGCCGAGGAACTCTGGTCGCGGCTGGGCCACGGGGAGTCACTGGCCTGGGCGCCGTTCCCGGTCGCCGACGAGCAGTGGCTCGTGGAGGACACCGTCCAGGTCGCCGTGCAGGTCAACGGCAAGGTGCGGTCGCAGGTCACCGTGCCGGCCGACGCCGGCGCCGCAGCCCTGGAGGCGGCTGCCCGCGGGGACGAGAAGATCGCGGGCTGGCTGGAGGGCGCCACCGTGCGCCGCGTCGTCGCCGTCCCTGGCCGGCTGGTGAACTTCGTCCTCGGCTGACGGACACGACGCCGGTGAACCCCTGTCCGGGTACACCCGGACAGGGGATGGGTCCGGCGGTGGATCCGCGGGCCCGGCGCCGGTGACCCGAGCACGCGGCGTCGGACGCCTTCCGGGACGGCCGGTCCCGGCCGGCTGCCCAGCCGGCCCGGTCAGGCGGCGGAACCGGCCGGCGCTGCCTCGAAGGCCAGGACCCGGCGCATCGCGGCCTCGACCGGCTCGATCGCCTCGGCGACGGGAACGTCCCGGCCGAGTTCGGCGGACAGCGAGGTGACGCCGGCGTCGGGGATGCCGCACGGGATCATGTTGCTGAACGCGGTCATGTCGGGGTCGCAGTTCAGAGCGAAACCGTGCATGGTCACCCCGCGGGCGACGCGGACGCCGATGGCGGCGACCTTGCGCTCCGGCCGGCCGGCACCACCGGGTCCGTCGGCGGCGACCCAGACGCCGCTGCGGCCGTCGACCCGTCCGGTCGCGAGCCCGAAGCCGGCGCAGACCTCGATCAGGGCCTCCTCCAGCCGGCGGACGTACGCGACGACGTCCACCGGATCGGGCAGGGCGACGATCGGGTAGCCCACCAGCTGGCCCGGGCCGTGCCAGGTGATCTTGCCGCCGCGGTCGACGTCGATGACCGGCGTCCCGTCGAAGGGACGCTCGTGGGCCGCGGTGCGCCGCCCGGCGGTGTAGACCGACGGGTGCTCCAGGAGGAGCAGTGTGTCCGGGCCCTCGCCGGCCACGCGGGCGGCGTGCAGCTCGCGCTGCCGCGCCCAGGCGTCCTCGTAGGGAACCAGCCCCGCACGCACGATCTCCAGCTCTGCCACGACGCCTAGCCTAGGCGCGCGGGTCGGGGAGCCGCCGCGGCTCGATGCGGGTCTCGACCGCTGCCCCGTCGGGACCGCGCTCAACCCGGTAGGCAGCGACGTCCGGCCGGTCCGAGACGGCCTCGGCGAGCTCGGTGCCGCGGTACAGCAGCCCGACGCCGTCGTCGGTGGCGTGACCGCCGGGGAGCGTGCCGTCGGCCACCAGCCGGTGGTACAGCGGGCGGCGCTGCTCCTCGGAGTCGTAGTGGACGCCGTTCGACGTGGGGATGAGGCCGAGCCCGTTGGTGACGGGGCGCAGGGCGGGACCGAAGGAGTCGGTCGTTCCGCCGACATGCCAGCACAGCGAGCCGGCGGAGACCCCGGCCAGCACGACGCCCGCCCGCCAGCACTCGGCGAACACCTCGTCCAGGCCGTGCACCCGCCAGACGGCCAGCAGGTTGGCCACGCTGCCCCCGCCCACCCAGATCACGTCCTGCGCGAGCAGGTGGGCCCGGGCGTCCGGCACCGTCGGCATCGTGAACAGGCTCAGGTGGCTCACCTGGACCGCGCTGCCGGCGAACGCCCCGTACACGCCGGCGACCCGCGCCGGGTCATCGCCCGTGGCGGTGCCGAGGTAGCAGAGACGGGGCCGGTCGGGCGCCTCGGCGAGCTCGAAGGCCAGGTCGAAGACCGGTCCGGGGCGCCAGTCGTAGGGACCGCGGTTGCGGCCGGCGAACCCCATGCTGGTGGCCAGGATCGTGGGCTCGGACGCGGGCATCAGGCGGCTCCTCGGGCGGGGCGGTCGGAGGGGCTCCCGGAGGGGCGGAGCGCGCGCAGCACCGCCCGCCCCGCGCGGGCGCCGCTGGCCATCGCGCCCTGGATGGAGGGGGTGTCGCGGTGGTCGCCGCACACGTACAGGCCCTCGCCCAGCTCGACCGGCCGGCGCAGCTGCAGCGGAGGCAGTGCGGCCGGCTGGGCGCCGGTGACGGTGACCGTGGTGAGGTGCAGCAGTTCGGCGGGGCCGACGCCGTGCGCGGCCGCGATCTCGGCCCGGACGTCCCGCTCACTCGTGGGGAGCAGCGTGGAGCTCGCCACCAGCGCCCGGCCGTCGGGGCTGTACGCCGGCTGGGCGTCGGACACCACGGCGCTGTTGACCAGCCGGCCTCCCGGTTGCCCCAGCACGATGAGCGGCATCGCCCAGGGGGAGGCGGGCAGGACGTGGAAGTGGGTGGTGACCTGCCGCGGCGCGGCGGCTCCCAGGCCGGGGAGCAGCCGGTCCGCGGACGAGGGATCGGTGGCGACGACGACGGCGTCGGCGTGCACCGTGCGGCCGTCGACGTCCACCGAGCCCGGGGCGACCGCGTGCACCAGGGTGCCGAGATGCAGCCGCTCCGGATCGAGCCGGTCGGCGAGCTGCCTGCCGACCGCCTGCATGCCGCCGGCGGGCAGGCCGATCGCCCCGCGCACGAAGGAGCGCCACAGCAGGTCCAGGTAGTGGCTGGAGGTGACCAGGTCGTCCTCCAGCAGGACGCCGGCCAGGAACGGGCGGAAGAAGCGCTCCAGGGCCGTGTCCCCGACGCCGGCGTGCCGCAGAGCCGACTCGGCGGTGAGTTCCGGAGCGGCGAGCAGCCGGTCGACGGGGGTGTAGCCGGCCCGGAGCGAGAACGCGGCGAGGGCGGCCTTCTCGCGCAGCGAGCCGACCGGCGCCCTCAGGGAGCCGAGCACGGAGGCGGGGCGCCGCCTGGGGTCGACCACCCGGTGGGCCCGGCCGTCCACCCGCACCACCGCACCCCGCTCGAACCACCCCAGGCCGAGTGCGTCCAGGTCGAGGTCGGCGGCTCGGGGGTAGCCGGTGTTGAGCACCTGGAACCCGCGGTCGACGACGAACCCGTCGACCCGCTCGGTCGCGAGCCGACCACCGGCGGAGCTGCCGGCCTCGAGGACGTGGACGTCGCAGCCGGCAGCGGCGAGGCGCGTGGCAGCGGACAGACCGGCCAGTCCGGCCCCGACGACCAGGACCTCCGCGTGCGCCGGCAACGACATCGTCGGAACGTAGCCGCTGCGGCAGGCGGCCAACCGCGGCGGGGGCGGTCGGTGGAGCGGCCGCGGGCCTGTGGACAGCCGGCACGGCCATCGGGCCGATCATCCTACGGTCGCCGACATGTCCGTTGCTGTGCCCCTGGGGGAACCGGCGCCCGACGAGCCCCCGGTCGTCCCCGGCTACACCCTGGAGGAGCTGCTCGGGCGGGGCGGATCGGGCGAGGTCTGGCGCGCCGTGCCGCGCCGGGGCGGCACTCCGGTCGCCGTCAAGGTCCTGGTGGCGGGGGACCCGGAGCGGCAGGGCCGGGAGGCGGCCCTGCTCGGGGAGCTCGACCATCCGCACCTGGTCCGGCTCCTCGAGGTGGTCCACCAGCCGCGGCGCGGCGGAGCCCCTCGGGTGGTGCTGGTCCTCGAGCTGCTGGCCGGCGGAAGTCTCGCGGCCCTGCTCGCCCGCCGGGGTCGGCTCCGCCCCGGTGAGGTCGTCACCGCCATCGCGCCCGTGGCGGCGGCGCTGGCCCACGCCCACGAGAACGGCGTCGTCCACGGTGACCTGTCGCCGGGCAACATCGTCTTCACGGCCGAGGGCCGTCCGGTCCTGACCGACCTCGGCGTCGCCCGGGTGCTCGGCGAGGCGGCGGCGGGGGAGGTCACCCCGGCCTACGTCGACCCCACCGTGGCCCGCGGGGGTGCCCCCGGCGCCGCGTCGGACGTCTTCGGCGTGGCGGCCGCGGCCTTCCACGCGCTCACCGGCATCGCCCCCTGGAACGCCGCCACTCCGGGGGACACCCTCGAGGTCGCCGCGACGGGCCTGCTGCCCGACCTGACCGAGCTGGCGCCGGGGGCGCCGCCCGCACTGCTCGAGGTCATCGCCCGGGGCCTCGCCCCCGACCCGCACCATCGCGGCTCGGCGGCCGCGTTCGCGCTGGACCTCCGGCACGCCTGCCGGCCGGATCCGGTGCGCCTGCCGATGGTCGGCGTTCCGGACGCGGAACTGGGCCGCACCGGCCGCGGACCGCGCACCGAACTGACCCACCAGGTGCCGGGGCGCCGGCCCCGCACCCGACCCGCCGTCGTCCCGCCTGCGGGGGAGCGGGGCATGCGGTGGGCCCGCGTCCGGGAGTGGCTGCGCCGCGGGACCGGCAGGGCCGTGGCGGGGGCACTGGTGCTGGCCGCGATGACCGGCGCGGTCTGGCTGGGCCTGCGCTGGACGGACACGGCGGAGACCGCCGGGCGGGGTGGCGCGTCCCTGGCAGCCGCGACGTCCGCGGCGCCCACCGCCGCGACCCGGACGGGAGAAGCTCCGGCAGGGAGCGCTCCGACCGGAGGCCCTACCGCCGGGACCGGGCTCGCGGACCGGCAGGAGGCGCCCGGCACGCCGGCGGCCTGGCAGCTGCTGGTCGAGGAGCTCTACGGGCGCCGGGCGCAGTGCTTCGGCGCCGGCACCCCCGAGCTGCTCGGCGGCGTCTACGCGCCGGGGAGTCCGCTCCGGGCGGCCGACGAGGCGCACGTCCGGGCCCTGGCAGCCGCCGGGGAGACGCTGCGCGGGTTCGCCCCGGCCGTCGTCGAGGTGACCGGGGTGAGCGTAACCGACGACCGCGCCCTGCTGGACCTGGTGGACCGCCGCCCGGAGTACGAGGTCGTCGCGGCCGGATCGGGAGAGGCGCCCGCGCTGCGGACCGAGCCGGGGCGGCCCCAGACGGCCGTGCGCATGGCCCTGCTCCGCACGCCGGAGGGGTGGCGGATCGAGAGCGCGGAACGAGTGGGCTGAGCGGGCCTGCGGTCAGCGTCGGGCGAGCGCCGTCCGCAGCGCCTGGTCCAGCCGCGTGTGGGTGAACGTGAACCCCGCCCCCGTCAGCTTCGCCGAGGAGGCCCGCTGGCCCCCCAGCACGCTGGACCGGGCGAACTCGCCGAGCACCGCCGACAGCACGAATGCCGGCACGGGCAGCACCGTGGGACGGCGGACCACCCGGCCCAGCTCCCGCGTGAACTCGGCGTTGGTGACGGGGCCGGGGGCGGTCAGGTTCACGGGACCGGAGAGGTCCGACGTCAGCAGGAAGCGGATCGCGTCGACCTCGTCCCGCAGGCTGATCCACGGCCAGTACTGCCGGCCCGATCCCAGCCGGCCGCCCAGTCCTGCCCGGAACACCAGACCGAGTATCTGCATCAGCATCGCGCCGCGCCCGATCACCAGACCGGTCCGCAGCAGCGCCACCCGTACGCCGGCCTCCGCGGCGGGCGCGGTGGCAGCCTCCCAGCGGGCGCACAGCCCGGCCAGGAAATCGCTACCGGGCGGTGCGGTCTCGTCGACCGGCCGGTCCCCGGTGTCCCCGTAGTAGCCGACGGCGGACGCCGACAGCAGCACCCGGCGCCGGTCGGGATCCCCGGCCGCCACGCCGGCCAGGGCCTCGCTGAGGGTGCTCGTGGCGTCGAGGCGGCTGGTCAGCAGGCGCTGCTTGTAGGCGCTCGTCCACGGCCGCGGGCGGATCGGCTCACCGGCCAGGTTGACCACGGCATCGACGTCGGCGAGGAGAGCCGGGTCGATCCGGCGGTGCCGGGGATCCCAGCGGTGCTCGTCAGCGGTGCGCGGAGTGCGGCGCACGAGCTTGAGCACCTCGTGGCCGTCGGCGCGCAACGCCGCGACGAGGGCGTTCCCGATGAGACCCGAGGCGCCGGAAATGGCCACCTTCATGTGCTGTGCCTCCCGCTGGTGCAGCTCCGCCCGCCGGACGCGGGAAGAGCACGGCCGTGATCAGGGCCCCGGACGCTGCCGGGGCCCTGATCGCCGGAGGTCAGGCGAGACCCAGCTCGCCGTGGAACTGACCGGCCTCCAGCCGCTCGCGCACGGTGGTGAGGAACCGCGCCGCGTCGGCGCCGTCCACGATGCGGTGGTCGTAGGTCAGTGCCAGGTAGACCATCGACCGGACAGCGATGACCTCGCCGAGCTCGTCGTCCTGGACGACGACGGGGCGCTTGACCACCGACCCGACGCCGAGGATCGCGACCTGCGGCTGGTTGATGATCGGCGTGTCGAACAGGGCTCCCCGGCTGCCGGTGTTGGTCAGCGTGAAGGTGCCACCACCCAGCTCGTCCGGAGTGATCTTGTTCGTGCGGGTGCGCTCCGCCAGGTCGGCGATCTTGCGGGCGATCCCGCCGAGGCTCAGGTCCCCGGCGTCATGGATCACCGGCACCAGCAGGCCCCGCTCGGTGTCCACCGCGATCCCGAGGTTCTCGGTGTCGTGGTAGGTGACCGTGCCGGCCTCCTGGTCGATCGAGGAGTTCACCGACGGGTGCGCCTTCAGCGCCTCGACCGCAGCCTTGGAGAAGAACGGCAGGAAGGAGAGCTTGACGCCCTCCCGGGCCTCGAAGTCCTTCTTCGCCTGCTGGCGCAGGTTGGCGATCCGCGTGACATCGGCTTCCACGACGGTGGTCAGCTGTGCCGAGACCTGCAGCGACTCCACCATGCGGCGGGCGATGACCGTGCGCAGGCGCGACATCTTCTCGGTCCGGCCACGAACCGACGTGTCCGGCGTGGCGGCCGGGGACGGTGTCCGGACCCCGCCACCGGCTGCCGCGGCAGGAGCGGCGGCGGGTGCGGCCGCCCTGTCCGCTGCGGACAGGACGTCCTGCTTGCGGATCCGGCCGCCCACGCCGGTGCCGGAGACCGAGCTGAGGTCCACGCCTCGGTCGGCGGCGAGCCGGCGCACCAGCGGGGTGACGTAGCTGCCGCCGCCGTCGCCGCCGGAGGCCTGAGCCGGTGCCCCCTGCGGTGCCACGGCGGGCGGGGGTGCGGAGGTGGGGGACTTGCTGGGCAGGGCGCCGCTGGCGCCGTAGTCGCCGCCCGGCTGGGCGGACGCCGGCTGGGCCTGCGGCGTCGGCTGCTCCTGCTGGGGGGCCTCCTGCTGGGGGGCCTCCTGCTGGGGGGCCTCCTGCTGGGGGGCCGCCTGCTTCGGCTCGGGAGCCTCGGGTGCCGCCTCCTGATCCGGCTGCTCCGGCTGAGCGGCCGCGCCGCCACCACCGGTGCCGATGATCGCCAGCTGTGCGCCGACCTCGACGGTCTCGTCCTCGTTGACCGTGATCTCCAGCAGCGTGCCCGCAGCCGGCGACGGGATCTCGGTGTCGACCTTGTCGGTGGAGACCTCGAGCAGCGGCTCATCGGCCGCCACCTCGTCACCGACCGCCTTGAGCCAGCGCGTGACCGTGCCCTCGGTGACGCTCTCGCCCAGCGCCGGCATGGTCACCGGGGTGCCCTCGCCGCCACCTCCGCCACCGCCACCACCGGAGCCGCTGTCAGCCGAGGCCGGTGCCGGCTCCTCGGCAGGCGCCGGCTCCTGGGCAGGCTCGGCCTCCTGGGCGGGAGCGGCGTCCTGCACCTGGTCGACCGGCGTCTGCGGGGTGTCGGCGTCGTCGGCGGACGCGGGGGCGCCACCACCACCGCCGTCGCCGTCCCCGCCGATGACGGCCAGCTCGGCGCCGACCTCCACGGTCTCGTCCTCGGAGACAAGGATCTTGGTCAGCACGCCGGCGGCGGGCGACGGGATCTCGGTGTCGACCTTGTCGGTCGACACCTCGAGGAGGGGTTCGTCGACCTCGACCTGCTCACCCTCCTGCTTGAGCCATCGGGTGACCGTGCCCTCGGTGACGCTCTCGCCCAGGGCGGGCATGGTGACGGACGTCGGCATCGGGGCAGTGCTCCTTCTGACGGAGGGCGGGGGAGGGGGGAGCGGAACGGGTCAGCCGTGCACGTGCAGGGGCTTGCCGGCGAGAGCCAGGTGGGCCTCGCCGAGGGCCTCGCTCTGCGTCGGGTGCGGGTGGATGAGGCTGGCGACGTCGTCGGCCTCGGCCTCCCAGTTGTAGATGAGCTGCGCCTCGGCGATGAGCTCGCCGACGCGGCTGCCGACCATGTGGATCCCGACGACGGGGCCGTCGACGGCCTGGATGAGCTTCACGGCGCCGGTGGTCTTGAGGATCTGGCTGCGGCCGTTGCCGGCGAGGTCGTAGGTGAGGGTCTTGACCTCGCCGTACTTCTCCTTGGCCTGGGGCTCGGTGAGGCCGACCGAGGCGACCTCGGGGTCGGAGTAGGTGATGCGGGGGACGCCGGCGTAGTCGATGGGCGCGGGGTTGAGGCCGGCCACCCGCTCGGCGACGAGGATGCCCTCGCCGAAGCCGACGTGGGCCAGCTGCAGGGTCGGGATGAGGTCGCCCACGGCGGAGATCGTGGGCACGTTGGTGCGGCAGAGCTCGTCGACGAGGACGAAGCCGCGGTCCATGTTCAGCCCGGCCTCCTCGTACCCGAGGCCCTGGCTGACCGGCCCGCGACCGACGGCGACGAGCAGCAGCTCGGCCTCGAACTCCTTGCCGTTCTCGAGGGAGACCTTGACGCCGTTCTCGGTGGTCTGGACGCCGGAGAACCGGCTGCCCAGCTCGAAGCCGATCTTGCGACGGCGGAACGCGCGCTCGAGCAGCTTCGACGACGCCTCGTCCTCCAGCGGGACGAGGTGGGGGAGCGCCTCGATGATGGTGACGTCGACGCCGAAGGACTTCCAGGCGCTGGCGAACTCGCAACCGATCACGCCGCCGCCGAGGACGATCGCCGAGGCCGGCACCCGGTCGAGGTTGAGCGCGTGGTCGCTGGTGATGACCTTCGTGCCGTCGATGTCGAGGCCGGGCAGCGAGCGGGCGTAGGAGCCGGTGGCCAGCAGGATGTGCTTGCCCTCGTAGGTCTGTCCGTTCACCTCGACCGTCGTGGGGGACGTCAGCCGACCCTCGCCCTCGACGTAGGTGATCTTGCGGGCCTTGATCAGGCCCTGCAGCCCCTTGTAGAGCTTGGAGACGACGCCGTCCTTGTAGGCGTTGACGCCGTCCATGTCGATGCCGGCCAGGGACGTCTTCACGCCGAACTGCTCGCCCTCGCGGGCCAGGTCGGCGACCTCACCGGCGTGCAGCAGGGCCTTGGTGGGGATGCAGCCGCGGTGCAGGCAGGTGCCCCCGACCTTGTCCTTCTCGATGAGGACGACGTTGAGCCCGAGCTCGGTCGCGCGGAACGCTGCGGCGTAGCCACCGGAGCCACCACCGAGGATGACCAGGTCGGCGGGGGAGGTGGATTCGCTCACGGGTGCTCCTCGATGCAGTTGGTCGGCGTCCCGCTCTCGCGGGCGGGGTTCCGGAGGTCATCCTGCCACTCCGGGAACGGGCTGGCCCGGGGCGCCGTTGCCGTACCGAGCGACGCCGGGCCGGCCGGGGTCGCAGAAGGGCGGGAGCAGGTCATGGGACTGTTCGACCGGTTGCGCCGGCGGGGCTCCGCGGGTGGTGGAGGACGTGCCGGCGGTGACCGCCGGGGAACGCTCGACCGTGGCTCCCAGCGGGCCGATCTGGCGCATCTCGAGCAGTTCGTCGCCTCCCGCCGCGGCGTCGAGGGGTACGTCGAACCGCGGACGTCGGTCACCGAGACCACGATCGTGCTCGTCGCGGCCGACGGCGAGTGGACCCGACGGCGCATCGACGGGCCCGAGGTCGCCCGCAAGCTGTCCCGCGACCTGACGATCCCGGTCTACGACGCCCAGGTCACCGGCTACCCGCAGCGGATGCGTGACTGGAGCGCCCGCCAGAAGGAGGAATGACCCGGCGCGGACCCCTCCTGGGCCGGCTGCGGCGCCGCCCCCCCAGGTTGCGCGTGCTCTTCCACCATTGCGGGTGCTGCAGCACGAGCAATGCCGGCACAGCACCCGCAATGCGGCGCGGATCCTGACTGGCCCGCGTCGGGACTTTCCGCGTGGAAGTCCCGGAATCAGTCGGCGATCAGGGCCTCGATCGTGGCCAGGAGGGTGCGGACCGGCACGCCGGTGCCGCCCTTGGGGGTGCAGCCCCACGCCGATCCGGTGTTGTAGCTCGGCCCGGCGATGTCGATGTGCGCCCACGGCAGCCCGTCGGGGATGAACTCGGCGAGGAAGTGCCCGGCGACCAGCATGCCGCCCATGCGGTCGGCGTTGGCGTTCACGAAGTCGGCGATGGGGGAGTCCAGGCCGCGGCGCAGCTCGGCCGGCAGCGGCATGGGCCACATGCCCTCGCCGCTCCGCCGACCCGCCGCGACGACGGCGTCCCGGAGGTCGTCGGTGCCCATGACCCCGGCGGTGCGCGTGCCGAGGGCGACCAGCTGCGCCCCGGTGAGGGTGGAGGTCTCCAGGAGCACGTCCGGACGGTCCTCCGCGGCGCGGGCGAGCGCGTCGGCGAGGATCACGCGCCCCTCGGCGTCGGTGTTGGTGATCTCGGCCTTCTTGCCGTTCCGGAAGGTCACGACGTCGGCCGGCCGGTAGGCGGTGCCGCTCGGCAGGTTCTCGGCGATCGGCACGGTCGCGGTCACCTCGACCGGGAGGCCGAGCTGGGCGACGAGGCACACGGTGGCGATCACGGCGGCGGCGCCGGCCATGTCGCTCTTCATGTCCTCCATCTTCAGCGCCGGCTTGATCGACAGGCCGCCGCTGTCGAAGGTGATGCCCTTGCCGACCAGCGCGATCTTCTTGCGGGCGCCGCTGCCGGAGTAGGTGAGGCGCAGCAGCCGCGGCTTGCGGGTCGACCCGCCACCGACGGCGAGGATGCCCCCGTACCCGCCGGCGGCCAGCGCGTCCTCGTCGAGGATCTCGGCGGTGAGGCCGGCCTTCTCGCCGGCGGCGGCGCCCCGCGCGGCCAGCTCCGCGGGGAACAGGTCGTTGGGCGGGGTGTTGACCAGGTCGCGCACGAGGGCGACGGCGTCGGCGACGGCGCGCACCCGGCGCAGGGCGTCCTCGGCGGCGGAGGAGGCGGGCACGACGACGGTGAACTCGGCCGGCGGCACCAGCCGGTCGGCCGGCAGCTCGGACTTGTAGGCGGTGAACTCGTAGGCGCCGAGCAGGTGCCCCTCGCCGACGGCGTGCAGCCGTTCGGCGTCGGGGGTGCCGCCGACGGCGGCGAGCAGGCTGACGACCGACCGGCGCCCGCCGAGCGCCCGGCTGGCGGCGCCGGCGGCCCGGCGCAACGAATCGGTGGGATAGCCGCCCGCTGCGTCGGGAGCGCCCAGCCCGGCGACCGCGACGATCGGGAAGGGCCCCTGGCCGAAGGAGGGGAGTCGGGTGACCTCGTCCTCCGCGCCGCGGGCCCCGAGGTCGATCAGGGCGGGCAGGAGCCGGCCGCCCAGCAGCCGGTCCACCGCCTCCGCGCCGGGCGTGGGCAGCAGCCCGTCGGGGCCCTTCCCCACGGCGACGACGACGGCGTCCCCGGTCAGCTTCTCCAGCGGGTGGTCGGTGGCGATGATCGTCGGCGGCACCGCTCGATCCTAGGTGCCCTACTAGCGTGCCCTCCGTGAGCCCGTTGACCTCTCCTCTCCACGACCGGCACGTCGCCGCGGGCGCCAAGCTCGCCGACTTCAGCGGCTGGTCCATGCCCATCGAGTACGCGGGCGGCGGTGTTCTCGCGGAGCACGCCGCCGTGCGCGACGGCGTCGGACTGTTCGACGTCTCCCATCTGGGCACGGGCACCGTGCGCGGTCCGGGGGCGGCCGCCCTCGTCGACGCCGCCCTCACCAACGACCTGTCGCGCATCGGTCCGGGCCAGGCGCAGTACACGCTCTGCTGCCTGCCGGACGGCGACCCGCAGGCCGGCGGCGTGATCGACGACCTGATCGTCTACCTGCACGGGCCGGACGACGTCCTGCTCGTACCGAACGCCGCCAACGCCGCCGAGGTGCTGGACCGGCTGGCCGAGGCCGCGCCGGCGGGCGTCACCGTCGAGAACCGGCACGCCGACGTCGCCGTCCTCGCCGTCCAGGGGCCCCGGTCGCTGCAGGTGCTGGAGCTGCTCGGGCTACCCGGCGAGCTGGCCTACATGTCCTTCGTGACCGGAACGGGCGGCGGGGGAGCGGAGGTCACCGTCTGCCGCACCGGGTACACCGGCGAGCACGGCTACGAGCTGCTGGTCCCCGCCGACCGGGCGGGCGAGCTGTGGGACGCGATCCTCGAGGCGGGCCAGGACCTCGGCATCCGGCCCTGCGGGCTGGGCGCGCGGGACACCCTGCGGACCGAGATGGGCTACGCCCTGCACGGTCACGAGCTGTCCCGCGGGATCACGCCGAACCAGGCGCGGGTCGGGTGGGCGGTCGGCTGGAAGAAGCCGGCGTTCTGGGGCCGGGAGGCGCTGCTGGCCGAGAAGGAGGCCGGGCCGGCCCGGCTGCTGTGGGGCCTGCGCGCCGACGGCCGTGGCATCCCGCGGCCCGGAATGTCGGTGCTCGACGGTGACGGCACCCGGGTCGGCGAGGTCACCAGCGGCACCTTCTCGCCCACCCTGCGGACGGGGATCGCGCTGGCGCTGCTGGACGCCGCGGCCGGCGTGGCCGACGGTGCCGAGCTCGCCGTCGACGTGCGCGGACGACCGCAGACCGTGCACGTCGTCAGGCCCCCGTTCGTGCCATCCCACGTGCGCTGACGCCCCCGCTCAGGCGCTCTGCTTCGACTCCTTCGTCGGCTCCGGCGGGTCGGGGAGCGAGTCGGCCATCTCGGCGCCGCGCTTGCCCATCGGCTGGGGGTCGCCCGTCGTGGTGTCCTGCGCGGTCTGGTGCTCGGCCTCGGAGTTGATCTCCGCACCCAGCAGGACCAGGTAGCAGGTGAGGTAGAGCCACAGCATCAGCACGATGACGCCGGCGATCGCGCCGTAGGTCTTGTCGTAGGACCCGAAGTTGTCGACGTAGAAGCTGAAGCCGAGGCTGACCAGCGCCCACACCACGGTGACGACGACCGAGCCCAGGCTGACCCAGCGGAGCTTCGGGGCGTCCCGGTCGGGCGCGACCCGGTAGAGCACCGCGAGCGCACCGGCGAAGACGGCCAGCAGCAGCGCCCAGCGCAGGACCTGCGCCAGGATGGTCCCGACCACGCCGAGCGGCAGGGCGTCCAGCACCACCGGGACGACGGCGACGAGGCCGAACGTGACGAGCACGAACACGATCGCGCCGAGCGTGAGCAGCAGCGCGGTGCCCTTGAGCTTGATGAACTTGCGCGTCTCGACCTCGTCGTAGGCCAGGTTGACCGCGGTGATGATGTTCCCGACGCCGCCGGAGGCGCTCCACAGGGCGCCGAGGATGGCCACGACCAGGCCCCAGGTCAGCGCACTGCCGCTGTTCCCGGCGATCGCCTTCAGCTGTTCGCCGATGAGGTCGGCCGCGTCCTGCGGCAGCTGCGCCGAGAGGTCCTCGACCTGACGGGTGACCGTCTCGGGGGAGGCGACCAAGCCGTAGATGGAGATCATCGCGATCAGGGCGGGGAAGATCGACAGGAAGCCGAAGAACGCGACCCCGCCGGCGATGATCGGCATGTTGTCGGCGGAGTTCTCGGCCCACGCCCGCTTGACGATCTGCTTCCAGCCCTTGAGCGGGATGTCGGTCGGCTTCTCCGCGTGGATGCCGGGCAGCTCTTCCTCGCTCGGCGCCCCCGGCGGCGGGCGGTGTGGGTCGGGGTGCGGGGGTCCCGCCTTCGCCTTGGCCGCGGCCGCACGGCGCGCGGCCTTCTCCTCCACCCGCTGCCGGATCCGGTCGACGGCGCTCTCCCGCGGCCTGGTGTGGGACATCTCGTTCCCCCTGCTCCCTGTGCGGCCCTGGGCCGCGATTCCTCGTGTCGCGGCCGGCCGGGACGGCGAGTCCCGGCCGGTCACCTCGTCAGTCGCCGGGCCAGGAGCCGGTCAGCTTGGTCCAGGTGCGGGCACCCGCCCGGTCGATCGCGGCCTTGGTGGCGGCGAAGATCGCGCCCTGCAACGCGGCCGCGATCACGACCTCGCGCATCCGGTACTCGCTCTGCAGGGCCGACGGCGCGTCCTCGGCATCCGAGACGTGCTTCCAGATCTGCTTGAACACTGCGCCGGACACCAGGCCGGCCAGGATCCCGGCCGCCAGGCCGATGGGCCGGTAGGCGAGCTTGGCGCCCTTGCTCTTGGGCCCCTTGCGCGTGGTCTTCTTGCTCAACGCTTCCTCCTCCGAGTCGTACGTTTCCTGCGCCAGACCACCAGACCGGCCACGAGTCCGATCAGGGCCAGTGCCCCGCCGATGACGACCGGCGGGCTCTCCCGGTAGGTCTCCACCACGGTGTCCCGGGCGACGAACGCCTTCTCCCGCGCATGGGCGCGGACGTCGAGACGGGCGCTGATCTCGTCGACCGTCCGGCCCAGCCGGGCGCGGGTGGCCTCGATCTCGGCCTGGATGGTCGCCGGGTCCGACGATCCGGTCATCGGGCCGTTCCCGGGTTCTGGTCGGCTGCCGGGTGCCGGGGTGGTGCCGCTGTCATCGGTCCTCCGCTGGACGGGTCGATGCAGTGCCATGCCCCCGTGGAGCTGCGGTAATCCGCCGGTCGGGTCACATCGCGGGAACGACCACCCGGCCGGCCGTCCGACCGCCGGTCATTAGCCTGCACCCATGAGCTGGCACTGGCGCCTCGAGGACGCGGCCGGAACGACCCTGGACCCCGCATCGCTGGGGGTGGAGCCGCCCGAGTCCGACAACCAGGGGGACGCCGAGTCCTGGCTCGGGGAGAACTGGCGCGAGCTGCTCGACCGCGGGGTCGCCACGGTCACCCTGTTCGACGGCGACACGGAGGTCTACGGCCCCATGGGGCTCGCCGCCCCCTGAGGCCGGCGCCGTCCGGACCGTGGGCCGGCCCGGACGGCGGCAGCCTGTCGGCGGAGCCGTCCGGTCCCCCTGCGGAGCTGTGTCGCTCAGCCGCGGGCGGTCCTGGCCGGATCCCGCTCCACCACGTCGCCGAGGGCCTCGTCGATCCGCTTCAGCACGTCCACGTCCAGGGTCACGCCGGCCGCCTTGACGTTGTCGTGCACCTGCTCCGGGCGGGTGGCGCCGATGATCGCGGCCGCCACGTTGGCGTTCTGCAGCACCCAGGCGACCGCCAGCTGCGCCATGGTCAGCCCGAGGTCGTCGGCGATCGGGCGCAGCTGCTGCACCCGCGTGAGGACGTCGTCGGTGAGGAAGCGCTGGATGAACCGGCCGGCGTCGGGGTCGGCGCCGCGCGTGCCGGCGGGCGGCTGCTGTCCCGGCTGGTACTTCCCGGTCAGCACGCCCTGGCCCAGGGGCGACCAGACGATCTGGGACACGCCCTCCTGCTCCGACGTCGGGACGACCTCGTCCTCGATCACCCGCCAGAGCATCGAGTACTGCGGCTGGTTGCTGATCAGCTGGACGCCGAGCTCGCGGGCCAGGGCGGCGCCGGCGGCGATCTCCTCCGCCCGCCACTCCGACACCCCGATGTAGAGCACCTTGCCGGCCCGGACCAGGTCCGCGAAGGCCGTCATCGTCTCCTCGAGCGGAACGGTCTCGTCGAACCGGTGGGCCTGGTAGAGGTCGACGTAGTCGGTCTGCAGCCGGCGCAGCGAGGCGTGGCAGCTCTCGGTGATGTGCTTGCGGGACAGCCCGCGGTCGTTCTGTCCGGGACCGGTCGGCCAGTAGACCTTGGTGAAGATCTCCAGCCCCTCACGGCGCTGCCCGGCCAGCGCCCGCCCCAGCACGGACTCGGCCTTCGTGGCCGCATAGACGTCGGCGGTGTCGAAGGTGGTGATCCCGGCGTCGAGGGCCGCCCGCACGCAGGCGTGCGCGGCGTCCTCCTCGACCTGGCTGCCGTGGGTGAGCCAGTTCCCGTAGGCGATCTCGGAGATGGTCAGGCCGGAGCGGCCGAGGCGTCTGAATTCCACGGGACCGGACGGTAGTCCGGCGCGGGATCAGAGCTTGGCGCCCACCGGGACCTCGGGCTTGGGGAAGCGCCAGCGGCGGATCATCGTGGCCCGGGTGATCCCGTACCAGACGGCGCCGCGTCCCTTCTGCGACCCGTCCGGGAAGCGCTCGGCGATCTTGCGCTTGATCAGCCGGCCCAGCACGAACGAGTCGACGACGAGCAGCAGGAAGAAGCCGAACAGCAGGAAGCTCGCGTAGCTCCGCAGCGCGACGCTGGGGACGAACGTGCCGATCAGCGCCACGCCGGCGACGGCGAGGAAGAGGCTGCCGATGTTGCGCCGCGAGTCGACGACGTCGCGGACCAGCTTGCGGACCGGGCCGCGGTCGCGGGCGGGCAGGTAGGCCTCGTCCCCACGGGCCGCACCGAGGCGGGTCTGGGCCCGTCGGTCCGCCTGCTGGGCGCGCATCCGCTTGTAGGCCTCCTTCCGCGTGGTCGGCGGGGGAGGGGGCGGACCCGGGCGGCGTCCCTGGGCCTCACTGCGCTTGGGAGTGGGCCGGCCCTTGCCGGAGGCGCGCACCAGCTGCTCGGTCAGGTCCGCCGAGGCGTCCGGAGCGGTCGTGGCGGACGTCTCGGCGCGGTCGCGGCGGCCGGGCAGGCGGAGCTTCACGAGCCAGAAGTCTACGTGTGTGACACAGCAGGCCCGGGAACTCGCCGGCCGAGCCGTACAGTGGGCGGCGGCAGGGAAGAGCTACCGCCCCGGCGGTGTTGGTCCGTTGCAGTTCGTGCCGCAGCGGGCACCTGGGATCTGGGAGGACCACAAACATGTCGGTGCAGGACACCACCACCACCACGGGCGTCGTGCTGAGCGACCCCGCGGCCGCGAAGGTCAAGGCGCTGCTGGACCAGGAAGGTCGCGACGACCTCCGCCTGCGCATCGCCGTCCAGCCCGGCGGTTGCTCCGGGCTGCGCTATCAGCTCTTCTTCGACGAGCGGTTCCTCGACGGCGACCAGACCTACGAGTTCGGTGGCGTCGAGGTGATCGTCGACCGGATGAGCGGCCCGTACCTCGGGGGCGCGACGATCGACTTCGTCGACACCATCGAGAAGCAGGGCTTCACCATCGACAACCCCAACGCCGGCAGCTCCTGCGCCTGCGGGGACAGCTTCAGCTGAGCACGTAGCCGACCGACGACGCCCGGTTCCCCGAGAAGGGGAGCCGGGCGTCGTCGCGTTCGGGCCGCAGCGCCGAGTTGATCATCGCGCTGTTGCCGCCGACACGCCCCGGCACGCCGGCGCGGGCGGCAACAAGCCGATGATCGACGTCCCCGCACTCAGATCCGGACGGGGTAGACGGTGTCGGGCACGGCGGGGGTGATCCGCTCCTCGACGAAGATGCCGTGCCAGATCATGAAGACCAGCAGCGTCCAGAGCTTGCGCGAGTAGTCGACCGGCGAGCCGCTGCGCTGGTTGTCCCGGTGGGCGCTCAGCATCGCCAGGACCTGCTTCTTGTCGAGCCACTCGTCGGTCTGGCTCTCCTCGACGACCTGCCGGGCCCAGTCGTGCAGGCCCTCGGCCAGCCAGTGCCGCGTCGGCACGGGGAAGCCGAGCTTGCGGCGGTTCAGCACGTGCGGCGGCACGATCTGCTCGAGCGCCCGGCGCAGCGCGTACTTCGTCGTCTCCTTCGTCACCCGCTGGCCGACGGGCAGCGTGCTCGCGACCGCGAAGACCTCGGGGTCGAGGAACGGCACCCGCAGCTCCAGCGAGTTGGCCATGGTCATCTTGTCGGCCTTGACCAGGATGTCCCCGCGCAGCCAGGTGAACAGGTCCACGTACTGCATCGCGGTGACGTCGTCGTAGCCCGCCGCCCGGGTCCGCTCGTACAGCTTCGCGGTGACCGCCACGTGGGACAGGTCCGGGTCGCGGCGCTCCAGGAAGCCCAGCTCGTCGTCCCGGAAGATCCGCGCGTTGCCGTAGTAGCGCTGCTCGAGCGGGATCGACCCCCGGCGCAGCAGGTCCTTGCCCCGCATGCCGTCGGGCAGCTGCGTCGAGAGCCGGCCCAGCGCCCGGCGGAGGCCCATGGGCAGCTTGTCGAACGCCGCCAGCGACAGCGGCTCCCGGTAGATGTTGTAGCCGCCGAAGAGCTCGTCGGCGCCCTCACCGGAGAGGACGACCTTGACGTGCTTGCGGGCCTCGCGCGCGATGAAGTAGAGCGGCACCAGGGCCGGGTCGGCCACCGGGTCGTCGAGGTACCAGACGACGAGGGGGATCGCGGCCGCGAACTCGTCGGCGGTCACGACCTTGGTGATGTGCTCGACCCCGATCGCCGCCGCCGACTCGGCGGCGACGTCGATCTCGGAGAAGCCCTCGCGCTCGAACCCGGTCGTGAAGGTCATGAGCTTGGGGTTGTAGCGCTTGGCCAGCGCGGCGATGGCGGTCGAGTCGATGCCGCCGGAGAGGAAGGCGCCGACGGTGACGTCCGCGCGCATGTGCACGCGGACCGAGTCGTCGAGGACGTCGGCGATCCGGTCGTAGAGCGCCTGGCGCTCGTTCTTCGCGACCGGGCGGATGGGGAACGTCGGGTGGAAGTAGCGCTTCGTGTGCAGCTCGCCGTCCACCACGGTGAAGGTGGTGCCGCTCTCGATCCGCCGGATGCCCTGGTGCAGGGTCGCCGGCTCGGGGACGTACTGCAGCGTCAGGTAGTGCTGCAACGAGGCCCCGTCGACGTCGCCCGCGGCCTTGCTGCCGCCGAGCAGCTCGAGCAGCGCCTTCTTTTCCGAGGAGAAGACCAGGCCACCGTCCGGGAGGCGCGTGGTGAACAGCGGCTTGATGCCGAACGGGTCGCGCGCGCCGAAGGCGGTGTTCGTGACGGTGTCCCAGATGACGAACGCGAACATGCCGCGCAGCCGCGTCACGACGTCCTCGCCCCACAGGTGGTAGCCCGCGACGATCGTCTCGGTGTCACCCTGGGTCGCGAGCTCCGCCCCGGCCGCGATCAGCTCCTCCCGCAGCTCGACGTAGTTGTAGATCTCGCCGTTGAAGACGATCCGGTACCGGCCGTCCGCGTAGGGCATCGGCTGGTGGCTGTGCTCGATGTCGATGAAGGACAGCCGGTTGAACCCGAACACCGCCCGGCTGTCCGACCACACCGCGTTCTCGTCGGGACCGCGGTGACGCATGCAGTGCAGGGCCTCCCGCACGCCGGTGACCGTGGCGTCGTCGACGCGGTCGGCGTCGGTGGACAGGTAGGCGAGCAGGCCACACATCAGGCGCAGGTCCTCGGGGTCGGGGAAGGGCTCGGGGTGGGGGAGAGGCGCGGAGCCCGGGTCCGGAGGTCGGTCACACGCGTTCGCCGGCGCGCATCTTGCGGGTCACGGTGCGCTCGGCGACGAAGGAGAGGAACGGGACGGTGCCGGCCACCAGGGCGGCGACCGCCCCCTTGAGGCTCCACTTGGCCCGCAGCGCCAGGTCGACGGCGGAGAGGAAGAACAGGAAGTACAGCCAGCCGTGCGAGGTGCCGAGCACGGTGACCGGCGTCGGCATGCCGGCCAGGTACTTCAAGGGGACGGCGACGACCACCAGCAGGATCAGGAGGACGCCGACGACGTTGGCCATGACGCGGTAGCGCTGCAGCGCCGCGGCGATCGCCTGCTCCGAGTCGCGGGCCTGCGTGGTGCGCTCAGCGGCCATTGCCCGCGCTCCGCTGTCCGAGTGCCCGCTCGTTGAGCTCGGCGAGGTAGGCGTTGTAGGCGGCCAGCTCCGGGTCTCCCGTCGTGTCGATGCGCGGGCGCTGGTAGAGGACGACGGCGTTGCCCGGCTCGTCGTCGTCCGGGTGCCGGTGCAGTTCGATCCGGACCATGCGCAGGTAGAACCAGAGCCCCATGAAGCCGTAGAGGGGCCACTGCAGCGCGTAGCTCCAGTTCACCGCGCCCCCGCCGGCCTCGGCCTTGGTGAGCTGCCAGTAGCCGAGGAAGAAGGTGGCCACGAACAGTGCCGCCACCAGCAGATGCAGCAGCATCCAGCGCGGGGTCAGCAGCCTCGAGTACACGCTCCGACTCTAACCGCCGTCACCGACGCACCGGCCGCGGCAGGAGCCGCGGGGACGACCCGCCGTCAGGGATCTCCGGTGGTCGGCCGCCGTGCGGGGTCGGCTAGTCTCGCCCCACACTGTCACCAGCGGGCACGACGTCCGCCGTGACCGGTGGACGACCAGCTGGGAGGACCGTCCGGGCACCCGGACGGAGGACGAGGAGGCAGCGAGCAGTGGCTCGAGGCAGCAGGCTCGCGCGGCTGGCCGCGCTCGGACTCCTGGGGGTGCTGTCCCTCACCGGCTGCAGCATGCCCAACAACGAGTTCTGGCGCTTCGGGTGGCCCGAGGGGATCACCGAGGAATCCCAGTACATGCGGGAGCTCTGGACGGGGTCGGTCATCGCCGCCCTGATCGTGGGCATCGCCGTGTGGGCGCTGATCCTCTGGTCGGTCGTCCGCCACCGGAAGCGCGGCGACGAGCTGCCGAAGCAGACGGCGTACAACCTCCCGCTGGAGATCGTCTACACGATCGTCCCGTTCCTGATCATCGCGGCGCTGTTCTTCTACACCGTGGTCGTCCAGAACCGGGTGATGGAGCGCAGCGAGAACCCCGACGAGACCATCGCGGTCAACGCGTTCAAATGGAACTGGCAGTTCGTCTACCCCGAGACCGAGGGGGAGGACGGCGAGCCGGTCTACACGGTGGGCAACAGCACCGAGATCCCGATCCTCGTGCTGCCGACGGACCGCACGATCCGCTTCGAGGTCGCCTCAGCCGACGTCATCCACTCGTTCTGGGTTCCGCAGTTCCTCTTCAAGCTCGACGTCATCCCGGGCAACGAGAACGGCCGCGACAACGTCTTCGAGGTCACCGTCCAGGAGGAGGGCGCCTACGTCGGGCGCTGCGCCGAGCTGTGCGGGACCTACCACGCGTACATGAACTTCGAGGTCCGCGCGGTCTCCGGGGAGGACTACGACGCGTACCTCGAGGCCCGTGAGTCCGG
Source organism: Blastococcus sp. CT_GayMR19 (assembly GCF_004570385.1). GTDB lineage: Bacteria > Actinomycetota > Actinomycetes > Mycobacteriales > Geodermatophilaceae > Blastococcus_B. The sequence goes on along the minus strand of NZ_SPQL01000001.1, from coordinate 51,813 downwards.
CCTGGACACCCGCGAGGCGCTCGAGGAGATCGACCAGCCGGGGGAGTCGACCACGACCTCGCCGTTCGAGAACCTGCAGAACACCTCCAGCGGTGGCTGACATCTCCGCTTCCCGGACCCTGATCGTCCCGACGCACGAGGAGGCACGGCCGTGAAGGTCGAGGCGCTCATCTTCAACCTCATCGCGGTGTTCTGCCTGGTCGCCGGAGCCGTCTACGGGGTCTGGTCCCGCGAGCCGATCGGGACGACGGCCCTGGTGCTCTCCGGCGGCCTCACCGGCCTGATCGGCGGGTTCTTCTGGTTCGTCTCCCGCCGTATCGACGCCCGCCCGGAGGACCGCAAGGACGCCGACATCGCCGACGGCGCCGGCGAGCTCGGGTTCTTCAGCCCGGGCAGCTACTGGCCGGTCGCGCTGGCCGCGTCGGCGGCCCTCATGGGTCTGGCCCTGGCCTTCTTCTACTCGTGGCTGATCCTGATCGCGGCCGCCGCGCTGCTGATCACCATCGGTGGCCTGCTGTTCGAGTACTACGTGGGGCAGAACGCCACGCAGAGCTGATCTCTCCGCGCCTGCCCCAGGGCCCCTTCCGCCGGCCGGCGGGAGGGGCCCTCGGCGTTTCCGCCTCCCGTGGCACCGTCCCGACCCGGGGACATGCCGGAGTGCGGAACCAGGGACGGATCCGGGTGTTCCCCGATGGGCGGCGCCGCCGGAGCCCGGCAGGCTTCGAGCCATGACATCCGCACCGTTTCCCGCCCCGCCGTCCGACTCCTCGTCCACCGGTCAGCAGCCGCCGACCCCCGCCGGTCCGGCCATCCGTCCGCAGCTGCGCCGCAGCGGGACCGACCGGATGATCGGCGGGGTCTGCGGCGGTCTCGCCGACTACAGCGGCATCGACTCGGTGCTGTGGCGGGTCGGCTTCGTCGGTCTCACCCTCGCCGGGGGATCCGGCGTCGTCGTCTACCTGTTCCTGTGGGTGCTGACGCCCTCCGACCCGCTGCCCGCCGACACGGAGCCGAGCCCCGTGGAGCGTCTGGTCGAGCGGCTCCACCGCGCGATCTCCGGGGCGCTGGCCTCGGTCCGCCGCGACTGACCCGGGTCCGGCGCGGGGACCGGCTACCGGAGCGCGAGCGATGCTCCAGCAGCGGCCAGGGCGCGCGAGGCGTACCCGACATGCAGCAGGGCCCCGGTGGCATTCCACCGGGGCCCTGCGACGTTGCTGTACGGGACGGAGCCGTCAGTCGCGCGGCTCCTGCGGGCGTCCGCCGTCGGAGGGTCGCCCGGTGTCGATCGGGCGACCGGAGGACGTGAGCTCGCGCTCCTCCCCGGCGGCCAGTCCGCGACCCTCGGCCCGCTGCTCCAGCTCGACCTGCGCCGGCTCCTCGATCGGGGAGAAGAACCCGCGGATCGCCCGGCGGGCACCGCCGACGTGGTTCATCCGCTTGGGCACCGGGGCCCCGCCGTAGGCCAGCGTGCCGTGCCCGTGCGCGTCCACCGGGCCCAGCGGCTGGTGGACCTCGATGAACTCGCCGTGGGGAAGACGCCGGATGACGCCGGTCTCGATGCCGTGCTCGAGCACCTCGCGGTCGTGCATCTGGAGACCGAGGCAGATGCGGTAGGTGAGCACGTACACCAGCGGCGGCAGGATGACCACGCCGATCCGGCCGACCCAGGTCATCGCGTTGAGGCTGATGTCGAACTTGTCCGCGATGACGTCGTTGCCGCCGGCGACCATGAGCCAGATGTAGAAGGTCAGGCCCATCGCCCCGAGCGAGGTCCGCACCGGGACGTCGCGCGGGCGCTGGAGCAGGTGGTGGGACGCGGTGTCGCCGGTGAGCTTCCGCTCGATGAACGGGTACAGGGCGAGGACCGTGAACATCGCGCCGGCGATGACGACCGTCGGCCAGAACAGCGCCGGCACGTTGTAGTCGCCGGGCAGGTTGATGTCCCACGCGGGGAAGATCCGGGTCGACCCGTCCAGGAAGCCGATGTACCAGTCGGGCTGGGAGGCCGCGGAGACCTGCGCCGGGTTGTAGGGCCCCCACAGCCAGATCGGGTTGATCTGAACCAGGCCACCGAGCAACGCGCAGACGCCGAAGACCACGAAGATCAGGCCGGTCGCCTTCGCCGCGAAGGTGGGGAAGAGCCGGTTGCCGACCACGTTGTGCTCGGTACGGCCGGCGCCGGGGAACTGGGTGTGCTTCTGCTTGACCAGGATCAGCAGGTGCAGGCCGATGAGCGCCAGCAGGATCGCGGGGATCAGCAGCACGTGGACGATGTAGAAGCGTCCGATGATCTCCTCACCGACGAAGTCGCCGTTGAAGACCGCGAAGTGCGCCCACGTGCCGATCACCGGGACCGACAGCAGGATCGCGCTGATGATGCGGAGGCCGGTGCCGGAGAGCAGGTCGTCGGGCAGCGAGTAGCCCGTGACGCCCATGAGCAGGGCGAGGACCATCATCACGACGCCGAGCAGCCAGTTGGTCTCCCGGGGACGGCGGAACGCGCCGGTGAAGAAGACCCGCAGCAGGTGCACCACGATCGCGGCGACGAAGAGCAGCGCAGCCCAGTGGTGCAGCTGGCGCATGAACAGGCCGCCACGGACGTCGAACGAGAGCGTCAGGGCCGAGTCGTAGGCCGCGGACATCTCCACGCCGCGCAGCGGCGCGTAGGAGCCCTCGTACACGACCTCGCGCATCGACGCGTCGAAGAAGAACGTCAGGTACGTGCCCGACAGCAACAGGATGAGGAACGAGTAGAGCGCGATCTCCCCGAGCAGGAACGACCAGTGGTCGGGGTAGACCTTGTTGAGGGTCCGCCGCAGCCACGGCGAGACGAGCATCCGGTCGTCGAGCTCGTACCCGGCCTTGCCCAGCTTCGTGGTCGGTGCGCCCGGCAGGGTGGCGGTGCGAGCCATCAGATGCGCTCCCGGTTCCAGTAGGTGGGGCCTACGGCCTCAATGTAGTCACTGCGCGCAACGAAGAAGCCCTCGTCGTCGAGACCGAGGGGCAGCTGCGGCAGCGCCCGGGTCGCCGGGCCGAAGACGGGCTTCGCACCCTGCGTGACATCGAACTGCGACTGGTGGCACGGGCACAGGATGCGGCTGGTCTCCTGCTCGTAGAGGGAGACCGGGCAGCCGGCGTGCGTGCAGATCTTGGAGTAGGCGACGTACTCGCCGTACGCGAAGTCGGCGTGCCCCTCGCGCGGGCGGAGCGACTCGACCTGCTCCGGGCGGAGGCGGATCAGCATCGTCGCGGCGTCGGCCTGCCGGTTGCCACCGGGAACGGCCGGGAAGACCGTCTCCAGGGATCCGGGCTCCTGGTCGCCGGGCCGGATCGGCGTCCCGTCGTTGCGGAGCAGGCGGACGCCGTCGGCCCAGTTGGTGGTGCCGAGCGGGTTGCCCTTGCTCGGGTTCTTGATCATGCCGCCCAGCGGCATGATCAGCATGAGCCCGACCCCACCGCCCATGAGGAGCAGGGACCGGGTGATCAGCTTGCGGCGGGCCAGGCCGCTGTTGTGCCAGCCGCCCACGAGGGTGGCGCCGGCGGTGACCCGGTCGAAGTGCGAGCCGTCGTGCTTGTCCTGGACCGCCGTCTCGTGCGGGAGCAGCTTCTTGGTGAAGAGCACCAGGCCCACGCCGACGCACAGCAGCGACAGCCCCATGAGCAACCCGAGGAGCGGGGTGAACAGCGCGCTCCAGCCGCCCTCGCTGATCTCCCAGTGCCAGTCGGGCAGGAACCAGCCCGAGCCGACGTACACCAGCACGAAGAGGAAGGCGAAGACGCCGGCGAGGGTGAAGGTCAACCCGACCTGCCGGATCGCCCGCTTCTCCAGTCGGGATCCCGGCTCCGGGCCGGCGTCCACGTGCAGGATCTCGACACCGTCGTAGCGGGCGCCGAGCCGGTCGAGGTCCTCACGGCTCATCGCCGCCAGCTGCTCCGGCGTGTAGTCGTCGTCCGGTCCGCCGTACAGCGGTCCCGGAACGTCCGCACCGCCGGTCGAACCGGGGCGGGTGTCGTGCGTGGTCACGCTGCCTCCTCGCTGACGCTCGTCGTCAGCGTTCCCAGGGGTGCTCTCTCCGACGGTGAGCTCGCGAGCCCGCTCACGCCTTGCTCCCCATCCAGAAGATCCCGAACATCAGGGCGCCGATGCCGACGACCCAGATCACCAGGCCCTCACCGACCGGGCCGATCCGGCCGATGCCGGCGCCACCGGGGTCGGCCTGGTCGTCGATGGTCTGGACGTAGTTGACGATGGCGCGCTTCTCGTCGGGGGTGAGCTGGTTGTCACCGAAGACCGGCATGTTCTCCGGTCCGGTCAGCATCGCCGTGTAGATCTCCAGGTCGTTGGAGTCCTCCAGGCTGGGGGCGGCCTTGCCCGAGCTCAGGGCGCCGCCCTGGCCGACGAAGTTGTGGCAGGAGGCGCAGTTGAGCCGGAACAGCTCGCCGCCCTCGGCCAGGTCGCCGTCGCGGAGGTCGCCACCCGGCAGGGTCGGACCGCCACCGTTGGCCTGCACGTAGGCCATCAGCTGGTCGATCTCCTCGTCGGAGAAGACCGCCGGCTTGTCCGCCGCGTCGGCCTCCTGGCGGACCAGCGGCATGCGGCCGGTGTGCACCTGGAAGTAGACCGCTGCCTCACCGACGCCGATGAGGGACGGGCCGCGCTCCGGGACGCCCTCGAGGTTCTCGCCGTGGCAGGAGATGCAGCTGGTCTCGTACAGCTCGCGCCCGGCAGCCTCGGCGGCCGACTCCGAGGGACCGTCGTCGGCGGCCTGGGCGGGCGCGAACACGGAGTACACGGCGCCGGTCAGGACGAGGGCCGTCAGCAGGCCGGCGACGTTGGCCAGCCCGCGGCGCTGCTTCGACCGGCGGCGGGCTCGGGCCCGGGCAGCAGGATGCACCGGAGCCGTCCCGGAGGCGTCGTCGAGCGGAGCCTCGGCGTGCGGGTTCGGAATGGACACCGGTCCCCTACTTGATCAGGTAGATCGTGGCGAACAGCCCGATCCAGACGACGTCGACGAAGTGCCAGTAATAGGAGACCACGATGGCCGAGGTCGCCTGGGCCGGCGTGAACCGGCCCATGGTGGAGCGGATCAGCAGGAAGATGAAGGCGATCAGCCCGCCGATCACGTGCAGGCCGTGGAACCCCGTCGTCATGTAGAAGACGGAGCCGTAGGTCGACGACGAGATCGTCGTGCCCTCTTCGACCAGCTGCACGTACTCGAACGCCTGGCCCAGCACGAAGGTCAAGCCCATGACGAAGGTCAGGGCGAACCAGCGCCGGAGGCCGTAGACGTTGCCCTGCTCCGCCGCGAACACCCCGAACTGACAGGTGAACGACGACGCCACCAGGATCAGGGTGAAGACCGTTGCGTAGGGCAGGTTCAGCTCGGTGGGCTCCGGCGGCCAGCCCTCCAGGGACCGGGCGCGCGCGGTGAAGTACATGGCGAACAGTCCGGCGAAGAACATCAGCTCGCTCGAGAGCCAGATGATCGTGCCGACGCTGACCATGTTCGGTCGGGTCAGGGAGTGCACCCGCGAGGTGTCGAAGGCGCTGCTCGCCACGGGGGCTGCTGTCACGTTGGTCATCATGGCATCGGTGGGGGGTCGTCACGACCGCGGGTGGGACGGGCGTGGCGGCAACGAGACCGTCTCTTTACCGTCGCCCCCTCCGTGCCGGGGAAACCGGGGCCGGTGCCACTAGGGTCGACCGGGTGAGCGATGCCCTGACCACCGCCGTCCCGGCCAGCGTTCTGGTCTACAGCCACCGGCCCGAGGTTCGTGACGCCGTGCGGACGGCGGTCGGCCGTCGTCCCGCCGCGGACGTGGGTCCCGTGACGTGGATCGAGTGCTCGACCGGCGACGAGGTCATCGCCACCGTGGACCGCGGGGGCGTCGACCTGTGCATCCTCGACGGGGAGTCGCAGCCCGTCGGGGGTCTGGCGCTCGCCCGGCAGATGGACCAGGAGGTGCACGACCGTCCCGCGGTGTGCGTGCTGATCGCCCGGCAGGCCGACCGCTGGCTCGCCCACTGGTCGCGCGCCGAGGCGACCCTGCCGCTCCCGGTGGACCCGCTCGTCGCCCCGGGCGTCGTGGCGGAGCTGCTGCGGGAGCAGGCGAGCCGTCCCGCCGTCCGCCGGTGAGCCACGGGTGAGCGCCCCGCCGGCCCGCCCGACCTGGCCCAGGCTGCTCAACCGCCTGCTGGCCCGCGAGGACCTCTCCTCGGCCGACACCGCCTGGGCGATGCGCGAGGTCATGACCGGCGAGGCCACGTCCGCGCAGATCGCCGGGTTCGTCGTCGCCCTCCGGGCCAAGGGGGAGTCGCCGGAGGAGGTCGCCGGCCTCGCCGCGAGCATGCTGGAGCAGGCGACGCCGGTCTCCCTCCCGCGCGCGAGCGTCGACATCGTCGGCACCGGCGGCGACGGCGCGCACACGGTGAACATCTCGACCATGGCGGCCGTCGTCACCGCCGCCACCGGCGTGCCGGTCGCCAAGCACGGCAACCGCGCCGCGTCGTCGTCCTCGGGCGCGGCGGACGTGCTCGAGGCCCTCGGAGTGGTCATCGACCTGCCGGCCGCCGCCGTCGCCCGGTGCGTCGAGCAGGCGGGGATCGGCTTCTTCTTCGCGCCGGTGTTCCACCCCGGCATGCGGCACGCGGCCGCCACCCGCCGGGAGATGGGCATCGGCACCGTCTTCAACTTCCTCGGCCCGCTGACCAACCCCGCCCGCCCGGTGGCGGCAGCAGTCGGCTGTGCCGACGCGCGCATGGCCCCCGTCCTCGCCTCGGTGCTCGCCGGGCGCGACGCACGAGCCCTCGTGTTCCGCGGCGACGACGGCCTGGACGAGCTGACTACGGCGACCACGTCGTCGGTGTGGGTCGTGCGCAACGGGGAGGTGGAGCCCGACCGGGTCGATCCCGCGGCTCTCGGCCTGGCGGTGCCCGAGCCCGGTGCGCTCCGCGGTGGCGATCCGGCGTTCAACGCGGACGTCTTCCGTCGCCTCCTGGCCGGTGAGCCCGGTCCGGTGCGTGACGCAGTACTGCTGAACGCGGCGGCGGCCCTGGTGGCCTTCGACGAGCGGGCGCAGCGGCTGCACGACGGGCTCGCCGCCGGCCTCGCGCGGGCGGCGGAGGCCGTCGACGACGGCCGGGCCGAGGCGCTGCTGGAGCGCTGGGTGACCGTCAGCCGGCTGGCGCGCGCCTGAGGTCGCTCGTCCTGCCCGTTCCGGACGGTGGGGTCAGTCCGCCGTCTCGAAGCCGATCGCGAACGCGGCCTCGAGGTCGTGCCGGGAGTGGGCGCGGAAGGCGATGTGGGTCTCGGTGTCGAGGACGCCCGGCACCTTGTTGATGCGTCCGGCGATCACCTGGGCCACCTGCTCGAACTCGCGGACCCGCACGATGGCGATGAGGTCGACCTCTCCGGCCGTCGAGTAGACCTCGCTGACCCCCTCGAGATCGGCGACGGCAGCCGCCACCTCGTCGATCGAATCGGTGGCGGCGTCGATCATGACGATGGCGGTGATCACGTCCGCGATGCTATCGGCGGCCGCACGTGGGCGGCCACGCCCGGACGCACCCGTTCCGGCCGGGCCCGGGTGCCCAGGGAGCGGCCGTCGGCGAAGGGGTCCCGCCCGGTGCGCCCGTCCTCCACCTGGTCGAGGAAGTGGTTGTAGGCCCCGGTGCCCGGCGCCGGGCACGCCAGGGTGCCGGTCAGCTCCACCAGCCGGGTGCCCGGCTTCTCCATCCACCGCAGTACCAACTCGGTCTCGTCGACGGAGGCCGCTGCCTCGTCGTCGGGCCCGGCGACGGTCTCGGCCGTCGCGAGCAGGCCGGCCAGCGTCGCGCGCACGGAGCTGCCGTGGGCCGCGCCGCCGGCGGCGACCAGCCGGCCACGGCGCACGACCGAGAGGTGCCAGCCGCCGGTGCCGTCGGGCCGGGCGATGGCGAGCTCGGGCACGGCAGCGAGGGACTCGAGCCTCTGGCGGCGGCGCACGGCCCGGACGAGGACGGCGATCCGGTCCCGGAGCACCGCCGCGTCCTCGTAGCGCTCCGCGGCGGCGAGCCGGTCGACCCGGGCCAGGAGCGGGGCGACGACGGCGCGCGGGTCATGATCGACGGCGGCCCGGAAGACCGCCGCGATGGATGCGTACTCGTCGACCGACTGCGCTCCCGTGCAGGGGGCGCCGCACCGGCCCATGCCGGCCAGCGCGCAGGCGGTGCCGTGGACCCGGGGTGAGATCCGGGTGGTGCACTGCCGCAGCGGGAGGGACTCGTGCACCGCGGCCACGGCGGCGTCCGCGGCGCGCCGGTCGGGGAAGGGACCGAGGAAGACCCCGGACCCGGGGCGCACCCGCCGCACGACGGACAGCCGGGGGAAGGGCTCCTCCGTCAGCCGCACCCACAGGGCGCGTTCTGGGAACCGGGAGCGGCGGTTGTACCGCGGTTTGTGTTCGGCGATGAGCCGCAGCTCCCGCACCGCGGCCTCGAGGTCGTGCGCGCAGGGGATCGCGTCCACCCGCTGGGACAGCGCCACCATCTCGGTGATCCGGCTCCGCTGCTCGCTGGAGGAGAAGTAGCTGCGCACGCGGCTGCGCAGATCGTTCGACGTCCCCACGTAGAGCGGTTCGTCGCGCGGCCCCCGGAACAGGTAGACGCCCGGGCCGCGGGGCACCGCGTCGGCGAGGTGCCGCTTGCGCAAGCGGTCGGGATCGACCTGCCGGGTGAGCCCGGTGAGCTCCTCGAGCGAGGTGATGCCGAGCGGCCCGAGGCGCTCGAACAGACCGTGCAGGACGTCGACGGTGGCGCGGGCGTCGTCGAGCGCCCGGTGCGTGGGGGAGGTGCTGGCCCGGAAGTAGGGCGCCAGGGTCGCCAGCTTGCAGTTGGGCACCTCGTCGCGGCTGAGCAGCCGGCGGGCCAGCACGGCGGTGTCCACCGATGCCGTGGCCGGCCAGGCGATCCCGTTCTCGGCGCAGGCCGCCTTCAGGAACCCGAGGTCGAACGGCGCGTTGTGCGCGACCAGGACCGTGCCGCGGGCGAACTCCAGGAACGCCGGCAGGACGGCGCCGATCCGGGGCGCGGCGGCCACCATCGTCGAGGTGATGCCGGTGAGCACGCTGATGTAGGGCGGGATCGCGCACCCGGGATCGACCAGTGTCTGGAACTCGCCGAGGACGGCACCCCCGCGCACCTTGACCGCGCCGATCTCGGTGATGGCGCTGTCCTTGGGGGAGCCCCCGGTCGTCTCGAGGTCCACGACGACGAACGTGACGTCGGCCAGGGCGGTGCCCAGATCGTCGATCGCGACCTGCTCGTACCGCTCCGTTCCCTCGTGGCGCCGGGTGTCGGGACGCGGAACGGGAGGGGAGGAGGGCACGGGCGGACGGTAGGTCGGGGTAATGACACTCTTGTGATGCCGCGCCGGGGACCCGGGTCCGCCCTGCCCCCGCGGGGGTCCCCCGGAAGGGGCGGCCCGGCCGCACCGGAGAACGAATCGCGCCTCCTCACCTGGCGGTTCTCCGGTCGGAAGGACACCATTCTGCTCCGGTGGGCGACGGCGCCCCGATCGCAGAGGTGGTCCGATGTTCCCGCGCTCCCGGCAGCGCGTCCCAGGGACGGCGGCCCGCGCCGTCCTCGCCGCCCTCGCCGTGGTGACGGTCTCCGTCCCGCTCGCCGGATCCGCCGACGCCGCTCCGAGCCCCCAGCCCGGTGGCACCTCGGGCGTGCTGGACAGCCGCGCCCTGGACCGGCTCCAGGAACGCGCGGCCGAGGTCCAGGCCGGACTGCAGGCGCAGCAGGCGGAGATCGCGGCCGCCCGGGATGCCATGGCCGAGGCGGAGGCCGCCGTCCAGGCGGCCGAGGCGGCGCTCGCCGGTGCCGAGGGGGAGCTGGCGGTCCACCAGCAGGCGGTCGCCGGCTATGCGGCCGCGGTCTACCGGGACGGCGGGGCGGTCACGCCGCTCACCCTGCTGCTGTCCGGCGGCGATCCGGGCGAGGTGCTCGCCGCCATGGGGTTCCTGGACGTCGTCGACGCCCACGCCGCCGAGGTGATCGGGGTGGCGGAGGCCCAGCGCCAGGCCGCCCTCGCGGAGCGGGGACGTGCCGAGGCCGCACTGGCGGAGGCTCGGTCGCGAGCCGACGAGGTCGCCGCGCGGATGGCCGAGCTCGAGGCGGCCGCGAGCGCCGTCACCGACGAGCTGGACGCGGTGCTGAGCGAGGTCGACCGGCAGCTGGCCCTGCTGCAGCAGGAGCAGGTCGACGTGAACACCCAGACGGCCGCCAACTGGCAGGCCTACCTCGACGGACTCACGGCGGCCGGTGTCGTCGCCCCGCCGGCGGCCGCGCTGCGCAGCTCACCGTCCGGTCTCCCCGAGGGTCTGGCTCCCGTCGCGGCGAGCGACGGCAGCGCGCAGCGGGGGGCCGCCCAGCTGCCGCGTCAGCCCACCTCGCTCCTCGTGCTGCCCGCGGAGACGCTCGCCGCAGTCACCGCCGCCATGGGGGAGCTGGGTCTGCCGTACGCGCCCGGGACCGCGGGGCCGGAGTCGTGGGCGTGCGGCTCGCTGGTGCAGTCGGTGTACGGGTCCGCCGGGATCGCGCTGCCGGCGGACCAGGCCGGTCTCTTCGCCGTCACCACCCCGGTCGCGCCGCCCGACGTGCTGCCCGGAGACCTCGTGTTCCTGGGATCGGGGGAGTCGGGCCTCGGGCACGTCGGCATCGCCCTGGACCCCCGGACGATGCTGGCCGCCGACGCGCGGGCGGGCGCGGTCGTCGTCCGCACCCTGCCCGCCGACCAGGTCCTGGGCGTCGGACGACCCAGCCTGGGTGAGCGGCCGCCCGTCGCCGCCCCGGAACCCGGCGGCGGCGCCCTCCGGGTGGAGTGCGGCAACACCGTCTACCCCCCGACCTTCGACGGCGCGCGTTCCTGGGGTGGGTATCCCAACGGGCTGATCCCGCCGAGCGCGATGTGCCCCCTGGGCCCGGCGGGCCATTCCATGCGGTGTGACGCCGCAGCGGCCTACCGGGCGATGTCGGCCGCGTTCGAAGCCGCCTTCGGAGTGCCGATCTGCATCACCGACTCCTATCGGGCCTACGCCAGCCAGGTGAGGCTCTACGGCCAGAAGCCGGCCCTGGCGGCGGTGCCCGGGACGAGCAACCACGGGTGGGGTCTGGCCGTCGACCTCTGCGGCGGCATCGAGTCCTTCGGCACCTCCCCGTACTCGTGGATGACCGCCAACGCCGGCCGGTTCGGGTTCCTGCACCCCACCTGGGCGGACCCGGGCAGGGGACGCGAGGAGCCCTGGCACTGGGAGTACGCGGGGACCTGACGCCCGTGCCGTCTGCCGTGTCCCGGAGAAATGTCGGTGGTCGCTCCTACCGTGCGGAGGACTCACGGAGGAGAACCGACATGCTCATCGACTGCGACACCTGCACCGCCCGCGGTACCGGCTGCGCCGACTGCGTCGTCACCGTCCTGCTCGGCGCACCCCCGGGCTGGCAGAGCGTCGACCCGGTGGTGGTGGCCATGCCGGCGCGCACACGCTCCCCCCGCGAGGCCTGGCTGTCGGCGGCCGGCCCTGATCTCGGGGACGGGCCCACGACGGCGGAGGACGTCGTCGTGCCGCCGCCGGGGGTCGTCGTCGAGTTCGACGACGTCGAGCGGCGGGCCGTGCGCGCACTGGCCGAGGTCGGTCTGGTGCCCCCGCTGCGGCACCGGGGCGCCCCGGACGACGGCCCGGGTGCCGACCGCCGCACCGGCTGACCGTTCACCCGATCGTGGCTTTCGCCACGTGGGTGCACGCGCGAATACCCGCGAACCTGCCCGGATCCCGCGAGGCGCGCTGGGTTCGGCGCGATTTTCGTCACACTCGTCCCACGGTCCCCGGTTTGTCACGACCGGATCACGGTCGTAGGGTCGTCGCCGTTCGGCCGGGTGGTCGTCGCCCGCACACGGGGGACCTCGGCTGAACACCGCCGAATCTTCCGACGGTGTCCGCACGGGCGCCGGAGGGTGAACCGGGGACCCACCGCAGTCCTGGGGTGAGTTCCTCTGTAGGGCCGGCTCGCCGGTGTGCAGGGGATAGGGCCAGTCTTCCCAGCCCGAACCCGTCAGCTAACTCGGTAGGCGGTTGCAGAGGAAGAAACGGAGAGCCGCCGCTCGTGGCGACCCCTGTACTGACGCACGCCCTCGAACAGTTCCCCACCAGTTCTCCCGCCGGCCGCACCGCTTCCCGCCGCATCGGCCGGCTCCGCTCCGGCCTTCTCATCGGCGCCACTGCGGCTCTGACGGTCACGGTCCTCCCGGGCACCGCCGCCGCGGTCCCCGACCGGGCGACCAGCCCCGAGCAGGCCATGCAGCTCGCCTCCGCCGCCGACCACGAGCTCGAGGTCGTCACCGAGCAGCTCAACGAGGCCAAGGTCGCGCTCGAGACGCAGCAGGCCGCCGCGGCTGCTGCCCAGCAGGCCGCCGCCGAGGCCCAGTCGCAGCTCGACGCGCTGGACGGGCAGATCCGGATGCTGGCCCGCACGGTCTACACCGGCGACAGCCTCTCGGAGCTGGACATGATGCTGACCAGCGACTCGGCCGAGGAGTTCGTGTCCCAGCTCGGCACCCTCGACGCGATCGCCGGGCACACCAACGACCTCGTCACCGAGATCGGGCACGTCTCCGAGAAGGCCGTCACAGCACAGGCGGCCGCCGACAAGGCGACCGCTGAGGCGCAGGCAGCGGTGGACTCGATCGCCGCGCAGCAGGCGGAGCTCCAGGAGAAGGTCGAGGACTACCAGCGCCAGTACGCCGCACTGACCGCCCCGCAGCAGGAAGAGGTCTCCCGGGCGCACGCCGGCGAGGCGATGGCGGCACCCAGTGGGGTCATCGCGCCCAGCCAGGCGGCCCAGGTCGCGGTCGACACGGCCCTGGCCCAGGTCGGCGACCCCTACGTCTGGGGCGCCGGCGGCCCGAACGCGTTCGACTGCTCGGGCCTCACGCAGTACGCGTACTCGGCGGCCGGCGTGAGCCTGCCGCACTCGAGCCGGAGCCAGGCCGGAATGGGCCAGGCCGTCTCCCGCGACCAGCTGCAGCCCGGCGACCTGCTCTTCTACTACAGCCCGACCAGCCACGTCGCCATGTACATCGGCAACGGGCAGATGGTGCACGCCTCGACCTCGAGCAAGCCGGTCATGGTGGCCAGCTTCAACTCGATGAGCGGTTTCACGCACGCCCGCCGCGTCGCCGGCTGACCGCACCTCCCGCAGCACGCGAACCATCGGCCGGGGCCGGTAACCCGGCAGGGGTCACCGGCCCTCGTCGTCGGTCCGGTGCCGCATGCCGGCCGTGCGACGCACCTAGGATCGGCCCGGAGAGCGTGCAGGCTCACCGATGAACCGGGCAGCGGCGCGCACCACGACCGGCGAGCGCCAACGAGGAGGACGATGAGCGCCCGTCGGGCGGCGTTGATCGTCGCGGCCGTCCTCGGCGTCGCGCTCGTGGTGGTGGTCGCCGTCGCCACCCCGTGGGTCGTGCTCCCCGACCCTCCCGGTGGATCCACTCCCGCCGATCCCGGCGCCGGCCTGCCGGGCGCACAGATCCGTCGGGCCGAGGCCTTCGCGGCGGCACTGAGGCCGGCGTCGCTGATCTCGCTCGTCCTCGGCCTCGGCACCGCCGCTGCGCTCGGCACGACCCGGCTGGGCGCCCGGCTGGTGACCCGTGCCGCCGCCCCGTTCGGCGGCGGCTGGGTCGTTCAGGTCTTCCTCGGCGTCGGCGTGCTGTCGGTCCTCGGCCGGCTGGTGACCCTCCCGGTGTCGGCCCACGCCGAGGTCGTGCGTCACCGGTACGGGCTCTCGACCCGCGGATGGGGGCTGTGGCTGCGCGACGTCAGCGTTGCGACGGCGATCAGCGCCGTGGTGACGGCGTTCGCCCTCTGGTCCTTCCTGTGGCTCGTCCGCCGGGCACCGCGCACCTGGTGGGCCTGGTCCGCGGGGGTCGCCGCCGGGTTCGTCGTCGTCGGGTCGTTCCTCTATCCCGTGGTCTTCGAGCCGGCGTTCAACCGGTTCGAGCCGCTGCCCGCCGGGGAGCTCCGCACGGACCTGCTGGCGCTGGCGGAGGAGAGCGGTGTCCCGGTGCGGGACGTCCTGGTCTCCGACGCCTCACGCCGGACGACGGCGCTCAACGCCTACGTCTCGGGGCTGGGCGCGACCCGGCGGATCGTCGTCTACGACACGCTCCTCGAGGAGCTGCCCGACGAGCAGATCGAGTCGATCGTCGCCCACGAGCTCGGCCACGTGGTCAACCGGGACGTCCTCACCGGCACGCTGATCGGCGCGCTCGGCGCCGCGGCCGCCACCGCGCTGCTCGGGTGGCTGCTCTCCTGGACGCCCCTGCTGCGGCGGGTCGGGGCGGAGGGGCCGGGCGATCCCCGCGTGCTGCCTCTGGTGCTCTTCCTGCTGGGCGGGGCGAGCCTTCTGGCCACGCCGCTGCAGAACGCCGTGTCCCGGCAGGTCGAGGCCCGGGCGGACCTGCACGCGCTCGACTCGACCCGCGACCCGGAGTCCTTCGTCGTCATGCAGCGTCGGCTCGCCACGACGAACCTGTCCGATCCCGACCCGCCGGGGGCCTGGCAGTGGTTCTTCGGCAGTCACCCGACGACGGCGCAGCGGGTGGCCTTCGCCCAGGACTGGGCCCGGGCGGACCGGCCGTGAGCGAGCGTGCGAGCACGCGTTCGAGCACAGCGCCATGGGGCGCGGGCGGAACGAGCGCCGGCGAGGACCGCCCGTGACCCGCACACTCGTCGTCACCAACGACTTCCCGCCGCGGCAGGGCGGGATCCAGACGTTCGTCGCCGCCCTGCTGGCCTCCAGGCCCCCGGACTCCGTCGTGGTCCTCGCCTCCGACGCGCCGGGGTCGGCCGAGCACGACGCCGCGCTGCCCTATCCGGTGATCCGCCGGCCCACCGCGATGCTCCTGCCGACACCGGCGACGGCGCGGGCCGCTGTGGATCTCGCCGGCCGGCACGGGTGCGACAGCGCCTTCTTCGGTGCCGCGGCCCCGCTGGGACTCCTGGCGCCGGCGCTGCGGTCCGCCGGGGTGCGGCACCTGGTGGGGGCCACCCACGGCCACGAGACCGGCTGGGTGGCGCTGCCGGGGTCGCGGCAGATGATGCAGCGCATCGCGCGCGGCCTCGACGTCCTCACGTACATCAGCGAGTACACGCGCGGCCGGCTCGAACCCGCCCTGCGCGGGCGGACCCGGCTGGCCCAGCTCTCTCCCGGCGTCGACGTCGAGCGCTTCAATCCGGACGCGGACGGCACGTCCGTCCGGCGGCGGTACGGGCTGGGGGAGGCCCCGGTCGTGGTCTGCGTCTCCCGGCTGGTGGCGCGCAAGGGGCAGGACGTGCTGGTGGCCGGATGGTCGCGGGTCCTGGCCCGCCACCCGGAGGCGCGGCTGCTGCTCGTGGGCGGCGGCCCCGCGGAGGCCTCGCTGCGCACGGCGGTCGCCGCCCGTGGGCTGGGGCACTCCGTCGTCCTCACGGGGCCCGTCCCGCCGGGGGAGCTGCCCGCGTACTACGCCGCGGGCGACGTGTTCGCCATGCCCTGCCGCACCCGACGGGGCGGTCTGGACGTCGAGGGGCTCGGCATGGTCTTCCTCGAGGCGGCCGCGTGCGGACGTCCCGTGGTGGCCGGCACCTCCGGCGGTGCCCCGGAGACGGTCCGGGAGGGCATCACGGGACACGTCGTCGACCCCCGCTCCGCCGACGCCGTCGCCACCACCCTCGCGGACATGCTCGCCGAACCGGCGCGGGCCCGGGAGATGGGTGCGGCCGGCCGCGCCTGGGTGGAGCAGCGCTGGTCGTGGACGACGATCTCGGCCGGCTTCGCGGAGCTGCTCGAGCCCGGACAGCACTGAGCCCCGCCCCGCGCACGGCGGGACGGGGCTCGGTGGCAGCAGGTCAGCGGGAGTACAGCCCCTCGACCTCGGAGTCGAACTCCTTCATGACGACGGAGCGCTTGAGCTTCAGGCTCGGGGTGAGCATCCCGTTGTCCTCGGTGAAGTCCGCCGACAGCACGCGGAACTTCTTGATCGCCTCGGCCTGCGACACCGCCTTGTTGGCCTCGTCGACGGCCGCGTCGAGCTCCGCGAGGAGCTCCGGGTCGTCGCGCAGCTGCTCGGGTGTGGAGCCGGCCGGCTTCCCCTTGGACTCCAGCCAGCCCGGCAGCGCCTCCTCGTCGAGCGTGATCAGCGCGGCGATGTAGGGCCGGTTGTCGCCCACGACGATGCACTGGCTGACCAGGCGGTGGGCCCGGATGCGGTCCTCCAGCACGGCGGGGGCGACGTTCTTGCCGCCCGCGGTCACGATGATCTCCTTCTTGCGGCCGGTGATCTTCAGGAACCCCTCGTCGTCGAGCTCCCCGAGGTCGCCGGTGTGGAACCAGCCGTCGGCGTCGATCGCCTCCTTGGTGGCTTCCTCGTTCTTCCAGTAGCCGCGCATCACGATGCCGCCCCGGATCAGGATCTCGCCGTCGTCGGCGATCGCAGCCTCGACGCCGGGCAGCGGGCGGCCGACGGTGCCGATCCGGAGCGCCTCGTCGTGGTTGACCGACGCCGCAGCGGTCGTCTCGGTCAGCCCGTACCCCTCGAAGACCGTGACGCCGATGCCGCGGAAGAAGTGGCCGAGCCGGTCACCGAGCGGCGCACCGCCGGAGATCGCCCCGAGGCAGCGCCCGCCGAGCGCGTCCCGCAGCTTGCCGTAGACGAGCTTGTCGAACAGCGCGTGCTTGGCGCGCAGCGCGATGCCGGGGCCGCCGGTGTCCTGGGCCCGCGACCAGTCGATGGCGACCTGGGCGGCCTTGTCGAAGATCGCACCCTTCCCGCCGGCCTCCGCCTTGGCCTTCGCGCCGTTGAAGACCTTCTCGAACACGCGGGGGACGGCGAGGACGAAGGTCGGCCTGAACTCGCCGAGGTCCTCCACCAGGTTCTTCACGTCCGGCGTGTGGCCGATGACCGTGCGGGTCTTGACCGCGCCGACCTGGATGACCCGCGCCAGGACGTGGGCGAGCGGGATGAACAGCAGCAGCGAGCCCTCGACGTTGAGGAACCGGCCGAGCAGCGCCATCCCGTTGCCGATCTCGAACAGGAAGTTGCCGTGCGTCAGCTCGCAGCCCTTGGGCCGCCCGGTCGTGCCGCTGGTGTAGATCAGGGTGGCGAGGCTGTCGGCGTTCAGGGTGGCCCGGCGGGCCTCGAGCTCGCTGTCGGGCACGTCCTTGCCGGCCTGGGTCAACGCGTCGATCGCGCCGTCGTCGATGACGTGGACCGACCTCAGGTCCGGCGCCTGGTCGCGCACCGACTCGACGGCGGCGGCGTGCTCGTCCCGCTCCACGATGACCGCGGTCGCGCCGGAGTCGGCGAGGATCCAGGCGACCTGGTCCGCGCTGGAGGTCTCATAGATGGGGACGACGGCGCCGCCGGCGGTCCAGATGGCGAAGTCGAGGACGGTCCACTCGTAGCGGGTCTTGGCCTGGAGCGCCACGCGGTCACCGGCAGCGACGCCGGTCGCGACGAGTCCCTTGGCGACTCTGCGGACCTGGTCGCCGAACTCCTTCCAGGTGACGTCCTCCCACCGGCCGTCGCGCCGGACGCGGAAGCCGGTCTCGTCGCCGTGTCCGGCGACGTTGGCGGCGAGCAAGTCGGGCAGGGCCTCGTCCGGGCCGACCTCGGTGGTCGCAGGAACGCTGAACTCGCGCACGCTGGTCCTCTCCTCCCCGTCCGTCCGGGGGCACCGTCGCCCCGCGGCCCCGGGCGGGGACGTCCGGATGAATCTAGTCGCTGGGCCTACCCATGAGTAGCGAAGCGCTGGGTCTCCGGGCCCGAAGGGATGACGAACGGCTAGCCTGCTGCCCATGGCCGACCAGTCCACCCAGTCGATCACCGTCGATGCGCCCGCGGCCGACGTCATGGCGGTCATCGCCGACTTCCCCGCCTACCCCCAGTGGGTCGCCTCCGCGAAGCAGGTCGAGATCCTGGAGACCGGCGAGGACGGTCGCGCCCGCCAGGTCCACTTCGTGCTCGACGCCGGTGCGGTGAAGGACGACTACGTGCTCCAGTACGTCTGGGAGGACGACCGGAAGGTGTCGTGGTCCCTGGTGAAGGGCCAGATGCAGAAGCGGCAGGAGGGCTCCTACACGCTCCAGGAGACCGACGGGCGCACCGAGGTCACGTACCGCATCACGATCGACCTCACCATCCCGATGCTCGGCATGATCAAGCGCAAGGCGGAGAAGGTCATCCTCGACACGGCTCTCAAGGAGCTCAAGAAGCGCGTCGAGAGCTGAGTCGCTCGTGCGCACCCTGCTGTTCACCGGTCCGGGCGGCGCCGGGACGACGACGATGGCCGCATCCGCCGCCGTCCGCGCGGCCCGCGCCGGCCGCCGCACCGTGCTGCTCTCCCGTCAGGACGTGCCCGGCCTCGGCGACGTCCCGCGGCTGGAGGTCGTCCGCGTGGACCAGCAGGCGGCCCTGGAGCGGTTCTGGGGCGGGCTCGCCGAGGGTCTCGGCCCGGTGCTGCCGCAGCTGACCCTGCCGCCGTCGAGCTCGGTGGTCCCGCTGCCCGGCGGCGCGGACCTCGCACTGTTCGCCGAGCTCGCCGGTGCGGACGCCGACCTGGTCGTGCTCGACGCCGGGCCGGTCGAGTCCGCTGCCGCGTTCGTCGCCCTCCCCGCCACGCTGCGCTGGTGGCTCGACCAGCTGTTCCCACCCGGGATGCGGGCCCTGGGCGCCGTCCGCACCGCTGCCGTCGGCTCCGGGGCCCTCCGCCGGGGGCCGGTCGACGCCGCGCTGGCCGCGATCCCCGTCCTGGAGGGACTGCTGGCCGCCGACCGGCTCGCCGTCCGCGCCGACACGGCGGTGTGCCTGGTCGCCCTGCCGACGAGCGCCGGCGTCGACCGGCTCCGGACCGCCGTGACCACGCTCGCCCTCCACGGCCTCCGGCCGGCCGCGGTGCTCACCCGCGTCCCGCCGTCCGAGGGCACCGGGGAATGGGCGGCGGCGCGGGCCGCCGACCGGGACGCCGCACTGGCCGCGTTCGCCGAGCTCGCGGAGGTCCGGCAGGTCCCGGAGGGTGCGGTCGGGCCCGTGGACGCCGACGGTCTGGCGGAGCTGCTCGAGGGCTTCGCGCCGGGACCCGGAGCGCCGCCGCCCGCCCCGGGCCCCGAGCGCCGGGACGGTGCCTGGCAGCTGAGCCTTCCGCTGCCCTTCGCCCACCGCGGGGATGTCACGCTCACCCGGTGGATGGACGACCTGGTGGTCACCGTCGGCGGAGCCCGGCGGTGCCTCGCCCTGGACCCGCTGTTGCGCCGCTGCGAGGTGACCGGTGGCCGCCTGGTCGACCCGGGCGGAACGGACGCCCGCCTCGAGGTCGGCTTCCGGCCCGATCCGCAGCAGTGGCCGGCCGATCTGCTGGCCGCGGACGAGAGGACACCATGAGCACCGGATCCGACTGGCTCGACCAGGCCAAGCGGCTGCTGGACGTCTTCGTCCAGGGACAGGCCGCCTCCGCGGGCTCGGCCGATGGCGCGGGGAGCGGGACGAGCGCTCAGCACGGCGCCGACTGTGCCTGGTGCCCGCTCTGCCAGGCGGCAGCGGTGGCGCGCGGTGACCGCCCCGAGGTGAGCGCCGCGCTCGCGGACCTCCTGACCACGAGCGCGAACGCACTCCGCACCCTCGCCGAATCCGTGGAGTCGGCGGGCCAGACCGCGCCCGCCGGGACGGACGACACCCCCGTGCCCGAGCCGCCCCCGGCGGTGCAGCGCATCGAGATCGCATGAGCGCCGGCGCGGCGGCGTTACCCGCACTCGGCATCGACATCGGTGGGACGAAGGTCGCCGGCGGGGTCGTGGCGCCGGACGGGACGGTGGTGGCCACGGCGCGGCGGGCGACCCCCGGTGCATCCGTCGCCGAGACCGAGGACGCCATCGCCGCCGTCGTCGAAGAACTGGCCGCCGGGCACGACGGGGAACTGGTGGGGGTCGGGGTCGGCGCGGCGGGCTGGTTCGACCGCACGGGGGACACCGTCCTGTTCAGCCCGCATCTGGCCTGGCGCGGCTCCACGCTCCGCGCCGACCTCGGCCACCGGCTGCGGCGGCCGCTGTGGGTGGGCAACGACGCGGACGCGGCCGCCTGGGCCGAGTACCGCTACGGCGCGGCGCAGGGCTCCGACCTGGCGCTGATGGTGACCCTCGGCACCGGGATCGGCGGCGGGATCGTGCTGGACGGGCGGCTGCAGCGGGGCGCCCACGGGATCGCCGGGGAGTGGGGTCACATGCGCGTCGTGCCGGACGGACGGCGCTGCGCCTGCGGCAACCGCGGATGCTGGGAGCAGTACTCCAGCGGCAACGCCCTCGGCAGGGCCGCCCGGGAGCTGGCGGCGAGCTCTCCGGCGACGGCCCAGCGGCTGCTGGAACTGGTCGACGGCGATGCCCGGCGGCTGGTGGGGGAGCACGTCGCCCGGGCGGCCACCGACGGGGATCCCGCTGCCCGCGAGATCGTCACCGAGGTCGGCACGTGGCTCGGACAGGGCATCGCCGACCTCGCCGCCGTGCTCGACCCGGACGTGGTGGTGGTCGGCGGCGGGGTGAGCGTGCTCGGGGAGCTGCTGCTCGCCCCGGCCCGCGCGCAGCTGGACCGCGCGCTGCCCGGCCGCGGCTACCGGCCGGGTCCACGGGTGGTCGCGGCCGAGCTCGGCCCCCAGGCCGGCCTGGTCGGCGCCGCGGACCTCGTCCGTGACATGGTCGCCCTCCGGGCGACGCCGCCATGACATCGTCGCCCTCCCGGGCGGCACCGCGGCCAGGACACGTTCCCCCGTTGCGTTGAGCCACCTCGCGGGGCGGCCATCCTCGCTCCTCGCGGACCCTCCGGGCCCACTCGTCACTCGGGGGTGAGCTCGCGGGCCAGTTGCTCGAGGAACAGCCCGATGTCGGTGATGATCCCCATCGCCTGGGCGCTGCCGCGGTCGGCCAGCTTGGTGACCGTGGCCGGGTTGATGTCCACGGAGACGAGCGGGATGGACGCCGGGAGGATGTTCCCGGTCGCGATCGAGTGCAGCATCGTGGCCACCATGATCGCGAAGCCCACGCCCGGCAGCTCGGCCCGCATCGCCCGCTGGCCCTCGATCACGTCGGTGTAGACGTCGGGCAGCGGACCGTCGTCGCGCACCGAGCCCACCAGCACGAACGGCTTGCCCTCCTGGACCATCGCGTGCATCACGCCACCGGTGAGCACGCCGGACTCGACCGCCGCGGCGATCGATCCGGCGGCGCGGATCGTGTTGATGGCCCGGATGTGGTGCTCGTGCCCGTGCGGCACGCCCGACCCCTTGGCCAGGTCGACGCCGAGTGAGGTGCCGAAGAGCGATGCCTCGATGTCGTGGGTGGCCAGCGCGTTACCGGCGAACAGGACGTCGACGTAGCCGGCGCGCACCAGCCGGACCATGGCCGGCGCCGCGCCGGTGTGCACCACGGCCGGCCCGCCGACCCACAGCACCTTCTGCCCGGCGGCCTTGACGTCCCGCATGCGCTGCGCGATCTGCCGGACCAGCAGCGCCTGCGGCTTCTCGCTGGACACCGACGACGACATGAAGCCGAAGCTGTCCTCCTCGCCGCGGGGTGCCTGCGGCGGGAGCTCGACCTGGACGCCGTGCGCCCCGCACACGACGGTGTCGCCGGCCTTCACGTCGCTCACCGGCACCGTGCGGACGACGGGTCCGCCGTCCTCCTCGGTGACGACCAGGCCGCAGTCCATCTCCGGCTGGCGGACGCGCAGCCACTCCCGGTCCAGCCGGACGAGGGTCTCGAGGTTGGTGGTCGAGTAGAAGTCCTCCGGGAAGACGCCCTCGGACGGCGCGGGTCGCGTGAGCGCGACCCCGGGGTCGACGGCGTTCGCCCCGTGGATCTGCACCCGCATCAGGATGCGGTCGAGCCGCTCGGACCCGTCGGCGCTGATCTCCACCACGGCCGTGGACTCGTCCTCGTGCTGCCGGCCGAGATCGAGGCTCTCGATGCGGTAGTCACCGCCGTACTCGAGGACGTCGTCGAGGATGCGGGCGAGGATGCCGGTGTCCATCAGGTGCCCGGACACCGCGACCCTGGCGGAATGCGCAGCTGTGCTCACCGAGCTGACGCTATGTGATCTGTCGTCCTCCGGACGACAACCGCCATGACGATGTCGTCCTCCGGACGACCACCACCTCCAGGTGCCGTCCCCGATCTGCGATGAGCCCTTTCGTCGCGCCACGCCGGGAAGCCCCCGGCCCCCGCGTCGCGGCGCGACCCTCGCAGGGCGGCTCCGTCGCCGCCGCCGCGGAACCCTCCGGGCCCCACTCGCGTCGACCACCGCATCCAGGTCCCGTCCCCAGCAGCTTCGTCACCACCGCGCGGGACCACTGAACCCCTCGCGGCGACACCGGAGCCCGGGATCGCGCACGTTTCGGCGTCCGGAGGACGACAGTGTCATCGTGACGGTCGACCTCTTCGCCGGGATCCCGGTCGCCGACTACCAGCGGGCACTGGCCTGGTACGAGCGGCTGCTGGGCTCGGGCCCGAGCTTCCTGCCGAACGACACCGAGGCGGTGTGGGAGCTCGCCGAGCACCGGTACGTGTTCATCGAGGTGCGCCCCGAGCACGCGGGCCACGCGATGCACACGGTCTTCCTGGACGACTTCGATGCGCGGGTCCGGGAGATGGCCGACCGTGGGATCGAGCCCGCCTTGAGCGAGACGTACGAGAACGGCGTCCGCAAGGCGACCTACCGGGACCCGGACGGCAACGAGATCGGGTTCGGCGGGGCACCGCTGACCGTGCCCGGGGACTGAGCCGGGCTCGGCCCCGCTCCGCTCAGACGACGGCGCCGTCGTCGCCGTCGTCGGGGGACCGGTCGCGCATGCGGGAGACGAGCATCGCCACACCCCCGGCGATCGCCGCGACCCCCAGCACCAGCCCGAGGTCGGAGGACAGCCCCAGCACCCCCGGGGCCCCGACCAGCAGCAGGCCGGCGGCCACGATCAGCGCCGCGTACAGCGAGGCGGGTGCGGGCGCCGGGATCGGCGGCGGCGGGGGCGGTTCGAAGTGCTCGTCAGGGCGGTCGAGCACCGCCGGCTCGTGCGGGGGAGGAGGCGGTGCGTCGGACGGCCGGTCGGTCACCGCCGAGCGGCCGCTCTCCGCCTCGAAGGCCGAGACGATGCGCGCCCACTCGGCGTCCTCGTCCAGGTCGGAACGGACGGCGGCACGGTCGGGCGCCGGCTCGCGACGGCGGTTGTCGGCGGCATGCCCTCCGTCGGCCCCGGGCGGCGCGTGCTCGTCCACCAGACCGCGCGCCTCCGCGCGGCGGGACCGGTCGACGAAGAGCCGGTCCAGCGGCGGGCTGGGGAGGAAGACCGTGCGCGTGTACGGGCCGACGTCGGCCGAGGGCTCCAGGTACGCGGGGATGCCGGCGGCCTGCAGGACGTCGAGCAGATGCTCGCCGACCCGCGGGTCGACGTCGCGCAGCGGGCTCCAGAGCGTCGCGTCCAGGCCGTTGTCCCGGCGGCCGCGGCCCCGCCGCCCGCTCACCGTGCCTCCACGGCTGCGGCTCCCGTGCCCGGGCGGGGCGCGGTCATGTGGACCCCGCCGCCGGCGCCTCGCCGGCGGTGGTCCGGGACGCGGCCACGTGCTCGCGGATCCATTCGACCGAGCGGGCGAAGATCATCGGGGCGTCGTTGTCGAGCGTGGCGACGTGGTAGCTGTCCCGGAGCACGACCTCGGTGGTGTCGGTGCTGCCGACGCCGTCCAGCAGCACCCGCGAGTTGATCGGCTCGACGACGTGGTCCTCGGCACTGTGGAAGACGATGACCGGGGCGGTGACGCGGGAGAGGTCGCCGCGGGTGGCCTTCCAGAGCAGGCGGAGCTGCATCATCGCCCGGGTCGGCAGCTTCGGGTAGGCGAGCTCGACGATGCCGGGCTTCTTGATGTCGTTGGCGATCGGGGCCCAGCTGCCGGTGAGGCGCGCGATCAGCGGCAGCAGCTTGGCGTCGAGGCGCTCGGTGAGCAGGGCCGGGTTCACCAGGATCAGCCCGGCGACGTCGTCGGGACGCACCTCGGCCAGCCGGGTGGCGAGGGTGCCGCCCATCGACAGCCCCGCGACGAACACGCGGTCGCACTCGGCCGCGAGCTGGTCGAAGGCCTCCCCGACGCTCGTCGTCCACTGGTCGTGGGTGCTGATGTTGCAGTCCTGCCAGCGCGTGCCGTGGCCGGGCAGCAGCGGGCACCGGACGGCGAAGCCCTCCGCGGCCAGGTGCTCACCCCAGGGGCGCATGCTCATCGGCGTCCCGGTGAAGCCGTGGACGAGCAGCACGCCGGTCCGCCCGTCGGGACCCGCGCCGCCGGGGAAGTCGAACGGCTCGGCACCGGCCATCACGTCGGTGGGCGCGGTGGGTCCAGACACGGGGGTCCTCCTCGGCGTCGGCGGCGTGCCGACCGGTTGGGCAGGTGCTCGGACAGCTGATCTGCGGAGCAGCCGATTGTCCATCGGCCCCCGGGCTCCCTAGTCTGGCAGTTCACGAGGGAGGCGTGTTGTTCTACTGGTTCCTGAAATTCGTCGCGCTCGGCCCGGCACTGCACGTCGTCATCCGCCCGCGCGCGGAGGGCACGGAGAGCGTTCCGGCCACCGGTGGGGCGATTCTGGCGAGCAACCACCTCTCCGCCGCCGACTGGGTCTTCCTGCCGCTGTCGCTGAAGCGGCGGGTCACCTTCCTGGCCAAGGCCGAGTACTTCACCGGGACGGGGATGAAGGGTCTCCTGCGGAAGGCGTTCTTCACCGGCGCCGGTCAGGTCCCGATCGACCGCTCCCGCGCCTCGGCCGCCGAGGACGCCATCCAGACCGGACTGCGCATCCTGCGTGAGGGCAAGCTGCTGGGCATCTATCCGGAGGGCACGCGCTCACCGGACGGCCGGTTGTACCGCGGCAAGATCGGCGTCGCGCGGATGGCCCTGGAGGCCGGTGTCCCCGTCATCCCGGTCGCGATGATCTACAGCAGCCGGAAGCTGCCGTTCGGCCGGAAGCTGCCCCGGGTGCGCGTCGTGTTCGGCAAGCCGCTGGACTTCTCCCGCTACGACGGCCTCGGCGGTGACCGCTTCGTCGAGCGGTCGATCACCGACGAGATCATGTACGAGATCATGACGCTGTCAGGCCAGGAGTACGTCGACGTCTACGGGGCGACGGTGAAGAAGAAGATGGACGCCACCGGCTCCAGCGCCCCCGAGGTCATCGCGACGCTGCAGCCCCCGCCGGACGAGTCCGCCGACCGCGCGCCGACGTCCCTGGCCGGCTGAACAGCAACTCTGGCGGTGTCGCGCCGAGTGGGCCCGGAGGGTCCGCGCAGGCGGGACGAGGCGGCTCAATGCGGCGGGGGGACGGCCCCTGGTGGCGGTGTCGGCCGGAGGCCGACGATGTGATCGAGGACGTCGCGCAGCAGGGCGAGCAGCTCGGGCCGCGTCATCGTCGGTTCCTGGACCCACTGACCGATGAGGTCCTCGGTGAAGGCGAACCACGCCAGCACCAGCTGCCGGCGGCGGGCGTCGTCGGGGAGGTCGGGCGCGCCGAGCGCCACCTCGACCAGCCGGGCGCGGGTCTCCTCGTACACCTCGGCCACCCAGGGGTCGCCGCCCGCGGCGCCGCGGACGAACGCCAGGTGCGTCTCCTGGTAGGTCTCCACCCAGCTCACGTAACGGTCCAGCATGCCGTCGACCAGGTCGTCGGGCGGCGTCCCGGGGCGGGGGAGGAGGTGCTCCCACAGCAGGTCGGCGGCGGCGCGGGTGACGGCGGTGTAGTAGTCCCGCTTGCTGGCGAAGTAGTGGAACAGCAGGCTGCGGCTGATGCCCGCCCGCCGGGCCACCTCGTCGATGGTGAGCTCCTGCACCGGCGTGGTGGGCAGCAGCTCGAGGCCGATCTGCACGAGCTGGGCCCTCCGGTCACCGGCCGTCCGCCGCACGCGGGCCGGCTCAGACGCGGGGGAGCCGGTCACCGCCGGAAGCCCCTCGGCCGACTCATGCGGCGGCCCGGTCCGCGAGCGCGGCGGCGGCGAGCCGCTCGATCCCGTCCGTCACCAACCGAGGGCGTTCCTGGGTCAGCATGTGCCCGGTCCGTTCCACCACGTGCAGCGCTGCCTCCGGCAGCACCTCGGCCAGGTGGTTGCTGTGCCGCCGGGGGGTCAGGTTGTCGCTGTCGCCGACGAAGATCTCGACCGGGACGCGGGCGAGCGCGGCGAGCTCCTGGCGCTTGTCGTGGAACTCCAGCGCCGGCAGGAAGGCGATGAAGGACCGAAGCGTCGACGCGTGCATGATCTCGGCGCCGGCCAGCACCATGTCGTCGGTGGCGTCGGCGCCGTAGAGCAGGCTGCGGACCATCTTCTGGTGCCGCGGGTGCTCGGGTGGCAGGAGCCGGCGCAGCGTCTCGACGACGCGGGCGCCCGCCAGGGCCGCGTTCAGGACCCGGGGGCTCACGCTCGCCATCCGCCCGGGGGCGCTCCCCGGGTCCGAGGTCAGGTCGCCGGCGGCGGTCGAGACCAGCGCGACCCCGCGGACGCGGTCGCCGAACAGCTCGGGCCGCGCGGCGGCCAGGGCCATGATCGTCATGCCGCCCATCGAGTGCCCGGCGAGCACCACCGGCCCGGACGGGGCCAGCCGGTCGAGCAGCACGCCCAGGTCCTCGCCCAGCCGGTCGATGGAGATGTCGGCCTCGCCCCAGGTGGACCGGCCGTGCCCGCGCTGGTCGTAGCGGACGACCCGCAGGTCGCCGGCCGCGACGCGCGGGGTCAGTAGCTCGGCGACGTCGTCCCAGGCCGCCTGGGCCAGGGTCCATCCGTGCGCCATCACGACGGTCACCGGTGCGTAGTCCCGGCCGGTGATCGTGGCGTGCAGCGTCGCGCCGTCCGGGGTGGGGACGGCGGCGACGCGGCGGCAGACCGTCGGGGTCGTCGTCGCGGTCACGCCGCCACCTCCTCGTCGGCCGAGCCGGCGGGGGTGCCGACGTAGTTCTCCCGGTCGAGCTTCCTGGTGAGCTTCCGGAACCGGAACGTGAAGTCGGGCCACAGGGTCGTGTTGTGCCCGTGCTTGTCGAGGTACCAGCTGGCGCAACCGCCGGCCAGCCACACGGTGCCCTCGGACTTCTTCGCGATCAGGTCGCGGTAGGCAGCCTGGGCCTCGGGGGTGGTCTCGAGCACCTCGAGGCCCTCGGCATCCATGGTGCGCAGCGCGTCGTCGACGTAGGCGACCTGCGACTCGATCATGTAGACCATCGAGGTGTGCCCGACGCCGACGTTGGGGCCGACCAGCAGGAAGAGGTTCGGGAAGCCGGCCACCGTGGCGCTGCGGTTGCTGACCATTCCCGCGGACCAGACGTCGGCCAGCGTGCGCCCGTCGCGGCCGCAGATCTTCTCGGCGATCGGCAGGTCGGTCACGTGGAAGCCGGTGGCCAGCACGATCGTGTCGGTGGGCCGTTCCACGCCGTCCGTGGTCACGATCGAGCCCGGGCGCACCTCCGCGATGCCCGCCGTGACCAGCTCGGCGTTGGGCGCGGAGATCGCCGGGAACCAGTCGTTGCTGATCAGGATGCGCTTGCAGCCGATCGTGTAGTCCGGCGTGAGGGCCCTGCGCAGCTTCGGGTCGCGGACCTGGCGGTGCAGGTGGGCGCGGGCGAGCCTGCCGACCGGCGTCAGGAAGCGGCGCCGCTTGGCCATGCCGATGACGAGGAACTCGCGCAGGAGGTAGAGGGCGCCCCGGATGGCCTTCTGCATTCCCGGCACGAACCGGTACAGCCGGCGCACGAGGGGCGGGACCGGGCGGTCGGTGCGCGGCACGACCCAGGCGGGGGTGCGCTGGTAGACGGTGACGGTGTCGACGATCGGCTGGATCGCGGGCACGAGCTGGACCGCCGAGGCACCCGTGCCGATGACGGCGACGCGCTCGCCGCTGAGGTCGTGGGAGGCGTTCCAGCGAGCGGAGTGCATGACCGTGCCCGCGAAGGTGTCCAGCCCCGGGATGTTCGGATGGGCCGGGTCGGCCAGCGCGCCGGCGGCCGAGACGAGCACCTGGGCGCGGAACTCCCCGGCCGAGGTCCGGACCAGCCACCGCCGCGCGGCGTCGTCCCAGCGGGCAGTGGAGACGGCGGCGCCGAACAAACAGTGGTCGCGGACGCCGAACCGATCGGTGACGTC
Organism: Blastococcus sp. CT_GayMR19; assembly: GCF_004570385.1. GTDB lineage: Bacteria > Actinomycetota > Actinomycetes > Mycobacteriales > Geodermatophilaceae > Blastococcus_B. Next base: position 23,595 of record NZ_SPQL01000001.1, on the reverse strand, counting down.
CTGGAGGTAGGCCTGGATCTCGGGCTGCTCGGAGTAGGAGCGGCCCCAGTCGGGGTTGGGGGCGAAGGAGAAGGAGTAGAGGTTGGACTGCACATCGCAGGCCGCGCCCGGATAGGTGTTGTCCCGCCAGGTGCCGCCCACGTCGTGCGCCCGCTCGAGGACGACGAAGTCCGTCTCGCCGCGCCTCCGCAGGGCGATGGCCATGCCCAGACCGGCGAAGCCGGACCCGATGATCGCCACCCGCACCTCGCGGACCGGGCGCACGGGCGGCGCGGCGGGGGCGGACTGGCCCTCGAGGGTGCTGGTCACCGATCGGCTCCCGTTCCTGTTCCGGCTTGCTGAGCAACGCTCAACAAGCTACAACCGGCTTGAGCACTGCTCAACTTCGACCACCTGTCGACCGGCAGCACCGACCCGAGGAGCACGTCGTGCCGTCTTTCCGCAGGCAGCGGCCCCGTGCGTGCCTGGCCGGCCGGTCGGTCCTCATCACCGGCGCCGCCCGCGGCATCGGCGCGGCGCTCGCCCGCAAGGCTGCCCAGCGTGGCGCCCGGGTCGCACTGGTCGGGCTGGAGCCGGGGCTGCTCGCGTCGGTCGCCGACGAGCTCGGCCCCGAGCACCTGTGGGTGGAGGCCGACGTGACCGACCCCGAGGCGCTGAAGACCGCCGTCCAGCGGGCCGTTGAGACCTTCGGCGGGCTCGACATCGTCGTCGCCAACGCCGGGATCGCCCCGCTCACCACGGTGGCGACCGCGTCGGCCCACTCCCTTGCCCGCACGATCGAGGTCAACCTGATCGGCTCGATGCTCACCGCCCACGCGGCTCTACCGGCGATCACCGAGCGGAAGGGCCACGTCCTGCTGATCAGCTCGGCCGCCGCGTTCACCGTCCTGCCCGGCATGAGCGCCTACTGCGCGGCGAAGGCCGGCCTGGAGCGGTTCGGCGACGCGCTGCGGCTCGAGGTCGCGCACTGCGGCGTCACCGTGGCCAGCGCCCACCCGACCTGGATCGACACCGACCTGGTCCGAGACACCGAGGAGGCGCTGCCCACCTTCAAGGCCTCGCGCACGCAGCTCCCCGGCCCGCTGGGCGCGTTCACGTCGGTCGAGGTCTGCGCGGAGGCGCTGGTCGAGAACCTCGAGACGCGGGGACGGCGGGTGTTCGTGCCGAGCTCGGTCGCCGTGGTCTCGGCGCTGCGGCAGCTGGTCACCGGGGTGCTGGGGGAGAAGGTCGTGCTCGCCGTCTCGGCGAAGCGGGTGCCGCAGCTCGAGCGCGACATCGCGGCGCTGGACGGCCGCGAGTTCGGCCGCAACTCGGTCGGGGCGCAGCCGAAGGACACGCCCGCCACCTGACCTTCACGCCGCCGCATTGCGGGTGTTGTTCCGAGATTGCTGGTGCTGCAGTGCCGCCAATCCTTGAACAACACCCGCAATGCAGGGCACCCTCGGCCCGCATGTCAGCGAACACGGACACCGTGGAGCGGTACCTCGACGGCTTCCGGACGAACGACCACGCGCAGATCCTGTCCTGCCTCACCGACGACATCGAGTGGACCGTCTTCGGGGCGTTCCACCTGACCGGCAAGCAGGCCTACGACGAGGCGATCGAAGGCCCCGGCTGGGTCGCCCCGCCGCGGCTCGACGTCGTGCGCATGGTCGAGCAGGACGACGTCGTCATGGCAGAGCTGCTCGGTGCGGTGCTCGACGCAGACGGCGGTACGACGCGCCTGTCGATGGCGGAGGTCTTCGTGATGCGCGACGGGCTGATCGCCGAACGCCGCGCCTGGGTCATCCCGTTGACGGAGAACGAGTACCGCTGAGCAAGGACCCCCTGCCCCGACCGCTCACAGCTTCGGGGGGCCCTGCAGGGGGCCGAAGTGCGGGGGGCAGCGGGTTCAGGCGCCCATGAACGGTGCGATCAACTCGCGGACGCGGGCAACGGTGATCCCCTCGCGCTGCTCGACGGAGAGAGGGTGGTCCGTGGCTTCCAGTTCCACCAGCGGGCGCCAGCCGGGACGCTGGTGATTCAGGAATGCTTTCAGTTCCACCGTGGAGGCGGCATAACCGGGCAGCTCGTTGGACAGCCAGCCGAACGTCGGCTCGAGCCGGTGCTGCCGGACGATGTTCCAGGGCATGCGAAGGCGGCGGTGATTGGTCTTGCTCTGCGACACCCAGACGCCCCACTCGAAGTCCTGATCGGCGTCCACGACCGGGATCCGCAGAACCGCCCGCACGAAGAAGTCCTGACCGTCGATGGCGCAGAAGTCGCTGGTGAGACGACAGCCCCGCCGTCCCGACATCTCCGGCTCCCAGTAATCCGGCGCGTCGATGCCGATGGCAGGCGGCAGACCGTCGTGGGTCTGCGTGCAACAAGCGCAGGTGAATCCTTCGGTGCTCATGATCGAGAAGCCTCCGTGATCATCGGCTCACTGCCGTGCGACACGCCGTGCGGGGTAGCAGCCCGCCGATGATCGACCACGCCTAGCCGCTCCAGCCTCCGGCGCGGCGGACGGCGTCGCGCCACCGCGCGTGCCGGCCGTCGTCCCGCAGTCCCGGCTCGGGCTCGAAGCGGCGGTCGAGCGCCCAGGTCTGCGCCAGCTCGTCCGTCGAGCCCCACACGCCCGTGCCGAGACCGGCGAGGAAGGCCGCGCCGAGCGCCGTCGTCTCGGTGACCACCGGACGGCGCACGGGCACGCCGAGCTGGTCGGCCTGCAGCTGCATCAGCAGGTCGTTGGCGCTCGCGCCGCCGTCGGCCGACAGCTCGGGCACCTCCAGTCCGGCCTCGGACACCATCACGTCGACGACGTCCCGGACCTCGAACGCGATCGCCTCGAGCGTGGCCCGCGCCAGGTGGGCCCGGGTGGTGCCCCGGGTGATCCCGACGATCGCGCCGCGCGCGTAGGGGTCCCAGTCGGGGGCGCCGAGCCCGGTCAGCGCCGGCACGAAGACGACGTCGCCGGAGTCGGGCACCGTCCGCGCCAGCCCCTCGATCTCGGCCGCCGAGTCGATCAGGCCGAGACCGTCCCGCAGCCACTGCACCGCGGCGCCCGTCACGAAGATCGCGCCCTCGAGCGCGTAGACCAGCCCGTCGCCGAGGTCCCAGGCGACGGTGGTGAGCAGCCCGGCGTCCGACCGCACCGGCGCCGTCCCCGTGTTGGTCAGCACGAACGAGCCCGTGCCGTACGTGCACTTGCTCATGCCGGGGGAGTAGCAGGCCTGCCCGAACAGGGCCGCCTGCTGGTCGCCCGCGATGCCGGCGATCGGCAGGGACAGCCCGAGGAACGCGTCCGGATCGGTCGTGCCGACGACGCCGGAGCTCGGCAGCACCTCCGGCAGCGCCGACCGGGGGACGTCGAACAGGTCGCACAACTCGTCGGACCAGGCGCCCTTCTCCAGGTCGTAGAGCAGCGTGCGGCTGGCGTTGCTCGGATCGGTGACGTGCGCGGCCCCGCCGGTGAGCCGGGCGATCACGTAGGAGTCGACGGTGCCCAGCGCGAGGCCGCCGTCCCGGACTCCCGACCACATCTGCGGCTCGTGCTCGGCGAGCCAGGCGAACTTGGTGCCCGTGAAGTACGGGTCGAGCCGCAGGCCGGTCAGCTGGGAGACGTGTGCTTCGTCGGCGCGCAGCCGGTCGCAGATCCCGGTGGTGCGGCGGTCCTGCCAGACGATCGCCGGGCGGGGGGAGCGGAGCGTGCGCCGGTCCCAGACCACGGCGGTCTCGCGCTGGTCGGTGATCCCCACGCACGTAGGCGGCGCATCGCTGCCGGCGAGGGCCTGGCGGCAGGCGGCGACGGTCGCCGTCCAGATGTCCTCGGGCTCGTGCTCCACCCAGCCGGGCCGGGGGAAGAGCTGGGCGAATTCGCGGTAGCCGCGAGCCAGGACGTCGCCGTCCTCCCCCACGACGAGCGCGGTCACCCCGGTCGTTCCTGCGTCGATCGCCAGCACCGGCATGACGGGCAACGTAGCCCGACGACAGGGAGTGAGCATCGCAGCGAGCGAGGAGGAGCGACCGCGGAGTCGGGCCGAGGGGGAGTGCCCGCATACCGTGGTGCCAATGCGGCGGTTCTTCTACGACACGGAGTTCATCGAGGACGGCACCACCATCGACCTCGTCTCGATCGGCGTCGTCGACGAGACCGGGCGCGAGTTCTACGCCGTCAGCACCCAGTTCGACCCGGACAGGGCGATCCCGTGGGTCCGGCGCAACGTGCTCGACCAGCTGCCGCCGCCGGCGGACAAGGCATGGCGCAGCCGGGAGCGGATCCGCGAGGACCTGCTCGCCTTCCTCACCGGCCCCGGCGAGGAGATCGAGCTGTGGGCCTGGTTCGCCGCCTACGACCACGTGGCGCTGTGCCAGCTCTGGGGAGCGATGCCGGCGCTGCCGCGGCCGATCCCGCGGTTCACCCGGGAGCTGCGCCAGCGCTGGGACGACCTCGGGCAGCCCGAGCTGCCGCCGAAGCCCACCGGCACGCACGACGCCCTGGTCGACGCCCGCTACAACCTGGAGCGGTGGAAGGCGATGGAGGCCCGGCGGCCCCGCTGACGCGCCGCCCGGGTGCTCAGTCCACCCGTGCCGGCGTGGGGATGAAGGTGACCGGCAGCGCCCGCAGGCTCCGGAACACGCCGCCTCCGGTCCAGCGCAGCTCGACCTCCTGGGCGGCGAGGGCCAGGCCGGGCAACCGGGTCAGCAGCGCGGGGAAGGCGATCTGCCCCTCGAGCCGGGCCAGCGGCGCACCCAGGCAGTAGTGCATGCCGTGCCCGAAGGCCAGGTGGCCCGGCGCCTGCGCGCCGACGTCGAGCCGGTCGGGGTCGGAGAAGCGCCGGGGATCCCGGTCGGCGGCCGCGATGGAGAGAAGCACCATGTCCCCCCGCGGGATCCGCACCCCGCCGATCTCCAGGTCCTCGAGCGCGAAGCGGGTGAGCCCGGGGTTGACCGGGCCGTCGAAGCGGAGCAGCTCCTCGACGGCCGCCGGCACCAGCGACGGGTCAGCACGCAGTCGGTCCAGCTGGTCGGGATGGCGCAGCAGTGCGAGCGTGCCGTTGCCGATGAGGCTGACCGTGGTCACGTACCCGGCGATCAGCAGCAGGAAGGTCATCGCCAGGAGCTCCTGCGCGTCCAGCCGCTCGCCCTCGTCGGTCGCCTCGACGAGGTCGGTGAGCAGGTCGTCCGCAGGACGAGCCCGCTTGGCTGCGACCAGATCGGCGAGGTACCCGCGCATCCGCTCGCGAGCGGCTTCCACGAGCGCCAGGTCGCTTCCGGGGTCGAACGGCCGGTCGAGCATCTCGTCGGTCCACTCCCGGAAGCGGTCCCGATCGGCCTCCGGGACGCCGAGCAGCTCGCCGATCACGGTGATCGGCAGCGGAAGGCCGAACTCGGCCACCAGATCGGCGCTGCCCCGGGGCGTGATGCGGTCGAGGAGCGCGTCGGTGATCTCCTGCACGCGCGGCCGCAGCCCCTCCACGCGCCGGGCGGTGAAGGCCTTCGACACGAGCCGTCGCAGCCTGGTGTGCTCCGGCGGGTCCGTGCCGATCATGCTGCGACTGAGGAAGTCACCGCGCAGCACCTGGGTCAGGGCCCTGGCGTGGTGCGGGTCGTTGCTCAGCCTCGGGTCCGACAGCGCCGCCAGGACGTCGTCGTACCGGGTCACCATCCAGACGGGCAGCCCCCCGGACCCGTCGATCCGGTGCACCGGGCCGCTCTCCCGCAGCTCGGCGAGAACGGGGTGCGGGTCCGCCAGGACAGCGGGATCGACGAGTGGCGTGGCCGGCACGGTCATGATCGCTTCTCTCCGGACGAGGCCCCCGTTGGACAGCACGAGGGTCGCACCGGACGCGCCCGGGTGGCACCCCTCCCGCGTCGTCGCCGCGAGAGCACGGAGGTCAGACGGTGAACGCCCCGAGCAGCCGGTTGAGCTCGCCGGACAGGTTGTCCAGCTCGCGGGCGGCGATCCGGGCGCGCTCGACGTCCTGCGCGCTGTCGTCGGCGTCCTGGCTGACCGAGGTCAGCGTGTGCGTCACCGTGCCGGCCCCCTCGGCCGCGGCCGCGACGCTCCGGGTCAGCTCACCGGTCGTCGCCGTCTGCTCCTCGACGGCGCTGGCGATCGTGGTCTGGTGGTCGTTGATGGCCCGGACCACCTCGGCGATCTGGGCGATCGCGCGCACCGCGGCGGAGGTCTCGGTCTGGATGCCCTGCACGCGCTGGGCGATCTCCTCGCTCGCCTTGCCCGCCTCCTGGGCGAGCTCCTTCACCTCGTTCGCGACGACGGCGAAGCCCTTGCCGGCGGCCCCGGCCCGCGCGGCCTCGATCGTGGCGTTGAGCGCGAGCAGGTTGGTCTGCTCGGCGACGCCGGAGATCACCTTGACGACGTCACCGATCTCGGCCGAGCTGGCTCCCAGGGCGGCGATGGTGGCCTCGGTCCGCTCCGCGAGGTCCGCGGCCTGGCGCCCGACCTCGGCGGCGTCGGCAGCGCTCCGCGCGATCTCGGTGATGGAGACGCCCATCTCCTGCGCGCCCGACGCCGCGGCCGACACGCTGGTGCTGATCTCGGCGGCGACGTGGTGCGCCCCCTGCGCCTGGTCGCGGCTGCGGGCCGACCGCTCGGCCAGGCCGTCCGCCACCGTGGCGACACCCGCGGCCGACGTGGCGACCTCGCGGGCGCACCGGCCGATCTCCCGGACGGTGCCGGCCACCTTGTCGACGAAGCGGTTGAAGGCTCCTGACAGCTGGCCGACCTCGTCCGAGCGGGACTCGTCCATGCGCTGGGTCAGGTCGCCCTCTCCGTCGGCGATCTCGGCCATGCGGTCCCGCAGGCGCAGCAGCGGGGCCGTGAGCCGGCGTCCGACCCAGTAGGACACCAGCCCACCGAGCACGGCGATGAGGACGGCGGCGAGCACGAGCGCGACGACCATGGACGACCGGCCCTCGGCCAGCGAGACCACGGGTCCGGAGAAGTCACCGTCGCGGGCGACGGTCGCGATCACCCAGTCCCACGGCGCGTAGTACGTCAGGCGCACGGTGGTGGGACCCGCCTCGGGGTCGACGTACCTGACGGTGGCCTGCTCGCCGGGCGCCAGCGCCGTGGCCTCCTCCACCATCTCCTGGACGTAGGCCTTGCCGTCGGCGTCGGTGGCCTCGAGCATCGCCTCGCCGTCCCGCACGCCGTCGGGACTGATCAGGACGGTGCCGGCCATGGCTCCGGTGCCGCCGTACACCTCGATGTGCCCGGTGTCGCCGACCGACGTGGCCTCGACGCTCTCGCGCAGCGCCGGGAGGTTCTGCTGCTTGACGCCCACGTAGAGGACGCCGACGACCTCGCCGGCCGCGTCGGTCAGCGGGGCGTAGGCCGAGACGAGCCAGGAGTCGACGACGAACGCGTTGCCCCGGTACGTCTCGCCCTTCAGAACGGTCGCCACCACGGGGTTGGGCTGCCCGTCGGGGTTCGTTGCCGGGATGTAGGTGCCGATCGCGCGTGCGCCCGAGGCGGCCTGGACGTTGGTCGCCACGCGCAGGAAGTCGCCGGTCGGGGTCTTCTGGAAGATGGTGACCGTCGCGCCGGTCATCGACTTGATCTCGTCGACCACCGGGGTGGGGACGGCGACGTCGCCGTTCTGTCCCAGCCACTGGCTGCCGGCCAGCACGCGGGGCAGCGCGATCGGGGTCACGTCCCCGGAGAGCTGGTTCCTGGCCTCCCAGGCGACCGGCTCCGAGCGGGGGTTGCTGTCGATGCGGAACCCGCCGTACTGACCCAGGACGTACTGCGCGACGGCCAGGTCGGAGTCGACCTTCGCCGCGGTGGATTCGCCCTGCGTGGACACCACGTCGTACACGCCGCCGGCGGTACGGGAGATGTCCTGGTCCACGAGGGCGCCGACGTCGCTCTGCGCGTGGGCGGCGAACTGGCCGCTCTGCCAGGCGCTCACCCCGACCATCGCCACGCCGGTCACGGCGACGCTCGTCACCGCGAGCGCCACCACCTTGGTCCCGATGCCCCAGCCCCCGGGGGTCGCCCAGGTGGGGAGCGTGTCGGGCATGGTCGTCCAGCGCATCGCCGGTCCTCCGTAGGAATCTCTTCACAGCCTCGTGGGTCTGCTGTCGGAGAGGTTCTCGGCAGTGCCGGAGGAATCCGGTACGGACCCGGCCGCTTAGTGACCTGCGCGACCTCAGCCGCGTAGGTGCGCCCAGTCCTCGGGATGCCGCCGCAAGTGCTGGGCCACGGTCAGCGCCGGGGAGCCGGTCAGCGAGGGGACGACGTCGGTGACGGTCGCGAGCTCGCCCGCGGCGATCGCCAGGTAGCTGGTCACCCAGCCCTCGATCTCCCAGTCGGGATGTCCGGACGGGCGGCGCGTCGCCCACGCCTCCTCGACCGTCTGCGGCCGGTACTCGGCCGGGATGCCCGTCACCTCGGTGAGCACGCGGGCGGCGTCGGTCATCGACAGCGCCTCGGGTCCGGTGACCGTCAGAGCCTGTCCGTCCCACCGGCCGGATTCGTCGAGGAGGACCGCGGCGCCGACGCCCGCAAGGTCGTCGCGGGAGACGAAGCTGGCGCGGCCCTCGCCCGCCGGTGCGGCGATCACCGCGCCCCCGTCCTCCCGCGTGGCGAAGAACGGCACGAAGTCGGCGTACATGCTGTGCCGCAAGAACGTGTGGCGGACGCCGCTCTGCCGGATCCGGTCCTCGGTGGCGGCGTGCTGCCGGACCAGCGTGAAGACCGCGTCGTGCCGCGCCCCGAGGAACGAGGTGTAGACGATCCGCCGGACGCCGGCGGCCACCGCCGCGTCGACGGCGTCGAGGTGCTGCTGCACCCGGTCCTCGGCCTCCGCGGCGGAGACCAGGTACACCGTGTCGACGCCCGCGAGCGCGGCCCGGAATCCGGCGGGGTCGGCGTACCCGCCGGGGTTCTCGACGACGTCGGCACCCGCGACCTGCGGTGCGCGCCCGGCGTCCCGTACGACGAGGCGGAGGGGGACGCCGCCGGCGGCCGCCAGGCGGTCGACGACCCTGCGGCCGAGGATTCCGGTGGCCCCCGTGACGGCGATCACGGAGTGCCTGCGTTCCTGAGGGTGAGCTGCGGCATCATGACGGCGTCCAACCTCGAGCACCCCGATCCCCTTCCCGGAGGAAGCACCATGCGCATCGGCATCCTGACCGGCGGCGGTGACTGTCCCGGCCTCAACGCCGTGATCCGGGCGGTGGTCCGCAAGGGCATCGGCGAGTACGGCGACGAGATCGTCGGGTTCCGGGACGGCTGGCGGGGCGTCCTCGAGGGCGACACCGTGCCCATGGACCTCAGGGCGGTCCGCGGCATCCTGCCGCGGGGCGGCACGGTGCTCGGCACCTCGAGGACCAACCCCTACGCCCTCGACGGCGGACCCGAGCGGGTGCGGGAGACCCTCGAGCGGCTGGGGATCGACGCGCTGATCCCGATCGGCGGGGAGGACACCCTCGGCGTCGCCACCAAGCTGTCCGAGGCGGGACTCAAGGTGGTCGGCGTCCCGAAGACGATCGACAACGACCTGGACTCCACCGACTACACCTTCGGCTTCGACACCGCCGTCGGCGTCGCGATGGAGGCCATCGACCGGCTGCACACCACCGGCGACAGCCACCACCGCACGCTCGTCGTCGAGGTCATGGGCCGGCACGCGGGCTGGATCGCGCTGCACGCCGGCATGGCCGGCGGGGCGAACGTCATCCTGATCCCGGAGAACCCGTTCGACGTCGACGGCGTGGTCGCGCACTGCCAGCACCGGTTCGACTCCGGTTACTCGCCGATCGTCGTCGTGTCCGAGGGCGCACAGCCCAAGGACGGCGACCTGATCACCACCACCGGGGAGAAGGACGCCTTCGGTCACGTCCGCCTCGGCGGGATCGGGCAGCAGCTGGCGTCGCTGATCGAGGAGCGCACCGGCCGGGAGGCGCGGGCCGTGGTCCTCGGGCACATCCAGCGGGGCGGCACGCCGTCCCCCTTCGACCGGGTGCTGGCCACCCGGTTCGGCCTGTCCGCCGTCGACGCGGTGCACGACGGCCAGTCCGGCGTGATGGTGGCGCTGCGCGGCACCGACATCGTGCGGGTACCGCTGAGCGCCGCCACGGCCAAGCTCAAGCTGGTGCCGGCGGAGCGGTACGCGGAGGCCGAGGTGTTCTTCGGCTGAGGTCCTGGCGGTCGGGCGTGGTCCGGCTGGCCTCGGGACGGCCGGGCGGAGCAACTACCCTGGCGGCGTGAGCGAGCGTGCGAGCGAACCGATGAGCAGAGCAGTCCGGCGAGCGCCGCTGACGAGCCGCAGCGGGGATGCGCCGTGAGTCTCCTCGAGCCCGCCGAGCTGGTTCCCGGTCTCGACCGGTGGCGGGAGCTGCCCGCCGCCCAGCAGCCGCGCTGGCCGGACCGGGCCGCGCTCGACACCGTGCTCTCCACCCTGTCGACCGTTCCGCCGATCGTGGCGCCCGCCGAGATCGACCACCTGCGGGCCCAGTTGGCCGAGGTGGCGCAGGGGAAGGCGTTCCTGCTGCAGGGCGGTGACTGCGCCGAGACCTTCGACCTCAACACCGACGCGCACCTGCAGAGCACCACGCGGACCCTGCTGCAGATGGCCGTCGTCCTCACCTACGGCGCCAGCGTGCCGGTGGTGAAGGTCGGCCGGATCGCCGGGCAGTACGCCAAGCCGCGCAGCTCCGACAGCGACGCCCTCGGGTTGCCCTCCTACCGCGGCGACATGGTCAACGACCTGGAGCCGGTGCTCGAGAAGCGCATCCCCGACCCCTACCGGCTGGTCCGGGCGTACGCGAACTCCGCCGCCGCGATGAACATGATCCGGGCGTACTCGCGGGGCGGCCTGGCCGACCTGCACGCGGTGCACGACTGGAACAAGGACTTCGTCGCCAACTCCCCGGCCGGGGTGCGCTACGAGGTGATCGCCCGCGAGATCGACCGCGCGCTGGCGTTCATGAAGGCCTGCGGCATCGACTCCGAGGCGATGCGCGGGGTGGAGCTCTACAACAGCCACGAGGCGCTGATCCTCGACTACGAGCGGGCGCTGCTGCGGGTGCACGGCGGCCGCGCGTACGCGTCCTCGGCGCACTTCGTCTGGGTGGGGGAGCGGACCCGGCAGATGGACGGCGCGCACATCGAGTTCGTCTCGAAGCTCGCCAACCCGATCGGGGTCAAGATCGGCCCGACGACGACGCCGGAGCAGGCGACCGAGCTCGTGGAGCGCCTCGATCCCGACGGCCTGCCCGGCCGGCTGACGCTGATCAGCCGCATGGGCAACGGCAAGATCCGCGACGTCCTGCCCGGGATCATCGAGAAGGTCACCGCCGGCGGGCACCAGGTGGTGTGGCAGTGCGACCCGATGCACGGCAACACCCACGAGTCCTCCACGGGCTACAAGACCCGCCACTTCGACCGCGTCGTCGACGAGGTGCTCGGCTTCTTCGACGTCCACCGCGCTCTGGGCACCTGGCCGGGGGGCATCCACGTCGAGCTGACCGGTGAGGACGTCACCGAGTGCCTCGGCGGCGCCATGGAGATCAGCGACGAGGACCTCAACAGCCGGTACGAGACGGCGTGCGACCCGCGGCTCAACACCGGGCAGTCCCTGGAGCTGGCCTTCCTCGTCGCCGAGATGCTGCGCGGCTGATGTACGCACCTCCGGTGTGGAACCGGAACGGCTCCGCCACACACCTCCGGTGGGGAACGTGAACGGCTCCGCCGTGCTGACCGCCGCGCCCAGGGAGAGCTGATGTACGCGATCGACACCGATTCCCCACGGGCCGCGCTCGACGGCGCGGTGGACCTCCGCTCGGACACCGTCACCCGGCCGACCGCCGGGATGCGCCGGGCGATGGCGGAGGCCGAGGTGGGCGACGACGTCTACCGCGAGGACCCGACGCTGCGCGCCCTCGAGGAGCGCGTCGCGGAGCTGTTCGGCCACGAGGACGCCCTGTTCGTGCCGTCGGGGACGATGGGCAACCAGATCGGTCTCCGGCTGGTGTGCCAGCCCGGGGAGGAGATCCTCGGCGACGCGGACTGTCACGTGCTCACCTACGAGCTGGGTGCGGCGGCGGCGATCTTCGGTCTGTCCAGCCGCACCGTGATCAGCACGGGCGGGCGCCTGGACGCCGACCGGTACATCGAGCAGGTGCGCCCCCGCGGGGACTGGCACGTGACCCCCACCGCTGCGATCGCCGTGGAGAACACGCACAACCGGGGCGGCGGACTGGTCCAGCCGCTCGACGAGCTGCAGAAGCTGTGGGACTGGTCGCGCGAGTCGGGCGTCGCCGTCCACCTCGACGGCGCGCGCATCTGGAACGCCGCCGTCGCAACCGGCAAGGATCTGGCCACCTTCGGCCGGCTCGCCGACACCGCGTCCGTCTGCCTGTCCAAGGGTCTCGGCACCCCGGTCGGCTCGGTGCTGGTCGCCTCCGCCGACCGGATCGCCGCCGCCCGGCTGTGGCGCAAGCGCCTCGGGGGCGGGATGCGCCAGGCCGGCATTCTGGCCGCGGCCGGCCTGTACGCCCTCGACCACCACCTCGAACGGCTGGCCGAGGACCACGAGCACGCCCGGCTGCTGGCGGAGCGGCTCGGGGCCGACCCCGCCCGGGTGGACACCAACATCGTGATCCTGGACGGCGTGAACGCGCCGGTCGTCGCTGCGGCGGCCAAGGCGCAGGGCGTGCTGGTGGGCCAGATCGGCCCGCGCCGATTGCGGATGGTCACCCACCTCGACGTCGACCGCGCGGGCATCGACCGCGCCTCCGAGGTCCTCGCGGAGCTCCTCGACCGCTGAACCACGTGCCGGGCTGCGGCCTCGCGACGTGCGGTCTCCGGCGATCGACGCCGGTGGCGACGAAGAAGTTCCGGTATTCGCGCGTCGAGGGGCCCGCCACCGCAGGAAGGCGTCTGGTTCCCTTCGTCATGGCTGTGACGGACTGGATCATCGCGGGGATCGCCGTCCTGGCGCTCCTCGTGTCGACCGCAGCCCTCGTCCACAGCCGGCGTGCCGCCCGGATCGCACGGAGGTCCCAGGAGCAGGCGCGGCAGGCCGCGGCCTTCGCGGCTGTCGTGCAGACTGCCCAGCTCAGGCTGGCCGAGGCTCCTCCCAACCGGTGGCGGCTCACCCGACACGGGGCTGCGACGAACGATCTCGTCAACATCGGCGACATGACCGCGTACGACGTCCGGGTCGAGGTGCCGGCCGGCTGGGACGTCGTGAGCCTGCCGACCGAGCGGGACGAGGTGCCGTCCGGAGACGCCATCACGTTGGGTGTGGCCCGGAGCAGGATGGGGTCCGATGGCGGGGTGATCCGCGTCTTCTGGCGTGACGTTCCGGGCGGCCCTGTGCGGGAGTGGGCGCACCCTGGGGTCTGACCGGTTGGAGTCCGGTGCGCTGGGATGACGGCGAGAAGTCAGGCGGCGGAGGACTCCAGCGTCACTCCGTCGCGCAGGGAGCAGAGCAGGGCGATGTCGCGGGCGTGGCCGGCGGACGGCGAGCCGTCGAGCTCGCTCGGTGTCTCCACCACCACCGGGACGCCGGCCATCGATCGGTGCGCCAGCAGCTCGGCGAACGGGGCGGCACCGATCGAGCCCGCGCCGATCGTCGTGTGCCGGTCCCGCTTGGAGCCGCACTCGTCGAGCGAGTCGTTGGCGTGCACCAGCCCCAGCCGGCTCGGGCCGACGGCGGCCTCGAGGGCGTCGAGCGTCGCCGTCATCCCGCCCGGGACGGACAGGTCGTGCCCGGCGGCCCAGGCGTGGCACGTGTCGAAGCAGACGCCGACCAGGGGATGGTTCTCCAGCGCGGCCAGGTACGGCCCGAGGTCCTCGACGGTGGCGGCGAGTGACTTGCCGCCACCTGCCGTCGGCTCGATCAGCAGCCGAGGCCCGTCGTCCGGCAGCCCGTCGAGCACCGGCAGCAGCCGCTCGTGCAACTGCCGGAGCGCCGCGTCGTAGCGGTCCTCGCCGACGGCCGACCCGGCGTGGACGACGACGCCGCGGCAGCCGAGCCGGGCACCCCGCGCCAGGTTGTGCGCGATGGAGGCGATCGACTGCTCGACGGTCGCCTCGGTGGGGGAGCCGACGTTGACCAGGTAGGGCGTGTGGATGAACGACGGGATCGCGCGGTCGCGGCAGCCCTCGATGAACAGTGCGTCCTGCTTCGGGTCGCCGGCAGTCAGCTTCCAGCCGCGCGGGTTGCCGACGAAGACCTGGACGGCCCGCGCGGCGACGGCGTCGGTGTAGGCCAGCCCGCCCTTAGCGAGGCCGCCCTTGATCTGGATCTGCGCGCCGATCGGGGGCGGTGAGTTCACGGACCGCACCGCTACGGGGCCACCAGGATCTTCACGGTGGTGCCCTGCTCGACGACCTCACCGGCCTCCGGCTGCTGCGCCCGCACCCGGTTGCCCAGGAACTTCGTCGCGTCGACCGTCAGACCGACGGCCTGCAGAGCGGCGGTGGCCTCTTCCGAGCTCATCCCCTTGAGGTCGGGCACCGTCACCTGAGGCAGGCCGGCCGACACCGAGATGGTGACCGTGCTGCCGAAGGGCTGCGGGCCGTCGGCAGGGGACGGGGCGATCCCCATGACCTCCCCGGCGTCGACGGCGGCGCTGCGCCCGTCCTCGCCACGCGCGACCTCGAAGCCCGCGGCGGCGAGGTTGCTGGCGGCCTGCTCGGGGGTCTGCCCGGTCACGTCGGGGACCGCCACCGGTGCGTGACCCATGCTGACGATGACGGTGACGACCTGGTCCCGGCGGAGCTCGGTGCCGGCGGGCGGGTCGAACCCGATGACCGCCCCGGCCGGGAGCTCGTTGTCGTGCTCCTCGGTCAGGGTGAAGGCGATCTGGGGCAGGCTCTCCTGCAGCTCGGGCTCGACCTCGGCCCACGGCCTGGCGACCAGGGCGGTGTCGACCCGGAAGCGCTCGACACCCTTGGAGACGACGAGCCGCACGTCGGTGCCGCGGATGGCCTCGCCGGCGGCCGGCTCCGTGGAGATGACGGCGCCGGCCGGCAGCTCCTCGCTCCACTGCTCCTCGCAGCAGTCCGGATCGAGCCCGGCCTCCTGCAGCAGGTCGATGGCCACACCCTGCTCCTCGCCGAGCAGGTCGGGGATCTGCGTCCAGCGCCCGGAACCGAGCCACCAGCCCACAGCACCGATCGTGACGGCCAGCAGCAGGATGATCGCGACGGCGAAGCGGGCCCGTCGGCGCCGGATGTGCGTGGGGACGCCGGGCCGCGGCCGCTCCAGTGCGGGACGACGGCCGCCCACGCTCGTAGTCGGGCCCGCGCCCATGCCCGGCAGCATGGCCGTGCGGCCGGCCCGGTCCGACCGGTGCCCGAGCACCTCGGTCATCGGGTCGCTGGGATGGCGCGGACGGGTGGGCCGGTTGGTCGGACGCAGCGTGTCGGGGCCGGCGGTGCTGATCCCCGTGGGCACCGGGACCGGCTCGATCCCGAGGTCCTTGCGCACGTGCGCGAGCTCGGCGAGGAACGCGCCGGCGTCCAGCGGCCGGCCCGACGGGTCACGGCGGGTGGTGCGGGCCACGAGCTCGTCCACGGCCCACGGCAGGCCCGGGACCTCCTCCGACGGCGCGGGGACGTCGTGGTGGACGTGCTGGTAGGCCACGGCGAGCGGGGTGTCGCCGCCGAACGGCGGGTGGCCCGTGAGCATCTCGTAGAGCACGATGCCGGCCGCGTAGATGTCGCTGCGGGCGTCGGCACGGCCGCGCTCGAGCTGCTCGGGGGAGAGGTAGGCGACGGTGCCGATGAGCACGCCGCCGGTCTGGCTGGTCTGGCCCGTGCCGACGACGGCTCGGGCGAGGCCGAAGTCGGCGACCTTCACGACGCCGTCGATGCCGATCAGCACGTTCTCGGGCTTGATGTCGCGGTGCACGATGCCGGCGCGGTGCGCGGCGGTGAGGCCGGCCAGGGTCGGCTCGAGGACGGCGAAGGCCTCGCCGACGGTCAGCCGCCCGCGGGCCTGGAGCAGATCGCGGAGGGTGCGGCCGCGGACGAGCTCCATGACGAGGAAGACCAGGCCCTGGTCGCTGCCCTGGTCGCTGACGGACACCACGTTGACGTGACTGAGCATCGCCGCGGCGCGCGCCTCGCGGGTGAACCGGTCCACGAACGTGGGGTCGTGGGCCAGGTGCTCGGCCATGACCTTGACCGCGACCGTCCGGTGGAGGCGCAGGTCGGTGGCGGAGTAGACCGTCGACATGCCGCCGCGCGCGAGCCGCTCCTCGAGGCGGTAGCGCCCCTCGAGGACCAGGCCCACCGCGGGGTCGGTCATGACGCTGTCCACCCGGCCGAGTGTAGGAGGGGGGCGGGCCGGGACCGGCAAACCACGCGGTACAGGGGGCCGCCGTTGCCCGTGTGGCCAATGGTCAGGTGGGCGGCGTTCCGCCGGAGCGACCGACAGATCGGACTTCGCCCAGGCCGCACACCGCCATCGTGTGCGACCGGGCGCGGCACATGCCCGCCGGGATGCGCGACACGCCGTCGGCCCCGCCAGGTTCGTCGATCTCCGACGACCGGGCCGCGACGTGGCGGCCGGCGGTGCCGTGATCCGGGCTCGGTGGAACGGCCCTCGGATCGCGCCATAGGCTCGCACCCTATGGACACGCTCACGCCCGCGGAGGTCGCCCAGCTCCTGGGCACCTCGCCCAACCGGGTCCGCCAGCTGCTGCGCGACCGGAAGCTCATGGCCGTGCCCGGCAGCGGCAACGGCAAGATCCCGGCTGACTTCGTGCAGGACGGCGTCATCCTCAAGCATTTGCCGGGGCTGCTGACGGTGCTGCAGGACGGCGGCTTCAGCGAGCAGGAGGCCTTCGACTGGCTATTCCGCGAGGACGACACGCTGCCCGGCACCCCCGTCCAGGCCCTCCGCGACGACCGGCACACCGAGGTCACCCGCCGGGCGCAGGCGCTGGCTCTCTGACCCGCTGCATCCGGTCGGCCGTGTCGGGCGGAAGCTGACACCGTGGGCTCCTGGACGTACGCCGCGCTGCTCGCGGGCTGCCTGGTGGTCACCGCACCCCTCGAGCTCGTGCTGCGGGTGCGGGTCTACGCCCGCTGGCGGCGGTTCCTGCTGGCCGTGCTCCCCGAGTTCGTCGTCTTCGTCGCCTGGGTCCTCTACGCCATCGCGCAGGGCCACTGGGACTACTCGGCCGCCCTCACCCTCGGCGTCCGGCTGCCCGGCGGCATCCCGGTCGAGGAGGTGCTGTTCTTCCTCGTCGTCCCGCTGTGCTCGGTGCTCGCGCTGGAGGCGGTGCGGAAGGTGACCGGCTGGGACGCGGGCTATCCGGCTTCCCCTGACGACAGCCTCGGGAGCATCGCAGCGAGGAACGAGCGAGGAGCGGACCGGGGCGCGGAGTCAGGTAAGGGCATGGAAGCGCGATGAGCTACTCGGCTCTCGCGGTGCTCGCGGTCATCGGCGTCCTCGTCGTCGACCTGGCGGTCTACCGGACCCGCATGGTGACGCGGCCGGTGTTCTGGGTGGCCTACGCGATCGTGATCGTCTTCCAGCTGCTGATGAACGGCGTCCTCACCGGCCTCGACGTCGTCGTCTACGACCCCGACGCGATCTGGGGCCCGCGGCTCGCCTACGCGCCGGTGGAGGACCTGCTCTTCGGGTTCGCCATGGTCACCCTCACCCTGGCCAGCTGGGCGGCGGTCAACCGGCGCGCGAACACCGCCAGGCGGCGCGGCTTGGACACCGACACCCGCCGGTCGAGCACGCGGTAGTCCGCCCGCTCGATCTCCGTCAGGATGCCCCCGTAGAGCGCGGTGGCCGCCCGCACGCAGTCCCGCGACTCGGGCGCGAGCAGTGGGGTGCCGGGGGCGGCGTCGTCGTAGCGACGGCGGACGACGGCCACCATCTCCCGCATGAGCGCGGCGAACCGCGCGTCGTGCCGCTTCTGCGCCAGCTGCTCGCGGGTGACGCCGTGCGCGGCCATGGCGTCGGCGGGCAGGTAGACCCGGCCGCGGTCGATGTCCTCGGCGACGTCCCGCAGGAAGTTGGTGAGCTGGAAGGCCTCGCCCAGGGCGATCGCGTACGGCTCGGCCTCCTTCCGGGCCACGCCGGGGGCGGTGCCGAGCACGGGCAGCACCTGGAGCCCGATCACCGACGCCGAGCCCCACATGTACCGGTCCAGCGCCGCCATGTCCGCGTAGCCGTCGACGTCGAGGTCGCTGGTCATCGCGGCGAGGAAGTCGACGAGGTGCTCGACCGGGATGTCGTAGCGCCGGTACGTGTGCACCGTCGCGAGCCGCACCGGATCGTCGGACCAGCCGGTCTCGAGCTCGGCCAGCAGTGCCCGCGACCAGTCGGCGAGGTCGCCGGCCGGGTCGGGACCGGGCAGGTCGACCAGGTCGTCGGCGGTGCGGGCCGCGGCGTAGAGCGCGTGCACCGCCGGCCGCCGGTCGGGCGTCAGCAGGCGGGTGGCCAGGTGGTAGCTCTTGCCGAACCGCGCGTTGATGGCCGCGCAGTGCCGGTAGGCCGCGTCGAGTTCCTCCTGCCGGGCCGCCTGGGTGCCCGGGGGGCGCAGCGTCGTCATGCGTCATCCATCTGTTCGACTCCGGGTTCGCTCCGCTCCTCGCTCGCAGACCTCGCTGCGATGCTCACTCAACCGTCGTCTCACCGGTCACCGCCGCCGGTGATCCGCTCGGCGGCCAGCCGCCCGCTGATCAGCACCATGGGCACGCCCACGCCCGGCTGCACCGACGATCCGGCGAGGACGACGTTCTCGGGTCCGCGGCGCGGCAGTGTCGAGGGCCGGAACGGACCGGTCTGGCTGAAGGTGTGCGCCAGGGCGAACGGGGTGCCGGCCGCCATGCCCTGGGCGGCCCAGTCGCGCGGCGTGGCCATCTCCTCGACCTCGATCGCGCCGGTGAGACCCGTCCAGCCGCGCGCCTCCAGGGTGGCCAGCACCTCGTCCCGGTAGCGGGGGCCGAGCGCCGTCCAGTCGAGGTCCGGGTTCCCGCCGCTGCGGCGGTCGAGGTTCGGCGTCGGCGCCACGATGCTGAGCACCTGCCCGCCCTCGGGGGCGAGGCTGCGATCGCTGCGCGACGGCATGCTGACCAGCAGGCTCGGGTCGCTCATGGGCCGGCCGTCGCGGGTGAGCTCGTCGAAGACCCCGCGCCACGAGTCGCCGAAGCTGATCGTGTGGTGCGCCTGACCGGGCAGTTCGGAGCGGACGCCGAGGTGGATGGCCACGCAGCTCGGGGAGTACCGCGGGCGCCGGGGCCCGCGCAGCCCGGGCACGAGGGTGTGCGGCTGGTCGGTGGTGACGACGACGGCGTCCGCGGGCAGTCGCTCGCCGTCGGCCAGCCGCACGGCCGCGACGCGTCGTCCCGAGGTCTCGAGCTCCTCGACCGCCGCGCCGTACCGGAAGGTGACCCCGGCGTCGGCCGCGGCGGCGGCCAGCGCCCGGGGGACCGCGGCGATGCCGCCCACCGGGTGCCAGACCCCTGCGCCGATGTCGAGCTGGGCGATCACGGCGTACGCGGCGATCGCCCGGAACGGCGACACCCCGGCGTAGAGGGCCTGGAAGCTGAACAGCCGGCGCAGCCGGTCATCGGCGAAGTACCGCTCGACGTGCCGGGACAGCCGGCCGAAGCCGCCACGCCGGGCGAGGGTGACCAGCTCCGGCCCCAGCAGGTCGAGCGGTGAGTCGAGATTGCGGTCGATGAACGTGCTGAGCTGCAGGCGGTAGAGCTCGGCCAGGTCGGCCAGGTACCGGCGCAGCGCGGCGGCCTCGGCGGGTCCGCACAGGGCGGCGACCTCGTCGGCGAAGGCGTCGGGGTCGGCGTGCACGTCCAGGTGCGATCCATCGGCGTACTGCGCCCGGTAGGTCGTCTCGAGCGGGAGCAGGGGAAGCCGCTCCTCGAGCTTCTCGCCGACCGCGGCCAGGGTGTCGGCGACGATCTCCGGCGCGGTGAACACCGACGGGCCGGTGTCCAGGGCGTAGCCGTTCCGCTCCACCCGGCCGGCCCGGCCGCCCGGGCCGGGGCCGCGCTCGACCACGGTCACCTCGCGGCCGGCGCCGCGGAGCCGCAGGGCGGCCGAGAGCCCGGCCAGACCCGCGCCGACGACGACGATCCGGTCGGTCCGCCCGGGAACGGTGCGCACGGTCAGGCGGTACGCGTGGTCGCCGCGACGGCGAGCGCGTCGAGGGCGGCCCGGGCGTCGCGGGCGAGAGGCGCGGCGGCGATGGCCGCGCGGGCGAGGGTGGTGCGCTCGGCGATGCGCTCCTCGACGCGGGCGAGGGCGCCGGTGGTCTCCAGGAGACGGCGCAGCGCGTCGAACTGCTCGGGGCCGCAGTCGGGGTTGCCGAGGCACTCCCGGAGCAGCCGGCGGCCGGCGTCGTCCGCGGCCTCCTCGGCCAGGGCGATCAGCAGTGTCTGCTTGCCCTCGCGGAAGTCGTCGTCCACCGACTTGCCGGTGACGGCCGGGTTCCCGAACACGCCGAGGACGTCGTCGCGCAGCTGGAACGCCTCACCGAGGGGCAGGCCGATCGCCGTGCACGCCTCGGTCACCTCGGGGCCGGCCCCGGCGATCGCGGCGCCCAGCTGGAGCGGGCGCTGGACGGTGTAGCCGGCGCTCTTGTACCGGGCGACGGTCAGCGCGCCGTCCGGGCCGGGGAGCCCGCCCGCGGCGCGCAGCAGGTCCAGGTACTGCCCGGCGGTGACCTCGGTCCGCATGGTGTCCCAGACGCAGCGGGCCCGGATGAGCGCCGGGGTGGTGATGCCGGACGTGCGCAGCAGCTCGTCGGACCAGACCAGGGCGAGGTCACCGACGAGGATTGCCGCACCCGTGCCGAACAGGTCGCCGTTCCCGCCGAGGTCCTCGACCGCGTGCCGGTTCGCGAAACCGACGTGGGTGGCCGGGCGGCCCCGGCGGGTGTGCGCGCCGTCCATGACGTCGTCGTGCACCAGCGCGCTGGCGTGCACGAACTCGAGTGCCGCGACCGCGCGGAACACGGCCGCCTCGTCCTCGGCATCCGCGGTGCCGCGCGCGCCCCGCCATCCCCAGTAGGCGAAGGCCGGCCGCAGCCGCTTGCCGCCCGCGGCCAGCGCGGCCACCTCGTCGACGACGGGCGTCAGCGTGGCGTCCATCGCCGCGAGGATCTCGCGCTGCCGGGCGAGGAACCCGTCGAGGGCCGTGGTCACCGCCTCGCGGAGCCGGTCGAGCTCGGCCGCCACGAGCGGGGAAGGGGAGGGTGCCGGGACGGGCGCATGGTGCTGGGTCCCGACGGTCACGACGTCAGTATCGCCCGATCCGGCGGGGCGCGACCTCCCGAGCCGGGAGGGCGCCGCGTGCTGGGTGATCGTCATGCCGGTCTCCATCCGTCGCCGCCTGCTCCGGGTTCTTCGCCGGAACTCCGCCGGCCGGATGCAGCGAGGCGCCGATTTCTGCGCCGGGGAGCCTTCGGGGCCACTACGCCGGCCGCCGTACCCTCATGTGCCGTGACCCGGACCGTGCGTGAGCTGCTCGCCTCCGAGCGGCCGACGTGGTCGTTCGAGTTCTTCCCGCCGAAGACGCCCGACGCCGAGCCGCAGCTGTGGACGGCGCTGCGCGAGCTGGAGCGGCTGCGCCCCTCCTTCGTCTCGGTCACGTACGGCGCCGGCGGCTCCACGCGCGAGGGCACCGTGTCGGTGACCGAGCGGATCGCGACCGACACCACGATGACGCCGCTCGCGCACCTGACCGCGGTCGACCACAGCGTCGCCGAGCTGCGGCACCTGGTCAGCCGGCTCGCGGCGGCCGGGGTGCGCAACCTGCTGGCGCTGCGCGGCGACCCGCCGGGTGCCGATCCCCAGGCGGAGTGGATCGCCCACCCGGAGGGGCTGAACTACGCCGCCGAGCTCGTCGAGCTGATCCGCTCCATGGGCGACTTCTCCGTGGGGGTGGCCGCCTTCCCGGAGCGGCACCCCCGCTCGCCCGACTTCGACTCCGATGTCGAGATGTTCATCGCCAAGTGCCGGGCCGGGGCGGACTTCGCGATCACCCAGATGTTCTTCCGCCCCGAGGACTACCTGCGGATGCGCGACCGGGTCGCGTCGCGGGGGTGCGAGGTCCCGATCATCGCGGGCGTCATGCCGGTGACCAGCGCACGTCAGATCACCCGGATCGTGCAGCTCTCCGGTCAGGCCTTCCCGCCCGATCTGGCCGACCGGTTCGCGGAGCTCGACGGCGACCGGCCGGAGGACAGGGCCGCGGTCCGCGCCTTCGGCGTCGAGGTGGCCACGGAGCTGTGCCGCACGCTCCTGGACGAGGGCGTGCCCGGGATCCACTTCATCACCATGAACCGGTCGACGGCGACGCGTGAGGTCTACGCGAACCTCGCCGCCGACCCCGCCGTCGAGCCGGACGTCCTGCCCGCGAGCGACAGCGCGATCGCCGCGCCCATCCGCTGACGCGCCCTGCCGCTCACGGCGCATTACTCGCTGCCCCGCCGCTACTCGCTGACCCCCTGGCTATTCGCCGGCCCGCCCCTCATCGCTGACGCGCCCCTCGAGCACCGCGGCGGCTTCGGCGGCCGCCCGGCGCAGCCCCTCGCGCTCGGCGGCGTAGCCACCCAGGACGCCCACCACCGGCAGGTTCGACAGGAAGCGGTGGCGCAGCTTGCCCTTCGGCCGGGCATCGAGGGCGTCATCGATGCGGCTGAGCAGCCGGGCGGCCCGCCAGAGGGTGCGGGCGGTGCCGCGGGCGCCCTTCCGTTCGTCGGCCCGGCCCAGTGCGTCCTCGCGGTAGGTCCCCTGGACGCGGGTCAGCAGCGGTGCGACGCGGTCGGCCGGCAGGTCCCGGTCCAGCAGGACGCGGGCCAGCAACGACACCCGCTCGGCCGGGGCGTCGACGTCGTGCTCGGCGGCGACCCCGAGGACGACGAGCGACTGCACCGCCGTCCCCACCGTGTTCTGCAGCGGGAGGAGGTCGGCGAGCTTGCCGGCGAACCGGGGTGCCGCGGCGACGCCGGCCGCCACCCGGGAGACCCGGTCGGCCCACCACTGCTCGCGCTCGGCCCGGGGGAGGGCAGGCGGGCGGCCGAGCCGCTCGACCAGCGGGGCGAGCAGCCGGTCGATACGGCGCAGGACGTCGACGACGACGGCGTCGCTGATCGGGGGAGCCATGGAGGGGTGATGCCCAGCGGCGGCCGAGGATCAACCCGCTTGTCCACCTGTCCACCGGCAGCTGTCAAGGGCCGCCGCGAATCTGTGTATAGGCCGCTGACCTGCGCATTCATGTGGCCGAAGGGTCACTCGTCCGATAAACTTCGAACACCTGATCGAACTGTCGGGAGGTGTCGTGAGCGAGCTGTTGTCGGCGCTGGACGCCCTGGCCGCCGAGGACCTCGACGAGCTGTCGGCCGGTGAGCAGCTGGACCGGATCCGGAGCCTGGTCGCCGCGCAGAACCAGCTGGCCGCCGTGCTCACCCGCGCGGTGCGCACCGCCGACCTGACCCAGGCCGTCGAGTACGACGGGACGAAGTCGACGGCCTCCTGGCTGCGTACCCACACCCGGCTGTCCGAGGGTGCCGCCCGGCGGCTGGTCGAGGCCGGCCGCGTCCTGGACGAGCTGCCGGCCGTGCAGCAGGCGTACGCGACCGGGG
>NZ_SPQL01000019.1 GCF_004570385.1 Blastococcus sp. CT_GayMR19 | reverse complement strand
CGGAGCGGCGGGGGCCGCCGCAGCGGGGGGTGCCGCGACCGGAGCGGGTGGGGCGACCGGAGCAGCCGGCTCCGCGGGTGCGGCGGCGGATGCGCTGGGACGGCGGGGGCCGGGGCGGGCCGCGGCGGAACCGGTGTCGGCGCCTCCGTTGCCTCCCGACGCGAACGCCTCACGGATCCGCCGGGCCACGGGGGCCTCGACGGTGGAGGACGCGGACTTCACGAACTCGCCCTGCTCCTTGAGCTTGGCGAGCACGGTCTTGCTGTCGACACCGAACTCCTTGGCGAGTTCGTGTACGCGGGCTTTGCCTGGCACGGGTCTCCTCAATTGGTGAGGCCGGCGGCTTGCCCGCTCGACCTCGTCGTTAGTGGCGCATGGTCATCGTGAGAACTTCACGGCTGAGTCATCCGACGAATGTCCTGTCGACATGCGAACCGGCCTGGTGCCGATCCGACTGGGTCCTGCTGTCCGTCACTCGCCCGTCCCGGCCCGCGCTCCGGCCATCTCCGGGGAGGTGCCGAGTACGTGGGCGCGGAGCGGACCTGCCTCCACCGGGGTGCCGGCGCCTCCGGGGAGGCGCAGCGCCCGGGCGAAGGCCCGGCGTCGCTCGGCTGCGGACAGGCACTCCGGGGTGGGGTGCACCGACGCTCCCCTTCCGGGGAGCCGCCGACGGACGTCCGGGACCAGAGCCCCGGAGCGGACGACGACACGCAGCAGATCGCTGGCCGGAGCGCGTTCCCGGCACCCCACACAGGTGCGTACCGGTTTCGACGTTTCGGCCACCCTGCACTCTAGCGCGTGGCCTGCCCGGGATGTTCCGCGCGGCGGGGCGGAGGGCGGTGGCCCCCCGGCGGGGGCTGCGAACGGCCGCCGGCCCCGTGGCCCCCCGACGGGGGGAGGCCCGCACCGGAGCGCAGCGGCGGGCGGCCCATGCCCGGTGAGGGGGTGGCGGCCTCGTCGTCGGCCTGGGCGTCGCTGCGGATGTCGATCCGGCAGCCGGTGAGCCGGGCGGCGAGCCGCGCGTTCTGGCCCTCCTTGCCGATGGCCAGCGAGAGCTGGAAGTCGGGCACGATCACCCGTACGGCCTTCGCCTGGGGGTCGACGATCCGGGCGCTGTTGACCCGCGCCGGGCTCAGCGCGGACGCGACGAACGCCGCCGGGTCCTCGGACCAGTCGACGATGTCGATCTTCTCGCCGTGCAGCTCGCTCATCACGTTGCGCACCCGCTGGCCCATCGGCCCGATGCACGAGCCCTTGGCGTTCAGGCCGGGCACGCTGGTGCGGACGGCGATCTTCGAGCGGTGCCCGGCCTCGCGGGCCACCGCGACGATCTCGACGCTGCCGTCGGCGATCTCGGGGACCTCGAGGGCGAACAGCTTGCGGACCAGGTGGGGATGGGTCCGCGAGACCGTGACCTGCGGGCCGCGGAAGGTGCGGGCGACCGAGACGACGTAGGCCTTGATCCGGCTGCCGTGGGTGTACTCCTCGCCGGGCACCTGTTCGGCCTGGGGCAGGACCGCCTCGACCTTCCCGATGTCGATGAGCACGGTGCCCTGCACGTTGCGCCGATCGTGCGCCTGCACGATCCCGCTCACGATGTCGCCCTCCTTGCCGGCGTACTCCCCGAACGTCTGCTCGTGCTCGGCGTCGCGCAGCCGCTGGATGATCACCTGCTTGGCGGTGCTGGCCGCGATCCGGCCGAAGTCCGACGGGGTGTCGTCCCACTCGCGGACGACGTCGCCGTCCGGGCCGAGCTCCTGCGCGAGCACGGCGACCTCGCCGCTCTTGCGGTCGACCTGGACGCGCACGTGCTTCGCGGCCCCGTCGGCGTGCCGGTAGGCGGTGACCAGCGCGGACTCGATGGCCTCGATCACCGTGTCGGCGGGGATGCCCTTCTCCCGCTCCACCGCCTTGAGCGCGGTGACGTCGATGTTCACTGTTCTCCTCCTCGCTCCGTCGGGACCGCACCGTCGCCGGGGGGGCCCTCTCCGGGCGAGCTCTCGTCGTGCGGGCTGTCGTCGTCCGCGAAGTCGGACGCGCTGGGGTCGGTGGCGTCGGCGCGCCCGAACTCGACCTGGACCCGGCCGGAGCCGAGCTCGGCCCAGGGCACCTGGCGGGGGGTCGGCGGGCGCTTCTTCGCCCCCGGCTTTCCCTTCGCCTCGACGGCGAGGGTGACGCCGGAGTCGTCGACGGCGGTGACGCGGCCGGTGACCTCGTCGGTCGATCCGGCGGGGCCGACGGTCACGGCCACCAGGCGTCCGGTGTTCCGCCGCCAGTGCCGGGGCTCGGTGAGCGGCCGGTCCACGCCGGGGCTGCTCACCTCGAGCACGTACGGCGTGCGGCCCATTCCGTCGTCGTTCTGGTCGAGCACCTCCGACAGCGCACGGCTGATCTCGGCGATGCCGTCGAGGGTCACGCCCTCGTCCCGGTCCACCACCACACGGACGACGCTGCGCCGGCCGGCCGGGGTGACGACGAGCTCCTCGAGGTCGTATCCGGCGGACCCGACGACCGGCTCGATCCACCCCGCGAGCCGGGACGTGGCGGGGTCGGCCCGCTGGGTACCGCGAGAGGCGGACACGGCTTCCTCCTCGAGGCTCGGGCAACCGCACGGTGCGGGCTGCAGGCCCTCCGATCCGGCGACGTCCGGCCTCCCGGCGCAGGTCGGACCCGGTTCGGGGGTGAGTGGTCAGGCTACCGCCCGGGACGACGCGCCGAGACCAGATGCCGCAAGCGACGCAGCGGGCGACGCCGTGCGCCGCTGGGACGCCCGGGGCGGACGGGAAAGGGGTGGGGCCGGGCGGACCGACGCGGGGCGCGCCCCGGCAGGCATCCGGACCCTCCGGCGTCCCTGCTGCGAGAATGGACCCCGATGCCTTCCCTCCCGCCCTCCCGCCCGCCGGGGTTCTCGCGGCGCACCCTGCTCGCGGCCTCCGCGGTGGGGCTGGCGCTGCTGTCCACGGGATGCACGTCCTCGCCGGACGACGAGGCCGCGGAGGTGACCAGCGAGCAGGCCGATGAGCTGGCCGTCCAGGTCGCGGTGCAGGAGGGCCTGATCAAGGCCTTCGCCGATGCGGGTGCCGCTGACCCCGCCCTGGCGGCGGCCGTCGCCGAGCTCGCCGCGCAGGCCGCGACGCAGCTGGAGCGGCTGCGCGACGCCGCGCCCGGCGGCGCGGCCTCCGCCGCCCCGTCCGCCGGACCGCCGGGCGGGCCGGAAGCGAAGGCGTGGTTGCGCGGTCAGGTGGCCGCGGCCGCGAGCTCCCACGCCGCCGCGTGCCTCGAGCAGTCGGGGGCGCGGGCCGCACTGCTGGGGTCGATCGCCGCGGGGCTCCGCGGCCAGGACGGGAGACTCGCATGAGGCGTGCGGCCGATGGCTGACGACACCGCGGGGCCCGACCTGGCCTCCGAGAACACGGCGCTGGACGAGGCGCTCGCCGCCTCCCACGCGGCGGTCTGGGGCTACGGCGTCGTGGGTGCCGCCCTGGGCCCCGGCGCGAACGCCACCGCAGCGACGGCGGAGACGGCGCACCGCGATCTGCGCGACCGCCTGACGGCGCTCCTCGTCGACCGCGAGGTCGACCCGGTGGGCGCGCGGGGCGCCTACGCCCTCCCCTTCCCGGTGCTGTCCGCGACGGACGCCGCCGCCCTGGCCGTCGTTCTCGAGGACGGCGTCGCCGCGACCTGGGTGCGCGTGCTCCACCAGGCCGCGGAGCGGTCGACCCGGGAGCTCGCCGTGGGGGCGCTCGGCGACGCGGAGGTCCGTGCGGTGGGCTGGCGGACGGCCGCCGGGAAGCCGACCGTGACGACGGCGTTGCCCGGACTGTCCGGGTAGCGACCCGGCCGGCACTCCGGCCGGCACTCCGGCCTTGTCAGCCCAGGGCGCCCAGGAACGCGTCGGCGACACCGACCGCGACGCTGCTGGACTGCCCGCCCTCCACCAGGACGGCGAAGGCGACGTCGCCTGCGGGTCCGCCCACCTGGTAGCCCATGAACCAGCCGTGCGCGTCGGGCGGGGTGTTGCTGCCGTACTCGGCGGTCCCGGTCTTGCCGAACACCTCGCCGTGGTCGGCCAGCTGCGTCGCCGTCCCGGCGAGCACCACCTGGCGCATCATCGGCCGCAGCGCGTCGAGCACGGCCGGGGACGGTCCCGCCGGGAGCTCCGCGGAGGGTTCGGTACCCGCGATCTCGATGGGCGCGACCGGTGTGCCACCGGCGATGCCGGCGGCCACGACCGCCATGGCGGCAGGGCTCATCAGCACCTGCCCCTGACCGATCGCGTTCGCCGCCTTCGTCGTACCGGTGCTGTCCGACGGGACGCTGCCGCTGAAGACGTCGACGGGGAGCTTCCACTCGATGCCGACGCCGTAGGACGCCGCCGCCTCCGCGAGGGCACCGTCGGGGAGCTCCAGCCCCTGCTGGATGAACGTCGTGTTGCACGACTGCGCGAGCGCCTCGGTGAAGGGGACCGTGCCCAGATCGAACTGGTCCTGGTTCTCGAACTCCCGGCCCTCCACCGACGTGGTGCCCGGACAGGCGACGGGACTGTCCGGCGTGAGCGTGCCGGCCGAGAGGAGGGCGGTCGCGGTGATCGTCTTCATGGCCGAGCCCGGCGGGAACTGACCGGCCAGGGCGTTCCCGGCGTCGGCGGGCTCGTTCGAGGAGACCGCGAGGAGCTCACCCGTCCCGGGCCGGACCACCACGACGTGCGTCGGCAGGGTCTGCGCGGCCGCGGCCGCGTCGGCGGCGTTCTGCACCGCCGGTACGAGCGGTGTCTGGAGCGGAGTGCCGGGCTCGGGGGCGACCGAGTCGATCTCGAGACCCTCGTCGCCTGTCGCAGCGTCGGTGCTCACCACCGAGACGGTGAAGCCCGGGGTGCCCGAGAGCTCCTCCTGGAAGGCTCGCTGCAACCCCGACAGCCCCAGCTGGTCGCCGTCGGCATAGCGCGGGGAGCCGTCGTCCTGGGACTCCTCGATGACCTCGGCGGTCGCCGCCCCCACCCGGCCCAGGAGCGCCTCGGCGAAGCGGGCAGTCGGCGCGAGCAGCCGGGTGGCCGTCGGGAAGACCGCGCCGGGGAGGTCGAACACCTGGGCTCGGATCCTCTCGAAGTCCGGCCGGCGCAGCGTGATGACCGGGACGAACTGTCGCGCGGGGGCCGCGTCCACGTCGGCCACGATCTCCTCGGCGGCGACTCCGGTCGCGGCGGACAGCGCGGCGGCCAGCGCGGGCAGGTCGGTCACCTGGGCCTTGTCGACGCCGACGTTCACGACCTCGGTCGGCGTGAACAGTGGCGCCCCGGTGGCATCGGTGATCGGCGCCCGGTCGGGCAGCGTGCGGGCCAGCTTCAGGCGCTGCCCCTCCCCCAGCTCCGGATGCACGAGCGTCGGCGCCGCGACGACCCGCCAGGTGTCCTCGACCTGCTCGAGGTCCAGGGCGGCGTCGTAGCTCCAGTCGGGGGCGGCGGCGAGGTCCCAGGTCGCCGTCCACGCCACGGTGGCCTGCTCGTCCTCGACCGTGACCGTCCCGAGCTCCGTGGAGAGCGTCGCCTCGGGGAGGTCTTCCGCGGTCTGCTCCAGCAGCGCCGACGTGGCCTCGGGGTCCGACGTCGCCCTGGCCGCGGCGGCGACGTCCCCGTCGGCCCAGCCGGCGAGGAAGGTCTGCGCGGCGGCGCGGACGTCGTCCTCGGCGCTGCCGGAGCAGGCGGCGAGGACCGGAACGGTCAGGATCAGGCTGAGGGCGAGCGCGGGGCCCCGTCTTGTCCGCACGGCGACAGCCTGTCAGACGAGACCGGCGGGACTCAGAACAGCACGCTGGCGTACTGCCCCACGTCGCGGAAGCCGACCCGGCGATAGGCCGAGCGGGCGGGGCCGTTGAACCCGTTCACGTACAGGCTGACCACCGGCGCGAGCACCGTGCGCGCGTACTGCACGACCGCGGCGGTCCCGGCGGTCCCGATCCCCCGGCCGCGGTGGGCGGGCGCGACCCAGACGCCCTGGACCTGGCAGGCCGCCCGCGAGACGGCGCCGATCTCGGCCTTGAAGAGCACGGTGCCGTCCTCGATCCAGGCGAGTGACTGGCCGGCCCGGACGAGCTCCGCCACGCGCGCGCGGTAGCCCGCTCCGCCGTCCACGCGCAGGGGGCTGACGCCCACCTCCTCGGTGAACATGGCGACGGCCGCCGGCATCAGGATCTCCAGCTCCGCGGGCCGCACCGGGCGGACCCGCGGCTCGGGCGCCACGGCGGGCGGCCCGTCGATGGCCAGCAGGGGCTGATCGGGCCGGTGGTCCCGCGCCGGCCCCCAGTGGGGGGCGAGCAGTTCCCACAGCGGGGCCACCGCGGTCGCAGGTCCCACGATCGTCGAGCACCGACGGCCGGCCCGCCGGGCCCGGTCGGCGAAGGCGACGGCGGCGGCGCGTTCCGCGCCGGGCACGGCGAAGGGGATCAGATTGGCTCCGGCCAGGCAGACGGCGTCCAGGCTCCGGCCCGACCCGATTCCCCACAGCGGCGCGCCGAGCCTGTCCTGTGCGGTGCCGGTCGCCTCGATCCGGCCGGCCAGCACGCACGCCGCGACGGGATCGGTGGCCAGCAGCCGGTGCACGGCCCCCTCGTCGGCCTCGTCGAGGACGCGGGCGACAGGCGCACGGAGCACGGGACGGCCGAGTCAGCTGACGCTGACGACGGGCGGGCCGGACGGCTCTCCCGCGTCGACGTACTCGCCCGCGATGCGCATGGCCTCCTCGATGAGGGTCTCCACGATCTGCGACTCCGGCACCGTCTTGACCACTTCGCCCTTGACGAAGATCTGGCCCTTGCCGTTGCCCGACGCCACGCCGAGGTCGGCCTCGCGGGCCTCGCCGGGGCCGTTGACGACACAGCCCATGACGGCGACCCGGAGCGGCACCTCCATGCCCTCGAGCCCGGCGGTCACCTCGTTCGCCAGCTTGTAGACGTCGACCTGCGCCCGGCCGCACGAGGGGCAGCTGACGATCTCCAGTCCGCGCTGCTTGAGGTTCAGCGACTCGAGGATCTGGTTGCCGACCTTGACCTCCTCCACGGGAGGGGCGGAGAGGGAGACGCGGATGGTGTCGCCGATCCCCCGCGACAGCAGGGCACCGAAGGCGACGGCGGACTTGATCGTGCCCTGGAACGCGGGGCCGGCCTCGGTGACGCCGAGGTGCAGGGGGTAGTCGCACTGGGCGGCCAGCAGCTCGTAGGCGCGCACCATGACCACCGGGTCGTTGTGCTTCACCGAGATCTTGATGTCGCGGAAGCCGTGCTCCTCGAACAGCGAGCACTCCCAGAGCGCGGACTCGACCAGGGCCTCGGGCGTCGCCTTGCCGTACTTGGCCAGCAGCCGCTTGTCGAGGGAGCCGGCGTTGACGCCGATCCGGATCGGGACGCGGGCGTCGCCGGCCGCCTTGGCGATCTCGCCGACCTTGTCGTCGAACTTCTTGATGTTGCCGGGGTTCACGCGCACGGCGGCGCAGCCGGCGTCGATGGCCGCGAACACGTAGCGCGGCTGGAAGTGGATGTCGGCGATCACCGGGATCTGCGACTTCTTCGCGATCACCGGCAGCGCCTCGGCGTCGTCCGTGTCCGGTACGGCGACCCGCACGATCTGGCAGCCGGACGCCGTCAGCTCGGCGATCTGCTGGAGGGTCGCGTTGATGTCCGCGGTCTTGGTCGTGGTCATCGACTGCACGCTCACCGGGAAGTCGCTGCCGACGCCGACACCACCGACGTCGAGCTGGCGGGTCTTGCGACGGGGAGCGAGAACGGGAGGAGGTGCAGTCGGCATGCCGAGACCGACGGGGATCGCCATGACGGCCAGTATCCCCCGCGCGCGGATTGATGCTGGTGACGCTGCTGTGACGTGCCGGACAGCGCACCCGGCGCGTCCGCGACGGCGGGCGGAGTTCCGGCACCGGCCCGCCTAGCCTCCCGCTCCATGACCCTCGACCCCACGGGCGCGAACGTCGCGACGAGCGCCGTCATCGTCGTCCTGCTCTTCGCCTTCATGTTCGTGATCGCCGGCAGCCGGCTGGGCTATCTGTTCGGCATCCGCGCGGACGCGCCGTTCCTGTTCAACCCGACCGGCGTGCGGGCGATCAGCCTGGTCGTCGCCTACCCCGCCGTCCTGGTGGGCGTGTGGGGGCTCACGTACGGGCTGATCGCGCCGCACGTGGAGACCGCGGCGCTGCCGACCCAGGTCGGCTACGCCGCAGCCGGAGGGGTGCTGGTGCTCACCGGCGCACGGTTCGCGCGGTTCCTCACCTTCCAGATGGGCGGGCGCACAGCGGTGGAGGGTGAGCTGTCGCCGGACGAGATCGTCCCGGTCGACGAGATCGGCGACGACGTCGACCTGGCCGCGGCGCTGGAGGCGACCCGCCGCGGTGAGTGGCAGCCCGCCGCCGCCCTGCTCGCCGCGACCGGGGACCCCGAGGTGCGGGCCGACCGCCTCCGTCTGCTGGCCGAGCAGTCCCTGCACGACAGCCAGTGGGTCGAGGAGTGGTTCGCCGCGACGCCGAACGACCCGACCGCGACCGTCATCCGCGCCGAGCTGGCACTGCACCGCGCCTGGGCGGCCCGGGGAGCGGCCTACGCCGCCCAGACGTCGCAGGACCAGATCCAGGCGTTCTTCACCGGGCTCGCGCAGGCCCAGCGGCTGGCCGAGAAGGCGGTCGAACTGGACCCGGCCGACCCGATGCCGTGGGTGACCCTGGTCGAGATGGCCCGCGGCCAGCAGGTCGAGCAGGAAGAGTTCGAGCGGCGGATGGAGGGGCTCTTCGAGCGCGCACCCAGCCACGTGCACGGCGCCCACGCGGTCCTGCAGACCGTCTGCGCCAAGTGGATGGGCAACACCGACACGATGTTCGAGTTCGCCCGCGGGCTGGCCGCCGAGGCGCCCGAGGGCTCGGCCACCTGCCTGCTGCCGGTCATGGCCCACGTCGAGCACTACCTGCAGCTCTCCGACGGCATCGGCGGTCCCGCGAAGGGCTCCCGGCACATGGAGTCCGGCGCGACCCGCACCGAGCTGCGCGCGTGCGTGCAGCGGTGGATGGCCGGACCGGACGGCGGCCCGCGCCCGGGTGGCCGGCTGTTCGGCCACAACCTGGCCGCCTACGCCTTCTGGCTGGCGGAGGACGCCGACTCGGCCCGCCCCCACCTGGAGGCCATCGGCCGCTCGGTCACCGAGATGCCCTGGAGCTACTCGGACGACCAGGCCGGCGCGGTGCTCGGCGTCGCCCGCCGGTGGGCCGGCCTGCCCGTCGTCGCACCCGCGACCTCCGGGCAGACGCCGCCGCGCTACCCGGAGCCGTTCAGCCCAGTGTGATCGGGTTGACGATGTCGGCGATGAACAGCAGCGCCGACAGGCCGAGGAACAGACCGGCGACCAGATAGGCGACCGGCATCAGCCGAGCGATGTCGAAGGGGCCCGGGTCCGGCCGTCCGCGCAGGCGGGCGACCGTGGCCCGGGCCTTCTCGTAGAGGGCACCGGCGACGTGGCCGCCGTCCAGCGGATAGATCGGCAGCAGGTTGAACAGGAACAGGACCAGGTTCACGCCGGCCAGCAGCTGGAAGAAGTAGCTGATCTTCTCGGTGGTCGTGAACTTCTCGAAGGCGAAGACCTCACCGGAGATCCGGCTGACCCCGACCACCCCGATCGGCCCCTGCGGGTCGCGCTCCTCGCCGAGGAATGCCGCGCGGGCCAGCGCCGGGATCTTCTGCGGGATCTCCACGAGCCGGTCCACCGAGGCGACGATCATGTTCCCCAGGAAGGCCGGCACCTCGGTGACCGACTGGCGCACGTAGGTCTGGGCCGGGCTCACGCCCACGTAGCCGACGCGCATCGTGCGCTCGCCCTCGGGATCTGCGTAGACGGTGTTCTCGATCGGCGTGACCGTCAGCTCCCGGCGTCCCCCGTCGCGCTCGACCGTGAAGACAACCGGGGTGTCGGCGCTGGCGCGGATCGCTTCCTGCACCCGCTGCCAGCCGACGTCGGTCTCGCGGGAGATCGGTTCGCCGTCGATCGCCAGGATCGTGTCACCGGCGCGCAGGCCGGCCTTCTCGGCGGGGCTCCGCTCCGGCTTCGCGCAGCCGGCGGACCCCAGGTCGCACAGCTCCCCGTCGGAGGTGATCGGTACCGAGCAGGGGTTCTTCGCCGTCGCGCTCTCGGCTCCCGCGGGGATGACGCAGCCGGGGACGACGGAGATCGTGGTCGTCGTCTCGGGGCGGCCGAAGCCGACCAGGACGATCGTGAAGAACAGCACCGCGAGGACCAGGTTGTTGAACGGCCCGGCGAACATGACGATGACGCGCTGCCACCAGGGCTTGGCGTAGAAGACCCGGCCCGTGTCGCTGGGCAGGACGTCGTTGAGGGCCTGGCCGCGGACCTCGGCGATGAAGCTGCGCATGCGGGTCGCGCGCTTGCTCTCGCCCTCCTCGGCCGGCGGGATCATGCCGACGATGCGGATGTAGCCGCCGAGCGGGATCGCCTTGAGTCCGTACTCGGTCTCACCGCGGCGCCGGGAGAACACCGTCGGACCGAAGCCGACCATGAACTGCGGGACGCGCATGCCGAACCGACGGGCCCAGAAGAAGTGGCCGGCCTCGTGGAACGCGATCGAGAACAGCATCCCGACCGCGAAGGCGACGATCCCCAGGGTCGTGAGAAGGATCCCGCTCAGCTTCAGCCTCCGGAGATGACGCCCCGGGCGTGCTCCCGGGCCCACTTCTCCGCGGCCAGCACGTCCTCGACGCAGGTGGGTGCGCCGAGGTCCGGCGCGTCATCGAGGGTACGCGCGACGACGTCCACGATCCCCGGGAACGACAGCCGACCCGCCACGAAGGCGGCGACGGCCTCCTCGTTCGCCGCGTTGTAGAGCGCCGGGACCACGCCGGCCGCCTGCCCCGCCTCGCGAGCCAGCCGCACGGCGGGGAACGCCACCTCGTCCAGCGGCAGGAACTCCCAGGTGCTCGCGGCCGACCAGTTCAGCGCGGGCTGCACGACGGGCAGCCGGTCCGGCCACGCCAGCGCCAGCGCGATCGGCAGGCGCATGTCGGGCGGGCTGGCCTGCGCGATGGTCGCGCCGTCGGCGAAGGTGACCATCGAGTGCACGATCGACTGCGGGTGCACGACGACGTCGATGTCGGCATAGGGGACGTCGAAGAGCAGGTGGGCCTCGATGAGCTCCAGGCCCTTGTTGACCAGGGTCGCCGAGTTGATGGTGACCACCGGCCCCATGTCCCAGGTGGGGTGGGCCAGGGCCTCGGCCACCGTGACGCCGGCGAGGTCGGCCGCGGCGCGACCCCGGAACGGTCCGCCGCTGGCGGTGAGCACCAGCCGGGCGACCTCGCCGCGGGTGCCGCTGCGCAGGCACTGGGCGAGCGCCGAGTGCTCGGAGTCGACCGGTACGAGCTGACCGGGGGCCGCGGCGGCCGTGACGAGCGCTCCCCCGGCGATCAGCGACTCCTTGTTCGCCAGGGCGACGGTGCGGCCGGCCTCGAGCGCGGACAGCGTCGGCCGCAGCCCGATGGAGCCGGTGATCCCGTTCAGGACGACGTCGGCGGGCCGGGTGGCGAGCTCCTCGGCGGCCCGCGGTCCGGCGAGGATCTCCGGTAGCGCGTACTCGCCCTTGGACCAGCCGCGTTTCGACGCGGCGGCGTAGAAGGCCAGCTGGAGGTCCTGCGCCGCGGTCGCGCGGGCCACGGCGACCGTCCGGACGCCGAGGCTCAGCGCCTGCTCGGCGAGCAGCCCGACGTCCCCTCCCCCGGCGGCCAGGCCGGTGATCCGCAGCCGCTCCGGGTTCTGCCGGGCGACGGCGATCGCCTGCCGGCCGATGGAGCCGGTCGACCCGAGCACGGTGACCTCGCGGGAAGAACTCACGCGCGCAGTCTCCCCGATCAGCCGCGGCTCGCCACGCCGTCCTCCCTCGTGCGGTGGCATCGGCGCGGGGCTGCCAGAATGTCCGCCGTGAGTGCAACCCAGCGGGTCAACCAGCCCGGCCGCGAAGAGGCCGTCGTCCGTACCGATGCGCACGCGGTGGAGCACGAGCGACCCGAGGAGTGGGGCTGGCACGGCGAGATGGGCAAGTGGGGCCGCCGCCTGGCGGTCATCCCCATCCTGTTCCTGCTGAGCATGATCATCGGCAACCACGAGGGCCGCCTCGAGGACCTGTGGCTGGTCGGCTTCGCCCTGCTGATGGTCCTGATCCTGGTCTGGGACGCGCGGCGCAGGAAGAACGCCTGGCGCAGCCGCTGATCAGCCGACCGAGACGCCGATCGCCGAACCGATCGCGTAGGTGGCCCCGGCCGCGATCGCGCCGAACAGGAGCTGCCGCAGCCCCGCGTACCACCACGGGCGCGGGGTGAAGACCGACGAGAGCGCCCCGGCGACGACCAGCCCGACGCCACCGCAGACGAGCGCGGCCCACAGCAGCGGATACCCGAACAGGTAGGGCAGCAGCGGGAGCAGCGCGCCCAGAGCGAAGGTCAGCAGCGAGGTCACCGCCGCGGTACGCGGTGACGGCTTGTCCTCCGGACTGAGCCCGAGCTCGGCGACGATGTGCAGCCGGAGCGTCGTCTCGGGGTCGCGGGACAGCTGGACGGCGACCTCCCGGGCCAGGTGCTCCTCCACCCCCCGGACGCGCAGCATCTGGATCAGCTCGGCCAGCTCCCCCTCGGGGTTGACCTCGAGCTCGCGGCGCTCCTTGGCCACCTCGAGGTCCAGCTGCTCGTTCTGCGTCTTGACCGACGTGTACTCGCCCAGCGCCATCGAGATGGCCCCCGCGATCAGCCCGGCGACGCCGGACAGGACGACCGTCCGCGGGTTCGCCCCACCGCCCGCGACGCCGGCCACCAGCGCGGTGTTGCTGACCAGCCCGTCCATCGCGCCGAACACGGCCGCACGGAGCCAGCCGCCGGACACGTCGGCGTGGCTGTGGTCGTGCGCCTCGGCCTCCGGCAGCGCCTCGGTGCCGCTCACTCGTCCTCCTCGCCGGCGCTCGTCGTACGCGTGAGCAGAGCTGCTGCGCCCATGCGTGAGCTCGCAAGCTCGCTCACTACTCGTCGGCCTCGGCACCCAGGGGCACGGTGGGCTCCAGCTGCGGGGTGGGCAGCGCGACGGTGGGGACGCCGACGTCCTCGCTGGCCGCGAGCTGCCCGCACGCGCCGTCGATGTCCTGGCCGCGCGTGTCGCGGACCGTCGTCGCCACCCCGGCCGCGCGCAGGCGGGCGACGAACTCGCGCTGCGCGGGCAGCGGGCTGGCGTCCCAGATGCTGCCCGGCGTCGGGTTGAGCGGGATCAGGTTCACGTGCGCGAGCTTCCCGGCCAGCAGCTTCCCGAGC
Source organism: Blastococcus sp. CT_GayMR19 (assembly GCF_004570385.1). Taxonomy (GTDB): domain Bacteria; phylum Actinomycetota; class Actinomycetes; order Mycobacteriales; family Geodermatophilaceae; genus Blastococcus_B. The sequence goes on along the minus strand of NZ_SPQL01000019.1, from coordinate 50,466 downwards.
AGGTCGGCCCGGAACGGCTGGTCGTTGATGTCGCGGATCAGCGCGTACTCGACGGAGTACCGGCGTCCGGTCTTCTTCGCGTAGGCGTCGGCGGCGTCGACGACCTCGCCGACCTTCCACCGCGTGTTGATCGGCACGAGGGTGTCGCGCAGCTCGTCGTCGGGGGCGTGCAGGCTGACCGCCAGGGTCACGTTGCGGCCCTCCTCGGTGAGCCGGCGGATCGCCGGGACCAGGCCGACCGTCGAGACCGTCACCGACCGCTGGGACAGGCCGAGACCGTGCGGCGCGGGCGTGAGCAGGGCGTCCAGGGTCTTGCGCACCCGGGCGTAGTTGGCCAGCGGCTCGCCCATCCCCATGAAGACGACGTTGGACAGCCGCCCCGGGCCACCGTCGAGTTCCCCGTTCGCCATCGCCGCCGCGGCCGCGACGGCCTGGCCGATGATCTCGGCGGCCGAGAGGTTGCGGGTCAGCCCCGCCTGGCCGGTCGCGCAGAACGGGCAGGCCATGCCGCAGCCGGCCTGGCTGGAGATGCACACCGTCGCCCGGTCGGGATAGCGCATGAGCACGCTCTCGACCAGGGCTCCGTCGTGCAGCCGCCACAGCGTCTTGCGGGTCCGCCCGTTGTCGGCGGTCTGGTGCCGCACGACGGTGAGCAGGCCCGGCAGCAGCGCCTCGGCCAGTGTCCCGCGCGCCGCGGCCGGGACGTCGGTCATGTCCGCGGGGTCGGTGACGCCGCGGTAGTAGTGCCGGGCCAGCTGGTCCGCGCGGAACGGCGGGTGGCCGAGCTCGGTGACCGCCGCACGGGCCTCCTCGCGGGTGAGATCGGCGAGGTGGCGCGGGGGCATGCCCCGTCGGGGCGCGTCGAAGACGAGGGGCAGGGCAGTCATGGCGTCGTCCATGGTCCCACTAGCCTGCCCCGGGTGACGGACACCGAGAGGGAGCTCACTCCACCGGAGACCGTTCTCGACAGCGTCGGGGTCGGTCCCTGGCAGGGGCCGTGGCCCGACGACCCCCGTCTCGATCCCGAACTGCTCGCCGCGGGCGACCGGCGCAACGTCGTCGACCGGTACCGCTACTGGACCGTCGAGGCCATCGTCGCCGACCTGGACCTCCGCCGGCATCCCTTCCACGTGGCCATCGAGAACTGGCGGCACGACCTCAACATCGGCACCGTCGTCCGGACCGCGAACGCCTTCCTCGCCGAGGCGGTGCACGTCGTGGGGAAGAAGCGCTGGAACCGGCGCGGGGCGATGGTGACCGACCGGTACCAGCACGTGCGGCACCACCCGGACGTCGCCTCGCTGGTGGCCTGGGCCCGCGAGGCGCAGCTGCCCCTGCTGGCCGTCGACAACCTCCCGGGCGCGCAGCCGCTGGAGACGGCTGCGCTGCCCCGGGCGTGCGTGCTGCTCTTCGGCCAGGAGGGCAGCGGCCTGTCGGCCGAGGCCCGCGAGGCAGCGGACGGCGTGCTGTCGATCGCCCAGTTCGGCTCCACCCGGTCGATCAACGCCGGGGTGGCCGCCGGGATCGCGATGCACGCCTGGGTGCGACAGCACGCGATGACATCGTCATCCTCCGGATGACACCGCGGCCAGGTGCCGTTCCCCCGCTGAGTTGAGCCGCTCCGTCGTGCCTGCGCGGACCCCTCCGGGGCCCACTCGGCGCGACCATCCATGGCGGGAGGATGACGAGCGGAGCAGCCTCAGGCAACTCGGCGGAGGGCGGCGCGGGCGTGGGCGACCGCTGCCACCGCGGACGCCCCTGGGCCGGGCCGCGGTCCGGACTGCGCCGACTCCGGCGGACCCAGCGGTGAGGGCTTCCCCGCGGCGACCAGGAACGCATGCAGGGTGGCGGCGTCGGACCCGGCGTCGACCCGGTGGAGCAGCCGCGCCACGTAGCGCAGGTTCAGCCACTGCTGCGTGGTGTCCCCGGCCTGGTCCCAGTGGTCGAGCACGGTGAGGAACGCGCGCGCGGCCGCCACCGGATCACCGTGAACGGCGCGGGTCGCCGCGGCCTCCATCATCGCGATCCCGTGCCACCAGAAGTTGCGCACGGACGACGCCAGGGCAGCGGCCTCGTCGAAGAGGGCCAGCGCACGGGCGGGTTCGGACTTCTTCACCACCAGGCCGAGCGCGTATCGGGCCATCGACCGTGCCGTCGGGTTGGCCGTCTCCTCCGCCACGTCGAGGCTCTCCTGCGCGGCCGGCACCCCGAGCTGCGGTTCCCGGCGCACGGCCTGGCAGACCGCGACGTAGTACAGGGTCCACACCAGCCGGATCCGGTCGCCGTTCCCGCGGGCACGCTCCGCCTCGGCGGTGTAGTGCCGCAGGGCGAGGTCCACGTCCCCCTCGTAGAGGGCGACGTCCGCGAGGACGTCGCCCGGGTAGGCGATGCGCGGGGTCCCCGGTGGCGGCTGCCGGCCCTCCGCCCGCCGCGCCAGGCTCGCGCTCCGTTCGTACTCGTTGCGGTTCCACGCACCCCGGGCGGCGGCGCCCACCGCGGTCGCGTACCGGGGATGGTCGGGATCGACGTCGTCGAGCAGCCGCTCGGCCCACCCGGAGGCCTCGTACCCGATCCGCAGGCTCACCAGCTCCGGCACGGCTGCCACCAGACGCACCGCCAGGTCCCAGTCGCGGTCCGCATGTGCCCGGAGGAATGCGGCACGCAGGTTGTCGTAGTCGGCCAGCGCCTCCTCCACCCATGCCCGCTCGTCCGGGCCCTGCAGCCCCTGCGCCGCGCGCTCTGCCAGCTCCGTGTAGTACCTGGCATGCCGTTGGGCGAGCGGCAGGTCGGCGTCGTCGGCCTCCGTCCGGGACCGCCCGTAGGCCCGCAGGGTCTCGAGGAGCCGATATCGGCTGTGCACCCCGCTGGCGGCCACCACCATCGAACGGTCGACCAGCCGGGTCAGCCGATCGAGCACGTCGTCCTCGTCCGCCGCCGGGTCGGCGACCTGGTGCACCGCGCGCAGGTCGGCGCCGCCGACGAACACCGACATGCTGCGGAACAGCCGCTGCTCGGCCTCTGGCAGCAGCCGATAGGACCACTCGATCGCCGCGACGAGGCTCTGGTGCCGGGCGACGGGTCCGCGTCCTCCACCGAGCAGCGGGGCCTCCTCCAGCCGCCGGGCGACCTCCATCGGGCTCATCACCCGCATCCGGGCCGCGGCGAGCTCGATGCCGAGCGGCAGCCCGTCGAGCCGGGCGCAGATCGTCGCCACCGCCTCCGCTGCGGCCTGGTCGAGCAGGAAGTCGGGCGACGACGCGCGGGCGCGCTGGACGAACAGCGCCATGGCGTCCTCGACCGGCAGCGGCGGGACCGGCCACAGCTGCTCCCCCTCGACACCGAGCGCCTCGCGGCTGGTCGCGAGGACCACGACCTGCGGGCACTGCTGCACGACCTCGGCGATGAGCCGGGATGCGTGCGCCAGGAGGTGCTCGCAGTTGTCCACGACGAGCAGCAGGGTCCGCGTGCGCAGGTACTCGATCACGGTCTGCTCGACCGACAGACCGGGACGCTGCTGGATCCGCAGCGCCGCGGCGACGGCGTCCCCGATCGGGCTGCCGTCGGGCAGGGCGGCCAGCTCGCAGAGCCATGCCCCGTCGGCGAAGCGCGCCCGGTCGCGGCCCGCGACCTCCACCGCGATCCGCGTCTTCCCGGCGCCCCCGACGCCGGTCAGGGTGACCAGCGGTCCGGCCCGCAGAGCGGCCAGGACGCGGTCCACTTCTGCCCTGCGGCCGACGAACCCGCTGGCCCGCCGGGGGAGGTTCCCCTGCCGTGCCGGTGCGGCAAGTGCCGGGTCGTGGAGGAGGATCCGCCGGTAGAGCGCCTGTGCCGGAGCGGCCGGCTCGACGCCCGGATCGTCGTCGAGACGGGCGCGCAACTCGTGGTAGGCGGCGAGCGCGTCGGCCTGACGCCCCGTCGCGTACAGCGCCTCCATGAGCGCGACCGCCGGCCGCTCCCGCGAGGGATGACGGCGCACGATCGCCTCGAGTTCGGGGATCGCCTCGGCCACCCGACCCAGTGCGAGCAGAGCCTCCGCCCGGGCCTCGAGCGCGCTCGTGCGCAGCTCGGTCAGCCGGGCGGCAGTGGCCGTCGCGAACTCGTCGTCCGCGAACTCGGCCAGCGCATCACCCCGCCACAGCGCGAGGGCGGCGTCGAGGTCGGCCAGCGCCCGCCCATGGTCTCCCTCGCCGGCGGCGGCCCGTGCGGCGCCGACCAGCTGCTCGAACTCCGCGGCATCGAGCGTCGCGGCGTCGAGGGACAGGCTGTACCCCGGGGGGCGGTGCCGGAGGGGCGCGGCGGCACCGAGGACGCCCCGGAGCCGGGAGGCGTAGGCGCGGAGCGCCGTCCGTGCCCCGGGGGGTGGAGTGTCCCCCCACAGGGCGTCGACCAGCCGATCGGCGGGCACCACCTCGCCCCCGGCGACCAGCAGGACGGCCAGCAGCGCGCGCGGCTTGGGACCACCGACGGCGACCGGTCCACGTCCGTCCTCGACCTGCAAGGGCCCCAGGATCCGTAAGCGCACCGCCCAGCACCTGCCTGTCCCGCCCTGCAATCGCTGTGCAACGGGCGAGGCAGACAGTAGTGGCGAGTTCCGGAGGAGGACCAGATGTTCGCCGGCAGCGCGCGTGCGACGCAGTGCGGCAGGGGCGCCCCCGGAAGGGAGCGCCCCTGCCGCTGAGACTGCTCGTCGTTCAGGTCCGACGCGCGGTCAGGAGCAGGTACTCCCACTCCAGGATCGTCGTCCCGTCGCCGCGGTCGTAGCGGGCGGCGAGCGCCGCGAGGTCGCGGTCGAGCGCCGCGACGCGATCGGGCTCGTCGGCGATGTTGCGGTAGGCCACGATCGTCGGCCCGTAGACCGACTTCCAGAAGTCCCGCCACTCCTCCGGCGTCCCGAAGCCGCCTACCGTCACGGTCTTCCGACGCGCGACGACGTCGGTCACCGCATCGCCGAGAAGGCTGCGCACGTGGGCCTCGTCGCCCCACAGCGGAGGCGGCTGGGCACCGGGGGGCGGCGCCGGCGCGTAGGGCTTCATCGTCCGGAACATCTCGCCGACGAAACCCTCGGGAGTCCAGCTGATGAGGCCGATCCGCCCGCCGGGGCGGCACACCCGCACCAGTTCGTCGGCAGCCTGCTGGTGGTGCGGCGCGAACATCACGCCGACGCTGGACAGCACGACGTCGAATGCGCCGTCCGCGTAGGGCAGCGCCTCGGCGTCGCCCTCGTCCCAGGCCACCTCGACGCCCTCGCGCGCCGCGAACTCGCGGCCCGCCGCGAACAGCTGCGGGGTGAGGTCCGATGCCACGACATCGGCGCCGGTGAGCGCGGCGGGGACGGCGGCGTTGCCGGTGCCTGCCGCGACGTCCAGGACCCGGTCCCCGCGGCCGACTCCGGCTGCGGCGACCAGCACACGCCCCAGCTCGGGGATCAGCTGCGAGGCAACGGCCGGGTAGTCGCCCAGCGCCCACATCGCGCGGTGCCGGGCCTTGAGCGCGCGATCGGCGGTGATCGCGTCGATGGTGTCGGTCATTCCTCGCTCCCTTCGTCGTGCGGTGGTTCCGCAGTGCGACGACGATGACTCCGGCACGTTGCAGACCGGCTGCAACCCGGACGCAGCCTCGTGCAATCCAGCGGCGTACGCCCACGGCGTGCCGGATCCGCCCCCGGCTCCACGCGGGAGCGGACGTCAGGAACTCGTGAGGAGAACGAGTTCCTGGGTCGCCCGGGTCATCGCGACGTAGCGGTCGACCGCGCCCTCGATGCCCGTGCCGAACGCCTCCGGGTCGACCACGACCACCAGGTCGAACTCGAGCCCCTTCGACAGCTCCGGGGTCAGCGACCGCACGCGGGGCCCCGGCCGGAACCCTGCCCGGAACGGGGGACCGCCGATGACGCAGGCGATCCCCTCGCCCTCGGCGTGCTCGGCGAGCCACGCGTCGAGGATCGAGTCCAGCTCCGACACGGAGCCGTGGACGACGGGGACGCCGCTGCTGCGGATGGACGTCGGCACGTTGGCGTCCGGGAGCACCGCCCGGATGACCGGCTCGGCCTCGGCCATGACCTCCTCCGGCGTCCGGTAGTTGATGGTGAGGGAGGCCAGGCCGATCTCGTCGAGCCCGATGCGCTCGAGCCGTTCCTGCCAGGTCTCCGGAAATCCGTGCCGGGCCTGGGCGCGGTCCCCGACGACGGTGAAGCTCCGGGACGGGCAGCGGAGCAGCAGCATCTGCCACTCCGCGTCGGTCAGTTCCTGGGCCTCGTCCACGACGACGTGCGCGAACGGGCCGGCGAGCAGGTCGGGGTCCGCTTCGGGCAGCGCCGCCTCGTCGACCAGGGTGTCGCGGAGGTCCTGGTGGCGCAGGGTCGTCATCAGCAGCAGCTCGGAGTCGTCGGTCGCGATCAGCTCGTCGATGACGCCGGCCATGCGCTCGCGTTCGGCGGCGACGGTCGCCTCCTGCCGGCGCCGGCGCCACGACGCTTCCGGGTCGCCGAGCCGCTGGCGCGCCGCGTCCAGGAGCGGCAGGTCCGACACCGTCCAGGCCTGGGCGTCCGCGCGCTGCAGCCGCCGGACGTCGTCGGCGCCGAGCGTGGGAGCGCACCTGCGCAGGTAGGCGGGCACCGACCACAGGTCGCCGACGACGTCGGTGGCCTCGAGCAGCGGCCACGCGCGGTTGAAGGCAGCGAGCAGGTCCCGGTTCTGCTGCAGCGACTTCCGGAGCAGGTCGTCCGCCTCGTCGCCGTCGTAGGAGTCCATCAGGATGGCGAGCAGCTCGTCCCAGACCTGGTCGCGCGCCTCGTTGTGCGGGGTCCCGGGGTCCGGCGCCTCGAACGCCTCGGCCCAGTCGGCGGCGCTCAGCCGGAGATCTGCCGAGTCGGTCTCGACCGTCAACCCCGTGGGGGGCGGCTCCTCGTAGAACCGGACGGCCGCCTCGATCGCCGTCCCCACGTCCATCGACGACTTCAGGCGGGCCACCTCCGGGTCGGCCTCGATCCCTGCCGCGGCGCCTTCGGGGACGAGGTCCCGCACGGTGGCGGTCTGCACGCCCTCCTCCCCGAGGCTGGGGAGGACGTCGGAGACGTAGGCCAGGTAGGGCTGGCTCGGTCCGACGAACAGCACGCCGCCACGGTGGTGACCGAGGTGGGGGTCGGAATAGAGGAGATAGGCGGTGCGGTGCAGGGCGACGACGGTCTTGCCCGTCCCCGGACCGCCGTCGACGACGAGAGCGCCGCGGGATCCCGCGCGGATGATGGCGTCCTGGTCGGCCTGGATGGTGCCCAGCACGTCCCGCATCCGGGCCGACCGGTTGCTGCCCAGGCTGGCGATGAAGGCGGACTGGTCGTCGAGCGCGGCGTGGCCCTCGAACCCGGCGATCCCCCCGAACTCGTCGAGGGCGAACACCTCGTCCCAGTAGTCGCTGATCCGGCCACGGGTCCAGCGGTACCGGCGGCGGCTGGCCAATCCCATCGGGTTGGCGTGCGTGGCGCCGAAGAACGGCTCGGCCGCCGGGGATCGCCAGTCGAGCAGCAGCCGGCGCCCCGAGCTGTCGGTGAGGCCGAGCCGTCCGACGTACACCGGCTCGGCGCCGTCCGCGGAGACGATGCGGCCGAGGCACAGGTCGAGACCGAAGCGGCGCAGCGTGCGCAGGCGAGCCGTCAGCCGGTGGATCTCCAGGTCCCGGTCCAGGGCCTCCTGGCCGATGCCCCCGGGGGCCTTGCGCTCGGCGTCGAGGCGGTCGGACAGGTCGGCGATCGACTGCTCGAGGCCCTCGGCGATCGCCGCGAAGTGCTGCTCGTCGCCGGCGATCAGGGTCGGGGCGGCCTTGGGGCTGAGGTGGGCGGGAAGGTCGAAAGCGCTGGTGGTCAAGGGGTTCACGGCATCAGCTCCGATCTGATGTCCGTGACCATAGGTCGGATTTTTTCCGCTCATGAGCGCCGCCGAACTCTGCTACAAAGGAGATGAGGGAGTCCCCCGCCCCGCTGTCACGTCCTCGTGCGACGGCCGATCAGGGTGAGCAGGACGATGATCACCAGGTCGACGGCCATGAAGAGAACCGCCTCGGGCTCGTCGTAGACGGTGAGCTTCACCGCGCTGAAGACGAGGTCCAGCAGCAGGACGCCGGCCAGCGCCGGGAGCACGCGCCGGTCCGCGCCGAGCCGCGCGGCGGCCACCAGGAAGGCCACGGCCAGCGCCGTCGACCAGATCCCGACCGACCAGTCGGCGAGCCCCTCGGGGTCGCCGTTCTGCTCGGCGGTGGCGAAGAACAGGAAGAACGCGGTGCCGGCGAGCTTCACGGCCCCGAAGAGGCCGAGCAGGATGCGGGTGCCCTGCAGCAGGGCGGTACGGCGGACCCGGGGGCGGACGGCGGTCGTGGTCATGGTTCCTCCTGGACGGGGGTGGGATCGACGCCCCGAACGCTAGGAAGAGCGGAGCCCGCACGACATCGACCCGAGGGCTGTTCCCGCCGTCAGCCCCAGGGCTGATGTCGCCGGGCCCGGTCGCCCCTACCCTTCGCGTTCGTGATCCCGTCGCTGCCCCGGCCGGCCGTGCCGCCGCGGGCCGACGTCGTCCTCGCGGCGGTCTTCCTCGCGCTGTCGCTGCTGCAGGTGGTGCTCGCACCGATCGCGAGCCCGGTGGTGTCGGTGCTCGTCGCCGCGGGGTCGACGCTCCCGCTGGCCTGGCGGCGGGTGCATCCCGCCGTCGCGGCGCTGACGATGACGGCCGTCTGGACGATCCCCACGCCGCAGGGGTTCCTGCTCCTCGGCTATCTCATCGCCGGGCTGCTCTTCTACTCCGTCGGTGCCCACGAGGCCCGGCTGTGGCGGGTCGTCGTGGTCACCGGAGTCGGCGTCGTCGTGGGAGTGGTCGGCACGCTGCTCGGGCCCGAGATCTGGCAGGCGGCGATCGGGGCGGCGCTCGCCGTCGCCGGCCCCGCCGCCGCAGGCCGGCTCGTCGCCCACCAGCGGTCGCAGACCGCGCTGCTGCAGGAACTGACCGGCCGCCTGGTCCAGGAGCGGGCGACCGCGGAGCGCGCGGCCGTGGCGGAGGAACGCTCCCGCATCGCCCGGGAGCTGCACGACGTCATCGGCCACGAGGTGACCGTCATCGCGCTGCAGGCCGACGCGGCGGCGGCCGCGCTGGCGAAGGCGCCGGAACGGGCGGCCGTGCCGATCGAGGCCATCCGGTCCTCGGCCGCGGAGGCGCTCGCCGAGATGCGCCGGGTCGTGGGCATGCTGCGCGCCGCCGAGGAGGAGGAGGACCTGCGCCCCCAGCCCGGCCTGCCCGACGTCCCGGCGCTGGTGGAGCAGTCCCGCGCCGCCGGCCTCCAGGTCGATCTGACCCTGCGGCCGCCGTCCCAGCCGACGCACGCCAGCGTCGAGCTGGCCGCCTACCGGCTCGTCCAAGAGGCCCTGACCAACGCCCGCCGGCACGCACCCGGCGCATCGGTCGACGTCCGGGTCGTCGGGGACGACGCCGAGGTGCTGGTCGAGGTGGTCAACCGGGAAGGCGCCATCCCGTCGCCCCGGTCGGAGTCGTCGGGCTTCGGGCTGGTGGGCATGCGCGAACGGGTGCGGATGCTCGGCGGCCGGCTGGACGCCGGCCCGACGGACGAGGGCGGCTACGCCCTGACCGCCCGGCTGCCGCGCGAGCTCCCGGGGGCGCCGTGACGACGACGGTGCTGGTGGACGACCAGAAGCTCGTCCGGGACGGGCTGCGACTCATCCTCGAGCTGGCGGGCATCGACGTCCTCGGTGAGGCGGAGGACGGCGAGGAAGGGGTGCGGCTCGTCCTGGACCTGCGTCCCGACGTCGTGCTCATGGACCTGCGGATGCCGAAGCTGGACGGCATCGAGGCGACGCGCCGCATCGTCGAGGCGCGCAGCCCCACCCGGGTACTCGTGCTGACCACCTTCGAGGGCGAGGAGCTGACCTTCCGGGCGCTGCGGGCGGGTGCGGCCGGCTACCTGCTCAAGGACGCCGGCGGCGCCCGGCTGGTGTCCGCCGTCGAGGCGGTCGCGGCGGGCGAGATGCCGCTGGCGTCCGAGGTGGTGGCCCGGCTGGTCGCCTCCTACGTGCAGCGGCCGCCGGCGCCGGACAGCCCGGCCAGGCTCGCCGCGCTGAGCGAACGCGAGCGCGACGTGCTCGCCCTCGTCGGCGCCGGCCGGTCCAATCCCGAGATCGCCGCGGAACTCTACATCTCCCTGGCGACCGTGAAGACCCACGTCCGGCACATCCTCGCCAAGCTCGACCTGCGCGACCGGCCCCAGGCGATCGTGCTGGCGCACGAGTGCGGACTGGCCGGCAGCAGCGCCACCCGATGAGGTGCCCCGGGCTGCGCGGCGCGGCCGGGAGCGCCAGGCTCTGACCATGAGCCGGCTCAGCGAGGTCGACCTCGGCGTCCGCCTGTCCAAGTCCGAGGGCAAGAAGCAGCTCCAGGCCGCGCAGGAGCGGCTGGTCCACCTGCGCCTCCTGCTCGGCGGACAGATCGGGCCGGGAGAGCTCGGGCCGCCGCTGTGCGTGCTGTTCGAGGGCTGGGACGCCTCGGGCAAGGGCGGCGCGATCACCCGCCTCGTGAGCGAGCTCGACCCCCGGCACGTCCGGGTGGCCCAGTTCGCCGCACCCACGTTCGACGAGAAGCGGCACCACTTCCTGTGGCGGTTCTGGCCGGTGCTGCCCGGGTGGGGCGGCATGGCCGTGCTCGACCGCACCTGGTACGGCCGGGTGCTGGTCGAGCGCGTCGAGGGCTTCGCCTCCGAGGAGGCCTGGCGGCGGGCCTACGGCGAGATCGTCGACCTCGAGACCACCCTCGCCGCCGAGGGCACGATCCTGGTCAAGTTCTGGATGCACGTGTCGCCGGAGGAGCAGCTGCGCCGCTTCGAGTCCCGCCGGGACGACCCCTACAAGGCGTGGAAGCTCACCGACGAGGACTGGCGCAACCGGGAGAAGCGACCGGAGTACGAGGCGGCCGTGGAGGAGATGCTCGAGCGGACCGACACCGACGTCGCGCCGTGGCACGTCGTCGCCGGCGACGACAAGCGCTGGGCGCGGGTGGACGTGGTCCGCACCGTCTGCGAGGCGATCGAGTCGGCGCTGAAGGCCCGCGGCCTCGACCCCGACCCGCCGCTGTCCACCTGACGCGGAGAGCCCCCTGTTCGTCCACCTCATCGAGCCGGCCGCCTGGCGGGCCGCCCTTCCCGAGGGAGCGGTGCGGCCGCCGTCCCTGGCCGCCGAGGGCTTCGTGCACCTGTCGACGCCGGAGCAGGTCCACGTCCCCGCGCAGGCGCTCTTCCCGGGGCGGCGCGACCTGGTCCTGCTCGTCGTCGACCCGGCCCGGCTGACCGACCCGGTGCGGCTGGAACCGGGCCGGCCGCCGCACCCGGACGGCCTGCTCTTCCCGCATCTGTACGGGCCGCTGCCGACCGCCGCGGTGATCGCCGTCGTCCCCTACCGGCCGCCCGCTCCCCTCCGGCTGCCCATCCCCGGCGACCCGCTCGGCCGCGCGCTCGCCTACCTCACGTCACTGCCCCTGCGACGGGCCGTCGGCGTGGGCGACGTGCCGGGCGGGGTCGCGGTGCTCGACCCGGACGTCGCCTCCTCCCGGGACAACAACCGGCTCCTCCTCTCCGACCCGGTGGACGCCGACAGCATCGAGGCGTCCGCCGCCGAGGTCGGCGGCAACGCGGGCTGGCCGCACCAGGCGGCGACCCTGCTGTGGCCCGGCGCCGGCCCGGTCGCGGCCGAGCTCGGCCGGCGCGGATGGGACGTCGGCGAGGTGCTGCTGATGGCGCGGTCCACCGCGGCCCTCCCGGGCGGCGATCGTGCCGAGGTCGTCCCGCAGCGCGAGGTGCACGACCTGTGGGAGCGGTCCTGGCGCCGGTCCCTGGCCGGCACCCGGGACCTGGACCGCGTCGTGGCTTCCCTCGTCGGGCGGGAGCACCTCAACGACCGGGTCGTGGCGGTGTCCGACGTCGTGGTGCGGGACGCGGGGCGGGTGGTCGCCGCGGGGCAGCTCCGGGTGGACGGCGCGACGGCCGCCGTCGACTCCGTGCTGACCGATCCCGCCGCGCGGCGCCGGGGGTTCGGGGCCGCCGTCCTCGCCAGAGCCCTGGACCTCGCCGCGGCGGCCGGTTGCGACCTCGTCGTCCTCGAGGCGGCGGCCGGCGACTGGCCGCGGCACTGGTACGCCCGGCGCGGGTTCGAGACGGTCGGTTCGGTGTGGGAGGCGAGCCGGGAGGCCTGACCCCTCAGGCAGGGGCGAACAGCGACAGCAGCAGGTAGGCCACCGCGGCCGAGGGCAGCAGCGAGTCCATCCGGTCCATCAGCCCGCCGTGGCCGGGGAGCAGATCCCCCATGTCCTTGATCCCGAGGTCGCGCTTGATCAGCGACTCCCCCAGATCGCCGATCGTCGCCGTCACCGCGATCGCGGCGCCGAAGATCAGCCCGCCCCACCAGGGTCCGCCCAGCATCAGGCCGATCAGCAGGACGCCGGCCAGCATGCAGGCGGAGACCGAGCCGGCCATGCCCTCCCAGGACTTCTTCGGGCTGATCGAGGGCGCCATGCGGTGCTTCCCGAAGAGGACGCCGGCGGCGAACCCCCCGACGTCGCTGCACACGACCGTCACGATGAAGGCGACCACCCGGGCCGCACCGTCGTCGGGCACCAGCATCAGGGCGGCGAAACCGGCCAGCAGTGGCACGTAGAGGGCGACCAGCACGCCGGCGGCGGCGTCGCGCAGGTAGCCGACCGGCCCCTCCGCCAGGCGCCACAGCATGACCGCCAGCACCGTGATGAGGAACCCGGCGACCAGCCCGGTGGGACCTCGGCTCCAGGCCAGACCGATCATCACCGGTCCCCCGGCGAGAACGGGCACCAGCGGTGGGCGGAAGCGGCCCTTCCGCAGGGCCCGCACCAGCTCGATGGTGGCCACCACGACGGCCGCCGTCAGGACCAGCAGGAACGCCGGCCGCCACACCAGCAGGGACAGCAGGATGACCGCGCCCAGGGCGAGCGCCACCCCGATGGCGGCGCCGAGGTCGCGGCCGGACCGTCCGGGCTTCTTGCCGACCGGCTGCTCCGTGGTCGGCAGCCCGGTCAGTTCGACGGGGGCCAGCGTGGCCCCCGCCGGCAGCACCTCGGTCGGGCGGGAGGCGGCCGCGGAGGGCGGGGCCGGCCGACCGACGACCGGGATCGGGCCGGTGTCGTGGGGCCGCCACGGAGCGGGGCTCACCGGCGCAGCGGGACCGGGCTGGTCCGCGAGCTGCGCGCCCACGCGCGGCAGCGGCTCGGTCCCCGGATCGGAGGGGCCCGGGCGGCCAGGGAGCGGAGGCGGAGTCATGGGCGGGCGGGCCGTCGCGGTCAGACCTCGAGCAGCTCGCTCTCCTTGTTCTTCATCGCGTCGTCGATGGCGTGCACGTGCTGGGAGGTGAGCTCGTCGAGCTCCTTCTCCGCGCGGCGGACGTCGTCCTCACCGGACTCGCCGTCCTTCACCAGGCGGTCGAGCTCCTCCTTGGCACGGCGGCGGATGTTCCGGATCGCCACCTTGGCGTCCTCGCCCTTGGCCCGCGCCATCTTCACCAGGTCGCGGCGCCGCTCCTCGGTGAGCTGCGGGAAGTTGACGCGCAGGACCTGGCCGTCGTTGGTCGGGTTCACGCCCAGGTCGCTGTCGCGGACGGCCTTCTCGATGGCCGCGAGCTGGCTGGTGTCGTAGGGCTTGATGACCGCCATCCGCGCCTCGGGCACGGTGATGGAGGCCATCTGCGGCACGGGCGTCGGAGCGCCGTAGTAGTCGACCATGATCTTGCTGAACATGGACGGCGCCGCCCGGCCGGTGCGGACCGAACCGAGGTCCTCGCGCGCGACCGACAGCGCCTTGTCCATCCGCTCCTCGGCATCGAGCAGGGTGTCGTCGATCACGGGTGTCTCCTCCTGGGCGGGAGCAACCCCCGCCGTCGTCCTCGTCCGGTGACTCGCCGTCAGGCCGGCTGGCTGATCAACGTCCCGATCTTCTCACCTGCGACGGCACGGGCGATGTTGCCGTCGCGCAGCAGGTTGAACACGACGATCGGCATCGCGTTGTCCATGCACAGGCTGATCGCCGTGGCGTCGGCGACCTTGAGCTGCTTGGCGAGCACGGTGCCGTAGTCCAGGTCGTCGTACATGACCGCGTCGGGGTTGATCCTCGGGTCGTCGTCGTAGACGCCGTCGACACCGTTCTTGCCCATGAGGATCACCTGGCACTCGATCTCCAGGGCCCGCTGGGCGGCGGTCGTGTCGGTCGAGAAGTACGGCATGCCGGCCCCTGCCCCGAAGATGACCAGCCGGCCCTTCTCCAGGTGCCGGATGGCACGGAGCGGGATGTAGGGCTCGGCCACCTGGCCCATAGTGATCGCCGTCTGCACCCGGGTCTGGACCCCGGCCTTCTCGCAGAAGTCCTGCAGGGCCAGGCAGTTCATCACCGTGCCGAGCATGCCCATGTAGTCGGCCTTGGTGCGGTCCATGCCGGCCTGGGACAGCTCGGCGCCCCGGAAGAAGTTGCCGCCCCCCATGACCACGGCGACCTGCACACCCTTGGCGACCACCTCGGCCAGCTGCTCGGCGATGCCGCGCACGATCACGGGGTCGACGCCGACCTTGCCGCCGCCGAAGGTCTCGCCGGAGAGCTTCAGCAGCACGCGCTGGTAGCCGCTGCCGTCGGCCGGCTGGAAGGCGGTGGGGGCGGACAGCGGTGGGGTGGTGTCGGTCAACGCGTCATCCCTCGCTCGGAGTCAGTGGCTCGAATCCTGCCGCATGGACGAACGGCCCCGCTCCCGGGAGGGGAGCGGGGCCGAACGTGTCCGTGCTGTGCCTCAGGCCTGGCCGACCTCGAAGCGGGCGAAGCGCTCGACGGTGACGCCGGCCTCGTCCACGATCTGCTTGACCGAGCGCTTGGGGTCGGTGATCGACGGCTGCTCGAGCAGGACGAAGTCCTTGTAGTAGGCGTTGACCCGGCCCTCGACGATCTTCACGATCGCCTGCTCGGGCTTGCCCTCCTCCTTGGCCGTCTGCTCGGCGACGCGGCGCTCGGTCTCGACCGTCTCGGCCGGGACCTCGTCGCGGCTGAGGAAGCGGGGACGCGCGGCGGCGATGTGCATCGCCAGGCTGCGCGCGGCCTCCTCGGTGCCCCCTGAGTACTGCACCGCGACACCGATCGCCGGGGGCAGGTCGGTGGCCCGCTTGTGCAGGTACGTGGCGGTGGTGCCCTCGAAGGCGGCGAACCGGCTCAGGACCAGCTTCTCGCCGATGCGGGCGGACTCGCCCTCGACGAGCGCGGCCACGGTCTGGCCCTCGACCTCGGTGGCCAGCAGGGCCTGCGCGTCGGCCGGCCGGGTCTGCAGCGCGATGTCGAGCAGGCGCTCGGCGAGCTTGCCGAAGTCGGCGTTCTTGGCGACGAAGTCGGTCTCGCAGTCGAGCTCGAGCAGCGCGCCGTCCTTGCTGACGACGATGCCGTTGGTCGTGGAGCGCTCGAGGCGCTTGCCGACGTCCTTGGCGCCCTTGACGCGCAGGAACTCGACGGCCTTGTCGAAGTCGCCGTCGGCCTCGGTCAGGGCCTTCTTGCAGTCCATCATGCCGGCGCCGGTGGCGTCGCGGAGACGCTTGACGTCGGCTGCGGTGAACTCAGCCATGTCACTTCCTCTGTGGTCTGGGGTGGTGCTGGTGTGCGGTGCGGGCATGCCGCGGCGCCGTCCCCGGGAACGGGGACGGCGCCGGACCGTCAGCCGTTCTGGGCGCCCTGGGTGCCGGTGCTCGTGTCGCCGGTGGCGGGGACGCCCGCGGTCGGGGCGACCTCGTTCGCGGTGACCGTGGGCGGCTCGGCCGGGGTCTCCGGCAGCGGGGTGGCCTCGTCCTGAGCCGTGGCGGCCGTGGCCGCCGCGGCTGCGCCGGCTTCCTGGCCACCGGTCAGGAGCTCGCGCTCCCAGTCGGCGAGCGGCTCGTCGCCACCGATGACCTTCTCGCCGCCGTCCTCGTCGCGACCGGCGTTGGCCTGCGCGGCGGAACGGGCCATGAGGCCCTCGGCGACGGCGTCGGCGATCACGCGGGTGAGGACGGCGATGCTGCGGATCGCGTCGTCGTTGCCCGGGATCTTGTAGTCGACCTCGTCGGGGTCGCAGTTGGTGTCCAGGATCGCGACGACCGGGATGTTCAGCTTCCGCGCCTCGCCGACGGCGATGTGCTCCTTCTTGGTGTCCACGATCCAGATGGCGCTGGGCACCTTCTGCATGTCGCGGATACCGCCGAGGCTGCGCTCGAGCTTGGCCTTCTCGCGGCTGAGGACCAGCTGCTCCTTCTTGGAGAGGCTGACCAGTGCGCCGGTCTGCTCGAGGTCCTCGAGCTCCTTGAGCCGCTGGAGCCTCTTGTGCACGGTCTGGAAGTTGGTGAGCATGCCGCCCAGCCAGCGCTGGTTCACGTACGGCATGCCGACGCGGGTGGCCTGCTCGGCGACGACTTCCTGCGCCTGACGCTTGGTGCCGACGAACAGGATCGAGCCGCCGTGGGCGACCGTCTGCTTGACGAACTCGTAGGCGTTGTCGATGTACCCGAGCGTCTGCTGCAGGTCGATGATGTAGATGCCGTTGCGCTCGGTGAAGATGAAGCGCTTCATCTTCGGGTTCCAGCGACGGGTCTGATGCCCGAAGTGGACGCCGCTGTCGAGCAGCTGCTTCATGCTGACGACTGCCATGGTCGCCTTTCTCTGTGCGCGCGGCCGGTGGCCGCGCTTCTCGGTTGTCGCGGGCACCGGGTGGTGCGCCGCCCTGGCGTCCAGCGGCGCCACACCCCCGGCGGTTGCCCGCTGGGACCGAGGTGGCGACTGCCCCGCCTGAGCCGGCGGGAGGAGGACGCGCGAAGTCGACCCGTCGGGACGGGCCGCACCGGACAGCATACGCGAGGACGCAGGGTGGGTTTCCCCAGCGTTCCGGCCCCTCCACAGATGCGGCGGCCGGCGCTCGCAGCGTCCCGGCCGGGCCGACGATCCCTCCGTGCGACATCGCCCCGCAGCCCTGCTGATCCTGCTCACCTGCGTGGTGGCCCCGTCGGCCGCGACCGCTGCTCCCGAGCGCCCGCTCCCGCCGGTGGCCCTGTGGACGGTCCCGCTCGACGGGCCGCTCGCGGTCGGCCGGCCGTTCGAGCCGCCGCCGCACGCGTACGGCCCCGGCCACCGGGGAGTGGACCTCGCGGGCTCCGCGGGCGCCCCGGTCCTCGCCGCCGGCGACGGGGTGGTCGTCTTCGCCGGGATGGTGGCCGGCCGGCCGGTGGTGAGCATCGACCACGCGAACGGCCTGCGGACGACGTACGAGCCGGTCGCCCCGTCGGTGGGGGCGGGTCAGGCGGTGGCGCGGGGCTCTCCCATCGGCATCCTGGCCACCGGTCATGCCGGGTGTGCGGCCGCGGCCTGCCTGCACTGGGGCGTGCGTCGCGGGGACACCTATCTGGATCCGTTGCTGCTGCTCCGGCCTCCGGGGATCCGGCTGCTGCCGCTGGGATGAGCGGTCCCATGGACGGCGCGGTCCCGCTCGCCCGGCGGGCCGATGGGCAGTCGCCGCCTCGGCTCGTTCACGAGGTGGCCGGGCTCCGTGTCATCCAGCTCGTGCTGGATCGACCGGTGCCCGCCGGAGGCGGAAGGACAGGAATTCCGGAACCGCGTCCCCGCCTCGTTCCGTCACGGCGTCGACGGGCGCGGCCGGATGCAGGGCAGCGGACAGCAGGAGCTCCAGCGGGAGGTGGTGGACGCCGACCCGGCTGCGGACCGCGTTCCCCGTGTGCGGCGTGCGCTCCCGCCAGCCGCCGACCCGGTACCCCGGGTGGATGCGCACCCCGTCGGCCAACCGCTCGGCGACGGGGCTCACCAAGCAGGGGTGGACTCCCACGTGGACGAAGCAGCCACCGGGAGCCAGCAGGGGGACCGCCTCGCCGACGAGGGTGCCGAAGCCATCGATGTCGGTGTGCGTCAGCACGGAGAACACCAGGGAGGCGACGCCGTCGCGCAGGGGGACGGCTCGCGCGTCGGCTCTGAGCACGGCGACGCGCGAGCGGGCGAGACGCGCCTGGTCCGCGCTGACATCGAGACCGAGCACGTCGTAGCCGCGGCGCCGAACGGTGTCGGCATGCAGGCCGGTCCCGCACCCGAGGTCGACGGCGAGTCCCCGTCCGTTGGGGATCAGCTCGGCGAGGGCCGCCTGCGCCGCGGCCATCGCTCTGGCGCCGTCGGTCTGCGCCCACGCGTCCTACCAGTCGGCACCGTCGTAGCGGGCGCCCGCCGGCTCCGTGCCGGTCACGGTCTCAGGCGATGTCGGCGAGCTTGGTGCGCAGGTGGAGCACGGCCTTGGTGTGCATCTGGCAGATGCGGCTCTCGGTCACGCCGAGCACACGGCCGATGTCGGCCAGGGTCAGGCCCTCGAAGTAGTAGAGGCTGACCACGACCTTCTCCCGCTCCGGCAGCTGCTCGACGGCGCGCGCCAGGAGCTGGCGGGCCTCGCCGTGCTCGGCCATCGCCTGCGGATCGAGGGCGCTGGAGTCCTGGAGCGTGTCGCCCAGTCGCGGCGATCCGCCGTCGTCGTCGGTCAGGAGCTCGTCCAGGGCGACGACGTTGACCAGGGACAGCTGGCCGAGGAACTTCCGGACGTCCTCGACCTCCATCTCCATGACCTCGGCGACCTCCTCCTCGGTCGGGGTGCGCTGGAACTTCGCTTCGAGGTCGGCGACCGCCCGCTCGAACTGACGGGCCTTCATGCGGACCGACCGCGGGATCCAGTCGGTGTTGCGCAGCTCGTCGATGATGGCGCCGCGGATGCGCGCCATCGCGTAGCTCTCGAACTTGACCTCGCGGGTGGGCTCGAACCGGGTGATCGCGTCGATCAGCCCGAAGGTGCCGTAGGAGACGAGGTCTGCCTGCTCGACGTGCGCGGGGAGACCGCTGCCGACGCGGCCGGCGACGTACTTGACCAGCGGCGCGTAGTGCAGGATCAGCCGGTCGCGCAGCGCGGAGTCCCGGCCGGCGACGTAGTCGTTCCAGAGCGCGGCCAGCAGGGCGTCGGTGTCCTCACCGACCTCGTCGAGATCGTCGATGGTGGCCTCAGACACGGGCGCGCTCCTCGGTGCTGGTGCTCGGTCCTGCGGGACGGTCCTGCGGTGGTCCTGCCCGGTCATGGCTTCCGCCGATCCTGCCACCACCCGGACGGCCGTTCAGGCCCGGGGATGAGCCTGGGCGTGGACCGCACGGAGCCGCTCGACCGTCACGTGGGTGTAGATCTGGGTTGTTGCGAGGCTAGCGTGGCCGAGCAGCTCCTGGACGGAGCGCAGGTCGGCGCCGCCCTCGAGCACGTGGGTCGCCGCCGAGTGCCGCAGCCCGTGCGGGCCGATGTCCGGGGCGCCCGGGACCCCGGCGGTGGCCGCGTGGACGATCCGGCGTGCCTCGCGGGGATCGAGCCGGCGCCCACGGGCACCCAGCAGCAGGGCGGGACCGGAATCGGCGGACGCCAGGGCGGGGCGGCCACGGGTCAGCCAGGCGTCGACGGCGCGCTCGGCCGGGACGCCGTAGGGCACGCTCCGCTCCTTGCGGCCCTTTCCGAGCACGCGCAGCAATCGACGGCCCCGGTCCACGTCGTCGACGTCGAGGCCGACCAGCTCGCTGACCCGGATGCCGCTGGCGTACAGCAGCTCGAGGACCACCGAGTCCCGCAGCCCGACCGGTTCCTCCGCGCCGGCCACGGCGTCGACGACCGCGCGGGCCTGCTCCGGGGCGAGGACGCCGGGGAGGATGCGGTGCGCCTTCGGGCTCACCAGGCGTTGCCCGACGTCCTGCGGGGTCAGGCCGGCGCGGCGCAGCCACGCGGTGAAGGACCGGGCCGATGCGGCATGGCGGGCGGTCGTGGCGCGGCTGTGCCCCCGTGTGCGTCCCTGGGCCAGCCAGCTGCGCAGCGCCGCCAGATCGAGGTCGTGCGCCTGCTCGCCGCCCCGCCGCGTCAGGTGGTCGAGGAGCCCCACGGCGTCGGCCACGTAGCCGCGCACGGTGTGCTCGGACAGGTCCCGCTGGCTCCGCAGGTGGTCCTCGTAGCCGGCGAGGGCCTCGGCGAGCGCCGGCGGCAGCGCGGCGCGCACGTCTGCTGTCCCGGCGGTCATCCCCGAACCGTCCGATGCCGGCTCCGGGGCGTCAAGGCGCCGCGCCGGTCCGGTGGCCCAGTCAGCACAGGGTGCGCGCCAGTCGGTCGACTGCCCGGACATGACCGTCGCCGTCGCGAGTAGTTGCTACTTCCGCTTCCGCGCCTCTACAGAATCGCGGCTTGCGACGATCACGTCATCGACGAGTGTCTCCGTCGCTGCACGCCGCTGTCGCCAGGCTTCACGCTCCCATTGGCTGGACCTGGCATCGTCCAACAACTCGATCAGGTAGCGATCCAAAGCCCTCGCAGCAGAAACGACAAGGTTGGGCTCAGCGACGCGCACAGCGGCCAAGGCGGTATTCATCCGATCGGCTGTCTCGTCGGCCTCCGCCTCGACATCCGCCTTGTCGCTCTCGGATGCGCGCGCAAGTTTGGACACGGCAAGTGAGACGGCGTGCGTTGCGCCGAGGAACGCCCCCAGCCGCGCGATCGACGCGGCGTCCATTTCCCGGATCAGTTGCAGTTCGTGCTGCCGTCGGGCGACGAGCAACGCGGTCCCGGCGGCGACGAACGTCGTCAGGGCGGCCGTGATGAGGGCGACGATCGCCGGGTCCATATGGCGCAGGCTATCCATGTTCAGCCCTATGACGGCTCTCGCCCATGACATTCCGGTGGCTCAACCTCCGCGAGTCACCGCCTCTCGAGGGGGCGGGGCCAGCCGCCAGCCGGTGCCGGTCCACTGCACGAGATCAGCCAGTTCCAGGGCCGGGAGGACGCGCAGCACCTCCAGCACGTCGCAGCCCGCGACCGCCGCCAGCCGCTCGGGACCGACCCCCGTGCGCACCGGGCAGGCATCCAGGACCCGGCTCGCGAGGTCGGACAACCCGTCCCGTGGGCCTGTGGGACGGTCCGGCGGTGCGGCGAGATCGACGCCGATGCCGCCCACCGCCTCGATCACGTGCTCTACCGAGGCCACCAGCGTCGCCTGGATATCGGGATCGCGGAGCAGCTCGTGGCAGCCGACCGACATCGCCGAGGTCACCGGCCCCGGAACGACCAGCACCTCCCGCCCCAGCCGCCGGGCCCGCTTCGCCGTCGCCTGGGCACCCGAGCGGGCCGCGGCCTCCACGACCACGGTGCCGCGCGTCAGGGCGGCGATCAGCCGGTTGCGAACGAGGAAGCGGTGCCGGAGCGGTGCGCACCCGGGCGGCCATTCGCTGACCAGCAGGCCGGTCTCGGCGATGCGGGCGAACAGAGCGCCGTGCGCAGCCGGATAGGGCCGGTCGACGCCGCAGGCGAGGACGGCCAGCGTCGGCGCCTCGGCGGCCATCGCGCCGCGGTGGGCGGCCGCGTCGATGCCGAACGCCCCGCCGGAGACCACCGTCCAGCCGCGCTCCCCCAGCCGGTGACCGAGCTCGGCCGCGACGTGCTCCCCGTACGCGGTCGACGCTCGCGAGCCGACGATGGCGACCGAGCGCTCGACGAGCTCGTCGAGACGGGCCGAACCGCGCGCCCAGAGCGCCACCGGGGGGACCGGCGCGGTCGTCCGGTCGGACTGATACCGGGGGTCGTCGGGCTCGCCGCTCACGGCGACCGTCAGGGCGTGGAGCGGCAGGGCCGGCCACTCGTCGTCCTCCGGCACGATCAGGCGCGCCCCGCACTGCTCGGCGCGCCGCAGGTCCGCCAAGGTCTCGTCCTGCCCGGCCCGGGCGCCCACCAGCGTGCGGATCCGCTCCGGCGCCCTTCCGCCGCGCAGCTGCTGTGCGGCCGCGACGGGACCCACTGCGTCCACGAACCGCCAGAAGTCGACGGTCCCGGGTTCGGCCACCCGGCTGAGCCACGCCCGGGCCCGCCGCAGCGCCGGGTGCACCTCCCCCGTGGGCAGCCGTCCGCCCGTTCCGGCCGCGGCCTCCAGATCCTCGTCCAGCGTCATGCCGCGACCCGCTGCAGGCGCATGCCGAGCGCCTCGGCCACCTCGTCGGGACCGGGCACCGGCCGGCCCGCCAGGTCCGCCAGGGTCCACGCGACCCGGGTGACCCGGTCGAAGCCGCGCACCGAGAGGGCACCCCGCTCCAGCGCCCGCTCGGCGAGCGCCAGCGACGACCGGGGCACCGACCACCGGCTCCGCAGCAGCCGGCCGGGCACCTGGCTGTTCACCGTCAGACCGGTCCCGGCGAGCCGCTCCGCCGCGGCCGCGCGGGCCGCGGCCACGCGCCGGGCCACGGTCGCCGTGGTCTCCGGGTCCCCGTACCCGTCCAGCCAGGCCGCCCGGGTCACCGGCGGCAGGTCCACCCGCAGGTCGATGCGGTCGAGCAGCGGCCCGGACAGGCGCGACCGGTACCGCCGCCGCTCCAGCGCACTGCAGGTGCACGCCGCGTCGCCCGCGGCCGTGGCGCACGGACACGGGTTGGCGGCGAGCACGAGCTGCGCGCGGCACGGGAAGGTGGCCGCCCCGGCCGCGCGGTGGATGGTGACGCTGCCGCGTTCCAGCGGCTGGCGGAGGGTGTCGAGAACGGCTCGCGGGAACTCGGGCGCCTCGTCCAGGAAAAGCACCCCGCGGTGCGCGCGGCAGAGGGCGCCCGGCCGGATCTGCCCCGAGCCCCCGCCGATGAGCGCGGCCATCGTCGCCGAGTGGTGCGGCGACTCGTAGGGCGGCCGGGCCACCAGCGGCGCTTCGGGTGGGAGCGTGCCGGCCACCGAATGGATCGCCGTCACCTCCAGCGCCGCCTGTTCGTCGAGCGGTGGCAGGAGGCCGGGCAGCCGCTCCGCCAGCATCGTCTTGCCCGCCCCGGGTGGGCCGGCGAGGAACAGGTGGTGGCCGCCCGCGGCGGCGACCTCGACCGCCCGCCGCCCCGCGGCCTGACCGACGACGTCACCGAGGTCGGGCACCGCCGGTGGCTCGGGCAGCGCCCCGCGGACGTGCCGGGGCAGAGCCACCCGACCGGCCAGGTGGGCGACGACCTGCGCGAGCGTGTCTGCGGCAAGGACCTCCACGCTCTCGACCAGCGCGGCCTCCTCCGCGTTGGCTGCCGGGACGACCACCTGCGGATGACCCGCCCGGGCCGCGGCCAGCACCGCCGGGAGGACGCCGCGGATGCCGCGCACCGAGCCGTCGAGACCGAGTTCGCCGAGGAGCACGAGCCGGTCGACCGCCTCCGTCGGAACGGCGCCGCTCGCCGCGAGGATCCCCGCCGCCAGCGCCAGGTCGAAGCCGCTCCCCTGCTTCGGCATCGCCGCCGGCGAGAGCCCGATGGTGATGCGGCGCAGTGGAAAGCTGCCGCCCGCATTGACGACGGCTGCGCGAACCCGGTCCACCGACTGGCGCACCACCGCGTCCGGGAGTCCGACGAGCACCACCTGCGGCACACCGGCGGCCATGTCGACCTCGACCTCCACCATGGCGCCGTGCACCCCGGCCAGGCCCACCGACCAGGTGCGGGCGAGCGTCACGAGAACGCCGCCCGCAGATGGGTGACCAGCGCCGGCCGCGACGGCCGCACGAGGACGCCGACGACGTCGAACCGCAGGTCCGGGGCGTGCTCGTCATGGGCATCGAGCCACCGCTGGGCCAGGACGCGCAGGCGACGCTGCTTGACCCGCGTCACCGCCTCGACGGGGTAGCCGTAGCCGGTGCCCCGCCGCGTCTTCACCTCGCAGAAGACGAGCGCCCTGCCCTCCCGGGCGACGATGTCCAGCTCTCCCTCGCGGCAGCGCCAGTTCCGGTCGAGCACGCGAAGGCCGGCGTCGGTGAGGTAGGCGGCGGCGATGTGTTCGCCGCGCGCCCCGAGTTCGCTGGTGGAGAGCACCCGTCGACCGTCGCCGTCCCCGCGAGTCGGGAGAAGGGCTCAGGCGGAGCTGTGGACGGGAGACCCGCCTGTGGACGGCGTGGACCACCCGCCCGGTTACCGTCGCGCCATGTACGTCGAGACAGTGGTGCAGATCAACGACCGGGACACCTACCAGGCCACAGTCCGGCTGCGGTCCGCCGTCGTCTCGAACCGGCCGCCCGTGGACGCGTTCGTCCGCTTCTCGCCCGCCGGCTGGCTGACGATGAAGCCCCTCGCCGGCGGTCCGGTCTCCGTCGTCTCCGCCGCCGAGGTCTTCGACGTCACGAACCTGGAGCGAGTCCAGGCCTACGACGGCGAGTGACTACGGCAGGCGGGGGTTGTCGGGCAGCTCGAGGTCGGGCTTGTCCAGCTCCTCGACGTTGACGTCCTTGAACGTCAGCACCCGCACATTGCGGACGAAGCGCGCCGGCCGGTACATGTCCCAGACCCAGGCGTCGGACAGCTTCAACTCGAAGTAGACCTCGCCGCCGGCCTCGCGCACCTGGAGGTCGACGGAGTTGGCGAGGTAGAAGCGCCGCTCGGTCTCCACGACGTAGGTGAACTGGCGGACGATGTCCCGGTACTCGCGATAGAGCTGCAGCTCCATCTCGGTCTCGTACTTCTCGAGGTCCTCGGTGCTCATCGACGCTGCTCCGCAGGGGAACCGGAAGGGACCATGTCCCCATCATCGACCATGCCGACCGGCGCGGTGACCTGGAACCCCCTGGCGGCGTGCGCGTCCCGGGCGCTGCGCACGTTGACGAAGCGCATCCGGTGCTCCGGACACGGCCCGTGCCGCTCCAGCGCCGCGCTGTGGACGTCGGTGATGTAGCCCTTGTGCCCGGCGAAGTCGTACTCCGGGAAGCGCTCGTGCAGCTCCAGCATCATCCGGTCGCGGGTCACCTTCGCCAGCACCGAGGCCGCCGCGACGCAGGCCGCCACCCGGTCGCCCTTCCAGACGGCGAGCCCGGGCCGTGCCAGCCCGGGCACCGGGAAGCCGTCGGTGAGCACGTAGTCCGGCCCGGGGTCCAGGCTGAGGACGGCCCGACGCAGCGCCTCGATGTTGGTGACGTGCATGCCCCGGGCGTCGAGGTCGGGAACCGGGATGGTGACGACCGACCAGGCGAGCGCCCGGTCGACGACCTCCGCGTAGACGCGCTCGCGGGCGGCGGGGGTGAGCAGCTTGGAGTCGGCGAGTCCGGGCACCCGGCCGCGCTTCCCCGCCGGCAGCACGCAGGCGGCCGCGACGAGCGGGCCCGCACAGGCGCCGCGCCCCGCCTCGTCGGCGCCGGCCACGATGGCGAAGCCCCGGCGGCGGAGCGAGCGCTCCATGTCCCAGAGGGCGTCGGGGCGGTCGTCGGCGGCTCGGGTGTGCACAGCGGATCGGAAGGCCATCGCAGAACGACCCTACGACGGGCGGGACCGAGGGCGGGAGCGGGACACCACCCGACATCGCCTACCCGCGACGCGGAACGGGCCGGCCCTCCGAGGAGGACCGGCCCGTCGTACGCCGGAGTGCGGAGCCGATCAGATCTCGGCGGTACCCATCTCGGACTCGGCGATCTCGGCGCTACCGAGGTCCGCCGAGCCGCCGGCGTGCCCGCACGTGCACCCGGGCTGACGGTTGGACAGCACGAGGGAGACCGCGTGGGCCCGGTCGCGGGCACCCAGCTTGCGCAGGATGGCCTTCACGTGGGACTTGACGGTGTCCTCGCTGATGAACAGGTTGCGGCCGATCGCACGGTTGGACTGGCCCTGGAGGAGCTCGTCCAGCACGTCGGACTCCCGCCGCGTGAGCGGGATCTCCGGCGTGAACGGCTTCGCGGCCGGCACGTCGGAGGGCTCGACCCGGCGGATCTGCGGGTCGACGACGGTCCGGCCGGCCCGGGCGGCCAGGATGGCCCAGCCGAGCAGCGTCGGAGACGTGTTGATCATGAGGTAGCCACGGACACCCGCGGCGAGCGCCTCGTTCACGACGGCCGGGTCCTCGGACGAGGCCAGCGCGACGATCGCGACACGGGGGAAGCGGCGCCGCAGGTCACGGCAGGCGTTGAGGGTCGCGGCGCGGCCGGTGCCGAGCTCGACCACGACGGCGTCGGGGCGGGCCGACTCGACCAGCGTGAGGGCGCGGCGCAGTTCGCCGGGCGTACCCACCGACTGCATGCCGGCGGTCTCGTTGATCATGCCGACCAGACCGCGACGCAGGACGGGCGCGTCAGCGAGGAGGAGCACGCGGGTGACCCCGCGGGCGGTGCTCGCCATAGGTGCAGACACAACTGACTCCGTTTCGACTCCGGTGAACTTGCAATGTCTCCATCGGAAGGGTGAAACGGTTGCTTGAATACTTTCCGTACATTTTTCTGATTGCTATCCCGCGATAGCAATAGGCCCGTTGGACGGCCTCACCGGTAACAGCGAAACGGTCGGGCGTCGCCAATGGCTGCGAATGCGCCGCATCAGGCGCGCGGTGCGGACCGCAAAAGGGCGGGAGAGAGTTGCTCAGTCGCCGCTGCGGGCGCGCGAACGGCGCCAGGCGACGAACGGGACGGCCCCGGCCAGACCCACCGCGTAGGGCGCGACCGTCGCACCTGCGGACGCGGTCTCGGTGCCCTGGATGTCGGGTGAGTCGAGCATCCCGAAGCGGCTGACCGGCCAGACGATCATCGCGGCCTTGCCGATGACGTCGTCGACCCCGATGGTGCCGGAGTACTGGTCACCCATGTGCACCTTGGAGTCCGCCGAGGCCGACCGGTGGTCACCCATGACCCACAGCCGGCCGTCGTCCACCGTGACCGGCCCGAAGGCCCGCTGGTCGATCGGGGAGTCCTCGAAGATGTAGGGCTCCTCCAGGGGCTGACCGTCGACCGTGACCCGGCCCTCGGGATCGCAGCACTGCACCGTCTGGCCGCCGACGGCGATCACGCGCTTGACGAAGTCGTCCTCGCTGGGCGGCGCGACACCGACCGTGCGGCCGAGCCACAGCAGCGCGCCGCCGAGCCAGTTGCTGGGCTCGGTGACGGTCACCTCGGGGGTCCACGTGTCGGGGCCCTTGAAGACCACGATGTCGCCGGGCTCCGGTTCACCGAACCAGTAGGGCACCTTGTTGACGAGGACGCGGTCACCCGTGCAGCCGGTGCAGCCGTGCAGGGTCTGCTCCATCGACCCCGAGGGGATGAAGAATGCCTGCACGAAGAACGTCTTGACGATCAGCGCGAGGACGAACGCGACGAGCAGCAGCACCGGCAGCTCGCGGAGCAGGGAGCCCTTCTTCGCCTCGGCCCGCTGACGGGCGCGTCGGGAGGCTCGGCCGTTCCCCTCGGCCGGCGTCCCCTCGGCCGGCGTCATCCCGGGCTCTCCCGACGACGAAGATCCGGGATCCCCGGGAACGACATCGGCGGGCCCTCCATGCCGTTCGCTGCTCATCAGGAAGCAGCGTACGGCGCGAAGGACCCGCCGGGTCGCCGGTGGGCCGGAACGGCCCTCAGGCGTGTCAGCGCGAGATGATGTCGCGCTTCTCCTTGATCTTGGCGGCCTTGCCGCGGAGCTCGCGCAGGTAGTACAGCTTGGCGCGGCGGACGTCGCCGCGGGTGACGACCTCGATCTTCTCGACGACCGGGGTGTGCACCGGGAAGGTGCGCTCGACGCCCACGCCGAAGCTCACCTTGCGCACGGTGAAGGTCTCGCGGATGCCGCCGCCCTGACGGCGGATGACGACGCCCTGGAAGACCTGGATGCGCGAGCGGTTGCCCTCGACCACGCGGACGTGGACCTTGACGGTGTCCCCGGGACGGAAGTCGGGGATGTCGTCGCGCAACGAGTCGGCGTCGAGTGCGTCCAGGGTGTTCATCTCGGCAGTCCTCATGTTCTGGCTCAGGTCTAGGCGGGCGGAGCTCGTTCGGTGCAGACAGCGGAAAGCCCGGCCGTCCGAATCAATGGCTGCGGCTCCTCGTCGGAGCTTCTGCAGCAGCTCTCTACTGTGCCACATGTTCAGGACACGACGCGCGGGGCCCCTGTCCACGGGCCGGCGAGCAGCTCCTGCAGGGCCGCCGCGACGTCGGCGGGCGCGAAGGTCTCGGTGCTCGACGCGATCTCGGCGACCGACCACCAGCGGTGCGGCTCCTCCCCCAGCAGCTCCAGCTCGGTGCGCCCACTGGCGTCGACCTCGTGGACGACGTCGCGCAGCACGAAGAACGTCTCCCGGGAGTCGTAGTCCTGACCGGCGAACGCACCGACGTGCCGGCGGAGCCAGACCGGCCCTTCCAGGTCCTCCTCGGCGACCACGAGCCCGATCTCCTCGGCCAGCTCCCGGACGGCCGCCGTGCGGAGCCTCTCGCCGCCCTCCACTCCCCCGCCGGGCGTGTACCAGAACAGGACGTCGCCGGGCGCGATCGCCGGGTCGGTCAGCCGGGCGCCCAGCAGCAGGATCCGCCCGTCCGGGTCCAGCACCACCACGCGCGCCGTCGGCCGGATGATCGGGCGGTCAGTCACGGTCGAGCAGGGCCCGCTCGGCGTCGGTCAGCGCGCCGTCGGGAAGCGCCGCCAGCAGGTCGGGACGGCGCTGCGCGGTGCGCCGCAGCGACTCCGCGCGACGCCAGCGGTCGATCGCGGCGTGGTCGCCGGAGAGCAGGACCGGAGGCACGTCGTGCCCGCGCCACGACGCCGGACGGGTGTAGGACGGGCCCTCGAGGAGGCCGTCGGCGTGCGAGTCGAACTCGACCGACTCGCGGTTGCCCACGACCCCGGGCAGCAGCCGGGTGACCGCCTCGACCATGACGAGGACGGCGGACTCCCCGCCGGCGAGCACGTAGTCGCCGATCGAGACCTCCGAGACCGGACCGGCATCGGCCGCCCAGTCGGCGACCCGCTGGTCGATGCCCTCGTAGCGGCCGCAGGCGAAGACGAGGCCGGGCTCGCCGGCCCACTGCGCGGCGAGCGCCTGCGTGAAGGGCTGCCCGGCCGGGGTCGGGACGACGAGCCGGGTTCCGGGCGGGCGCACCGCCTCCAGGGCGCGGGCCCAGGGCTCCGGCCGCATCACCATGCCCGGCCCGCCGCCGTAGGGGGCGTCGTCGACGGTGCGGTGGACGTCGTCGGTCCACTGCCGCAGATCGTGCACGCCGATGGTGACCAACCCACGCTCGGCGGCCTTGCCCAGCAGCGACTGACGCAACGGCGCCAGGTACTCCGGGAAGATGGTGACGACCTGGATGGCGAAGCTCACAGGTCGAGCAGCCCCTCCGGCGGGTCCACGACCAGGAAGCCACCCGCGAGATCGACGGTGGGGACGATCGCGGAGACGAACGGGATCAGCGCCTCGGCCGCGTCCGGACGGTCCACGACGAGCAGGTCCTGCGCTTCGTGCCGGATCGCGGTCACCTCGCCGACGACGGTGTCGTCGGGCAGCCGCACGGTCAGGCCGACCAGCTGGTGGTCGTAGAACGAGTCGGGGTCGTCGATCTCCGGGAGGTCCGCGACCGGGACGAGGCAGACGGTGTTGCGCAGCTCGTCGACCGCCTCGCGGGTGCCGTAGACCTCGCCGGCCGGGCTCGCCAGCTGCAGCAGCAGCGTCCCGCTGTGCCACCGCTTTTCCACGACGGTGAGGGGACCACGCTCCGGCGGATCGGTGAGCAGCACCGCTCCCGGGGCGAACCGGAGGTCGGGGTCGTCGGTGCGCACCTCGACGGTGGCAAGACCACGGACACCGTGGGGCCGGCCGATCCGGCCGACCACCACGGTGTCGAAGGGCTGTTCCGGCAAGCCTGCGCTCAGCGCCCGTCGGTGTCGACGACGTCGACCCGCAGGCCGCGTCCACCGACACCGCTCATGACCTGGCGCAGCGCCTTGGCGGTGCGCCCGCCACGGCCGATGACCTTGCCGAGATCGTCGGGGTGCACCCGGATCTCGAGGGTCTTGCCACGGCGGTTGGTGAGCAGGTCGACCGTCACGTCCTCGGGATGGTCGACGATGCCCTTGACCAGGTGCTCGAGCGCCTCTTCGAGCACGTCTTACTCGGCGGGCTTCTCGGCCGGGGCCTCGGCGGCCTCGGTGGCCAGAGCCTCGGTCGCCTCGGCCGGGGTCTCGGCGGCGGGGGTCTCGGCGGCGGCGGGAGCCTCGGCGGCCGGAGCCTCGGCAGCAGCGGCCTTCTTCGGCGCCGCCTTCTTCTTGGCCGTGGTCGCGTCGGCGGTCGGCTCGTCCATGCCGGAGCGGACGGCGGCCTCGTAGATAGCCTTCTTGTCCGGCTTGGGCTCGGCGACCCGCATGGGCGGCGGCGCGGCCTCGCCCTTGAACTTCTGCCAGTCACCGGTCACCCGGAAGATGGCGGCGACGGCCTCGGTCGGCTGGGCGCCGACGCCGAGCCAGTACTGCGCGCGCTCGGTGTCGACCTCGATGAAGGACGGGTCCTCCTTCGGGTGGTACTTGCCGATCGTCTCGATCGAGCGGCCGTCACGCTTGGTCCGGGCGTCGGCGACGACGATGCGGTAGTACGGCGCGCGCATCTTGCCCAGGCGCATGAGCTTGATCTTGGTGGCCACGGTGGGTGGTGTACTCCTCGAACGCTGGATCGGTTGCTCGCCGGGCGACGTGTGGGGTTACGCCGGGGCGGAGCCATGGACACGGCCGGAAACGGTGAGAGGGCCGCCACCGCCGTGTTCGACCAGCCATTGTGCCAGACGTCGCGGAAGGGTCGTCCGGCCGTCCGCTCAGCCCCGGGCGGCGGCCAGCACGAAGGTCGCCGCGTCGGCCACGGGCACCTCCTGGCGCTCGCCCGTCGCGCGGTCGCGCACCTCGATCGTGCCCTCGGCCAGACCCCGGCCGACGGTGACGATCGTCGGCATCCCGAGCAGCTCGGCGTCCTTGAACTTGACCCCGGGCGACACCTTCGGCCGGTCGTCGTAGAGGACGGTGAGCCCGGCCGCGACGAGCTCCGCCGACAGCGTCTCGGCCGCCTCGAAGATCGCCGGGTCCTTGCCCGTGGCCACGAGGTGGACGTCGGCCGGCGCGATCTCCCGTGGCCAGCAGAGCCCCAGCTCGTCGTGGGTCGACTCGGCGATCGCCGCGACCGCCCGCGAGACGCCCACGCCGTAGGAGCCCATGGTCACCGTGACGAGCTTGCCGTTCTCGTCCAGCACCTTCAGTTCGAGCGCCTCGGCGTACTTGCGGCCGAGCTGGAAGATGTGGCCCAGCTCCACGCCGCGGGCCAGCTCCAGGGGGCCGGAGCCGTCGGGCGCCGGGTCACCGGGCAGCACCTCGGCGGCCTCGATCACGCCGTCCCAGCTGAAGTCGCGACCGGCCACCAGGTCGAAGACGTGCCGGCCCTGCTCGTTCGCCCCGGTGATCCACCGGCTGCCGCGCACGACCCGGGGGTCGACGAGGTAGCGGATCTTCGACTCGCTCTCGCCGCCCAGCACCTGCGGGCCGATGTAGCCCTTCACCAGGGATGGGTGCTTGTCGAACTCGGTGAACGGCTCGACCTCGGCCGGCGCCACCTGCGCCTCCAGCCGCTTGGCGTCGATCTCGCGGTTGCCCGGGATGCCGATGACCAGCGGCTCGCGGCTGCCGTCGGGGTGCACCAGCGTGACGACGACGTTCTTCAGCGTCGACTCCGCGGTGTAGCCGGCGTCCGGGAACAGCTCCCGGGCGACCGCGACCAGCGTCTCGATCGTCGGCGTATCGGGCGTGTCCTCGACGTGCGCCTCGGGTAGCCCGTCGAACGGGACCGGGTCCGGGGCCACGGTGGTGACCGCCTCCACGTTCGCGGCATAGCCGCCGGCCGAGCGCACGAAGGTGTCCTCGCCGATCGGCGTCGGGTGCAGGAACTCCTCGCTCTTCGACCCGCCCATGGCGCCCGACATCGCCGAGACGATCGCGTACTCGAGGCCGAGCCGGTCGAAGATGCGGATGTAGGCGTCGCGGTGGGCGGCGTAGGAGCGCTCCAGGCCGGCGTCGTCGACGTCGAAGGAGTAGCTGTCCTTCATGGTGAACTCGCGGCCCCGCAGCAGCCCGGCCCGGGGCCGCGCCTCGTCCCGGAACTTGGTCTGGATCTGGTAGAGCGAGAGCGGCAGGTCCTTGTAGGACGAGTACAGGTCCTTCACGAGGAGGGTGAACATCTCCTCGTGGGTGGGGCCGAGCAGGTGGTCGACCCCGCGGCGGTCCTTCAGCCGGAACAGGTTGTCGCCGTACTCGGTCCAGCGGCCGGTCGCCTCGTAGGGCTCGCGCGGCAGCAGCGCGGGGAAGTGCACCTCCTGCGCGCCCATCGCGTCCATCTCCTCGCGGACGATGCGCTCGACGTTGCGGAAGACGCGGAAGCCCAGCGGCAGCCAGCTGAACCCACCGGGCGCGGCCCGGCGGATGTAGCCGGCCCGCACCAGCAGGCGGTGGCTGGGGACCTCGGCGTCGGCCGGGTCGTCACGGAGCGTGCGGAGAAAGAGCGTCGACATCCGAAGGAGCACGATGCCCATTGTCGGGCTACTGCCCGACACCGCGATCAGCGCCCCTCCCCCGGCTGCGACGAGCGTGTCCGCGCCCCCGCTCGGGGAGCCTTCGGCCCCCGCTCCCGGAGACGCCCTCGCAGGGCGTCGCCAGGAGTGGGGGCATCTCCTCAGTCGTCCGAGCCGTGCCCGCTGCCGCCGCGACCGGAGGAGTCGTCACCACCGGAGTCGTCCGAGCCGTGGCCGCCGCCGTCGCGACCGGAGGAGTCGTCGTACCCGGAGGAGTGCCCGGCCGACGAGCTCGAGGCCGCCGAGGACGACGACGAGTGCGAGCTGCTGCCGCTGCCGCCGCTGTCGTCGGTGCGGAGACCCTCGTCGAAGAACTGCGGGCTGCCGCTCACGCAGGAGACGTGCACCTCGAGCTTCTGATTGCCGCTCTTGAACTCGAACTCGCCGGGCCGGTTCGAGTCGTCGGCCCACCAGCCCACCGCGGGTGCGCCGGCCAGGACGGGGGATCCGCTGGTGCAGTCGGCGAAGACGGTGCCGGCGACGGTGGCGTACTCGCCGGTGGCCAGGACCGGGGACGGGGAGGTGCCGGACGGCGCCTCGGGCGTCGTCGATGCGGTGGTCGTCGCCGCCACGGGCGAGGTGCTCGGCGTGGCGGAGGCGTCCACGAGGGACACGGCCAGGAAGCCCAGGCCGACGGCGGCGACCGCCGATGCGGACCAGGCGGCTCCGAGTGCTACTGATCGATTCATGCCAGGGAGGGTGCAGCCGAACGGGTTAAGACCACCCCAAGAAGGGGTCAAGACCCGGCCCGGATCCCCCGGGAGGGTCCGGAGCGGCATTAGCGTCGCCGCGTGGCCCAGCTCCTGGTGGTGGAGGACGACGAGCGGATCCGCACTGCCCTGATCCGTGCGCTGCGCGAGCGGGGTCACGCGGTCAGCTCGGCGGGTACGGCGCTGGCCGGGCTGCGATCGGCCGTGGAGGAGCGCCCGGACCTCGTCGTCCTGGATCTGGGCCTGCCCGACCTCGACGGCCGGGAGCTGCTGCGCATGCTGCGCGCGGTCTCCGCAGTGCCGGTCATCGTGGCCACGGCGCGGGACGACGACGAGAGCATCGTGCAGGCCCTCGACGCCGGTGCCGACGACTACGTGCTCAAACCGTTCCAGGCCGGCCAGCTCGAGGCGCGCATCCGGGCCGTGCTGCGGCGGGCGGCGGGCGCGGCCGATGCGGCGAGCGCCACCGTGACCGTCGCCGACGTGGTGGTCGATCCGCGGGGCCGCCGGGTGACGCAGGCCGGCCGGCCGGTGGACCTCTCCCCCAAGGAGTTCGACCTGCTGGCGTATCTCGCCGCCCGGGTCGGCACCGTCGTGACCAAGCGGGAGCTCCTCGCCGAGGTGTGGCAGCTGCCCTACGGCGGATCGGACAAGACCGTCGACGTCCATCTCTCGTGGCTGCGCCGCAAGCTCGGGGAGAGCGCCGCCGAGCCGCGCCTGCTGCAGACGGTGCGCGGTGTCGGGGTACGGCTGGCCGAGCCCGAGTCGTGAGGCGCCAGATCACGCTGCTGGTCGCGGCGACGACGTCGATCGTCCTGCTCGCGTTCCTGCTGCCGGCGGCCTCCCTGGTCGCGAGGGTGGCCGAGGCCCGCGCCATGGACGCCGCCCAGGCCCAGCTGCAGGTGCTGATCCCGTCGGTCGGGCTCGACCCGCCCGAGGAGGTCGCCGCCGGACTGGCGGCCTCCGTCGACGGCGGCCGGATCGTCGCGGTGCGGTGGACCGACGGGGAGTGGCTGACCGAACCCGGCTCGGTCGACGCCGGAAGCATCCCGCTGACCCCGACGGTCGTGGAGAGCGGAACCGGGACCCGCCTCCTGCAGCCGGTGCGGCGCCCCGACGGCACCGCGGTCATCGAGGTGTTCGTCCCGCGCGAGCTGCTGCGCGCGGGGGTCTCGCGGACCTGGCTGGTGCTCGGTGGGCTGGGGGTCGTCCTGCTGCTGCTGGCGCTGCTGGTCGCCGACCGGCTGGCGCGCTCGCTCACGCGGCCGGTCACCGACCTGGCGACCACCGCACACCGGCTCGGGAGCGGCGACCTGTCGGCGCGGGCCACCCCTGCCGGCCCGGCGGAGGTCCGTGAGGTCGCGACCGCGGTCAACGCGCTGGCCGGCCGGATCGCCGAGCTCCTGACCGCCGAGCGCGAGGCCGCCGCGGACCTCGCCCACCGGCTCAGGACCCCCCTCACCGCCCTCCGGCTGGACGTCGAGGCGCTGCCCGGCGAGGACCGGACCCGCCTGCTCGGGGACGTCGACGCCCTGAGCCGGGGCATCGACGAGGTGATCTCCGAGGCCCGGCGGACCGTCCGCGAGGGACTGGGTGCCGGCTGCGACGCGGTGGACGTCGTCGCGCGGCGGGTGCGGTTCTGGTCGGTGCTGGCCGAGGAGGAGCGCCGCGCCGTCACGGTCGAGCTGAGCCCCGTGCCGCTGCCGGTGCGCGTCGCCGCATCGGACCTCGGCGCGGCGGTGGACGCCCTGCTCGGCAACGTCTTCGCCCACACCCCGGAGGGGACCGCCTTCCGCGTGGCGGTGCAACCGCGGGCCGCGGGTGGCGCCGAGGTGACCGTGTCGGACGCGGGCCCCGGGATGCCGGACACCGCGGTCGAACGGGGACGCAGCGGAGGCGGGTCGACCGGCCTGGGTCTCGACATCGCCCGCCGCACCGCCGAGTCCTCCGGCGGAACCCTGCGGCTCGGCTCCTCGGACGACGGCTCGACCGTTGTCCTCGCGCTGGGCGCGCCCGGCTCAGGCGACGACGCGGCCCCGGAGCAGCATCCGTTGCGGTCGCCGTAGCGAGTCGAGGTCCGTCCGCGGGTCGGCGTCGTAGACGACGAGGTCGGCGGATGCCCCCTCCTCGATGCACGTCAGCCCGAGCCAGGCGCGGGCGGACCAGGACGCCGCGGCCAGCGCCGCCTCGGCTGGCAGCCCGGCCCCGTGCAGCGCCCGGACCTCGTCGGCGAGAACACCGTGCGCGATGCCACCGCCCGCGTCGGTGCCGGCGAAGACCGGCACCCCGGCGTCGAACGCCGCGCGGACCACGGCGCCGGAGTTCGCGTGCAGCCGCCGCATCGTGCTCGCGTACCCCGGGAACTTCTTCTCCCCCGCGGCCGCGAAGCCGGGGAAGTTCGCCACGTTCACCAGCGTCGGGACGACGGCCGTGCCGCGGGTGGCCATCTCCGCGATGAGGTCCTCGGTGAGGCCGGTGCCGTGCTCGATGCAGTCGATGCCGGCCGCGACGAGGTCGGGGAGCGCGTCGGTGCCGAACGTGTGGGCGGTGACCCGGGCGCCCTCCTCGTGGGCGGCGGTGATCGCCGCGGCCAGCGCCTCGCGCGGCCACTGGGGGCCGAGGTCGCCGAGGTCCCGGTCGATCCAGTCACCGATGAGCTTCACCCAGCCGTCGCCGCGGCGGGCCTGGGTGCGGACCTCGGCCACCAGGTCGGGCGGCTCGACCTCGACCGCCAGGCCGGGGATGTAGCGGCGCGGCGCGGAGATGTGCCGGCCGGCCCGGAGGATGCGGGGCAGGTCGGGCTCGTCGTCCAGCGCCCGGGTGTCGACGGGCGAGCCGCAGTCGCGCAGGGCGAGTACCCCGGCCGCCCGGTCGGCCAGTGCCTGTTGGCGGGCCGCGTCGAGGTCCTGGACGCGCGTGCCGCCGGTGGCGATGCCGACGTGGCAGTGCGCGTCGACCAGCCCCGGGACGAGCCAGCCGCCCCGGGTCACCGTCTCGGCCCCCGGCACCGTCTCGAACGTGAAGCGTCCGTCCCGGACCCAGAGGTCGCGATGCTCCCCCTCCGGAAGGACGACCCCGGACAGATGCAGCGGAGCGCTCACCGGCCGGGCCGCTCGTCCTTCAACTGGTCGAAATTGAGCTTCGTGAGATCCGGCAGCCCCTGGCCGGGCGGGAGGCCCGGCATGCCGCCAGGCAGCCCGCCGCCGGGCAAGCCGGCGCCGGGTGGGAGCCCTGGGGCGCCCAAGGGACGCCGCGCCGGCCCGCCCTTGGCCTTGCCGCCCTTGCCCTTCTTGCCCTTCTTGGCCTGGGCCTGCATCTGACGGCCGCGCGCCTTCTTCGACATCGGGCCCATACCGGGCAGCCCCATGCTGCCGGCCATCTGGCTCATCATCTTCTGGGCCTGGGTGAAGCGCTCCAGGAGCTGGTTCACGTCGGTGACGCTGACGCCGGAACCGTTCGCGATCCGGACCCGCCGCGACGCGTTGATGATCTTCGGGGTGACCCGCTCGGTCGGCGTCATCGACCGGATGATCGCCGCGGTGCGGTCCAGGTCGCGGTCGTCGATCTGCTTGAGCTGCTCCTTCATCGCACCGGCGCCGGGCAGCATGCCGAGCAGGTTGGCGATGGGGCCCATCTTGCGGATGGACATCATCTGCTCGAGGAAGTCCTCGAGGGTGAAGCCCTCGCGGGAGGCGAGCTTGCCGGCCATCTTCTCGGCCTGGTCGGCGTCGAAGTGCTGCTCGGCCTGCTCGATGAGCGTGAGGACGTCGCCCATCCCGAGGATCCGGGAGGCCATCCGCTCGGGGTGGAAGACGTCGAAGTCGGCCAGCTTCTCGCCCGTGGAGGCGAACATGATCGGCTGGCCGGTGACGTGCCGGACGGACAGTGCGGCACCACCGCGGGCGTCGCCGTCGAGCTTGGTCAGGACGACGCCGGTGAACCCGACGCCCTCCTGGAACGCCGTCGCGGTGGTGACCGCGTCCTGGCCGATCATGGCGTCGACCACGAACAGCGTCTCGTCGGGCTGGACGGCGTCGCGGATGGCGGCGGCCTGGGCCATGAGCTCGGCGTCGATGCCGAGGCGGCCGGCGGTGTCGACGACCACGACGTCGTGCATCGTGCGCCGGGCGTGCTCGATGGACTCCCGGGCGACCTCCACCGGGTCGCCCACCCCGTTGCCCGGCTGGGGGGCGAAGACGTCGACCCCGGCCTGGCCGGCGACGATCGACAGCTGGTTGACCGCGTTGGGGCGCTGGAGGTCGGCGGCGACCAGGAGCGGGGTGTGGCCCTGGCTCTTGAGCCAGCGGCCGAGCTTGCCGGCCAGGGTCGTCTTACCGGAGCCCTGGAGGCCGGCCAGCATGATCACCGTCGGCGAGGTCTTGGCCAGCCGGATCCGGCGGGTCTCCCCGCCGAGGATGCCGATGAGCTCCTCGTTGACGATCTTGATGACCTGCTGCGCCGGGTTCAGCGCAGCGGACACCTCGGCGCCGGTCGCGCGCTCCTTTACCGACGCGATGAACGCGCGGACCACCGGCAGCGCGACGTCCGCCTCGAGCAGCGCGATGCGGATCTCGCGCGCGGTGGCGTCGATGTCGGCCTCGGTGAGCCGGCCCTTGCCACGCAGGCCGGCGAAGACCTTGTCCAGTCGGTCGGAGAGGGTCTCGAACACAGCACGTCCTCAGCAGTCACGGGCGCGAAACACGTCGCGCCGTCCGACCCGAGGGTATCGACCGCTCAGGCGGCCTGTCGCAGGCGCAGGACGCCGGCGACCACGCCGACGTCCCCGAACACGACGGCGGAGCCGCAGTCGACGCACGCCCACTCGGGACACTCGCCGCCGTCGTCGGTGTGCCCGTCGAGGCACGTCGGCTGGATGAACTCGCGGATCTCGCCACAGGGCGGGCAGGGCCACAGCCGGCTGTCCATGGACGCTCCTCTCGACTGCGGGACCGTTCCGTCCCGATCTGTCTCGACGGTCGCACGTACGTACGACAGTTCCGGGGAGTTCAGCCCGGCGTGTCGGTCGTCCCGCCGGCGAGGACGTCGTGCACCGCGCCTCCGGTGGCGGTCACCAGCGCCTCGTCGACCCGTCGGCGCTGCTCGGCGTCCACGGGTGTGCCGGACGGGTTGCGGACGTAGAAGCTGTCGACGGCATCCGCCCCCAGGGTCTCGATCCGGGCCGAGGTGACGTCGAGCCCCTCCCCCGTGATCGCCGCCGTGAGCCGGTAGAGCAGCCCGGCCCGGTCCCCGGCCCGCACCTCGACGATGCCGTTCGCGGCCCCGCTGACCTCCCCGTTGTGCCAGGAGATGCGCGGCGGCGCCGACCGGCCGCCCGTCTGCCGGTAGTCCGCCTCCCGCTGCCGCAGGCGTTCGGCCAGGGGCAGGGTGCCCTCCAGCGCGGCGCGGACGCCGTCGGCGAGGATCTCCGGCACGGGCGCGCGACCGAACCGGGGGCGCACGGCGAAGACGGCCGTCGCGTACCCCGCCTCGACGGCGATCCGCGCGGCGCGGACGTCGAGCTGGTTGAGGGCGAGCACGCCGGCGCACGTGCTGAGCAGGCCCGACCGGTCGGGTGCACCGATGGTCACCTGCTGTCCGTCGGCGACGTCCTCGATCCCGACGGTGACCGCGCCGCCCGCCCCGGGGATGTCGAGGGGCCGGGCGGTCACCTGGGGCTCCGTCGGATGCAGCACCGGCTCCGGTGCCCCGGCCACGGACCCCAGCTTCGCCTGGACGCGGGCGACCAGGGCGGCGACCAGATGCGCCTTCCAGGGGGACCACGCCGACGCGCTCGTGGCGGCTCCGTCGGCCTGGGCGAGGGCGTGCAGCAGCTGGAGCACCGCGGGGTCGTGGTCGATGGTGGCGGCCACGCGGTCGATCGTCGCGGGGTCGTCGATGTCCCGCCGGGTGGCGGTGGCCGGCAGCAGCAGGTGATGGCGGACCAGGACGCGGAGGACCGCGACGTCGGGCGGGGAGAACCCCATCCGCGTGGCCATCTCCGCCGCGATCGGCTCGCCCACGACGCTGTGGTCGCCGGGCCAGCCCTTGCCGATGTCGTGCAGCAGCGCGGCGACCAGCAGCAGGTCGGGACGGTCGACGTCGTGGGTCAGCTCGGAGGCGGCCGCGGCCGCCTCCACGAGGTGCCGGTCCACGGTGAACCGGTGCCACGGGTGGCGCTGCGGGAGGGAGCGGACCCGGTCCCACTCCGGCAGCAGGCGCGCCAGGAGACCCTCCTGGTCCAGCTGTTCGAGGATCGGGACCGCCGCACGACCGCTGGCGAGGAGCCGGAGGAAGGACCAGCGGAGCTCCGCCGGCCACGGCTCGGGCACCGGCGGGCTGTGCACCGCGAGCACCTTGAGCGTGTACGGCGAGAGCAGCAGGTCGGCGCGGGCCGCGGCAGCCGCTGCGCGCAGCAGGAGCCCCGGATCGACCGCCGGCCGGGCGCCCTGGGCGAGGACGACCTCGTCCCCCTGCCGGACGACGCCCTCGGCCAGCGGTTCGCGCCGCACCCGGCGGTACCGGCCGTGCGGCCGCCGCACGAGGCCCGCCTCGACCCGGCGCCAGGTCTCGTCGGCCACGAAGGCGAGCCGGCGGCCGGCGAGGCTGACCTCGCGCAGCAGGATGTCCTCGTCGGCGAGGCCGAGCGCGACCGCGACGGGGCGCTGCTCCTGACGGACGAGGACGTCGGCGGGGCGGCCGGTGCGCCGCCGCAGCTCGTCGCGGACGTCGAGCAGGAAGGCGTACGCGGCCTCGATCTCGGCGGTGGGCTCGTCGCCGAGCTGGGCGGCGGCGACGGCGCGGAGCACCTGGCCCTCGCGCAGGCCGCCGTAGGCCTCCTTGAGGTCGGGCTCCAGGAGGAAGGCGACCTCGCCGACCTGGTGGGCCCGTCCCCGGCGCAGGTCGCGCAGCTGGGGCAGCAGTCGGGAGGCGGACTGCCGCCAGCTCGCCAGCGTCGCCGTCCGCAGCCGGGCGGCGAGCTCGGCATCGCCGGCGACCAGCCGGGCGTCCAGGAGCCCCAGGCCCGCCTTGACGTCGGTGGAGGCAACGCCCACGGCCTCGGGGATCGAGCGCACGGAGTGGTCCAGCCGGAGGCCGGCGTCCCACACCGGGTACCAGAGGGCGTCGGCGACGGAGGCGATCTCGGGCCGCCCGTCGTGCACCAGGACCAGGTCGAGGTCGCCGAACGGGGGCAGCTCGCGGCGGCCGAGGCTGCCGACGGCGACGAGCGCGATGCCGCTGGTGCCGGTCCGCGGCGGGGGCGCGCCGCGGCGCTGCCGGGACGGGGGCGTGCCGGCGACCGCCTCGTCGAGCAGCCTGCCGAGCCACGCGTCGAGCACCTGCACCCGCTCGGCGCGGGTCAGGCCGGGCAGCGCGGCGACGTCGAGCACGTCTCCCCCTCGATGGATGTGAGCCGCCTGGCAGAGGAACGCCGGCCGGGGCAGCGGAATCCGCTCCCCCGGCCGGCGGCCGTCCTCAGGACCTAGAGCGCGTCGTCGCCGCGCTCACCGGTGCGGACGCGCACGATCTCGTCGATCGTGGTGACCCACACCTTGCCGTCGCCGATCTGCCCCGTCGAGGCGGCCTCGACCACGGCATCGACCACGCGGGCGGCGTCCAGCTCGCTGACGACCACCTCGATGCGCACCTTGGGCACGAAGTCCACCTGGTACTCCGCCCCGCGGTAGACCTCGGTGTGTCCCCGCTGGCGGCCGAAGCCCTGGACCTCGCTGACGGTCAGACCGGCGACGCCGATCAGCTCGAGTGCGTTCTTGACGTCGTCCAGCTTGAACGGCTTGACGATCGCGGTGACCAGCTTCATACCCGGCTTCCCTCCGTGTTGCGGGCCTCGGCGTGTGCCTGGCCGACCAGTGATGTTCCGCTACCGCCGCCGAGGGAGGCGAAGTCGTACGCGGTCTCGGCGTGCTCGCCGTTGTCGATCCCGGCGATCTCGGCCTCGTCGGTGACGCGGAAGCCGATCGTCTTCTGGATGGCGATCCCGATGACCATGGTGAGCACGAACGAGTAGACCAGCACCGCGAGGGCTCCGACCGCCTGCTTCCAGAGCTGGTCGACGCCGCCGCCGTAGAACAGCCCGTCGACGCCCGCCGTGGTGGCGGCGGAGGCGAACAGGCCGACCGCCAGGGTGCCCCACAGGCCGCCGACGAGGTGGACGCCGACGACGTCGAGCGAGTCGTCGTAGCCCAGCTTGTACTTCAGGCCTACCGCGAGGGCGCACAGGACACCGGCGAGGAGGCCGATGAAGATCGCGCCGACCGGGGTGACCGACGAACACGCCGGCGTGATCGCCACGAGGCCCGCGACGACGCCGGACGCGGCGCCCAGGGACGTGGCGTGCCCGTCGCGGATCTTCTCCGTCGCGAGCCAGCCCAGCGTGGCGGCCGCGGTGGCGACGATCGTGGTCACGAAGACCTCGGCGGCCTGGCCGTTGGCCGACAGCGCCGAGCCGGCGTTGAAGCCGAACCAGCCGAACCAGAGCAGGCCGGCACCGATCATCACGAGCGGGAGGTTGTGCGGCCGCATCGGCTCGCGGCCGAAGCCGCGGCGCTTGCCGAGGACGAGGGCGAGCGCGAGGCCCGCGGCGCCGGCGTTGATGTGCACGGCCGTGCCGCCGGCGAAGTCGATGGCCAGCAGGGTGTTGGCGATCCACCCGCCGGTCTCGGACTCCGCACCGTCGAACGCGAACACCCAGTGGGCCACCGGGAAGTAGACGACGGTCGCCCAGACGCCGGCGAAGATCATCCACGGACCGAAGCGGGCCCGGTCGGCGATGGCGCCGGAGATCAGGGCGACGGTGATGATCGCGAAGACCGCCTGGAAGGCCACGAAGGCCATCGAGGGGACCGTGAAGACCAGCGAGGTGGCGGCGAACCCGTTGTCGATGCCCTCGGTGCCGAGCAGCCCGGAGAGGCCGAAGAACTCGAAGGGATTGCCGAGCAGGCCGGCGCCGATGTCGTTCCCGAAGGCCATCGAGTAGCCGTAGAGCACCCAGAGCACGCTGATCAGCGCGAGCGCTCCGAAGCTCATCATCATCATGTTGAGGACGCTCTTCGCGCGGACCATGCCGCCGTAGAAGAGCGCCAGACCGGGGGTCATGAGCAGCACCAGGGCGGCGCTGGTCAGGACCCAGGCAGTGTCGCCGGTGTCCACGGCAACCTCCTGAGTGGATCGTCGGCCAGGGGCCGGGGCGGGTGTGTCCGGCGCTCCTCGGGAGGAGGGCGACGTGGCGTTCACGGTGCCGTCCCCGTGTTTCTGGCGGCGTCCTCGGCACGTTTCGTGGCGGTGAACTCAGGTCCGCGTGTCCCGCTCCTGCGTTCCGGTCGTGTTGCGGACCCCCCGTTCGTGGCACCGGACACACCCGGCAGTGCAATTGCAAACGATGTGCAATAAGGTTTCCGCAGGCGGCAGACCCCCAGCTGGGCGCGGTCGCCGCCCACCACCCGCGAGCACTCCGGAGGCAGCGTGCACGTCCCCGACGGGTTCCTCGACCCCGCCACGTCCGTCGCCACCGGGGCCCTGGCCGTCGGCGTCGTCGCCCTGGCGATCCGCCGCGCCGAGCGCGAGCTGGACGATCGCGCCGCGCCCCTCGCGGGCCTGACGGCCGCCTTCGTCTTCGCCGCCCAGATGATCAACTTCCCGGTCGCCGGCGGCACCAGCGGGCACCTGATCGGCGCGGTGCTCACCGCCGTCCTGGTGGGACCGTGGACGGCGATCCTGTGCATGACCGTGGTCCTGCTGGTCCAGGCGGTCCTCTTCGCCGACGGCGGGCTCACGGCACTGGGCACCAACGTCACGCTGATGGCGGTGGTGTCGGTCGTGCTCGGCTACGGCGTCTTCCGGCTGCTCACCGCCGTGCTGCC
This sequence comes from Blastococcus sp. CT_GayMR19, assembly GCF_004570385.1. Classification (GTDB taxonomy): domain Bacteria; phylum Actinomycetota; class Actinomycetes; order Mycobacteriales; family Geodermatophilaceae; genus Blastococcus_B. Next base: position 7,428 of record NZ_SPQL01000019.1, on the reverse strand, counting down.
CCGGACGCGCGGCGGGCTGCTGGCCGCCGCGGCCACGGCTGCGTTCCTCTCCGTGCCCGCGGCGGCGCTCGCGTTCGTCGCCCTGTTCGCGGTCGGCGGGGTCGCGGGAGTGCCCCTCGGCGCCGTCGCCGCGGCCATGGGTGGGGTGCACCTGCTGATCGGCGTCGGCGAGGCCGCCATCACCGTCGCGGTGCTCGGCGCCGTCCTCGCCGTGCGGCCGGACCTCGTCCACGGCGCGACGCACCTGCACCAGGCCGCCCCGCTGCAGAGCCGCGCCGAGCCGGTCGGGGCCGGGATCACCCGGTGAGCCGCGCACCCCGCACCCGCACGGTCTGGGTCACCGGCCTGCTGCTGGCCCTGCTGGTCGCCGGCGTGGGCAGCTGGTACGCCAGCTCCTCCCCGGACGGGCTCGAATCGGCTGCCGAGCAGGCGGGCTTCGCCGACACCGCCCAGGACAGCGCGACCGCGGACTCTCCGCTGGCCGACTACGCCGTGGCCGGCGAGGAGAGCCGCGTCTCGACCGGAACGGCCGGCGTCGCCGGCGTCGTGGTCACCCTCGCACTGGCGGGTGGACTGACCCTGCTCGTCCGGCGGCGGGCCGCCGGCGCCGGCACGCCGACGGACTGACGTGGGCGCGGGTCACGGCGGCGCCCTGACCGCCCGCTACGTGGGCGGCACCACCCGGGTCCACCGGCTGGAGCCGCACGTCAAGCTCGTCGCCGTCCTGGCCTTCGCCCTGGTCGTGGTGGCGACGCCGGTGCACGCCGCCTGGGCCCCGGCGGCCTACGCCGGCTACCTGGTGGTGGTGCTCGCCGTGGCAGCCGTCGCCCGGGTGCGGCCCGGGCGGCTCGCCCGCGGTCTGGTCGTCGAGCTGCCGTTCGTCGCGTTCGCCCTGCTGCTGCCGTTCGTGACGGCGGGGCCCCGGGTGGAGGTGCTCGGCCTGGCGGTCTCCCGGAGCGGGCTGGAGACCGGCGGCGGGCTGCTGGCGAAGGCCACGCTCTCGGTGCTCGCCGCGACCGTCCTCGCCGTCACGACCGAGCCCCGGGCACTGCTCCGCGGGCTGCAGCGGCTGCGGCTGCCGGCGGTGCTCGTGCAGATCCTGATGTTCATGATCCGCTACGCCGACGTCGTCACCGGCGAGCTCCAGCGGATGCGGGTCGCCCGCGAGTCCCGCGGCTTCCGCGCGCGGGGCGCGGCCGGGCTGCGCGTCCTCGGCGCCACGGCGGGGTCGCTGTTCGTGCGCTCCTACGAGCGGGGCGAACGGGTGCACCTCGCCATGCTGTCCAGGGGCTACGACGGGCACCTGCGCACCGGCCCGGCCGCCGCCGTCCGCCCGCGGGCCTGGGCGACGGCGCTGACGCTGCCGGTGGCCGCGGCGGCGGTCCTGACGGCGGGGTTCGTGCTCGGATGACGGCTCCCTCCCTGCTGGTCGAGGATGTCGCCTTCGCCTATCCCGACGGGCACCAGGCACTGTTCGGCGTCGACCTGCGGCTCGAGCGGGGCGAGCGGGTGGCGTTGCTCGGCCCGAACGGGGCCGGGAAGACGACGCTCGTGCTGCACCTCAACGGCATCCTGCGGGCCGGCCGCGGCCGGGTGTCGGTGGCCGGGCTGCCGGTCGGCAAGCCGACCCTGCGGGAGATCCGGCGGCGGGTCGGCGTCGTCTTCCAGGACCCCGACGACCAGCTGTTCATGCCGACCGTCGCCGAGGACGTCGCGTTCGGCCCGCGCAATCTCGGCCTGCCGGAACCCGAGGTCGCGGCGCGGGTCGCGGCGGCGCTGGACCGGGTGGGCATGGCGGAGTTCGCCGACCGGCCGCCGCACCACCTGTCCTTCGGCCAGCGCCGTCGGGTCGCGGTCGCCACGGTGCTGTCGATGGACCCGGAGATCCTGGTGCTCGACGAGCCGTCGTCCAACCTCGACCCCGCCGGCCGCCGCGAGCTGGCCGAGGTGCTGCAGGCGCTGCCGGTGACCCTGCTGATGGTCACCCACGACCTGCCGTACGCCCTGCAGCTCTGCCCGCGATCGGTCGTCCTGGACGGCGGAGCCGTGGTCGCGGACGGGCCGACGCGCGACCTGCTCGCCGACGCCGACCTGCTGGCCGCGCACCGGCTGGAGCTCCCCTACGGGTTCGACCCGGCGAACGTCCCGTCGTCCTAGCCGTCGCCCGAGAGGACACCTGATGGCCACGCCCCGCCAGATCGCCGAGGCCTTCTCCGGCCACCGCTTCGCCGAGGCCTACCCGTCCCTGGCCACCGACGTGCGCTGGACCTCCCCCGGGCAGTTCACGCTGACCGGGCGGGAGGCCGTGATCGACGCGTGCGAAACCACGCTCAGCGAGCTCGCGAAGGGCACGGCATGCTTCGAGCGCTTCCTGGTCGTCGCCGAGGGCGACGCAGCCGCGGTGGACGCGATCGGCCGCTACGTGGACGCCGAGGGCGAGGTCGGCGTCGTCGCCTCCTGCGACATCTACGAGTTCCGCGACGGGGTCGTCACCGCCATCACGTCGTACACCGTCGAGCTGGACCCGGCGGACCTCGTCTAGTCCCCTCCGCCGACCAGCGCCTCCGCGAAGGCACCCGGCTCGAACGGCGCGAGGTCGTCGGGTCCCTCCCCCAGCCCGATGAGCTTCACCGGGATGCCGAGCTCCCGCTGCACCGAGACGACGATGCCGCCCTTGGCCGTGCCGTCGAGCTTCGTGAGCACCACTCCGGTGACGTCCACCGCCTCGGTGAACACCCGCGCCTGCACGATCCCGTTCTGCCCGGTCGTCGCGTCGAGCACGAGCAGCACCTCCGTCACGGGCGACTGCTTCTCGACGACGCGCTTGATCTTGCCCAGCTCGTCCATGAGGCCCGACTTGGTGTGCAGCCGGCCGGCGGTGTCCACCAGCACGGCGTCGACCTCGCCCTCCACGCCGGTGCGGACCGATTCGAACGCCACCGACGCCGGGTCGCCGCCCTCGCGGCCGCGCACGGTCAGCACGCCCACGCGCTCGCCCCAGGTCTCCAGCTGGTCGGCGGCGGCGGCGCGGAAGGTGTCGGCGGCACCGAGGACGACGCTCTTCCCGTCGCCGACGAGCACGCGGGCGATCTTGCCGACGGTCGTCGTCTTGCCGGCGCCGTTGACCCCCACCACGAGGACGACGCCCGGCAGCCCGTCGTGCCGGTCGGTGCCCAGCGTGCGGTCCAGGTCCGGCCCCAGGACGGCGACGAGCTCGCGCACCAGCAGCTCCCGCAGGTCGGTGCCACTGGCGGTGGCGAGCACCATCGACTGGGTGCGCAGGCGCTCGACGATCTGCGTGGTCGCGGCGAGGCCCACGTCGGCGGCGAGGAGGGTCTCCTCGACCTCCTCCCAGTCGTCCTCGGTGAGCTTCTCGCGGGCCAGCACCGTGAGCAGGCCACGGCCGAGCGAGGACTGGGAGCGGGCCAGCCGGGAGCGCAGCCGCACGAGCCGCCCGGCCGACGGCGGCGGGGTCTCGAAGAGCAGCCCCGGCTCGGGCTCGGCGGGCGGGAGCGAGACCTCCGGCGCCTCGGGCGGCAGACCGAGACCGGATGCCGTCGAACCCCGTGCGGGGGGCGCCTCCTCGACGGGAGGGCGCGGCCGCGTCAGCGTCGTGCCGGCGACCGCGTCGTCGTCCAGCCGGGTGGTGCGTCGTCCCCGGCCGACGAGCAGGCCGAGCCCGGCGATCAGCGCGACGACGAGGATCACGATCGCGATGAGCACGAATTCCATGCCCCGAGTCTTCCAGCCCACAGCGGGGATGCAGGCGGGACACAGGTGCGTGGGCCAGTCTGGTGGCATGCCACCGCCCGACGAGAGCCCCCCCGCCCTCCTCCTCGGCCCACTCCTGAGGCACGTCGACCCCGTGTCCGCCACGGTGTGGGTGGAGACCGACCGCCCCTGCGAGGTCGAGGTGCTCGGCCGGCGGGCGCGCACGTTCTGCGTCGGCGGCCACCACTACGCGCTCGTCCTGGTGGAGGACCTCGAGCCGGGAAGCAGCACCCCCTACGAGGTGCGCCTCGACGGCGGGCAGGTGTGGCCGCCGGCCGGGTCGGAGTTCCCGCCGAGCCGCATCCGCACCGCCGGCGGCTCGGGCCCCTTCCGCATCGCCTTCGGTTCCTGCCGGTACGCCAGCCCGCGGACGGTCGGGGAGTCCGAGGGGATCCCGCCCGACGCGCTGGACCTGTACGCGAGCCGGATCGCGCCGCTGCCGGAGGACCAGTGGCCCGACGCCCTGGTGCTGCTCGGTGACCAGGTCTACGCCGACGAGCTGACGAAGGAGACGAAGTCCGTCCTCAGGCGCCGCCGCACGTCCCGCAAGGAAGCGGTGGCACTCGAGGACCAGGTCGCGGACTTCGAGGAGTACACCCGGCTCTACGTGGAGTCGTGGGGCGACCCGCAGGTCCGCTGGCTGCTGTCGACCATCCCGTCGTCCATGATCTTCGACGACCACGAGATGATCGACGACTGGAACACCTCCGCCGCGTGGCGGGAGAAGGTCACCAGCGAGGCGTGGTGGCACGGGCGGATCTGCGGCGGCCTGGTCAGCTACTGGGTCTACCAGCACCTGGGCAACCTCAGCCCGCAGGAGCTGGCGGAGAACAAGACCTGGCAGGCGATCCAGGGCATGAGCGCCGATGACGCCGCCCGGGACGCCGAGCCGATGCTGCGCGAGATGGCCGAACTGGCCGACGCCGAACCGGCCACGATCCGGTGGAGCTTCGTGCGCCACTGGGGCGACGCGCGGCTGATCATGATCGACAGCCGGGCGGGCCGGGTGCTGGAGGAGCAGCACCGGCGGATGCTGGACGAGGACGAGTTCGCCTGGGTGGAAGCGGCCATGCACCGGGCGGTCGACGAGGGCGTGGAACACCTCATCCTCGGCACCTCCCTGCCGTGGCTGCTGCCGCACGCCATCCACAACCTCGAGCGGTGGAACGAGACGCTGAACGTCCGGCACCACGGCCGGTGGCGGGGGCGCCTGTCCGAGGCGGTGCGCCAGGCGTCCGACCTGGAGCACTGGGCGGCCTTCGGGCACTCCTTCGACCGTCTCGGGTCGGCGCTCACCGCCGTCGCGCGGGGCGAGCACGGCCGCGCGCCGGCGACCGCGCTGGTGCTCTCCGGCGACGTCCACCACGCCTACGCCGCCGAGGTGGTCCGCCCGGAGGGGCTCGCGGCCCGCGTGCACCAGCTGACGGTCTCGCCGCTGCACAACCAGGCCCCGCACCCGATCCGGGTGGGTTTCCGGATCGGGTGGAGCGCCCGGGCACGGCGTCTCACCGAGCGGCTCGCCCGCCTGGTGCGGGCCGAGCCGACGACGCTCGAGTGGGAGAAGCAGGCCGGCCCGTACTTCGGCAACCAGATCGGCGAGCTGGTGCTCACCGGGCGCGAGGCGCGGTTCGTGCTGTCGGTGAGCGAGCTGGGTGCCACGGAGCTGACCCAGGTCCTCGACATGCCGCTGGCCGAGGCCTGACAGGGTGGGGCGGTGACAGCTCTCCCCGGGATGCGGCCGGCGCCTGGACCCGACCAGCCTCCGATCCCCGTCCGTCTGGTCACGTTCAACACCCACCACGGCGTCGGGGACGACCATCGGCACGACCTGCCGCGGCTGGCCAAGCTGCTGCACGCGGTGGACGCCGACGTGATCTGCCTGCAGGAGGTCGACCGGTACTACGGCGACCGCAGCGAGGACGTCGACCAGGCTCTGCTGCTCTCCCGGGCGCTGGACATGCAGCTGGCCTGGGGGCCGGCGATCGACGAGCCGCGGGTGGGCGGGGACGGGCCGGCCGAGCCGCGCCAGTACGGCAACGCCCTGCTGTCCCGGCTGCCGATCCTGGTCAGCGACGTGCACCGGCTGCCCGGCGGCGGCGAGCCGCGCAGCGCACTCCGCACGATGCTCGAGCTGGACGGCGGCACGCTGTGGGTGACCGCGACGCACCTCACGACCCGGTCGGTGCCGGAGCGGGCCGAGCAGGTGGCGGCGCTGGCCGCGCTGCACACCGAGCGGATGGAGGGCGGCGTCCTGGTGGGCGACTTCAACGCGTCCCCGGACGCCCCTGAGCTGGAGGCGCTCCGCGGGCGCTTCACCGACGCCTGGGAGCTGGCGACGGAGCGCGACGACCAGGCGGGGTGGCGGTTCTGGCGCGGGGACGAGGGCGACACGTTCCCCGCCCGCTCGCCGCGCAAGCGGATCGACCAGGTCTGGGTCTCCTCCGGCGTGACCGTCGCCGCCGCCCGGGTGCTGGACGCCGAGGGCGCGTCGGACCACCTGCCGCTCGTCGTCGACCTCGAGGTCCGCAGCGGCGTCTGAACCGGGTGGCTACGCCGTCTCGAGCTCGCGGAGCCGCTGGCTGATGACGCCGGTGATCCCGTCGCCGCGCATGCTCACGCCGTACAGGGCGTCGGCGATCTCCATCGTCCGCTTCTGGTGGGTGATCACGATCAGCTGGGACGTCGACCGGAGCTCCTCGACCAGGGTGAGCAGCCGGCCCAGGTTGACGTCGTCCAGGGCGGCCTCGACCTCGTCGAGGACGTAGAACGGCGAGGGGCGGGCGCGGAAGATGGCCACGAGCAGGGCGACGGCGGTCAGGGAACGCTCCCCGCCGGAGAGCAGCGACAGCCGCTTGACCTTCTTGCCCGGCGGACGCGCCTCGATCTCGATGCCGGTGGCCAGCAGGTCGTCGGGCTCGGTGAGGAACAGCCGCCCGTGCCCGCCCGGGAACAGCGTGGCGAAGACGATCTCGAACTCGCGCTGGACGTCGGCGAACGCCGCGGCGAAGACGTCGTGGATGCGCTCGTCCACCTCGCGGACGACGGTGAGCAGGTCCCGTCGCGTGGACTTGAGGTCCTCGAGCTGGGTGGCGAGGAACCCGTGCCGCTCCTCCAGCGCCGCGAACTCCTCGAGCGCCAGCGGGTTGACCTTGCCGAGCGTCGCCATGTCCCGCTCGGCCCGCGCCGCGCGGCGTTCCTGCACGGCGCGGTCGTAGGGCGTCGGCGCCGGTTCGGGCTCCCCCGCCGCCTCGGCCGCGGCCACCTGCTGGGGCGCGGGCGGCACCGGCGCGGCCGGGCCGTACTCGGCGAGCAGGGTGGGCAGGTCGACGCCGTACTCCTCGGCGGCCCGCTCCTCCAGCGCCTCGATCCGGTACCGCTGCTCGGCGCGGGCGACCTCGTCACGGTGCACCTCGTCGGTGAGCCGGTCGAGGTCCGACGTCGCGGCACGGACTCGGGCCCGCACCTCCAGGAGTTCCGCCTCGGACGACGACCGGGCCGTGGCGAGGGCGTCCCGCTCGGCGACGGCACGAGCGAGAGAGTTCCCCAGCGCAGTGAGCGCGCGCTCGGCATCGCCCCGCACGCGGGCAGCCACCGCCGCCCCACGCTCCCGCGCGGCCCGGGCGACGGCCGCGCGGGAGCGTGGGGCGGCGGTGGTTG